>JAXGNL010000035.1:0-30078 GCA_040768005.1 Kiritimatiellia bacterium
TGCTCCGCGCCGATCCGCTCAAAACCGCCGAAGACCTGGGCTTCCCCTACCTGCCCCAGCAGCCGGTTTCCAAGGCCGTGTTCGACGCCTACGTCGCCCAGCTGAAGCCCATTGATCTCGACCAGGTCTCCGCCCAGTCCGAGGACGAGGTGGACATGGGCAGCGAATGCGCCGGCGGCGCCTGCCCCGTCCGCTGAGTCCGGCTCTCCCGGCCCGGCCTTGCCGTTTCCTCGCGGCTCCCGCGCCCTTGCGGCGCGGGCCGGCGCCGCAATCCGGGACACGGTCTGGATCCCGCCGACAACCTCCGGTCAATCGCCCCCTTTCAAAACCTTCAAAAACTCTCAAAAACGCTTGCGCCGGCGCTCGCCGCCTCCTATGCTCCCCCCGTCAAACCAGACAAGGAGAACGACTATGCCCATGATTGATTTTGGCGGCGTGAAGGAAAACATCGTCACCCGCAAGGAATTTCCCCTGAAGAAGGCCCAGAAGGTCCTGAAGAACGAAACCGTCGCCGTCATCGGCTACGGCGTCCAGGGCCCCGCCCAGTCCCTCAACATGCGCGACAACGGCATCCGGGTCATCGTCGGCCAGGATCCCCGCTTCCAGGGCGACTGGAAACGCGCCGTCAAGGACGGCTTCAAGCCCGGCGAAAGCCTCTTCGACATCGAAGAAGCCTGCGAAAAAGGCACCATCCTGATGATGCTCGTCAGCGACGGCGCCCTCAAGCACGTCTGGCCCCGCGTCGAGCCCTATCTGGCCAAGGGCAAGGCTCTCTACTTCTCCCACGGCTTCGGCTGGGTCTATCGCAATCTGACCGGCGTGAAGGCGCCGAAGAACGTGGACGTCATCATGGTCGCCCCCAAGGGCTCCGGCACCTCCGTGCGCCGCAACTTCCTGGCCGGCGTCGGAATCAACTCCAGCTTTGCCGTCGCCCAGGACGCCACCAAGCGCGCCCGCGAGCGCACCCTCGCCGTCGGCATCGCCGTCGGCTCCGGCTACCTCTTCCCCACCACGTTCGAGCACGAAGTCACCTCCGACCTCGTCGGCGAGCGCGGCGTGCTGATGGGCGCCCTGGCCGGCATCATGGAAGCCCAGTACGACGTGCTGCGCAAGAACGGCCACAGCCCCTCCGAGGCCTTCAACGAGACCGTCGAGGAACTCACCCAGAGCCTCATCCGCCTCGTGGACGAGAACGGCATGGACTGGATGTACTCCAACTGCTCCGCCACCGCCCAGCGCGGCGCGCTCGACTGGAAGCCCCGCTTCAAGAAGGCCGTCGCCCCCGTCTTCAAGGACCTCTACAAGGCCGTGAAGAGCCAGGCCGAAGCCAAGCGCGTCATCAAGGTCTGCGGCGCCCGCGACTACAAGAAGAAACTCGACGCCGAACTCGCCGCGATGGGCCACTCCGAGATGTGGCGCGCCGGCGCCGCGGTGCGCAAGCTGCGCCCCCACGAAAAGGCCAAGAGCAGCACCGTCGGCATCAAGGGCCGCGGCAAGAACTAGCCGAACCGGCCGTTACAAGCCCCCCCGCCCGCCGGACCGTTCCGGCGGGCGTTTTTACGCCCTCCGGACGGCCGCCTGATTCGCTCTGGCTCGGAACAACGGATTTGATAGGATCCATCCCGCAATCCCGGTGTATTTCCCGACCCGGGCACCCTCATGAACAGATTCCGCAATAGACTCCCATACAGCCATCCGGCATAGGGATCGCCATTCGAAAATGAGCCCTCCTCGCCTCTTTGCCCTGCTCCTGCTGCTGGGACTTTGCGTTGCGGCCCTCGTGTTCCGGGCGCAGTTGCGCCGGCCCGTGGCGGCGGCCCTGCAAAGCGCCCGGGGCCGCAAAACCGTGGCCGACCGCGTCGCCCGATTCGGCCCGTCCGTCCGCGAACGCCTCGCCCCATGCTTTGCCCGGATCGGCACCCCCTATCCGCCGTCCCGCCTCGTCCTCGCAGCCTTCAAATTCGAACGCCGCCTCGAAGCCTGGGTGCCCGGCCCCGATGGAGGCTGGCGGCTCCTCCAAACCTGGCCCATCCTCGGCATGAGCGGCACGCTCGGCCCCAAGCTCCGGGAAGGCGACCGCCAGGTCCCCGAAGGCCTCTACCGCATCGAATCCCTCAACCCCAACAGCCTCTACCACCTCTCCCTGCGCGTGGACTATCCCAATGCCCACGACCGGGACCGCGGACGCGAAGAGGGCCGCCCCGACCTCGGCGGCGACATCATGATCCACGGCAACACCTGTTCGATCGGCTGCCTCGCCATGGGCGATCCCGCCGCCGAAGAGCTGTTTGTCCTTGCCGCCGATACCGGGCTCGACCGGATCCGGGTCATTCTGAGCCCCGTCGATTTCCGCGTGCGCGGATTGCCCGCCGACATGCCGCCGGTTCCGGCCTGGACCGCGAATCTCTATGCCGCCATCCGGCGCGAACTCGCCGCCCTGTCATCCCCCTGAAATCCCCCCCTGCGCCCGTCAGACCGGCACGGCCAGCCGGTCCGGCGCCGAGACGTCCCCCGCCACGATGTGCATGGCCTCGCGGCAGCCTGCATCGCACCCGTCCCCCTTGGCGCACCCCGCCCGGCACGACGGCGCATAGCGCCGGAACGCAAATGTCTTCCAGTAGTCGTCGTGCTTGATCTCATCGATGTCCCACACCGGCGCCAACTGCGTCTCCGAATGGTTGCACACGCGCACGCGCCCCTCCGGACCCACCACAAAAAACCCTTGCGCGGCTGAACACCGCGAACCGACTTCAAGGTGCTTGAATTCCCGCGCCGGCACCAGGCACCGCGGCAGTTCCGTCCCCACGTTGCCGAACGCCCCCGCCCGCGCCAGCGTATCCTCCGCCACGTTCAGCATCTCCCGCACGCCGTCGGCATCCAGTTCCAGCCGCGCGGCATGGGCCAGCCCCCGGCCCCCGGGCAGGAACCGGTTCAGCAGCACCTGCCGGGCCCCCGCCGCCAGCGCCGCCGCGATGGTTCGCTCCAGCTCGTGCAGGTTCAGCCGCGTCACCGTGATGTTGGCCACTACCGACACGCCCAGCTCGCGCGCCCACGAAAAACATTGCAGCACGTGGTCCGCCCCGTCGTATCCCGTCAATTCCCGGAACGCCGTCAGTCCCGGCAAACTGAAGCTCGGCTGCACGGCCCGGGTCCGGCACCAGTCCATCCATTCGCGCGTGAACAGCCGGCCGTTGGTCAACAGATACAGCCGCGGCGGCTTGAGGCTGGAGAGCAGGCGGCCCCCTTTCGTCTCGATGTGCTCCGCCTGCAGCCCCGCCGCATGCTCCATCATCTCGCGCAGATCGTCGCGCAGCAGCGCCTCGCCGCCGGTAAACGCGACATTCACCGCGCCCATGGCGCAGAGCTTGTCGAGCACGACCTTCCATTCCCGCGTCGTCAGCTCCGGGCCCGTCTCATAGCTCCCCCCGGCCCGGTACCACGGACACGAACAGAAGAGACAGTCGTGGTTGCACCGCCCGGTCACCTCCAGCACCGCCGTCGTCGGCAAAAACGACGGCGCGAGGCGCGAGGCCTCCCCGCTCATTCCGCCATTCCCAGCAGGCTGCGCAGGCGCGGCAGGCTCCGCTTCAGCGGCGTTTCATCGTCCTGCGAGCCCACCTTCACATCCCTGCCCGCAAAGAAATCCCGCAACACGCGCAGATCATCTTCCGTGAAGACGACCGTCCGGGTCTCCCGCCCATCCGGCAACCGCACCACCAGCACCGAGGCAGGCTCGTCAACCGCCATGGGCCGGCACTTCCGGCAAAAGGCCTGCTCGTCCAGCTCCACCGATGCCCCGCGCTTGCCAGCCTCCGCCTGGGCCTCGGCCTGCAGCCGGCGCAGACCTTCCAGCCGGTTCAGCGGCGTTGACCACTGGTTTTCCGGCACCGGATACAACGTCTTTTCGCCGCAAACCGGGCACACATACTCCGTCACCGGCGGCGGCATGCACATGTCGTAGCACATCGCCCCCATCTTCTGCTCCGGGGCGGGCCGCGCTTCGATCCGCCCCAGCATCCGCTCGATCTCCGCATTGGAGGCCCGGGTCACCCGCTCCACGGTGATCCCCGGCTCCCCCTCCCCTCCCTGCGCCCGCACCGCCTGCACCGCCAGCAGCAATCCGCCCAGAAGCACAATCAATCCAAGCACCCACGGCATGGCCTACTCCTCCTCCGGGGCCAGCCCCAGCAGCGCCCGCAGCCGGGGCGTCGGCTCCATCTCCGGATTCCCCGCAAACCGCCGCAGCAGCTGGATGTCCTCCATCGACAGCCCCCTCGTGACCTGTTCACGCCCGTCCGGCGCCGTGGCCCGCAACACCACATCCGGCTCGCCCGCCGGTTCCGGCGTGCAGTTCCGGCAAAAGGCGCGCGCATCCAGCTCGAATCCATAGCCGCTGCGGTTCTGTTCCTTGAACGAAGCCAACTGATGCTGCATCGTCTCCAGCCGTCCCAGCCGCCAGCGCTCCGGTTCCGCATAGGCCGTCTTCTCCCCGCACACCGGACAACGATATTCCGGCGAGCCCCGCGGCAATGCCATCCGCGTGCACATGGAGTAACGCTCCCAGTCCGCACGCTGACTCTTGTCCTCCGGATCCGGAAAAACCCGTTGTCCGAACTCCGGCCGCCGATCGCCCTGCGCCTGCGCCCGCACCGCCAGCCCGGCAAAACAAAGCGACCCTGCCATCAGCACCAGTATCAGCATCCACGGCATCGCTTGATCCTCCGAACATTCATCCTAATCCGATCCCCGCCGCCCCACAACGTCAATCTCACCTGCCCAATCTCACCTGCCCCCCCCGAGGGGACTCGCGGCTCGACCGTCGCCCGGCCCGGAATTCCGGATTTTCCACAGCGTGGAAAATCCCGCAGAGCGGGACAGGTATTTTTTCCATGGCGTGGAAAATACCTCGCAAATTTTTCCATGGCGTGGAAAATCCTGAATAGCGCCTGTCGGCCGATTCCCCGGCCGCGGCCGCCCCAATGGCCTGACTCAGGAAACAGGAAAGACGCTCATGAATCCCCAACTGCTGATCGTATCCGCCATCGCCATCACCCTCGTCTGGTGGCTGATCACCGCCGGGTTTCTGCTGCTCGGCTCGCTGATCGCCGGCATCCGCGACCGGTCCTTCGGCCGCTCCCTGGGCATTGCGGTGCTCAGCGGGATTGCCTCGTTCATCCTGGGCGCCGGGCTGGGACTGCTTCCCGGAATCGCTCCTGTTGGCGGCTTCCTCGGATTCCTCTTCGGGATCCTGGTAGCCGCGTTTTTTCTGAAGGTATGGTCCCAGGCGACCTTCGGCCGGGCGCTGGGCGCGGCCGCCCTGGGCTATCTGCTGCCCCTGGCCCTCGTCGCTTTTCTGGGAATGGTCGCCGCCATCCTGATCCCGGCCCTCAGCAAGGGGCTCTCCAACGCCGCCATGACGGCCACCGTTTCCAACGGGGCCAACCTCTACAAATCCGCCACCTCCGTGCCGCTGACGGATCCCGGACAGGATCCCCCGTGGACCGCCTTCCCCGCCAAGGGCCGGTACCGCACGTCCACGGAGTACTTCCGGGATCTGGTGGAATCCGGACGGATGGCCGTCTCCTACGATTTCTTCTCTGCGCGCGGACTTCCGGCCGCCCACTCGTCCCGCCCGGAGGACTTCACCGCCGACCATAACGCCTGGCGCGTGGTGCTCGGACTGGAGGATGCACCCGACGGCACCCCCTTCCTGTTCACGCGCAATTACAACCCGGAAACCCTGGAGACGGGCGATCACCCGATCGAACTGGAAGACATGCCGCCGTTCGGAAAGGACGGCATGGTGGTCATTTTGAAAGGCGGCGCCGCGTTCTCTCTCCGGGGCAGCCAGCTGAACAATGCGAACTTCAATCCGGCCCAGACCCCCTCCGGCCCCGGCATCGAAATCATCGGTCCATGAAAATGGAGCGAGCGATGGGATTTGAACCCACGACAGCCACCTTGGCAAGGTGGCGCTCTACCACTGAGCTACGCTCGCCCCTGTTGGAACACCGCGGAATCTATCATATCCGATCGGACGCGCAACCCCTTTTTTGCTCTTTGTAGCCCTCTTTGTAGCTCCTCTTTGTAGCTCCGGGTTCATGCTGCGTCACGGCGGTTTGCCATTGACGGCAAGGGCCCGGACATGTCGAATCCGGCCATGGATCTCTTTCTGCGTCTTGCCCGCCAGCTCTTTCGCGCCAGCCACGGGCTGCCGGCCGCCGAAGCGCCGGAGCCGGCGCCGGAGAGGAATCCGGAATGGATCGCCTGGGCCCGGCGCCACCGCCTGACCGGGCTGATGGCGACGGCTCTGGCGGATCCGAACGGCGTGCTGCGCCGGGAGGCTTTCGGCCGGGCGCGGCATGCCGCCGTTCTGACCCGCGAAGCCGAACGGATCCATGCCCTTCTGTCTTCCCGTCTGCCTTCGGTGAGCCTGATCAAGGGCCCGGCGCTGGCCGCCCAGGCCTGGGCGCAGCCGGGACTGCGGAGTTATGATGATCTGGATTTTGTCTGCCCCTGTTCCGGTTATCCGCTCCTGCTGGCCGGCATGCAGCAGGCCGGCTATGTGCCGGAAGCGTCGGATCCGCGGCGAATGGAACACCTCTGGCATTTCGGATGGGGTGTTGCCTTCCGGCACCCCGAGGGGTTCCGGGTCGAGGCGAACCACCGCTTTTTTCCCCCGCAGTATCCCTGGCCCCGCCGGCTGAGTGTGACCCGGCCGGAGAACTTCATCCTGCAGCGACTGGATGCGGCGGACCTCCGCGCACCGGCCCCGGCACTCCATCTGCTGCTGTGCTGCGAACATGCGGTCTGGCATGGCTGGAACAGGCTGGCGTGGATTGCGGACGTCGCCGGCCTGCTGGTGCGCCATCCGGGAATCGTGCCGGCCGCCGGGGAACTGGCGGACGGCTGCCCCTTTGCCCGGCAGACCCTGGCCGCGACCTGTGCCCTCGCGGATCACCTCTTCGGCCCCGGCTTGTCGCCGACGCCCCTCCCGGATCCGGGAGCCGTTCCGGCGGGCGTTCCTGCCGCGGACGGTTCATGGCCTGTCGGCCGCGCATTGCCCGGGTTCCACGGAGCCTTCATGACCCGCCGCGAAAGGGCGGTTTATCATCTCCGCCGCGCTTTCATTCCCGGCGACAACGATTTCCGGGCTCTCTCCCTGCCGTCTGCCCTGCGCGGGCTGTACTGGCTGAGCCGCCCGGTTCGAATCGCGCTGGCGCGGGGCTGAGGTCGGCTACCGCCAGCCTTTCCGCGGCACGACCGGCCAGTCGGCCAGGGGGCGGCCGTCCGCCGCCGTCCGCAGCAGGCCTTCAGCGTCCAGCAGATAGGCGTCATCGGCGGCGGCGGTTTGACGCAGGGCATCGCCTCCCCCCAAACGAAGGAACACGAATCGCATCACGTTGGCCAGGCTCTGCCAGGGATACGGCTCCGGAGACAGCTCGGCCCCCCATCGGACGGCCAGCAGAACGTCGTGGCAATCCCGCACGAGCCGGTCCGCGGGGATCCCGTCCTCCCGCTTCGTCGCCGCAAAACCGCGGTCGCGGCACTTGTAGCTCTGGGCGCCGTGATCGCCGGCCAGTACGATGATGCCCTGCGGGTCCCGCTCCGCGATCCGGCAGCAGAGCGCTTCGATTTTCCGGTTTTCCCGGATGACGGTTTCCACGTACTGCGCGACAAACGCCTCCCGGCCGGTCCGGTAGTCGTAGCCGTCCGCCACGTGCTCCGCCCCCAGCTTGGCGAAAAAGAAGGCCGGGCGGTCCAGCGGCCAGCCGGCCAGGGTTTCCGCCACGCGGCGCGCATACTCCGGCACCAGGGTGTCCGGCTCGCGGCCGATGAACCGCGGCAGGCTGACTTTCAGCGGGGCGAACAGCCAGGACCGGTTCAGCAGCGAGTGATCCACCAGGCCCGCGCCGGGGCGGTAGTAGTAGTCCGACGGCAGCAGATAGACGATGTCATAGCCGCTGCGCTTCAGAATCCGAAGCACGGGATTGTAATAGGTCCCGCTGCCTGAAAGAAACCCGCGGGCATAGAGGGAATCGTGGTTGCCGAAGGCTCCCGCCGCGTAATGGTGTCCCATCTGGAAAAACGACTGGAGGCTGGTCATCGTGAACGAGTAGTTCGAAAGCGCATGCGGCACGACGACAAACCCCGTCCGCTCCAGGAACGACCGGAAGTCCGCATTGTCGAACCCGTACAGCTCCCGCATCGCATCGAACCCGTGATAGGACTCCAGGCAGAGGAAATAGATGTTCGGCGTGCTCGCCAGCTTCACCTGCTCGTAGAGTCCGATTTCCCGGGCCGAAAGCAGATCGTCTCCGCGCCGGGCGGAGGACGCCACGGCCCATCCCGCCTGTCCGGCCCGGAAGGCCAGCAGCGCCAGCAGCAGCAGGCTGGTTTTCCGCGCGCCGAGCCGCGCCGCCAGGGCCCAGTACAGAACGAATAGCGCCAGGACCGCCCCCAGCGCGGCCGGCCGCGGCCAGCCGAATGCCTGCCGCAGTTCCGACAGGTTCGCGTCGCAGAGAAACGCGGCGAACACCAGCGCGGCGGCCACCGCGAAAACCGCGCCGGCCCGGCGGCGCAGGGCCGGACACCGCCGCCCGAGCACCGCGACAGCCAGCGCGCACAGGCCGTAGATGACCGTCGTCCCGCCCAGCACCACCGCGAACGATCCCGCCAGCTGCCTCGGCGCGAAGAGCTGGAAATTGCGCATCATGTCCGACGCAAACGGCACCAGGCCGGCCAGAACGATCAGGCTCCAGGCCCAGAACCGGTCCGCCCAACCGAAAGGATCCGTCACCCGCCTGCCGTTCATTTGGACGCACCGCCCTTCCGGATGACGCGCGCCAGGCATTCGCTGCCCGCGGCCGTCAAGTGATCCGTGCCGTCCTGCAGACCCCGGATATCGGCACCGAATTCGGCGACGGGCGCGATGACGGGAATCCCGTGCTCCCGCAAATAACCGGCGATTTCCCCGACAACATCCTGCAGGACAAACCCTTCATCCGTGTAGGCCGCGGCCGGCGGAAACAGCACCACGTCGAACTCGCAGCCCCGGGAACGGGCCAGTTCCGCCATTTCCCGGATGACCGGCAGAAGGCTGGCCCGGTTGCCATCGTACAGCCAGCGATACCAGCGCACCGAGGACATCCCGCCCCCCTTCATGAACCGATAGATCGCCTTGCGGACGAAAAACGGCGCCTTCAGCGCCGGCGGGGCATACATCCGGTACAACCCGTTGTCGCCGCCCTCGAACACGGTGTTGCGCACCGAAAAATCGTTGAGATTGAGGACGTAGCAAATGCGATCCGGACGGCAGAGGCCGAGCATGCGCTCCAGTTCGCGCCGCAATTCCAGCAGGCCGTAGCCGGGCACGCTGAAATTCACCACGCTTTCTTCGGCACCCGACAATCGCTGCAGGGCGGCCGCCGCAGTCTCGTGCTGCGAGAGGCCAATGCCGAACGTCACGGAATCCCCCAGCAGCGCCACGTCCGGCGAGACATCCAGATTTTCGCGATCGTCACGCAGTCCCTGGCGGTTGATGCGGAGGACACGGCCGGCCTTCTCGATCCGGCAATCGGGTTTCAGTCCGTACACCAGCACGGGATCGCCGCTGGCCTCGAAGTAGTGCAGGGGATCTTTCCGCCGGGCCGCCAATGGCGGTGCCACGCCAAAGGCGTACAACCCCTGGCACGCGGCTTCCAGCAGCAGGCCCGCGGCGAGAAAACCGGCGAACAGCCGTGCCGTCTTTCCTGCGACCCGCGGCACCGGCACCGTCACGGGACACCGCCTCCGGTTCCGGAAGCCGCCCGTTCCGCCAGCCGTTCCACGAGGAGACGAGAACTCTCCGCCCAGGTGAAACGGGCGGCATTGGCCCGGGCCGCGGCCGACAGCCGGCTCCATTCAGCGTTGTCTTCCAGCAGGGACTGCAGGGCGGCGGCAACGCCCGGCACATCGTCGGGATCGCGGAACAGGCCTCCCCTGCCGCAGATTTCCGGAATGGCGCAGACGGCGGAACTGACGACCGGCGTGCCGAAAAGCTGCGCCTCGAGGGCAGGAATGCCGAACGATTCGCAGCGGCTCATCAGGCAGAACACCTGCGATTCGGCGTACAGCCGGTCGAGTTCCGCGCGCGGCAGGAACCCGGCGAAGTTCACGTCTCCGGCCAGCCCGAGGGCCGCGACCAGCCGGCGGATTTTGCGTTCGTAGGCCGCATCCGGCCACGAACCCGCGAACACCAGGCGGGCCTCCGGCACGGCGGCGCGCACCCGGGCCAGCGCGCGCACCACCGCCTCCGCGTTCTTGTGCCGGGCCATCACGGAGACGCAGCAGATCTGCCCCGGCTTCCGGCGCGTGTCCGCCAGCGCCGCGGCGCGGGCATGCGTGGCATCGTCGGCGGCCAGGTGCGCCACCAGGCCGCGCTTCTCCCGAATCCCCGCGTTGGCGCGGTACGCCTCCTGCATGTAGGCGGAATTGCAGACCAGCACGTCGGCCGCGCGCACCGCCCGGCGGTAGGCCCGGCGCTGGAGCCACGCCTTGAACGCATCCCGGCGGCGGCGCGCCGCCGGCACCAGCGCCCACGGATTCTGGCAGAACACCACCTGCTTCACCGCCCGCGGCAAATGCGCCGCCATGCCGCTGGGAGTGAAATAGACGTCCGCCCCGCACCGCTTTGCCAGGGAGGCAAGCCGGAGCCTCTCCCAGACCGATCGGAACAACCAGCCGCGGGTGGCGGAAGGAGCCCGGACCCAATCCACGCGGCTGCCGAAGATTTCGTGCAGCCCGGACAGGTCCGCGCGGCACACGATCACGACCCGGCACCGGCCGGCCAGGCCGTCGACGATCTGCGTCAGGTGTCCTTGCAGCACATGCCGGCCGCTGGGGTTCGTCACCGACAGCGCATTGACGAGGAGGCTACGCATCCGGCTCCATGGGGAGTTCCGTTTCCACGATGTCCCAGCGCACGATCCGCACGCCGGAACCCTTCAATTCCCGCCGCAGGTCCGCCAACGCGGAGTCCTCGACCGGCTCGACCAGATAGATCACGGCGATGCGCAGACGCACCACCAGCGCCGGCAGTTCGTGAAAGGTGCCGACAACGCGGACGCCATGCACGGCGTGGCCGGTGATGGCGGCATCGTCGCTGACGATGCCCACGATCTCCGCGGCGACGCGGTCGCGGGCCCCGAACATCATCTGCCGGAGAAACAGCGTGGTGCGATACCCGGCGCCGCATACCAGCGCCCGGGGGGGCGGCGGCCCCCCGGCAACGCCTTCGCGCAGCAGCCAGGGCATGAGATCCTGCACCACGCGGAGCGCGGCGCGGGAAAACACGATCACGGGCGCGGCCAGGCCGGCGTACAGCAGATAGCGGATCGCCGGGCCGATCCAGCCTGCGGTCTCCGGCGCCCCCAGCAGGCGCACGCCGAAGGCCACGGCGCATCCCAGAACCACCGCCAGGCCCGTCGCGGCGTACTCCGACACGCGCGCGAGGTACCAGACACGCGAATAGGACCGGAACAGCAGCAGGCAGCCGAAGGGGATGAAGAAATCCACGGGCGCGGAACGGAGCCAGGCGGCTTTGAGCGGCACGTCCAGGACCCCGTCCCGGAGGTCCAGCATGGCCTCGACCGCCACCAGCAGCAGATTGAGAATCAGGATGTCGCCGGCCAGGTAGAACAGCAGGGTTTGGTTGCGGCGAACGGGTCGCGCCAGTCCCTGCAGGACCACCCGGCCGCTTTCGCGCAGTTCGATTCCCGCCAGGTGGCGGACCACGGTGTAGGCCGCCAGCAGGAACGCGAGCACCAGAATGCCCAGCGCGCGGTCCCGGAACACGCTCGCGAGCAGCCCCACGACTACCAGCGCCAGCGTCGCGACGTACAACAGCCCCGCCACCTGGCCCTGCCCCAGCCCCCTCCGCAGCAGGCGGTGATGCAGATGGTCGGCATCCGCCGTCTCGATTCCGCCGCCCCCCTCCTCCCCCGACGCCCGGCGCAGTGCCCGCCGCATGGACCGCCGCCACACGGCCAGAAGCGAGTCGAACAGCGGCACCCCCACCGCCAGCAGCGGCACGCCCAGTCCCGCCATGAACGATGCCTTCGACTTGGTCGAGATCGACAACGCCGCGAGGACGAACCCCAGGAACAGGCTGCCGGCATCGCCCAGGAATACGCGGGCGGGATAGAAATTGCGGCGAAGGAATCCGAGGCAGGCGCCCGCCAGACCCAGAAACAGCAGCACGTCGCCCGGCGATCCGCGAAACACCAGCGACAGGCCGATGCCGGTGGCCGCGATCAGCGCGATGCCGGTGGCCAGGCCGTCCACGCCGTCAATCAGATTGAAGGCGTTCATCAGCACAACAAACCAGCAGATCGTTGCCACGGCATCCGCCCAGCCGGGAAGCGCAAACCCGAAGATGTTCTCCAGGTGAATGCCCGATTCGTACGCCGCGGCGGCCAGGATCACCTGGCCGGCCAGCTTGACCAGCGGCTTGAAATCGAATCGGTCATCCACCAGTCCCAGCAGCAGGACCCCTGTGCTCAAGGGCAGGAATCGAAACCACCAGTCCATGGACAGCTGCCCCGAAAACGGATCCCACGGCAATAGAAACACAACCGCACAGGCCGCGTGAAACCCGCCGAAAACCGCCACGCCGCCGCCCCGCGGCACGGGGACGGCATGAATCTTTCGTTCGCCCGGCCGGTCCAGGAATCCCCATCGGCCGGCCCATTTCTCCCACAACGGGGACAGCACAAGCGCGGTCAGCAGGCCGGCCAGGAAAACGACCGGATATTTCAGAACGGCTTGCCAGTTCACGTCCGGCCCTCCGCCACGCATTCGACCAGATCCGCCATCCGGCGGCAGTTCGCCGCCCGCGTGAAGGTGCGGGCAAACAGCTGCGCGGCCGCCGCGCTCTTCGCGGCCCGTGTCGGGGCATCCCGGACGCCGGACGCCGCCGGCGCCAGGGCCGCCTCATCGCCCGGGGGAACCACCCAGCCGGCTCCCGACTCCGCCAGCCATGACCCGATCGCGCTTTGCTCCGGACCGGCAAACACCACGGGGCGGGCCAGCGCGCAGGCGACGGGAAACTTGCTCGGCACCAATACGCCCGTCCATTCCGGCTGCTGGGAAACGAGGTGCACATCGGCGGACAGCAGGTGGGCCGCAGACGCACTGCCCGGCACGGCGGGCAGGAACTCGAAGGCTCCGGCGCCGAGCCGTTCCCAGGCGGCGCGATTCGGACCGGCGCCCGAAAAGACAAACCGGCATCTCGGCTTCCGGCCCTGCAACCGTTTCGCCAGCGCGAGAAACTCCTCCGCGCGATGGGCGCGGCCCATGTTGCCGTTGTAAAGCAGAATGACCTCGTCCTCCCCCCAGCCCCGCGCGCGGCGCAGCGCCTGCGCCTCCGCCTGCAAGGCCGGCGTCGCGGAAAATCCGCTCCAGAACGGAATGACTTCCACGCGGCCGGCACCGGATTTCGCCAGCAACGCCGCCATATCCGGCCCCAGGGCCACGACGGCCGCCGCGCGGCGGCGTTCCTCGCGCGCCAGGGCACTCAGCAGCGGCGTCAGGGGGTTCCAGGGGCGCAACCATCCGTGGGCCGCCAGCGCCTCGGGATACAGATCCATGCACCACAGGACGAAGGGGATTCCCCGGTGCTTCTGCAGATGCGCGCCGAGCAGGCCGATGAACGGCGGCGTGGTCAGGCAGACGACGGCGTCCGGTTGTTTCGGGAGCCGTGCCAGGGCCGCCCGCGCCCCGCGGTAATACGCCAGGTAATCGCGGAGCTTGTTTCCCCATCCGGTGCGGTGATGCCCTGCCGACCCCAGCCGGAGGATGCGCACGGCGGCGGGAAGCACATCCGTCGAACCGACCTCCGAACCGTATCCCGCGGCGGAGGTCACCACCGTCGGCTCATGCCCCCGGCGCACGAGTTCCCCGGTCAGGTCGAACAGCACGCGACCGGTCGGCGCCTGGGCGGGGGGGAAGAACTGATTGACCAGAGCGATGTTCACGTCACCGGTTTCCGCGCGGCGCGGCGCGCCTGGTCGATCATCCGCTCGTAGGACGCCATGGCCCGGCAGAACCGCCAGCCAGCCGCTCCGTCCAGAAAGCCCATCCGCAGCCCGTAGGCATACAGGAAACGCAGCGCGGGCCGCCCCGGCAGGCGGTAGCTCAGGGCCCGCCAGGCCGCGCGCCGGCGCGCGCGGTCTCCCGAGGCCAGCGCCCGCCACGACACCGGCGCTCCTCCCGCCTGAATACGGCCGGCCTCGGCCCGTGCATAGGCCTGGTGCCGCCGCCACCAGTCCGCCCACCCCTTGGAAAATGTGTAATGCAGCAGCGGCTCGCTGAAATAGACCGATTCCGCGGGCTCCGAAACCAGGATGTCGCCGTGGCCGCGCATGGTGAAACGCGGACCCCGGCGATGGACAAGGCGCGGCACATACACCGGGTAGTCGGCGCTGTGCTTCAGCCATTGGTCCTCCAGCATCACCTTTCGCGCGACCCAGCCGGCCGCCCCGGACGCCAGGGCCGGCAGACGGCGGCGGATTTCCTCCAGCAACGCCGGGGTCATGACCTCGTCGGCATCCAGATGCAGGACCCAGTCGCGGCGCAGGTTCGCTTCCTCCATCGCCCAGTTCCGCTGGCCCGCGAAATCCCCGAACGGATGGTGAACCACCCGCGCCCCGCAGGCCGCCGCCACGCGCGGGCTGTCGTCAGTGCTGCCGTCGTCCACCACGACGATCTCGTCGCAATCCCGCAGCGCGCCCAGACAGCGCGGCAGATTGGCGGCCTCGTTGTGCGAAAGCACGACTACGGAAATGGGAAGGGAATCGTTCAAGGCGTTACAATCGTTACAATCGTTTAATTCGTTGAATTCGTTTAAGGCGGCGTCGAGTTTCCGGTCTTCCAATCGCTGTGTTTCTGAAGATGCTTAATCATGCCCCAGCATAGCGGCGCGACATGAACGACCAAGACCAAAGCGTCGTCCAATTGCCTGTCCGAACAAATAACTTTGGTCTTTGGCGCGATAAAGCATGCTGCGCACTTCTCCCGCAGAACCGCGGGCAATGAACACGGTTTCAACACCTTCAACGCTTTCAACGTGTTCCAACCTCCCGCATCCGGAGGAACTTCGCGGGATTGCCGCCGACGATCTGTCCGGAGGGCACATCGTGCAGGACCACCGCGCGAACGCCGGTCACGGCATCGGCGCCGATCGTCACCCCGGGATGCACGTAGGCCTCGGCCGCCACCCAGGCGCCGGCGCCGATCCGGACCGGAGCCGTCACCAGCGGCATGTTCGGGTGATCGGGGTCATGCGTCGCCGTGCAGAGAAAGGCACGCCGGCTGACCGTCGCGTGGGGGCCGATCTCGATCCGCGCCGCGTTGTAGAGATCCACGTCGTGACTGACGGTGGCGTGATCGCCCAGGGCCAGGTTCCACGGCGCCCAGATCCGGACCGACGGCATGATCTGGACTTTCCGGCCCACCCGCGCCCCGAACAGCCGCAGCAGCCCGCGCCGCGGCGCATGCCAGAACCACGGCACCGGACGGAACAGCAGAATCCACGCCGTCTGCCACAGCAGGCGCCCCAGCTTGTTGGCGAACGAGTGCGGGCTTGGACACGAGGCTCGATCCACCCGGACGGCAGACAAAACGGAATCAGTCATGGGGGTCCTTTCGCTTCAAGGCCTGTTCATAACATTTCAGCAACGACCGCCCCATGCTGGCAACGTCAAAAGCGCCGGCGCGGGCTTGACCTGCCGCCATCAGGCGGCGGCGCAGGGCTTCGTCCGCCAGTACCAGACGGCAATGCGCCGCCAGCGCATCGGGATGGTCCGCCGGGGCAGTCAAGGCGGCATCCCCCGCCACTTCGGCCAGCGAAGGAGCCGTGGAGCAGACGACCGGGCAGCCCGCCGCCATGGCTTCGAGCACGGGCATGCCGTAGCCTTCGTAGAGGCTCGGGAACAGAAACAAGGCGGCACGGCGATAGAGGCCGTGCAGCGCCGCGTCGTCGAGCCGCCCCGCCACATGCACGTTTTCGAGGGCGGCGGCCCGGACGCGCCATTCCCGCGGCGGCGGGGGGCCGACCAGCACCAGATGCAGATCCGGCAGGTCCTGGAGCCGGGCAAACACATCCAGAACGCCGGCCCGGTTCTTGTAGGAGGCGTTGTGGCCCACATGCAGGATGAAGCGGGCCTCCGGCGGCAGGCCGGCGATGTTGACCGGCCGCGGCGGCGGCAAGGCCCGCAACGGCACGGGCACAACCTCGACGCGCCCCGCAATGCCCGCCAGCCGCGCCAGGTCCGCCTGCGTGGCCGCGGAGTCGGCACACAGCGCGGCACATCCGCGCAGCGCCGCCCGGGCGCGCCGGATCAGCCAGGCGGCGGGACAACTGGGTCTTCCCGGCAACTCGCCGCGCCATTGAAGCAACGGAATCAGGTCATGGACCGTGACCACGCTGCTCTCCCAAAGAGGCCGGGGAATGAACGCGGCCATCGAACCGTCCAGCCAGTGGTAGAGATCGGCGGGATGTTTCGCGAGAACGCGGCGCGCATTCGCCCATCGCCACACATGATGCCGCCACATGGACGAGCCGCCGCGCGGATCGAACAGAGGACACGTGGCGAATTCCCAGCCGTCGGCCAACCGCGCCGTCGCCTGCCGCACCAGATCGGCATAGGCCGCCATGCTTCCCGGCAGGTCCGGCGGCGAGGTCTGGACCCAAACCAGCCGGTTCACGGCACCGCCTCCGCTTCCCCGGGCCCCGGGCCGGTCCGGCGCGCACCGGACAACAGCATCCCCGCCAGAAAGGCCAGCAGAAACGCCACCAGCGGGTCGCCGAAGATCTGGGCGGACACCACGGACGAGGTTACGTTCGCCGCCAGAATCGCGAAAATGCCGGCTGTCCAATGAAATGAATCCTTCCCCGGTCCCAGGCGCACCACCTGATAGGCCGTGATAAACAAAACCGCGCCGAGGATCAGGAAAAGAAGATGCCCCGGCACACCCAGTTCCGCGACCAGCTTGCTGGGCCCGCTTTCCTGCCACAACCGCGGCGTTTCCACGTCGGGAATGTTGTGCACGCCCTGCTGGGACATGCCGAGACCATAGCCCCAGAAACCGGCCTGGTTGAACGTCCCCACCACCGAATCGATTCCATGCCGCTGCATCTGTTCCTGGGCTTCCGAGAAAGCCGTCAGGTAGAAACGCTCCACGGCCTCGCTGTAGAACAGGGAGGAAATGAAATGCCACCCCAGCCCCAGGATCAGCACCGCCGTGGCCGCGGCCGAGAGAAATTTCCGGACCTGGTTGAACCGGAAAACAAACAGCCCGTAGCACCCCAGGAAAACAGGGATCATGGCCAGCATTTTCCGGCGTCCGCAGAGCCAGATGTTCAGCACCCCCCAGACCGCCACGGCCATCCAGAACCACCGAGCGGCCCCCTTGGCGCGAAACGCCAGAATGACGCCGATCATGAAGACCAGCGAGGCATGCCACCCCATCACGTCGGGACTGCGGAACAGGCCGGACAGCATGTACACCGCCTCGCCCGTGCGGTGCGTGACCCAGACATGCCCCAGCATCTCGGTTCCGAGAAACGGACGGATCGTCTGATCGCCCAGGGCTTCCAGCGGCCCGCCGATCAGCAGAAGCGACCCCATGCACGCATAGAAAACCAGAAACCGCTGGACCGGCGCAGACCGGGCGGGATACTGCCAGCCCGCCACCAGCATCAGGAACATGGTTGCATATACAAAGGCGCCCAGAAGCGTGATCATCCAAGAATTTCGCCCGTAGGTGGCCGAGATGGCCGCGGGAATGACCAGATACGCGGCGAAGATCTTCATCCACAATCCGAGCCGGGGAAAGTTCGCGAAAAAGCGATCGATCCGCAACTGCCCGGAGAAGCCCGCCGAACCCAGGGCGCACAGCCAGATGGGAACCGACGCCAGAACCAGATAGGCGGGAGTGCCGGGAATGACCTTGCGCAGCGGATCCTGCAGCAAGGCCACCGCGACGGCGGCCAGGACGCCCCAGCGCCAGCGGGCCAACGCCACCAGGCATCCGGCGATCACCATCAGGATCATTCCGGCCATCATGCGTGCGCCCACCCGGCAACCCGGCAGACCGCCTCCGCGATCCCGGCGGCCGCCGTTTCGATGCCGAATCCGCCGATGTGCAGCGAGGCCACCTTCCCTTCACGCGCCGCGCGGCCGGGATCCCCGGCATAGCCGTGCAGCAGGCCCGCCAGCGCCGCCACATCACCGCAGGCATACGAGCGGCCGGTTTCGTTTTCCACCACCAGATCCGCGCAGCAGCCGGCGGCGCGCGACACGACGGCGGGCCGTCCCGATGCCATCGCTTCGTTCACGACCAGCCCCCAGGTCTCGCCCGCGTCGGAGGGCAGCACGAGGACATCGGCGGCGGCATAGGCATCGGGCAGACGCGACTGGTTGAGGAAGCCGGCGAACGAAACCGGCACCCGCTTCTCGCGGGCGAAGCGTTCGCACCCGCCGCGCAACGGGCCGTCCCCCGCGACCAGCACATGGGCGTGCCCGCGCAGATCCGCCGGCAGGCGCGCGACGGCTTCCAGCAAATCGAACGGCCGCTTCTTGTTCTCCAGTTTCCCGGCGAAGAGAAAAACCACGGCTTCCGGCGGAATGCCGAAGGCGGCGCGAAGCGCGTTTTGTTGTCCGGCGCGCGCGGCGGCCTGTGCGGCGAAGAAATCGTTGTCCACCGCGTACGGGGCCCAGAAAATGCGGTCCTCGCGGCATCGGTGGAAACGGTAGAACTCGCGGCTGGCCGAGCCGATGGCAATCCAGCCGGCGTATTGCCGCAGCAACAGGCCGTGCAGTGCGTGCTTCCAGGCGGCGCGCGGGCGCAGCAGATTCGCCTCGCCGCGCACCAGGCACGGAATGCCGAGCCGGCGGCAGGCCCAGAGCGCCTGCAGGCAGATTTTCGCGACCCACCCGTTCACCAGTACGGCGTTCGGGCGCCATGCCCGCAGGCGCTCCTGGATCCCCGGCGTATCACAGCCGGAAAAAGCCGTGACGGAAGGCCGTTTCGCGCGATTGGCCAGGACCTCATGAGGATAGCCCTCCAGCAACGGCGAATCCCAGACGAAGGGCACGCCGAATCCCGCGCCCTGTTGCTCCGCATCGGGGACCATCGCGAAGAACACGGTCAGATCGAGGCGCGGATCCGCCGCCAGCTTCCGGAACAGCGGCGCCTTGTATTGGATCGGATGCGTCTCGACGATGGCCAGTTTGAGCTTCATGTCCGGCCCCCGGACGTCTTTTCGGCCATCAGCACCATGGATTTCCACAGCCAGGGAATCCGGCCCGCACCCTGGAATGCCAGCACCCGAAACCCGTTCGCCTCCAGCAGCGCCGTCAGGGTACGCCTCGACCAGAACTTGACGTGGCCGCCGTCCCAATCGGGCGCATGGTGGGAATCCCACCGATCGGCCAGCGCCAAGACCAGGTTTTTCAGATAGCCATGGTACGGCGTGGAGACGTCGAATCTTCCGCCGGGTTTCAGCTTCGCGAACGCAAGGGCCGGCAATGCCGCCGGCCGGGACAAATGTTCGACCACCTCGGTGCTGACCACCACGTCGAAATCGCATTCGGGAACGATTTCCGCTCCGTCGTATACGCTGCCGCAGTGGAAGACGCCTTCCGGCACCGCTTGGCGCGCGGCCGCGACTCCGGAGGGACTCGGCTCCAGACCCACGACCTCGAAGCCCGCATCCGCCAGGGCCCGGCAGAGCGAGCCGTTGCCGCACCCCAGATCGAGCACCCTCTGGGCCCCCGCGATACGGCAGGCGCGCAGGACGACGGGCACGAGATAGCCGCTCGTGCACGGCGGGCGCGCGTCGTGACGGTAGACCGCCTGCGAATCGTCGCGGGAAGCCGGCCGTCCTTCTTCGTTTTCAGCGCTGGCACACATAGGACTTTACGTTTCCAACAAGCGCGGATCTTTCTGGTCCAGTCGGCGGGCCCAGGCCAGTGCCCGGATTTCCGCAACCAGTTTCAAGGGCATTCTCCACGGATGCCGCAGATAATAGCGGTTTCCGGTTTCACGAACCAGCCGCCGCGCCACGTAGCGCAGGCATTCCCCGCCGCGCGCGTGGCGGAACGCGAAGAGGTAATCGCCGACGGCATGACCGGGCGCGGGCCGCGCCAGATGGTCGCCGCGGCTGCGCGTGCCGCCCGTCGGCAACCGCAGATGGCGCACGGACGCTTCCGGCGCGAACAGGATCCGGTGGCCGGCGGCGAGCAGGCGGCGGGCGAAATCCGTTTCGTAGCGGTACGCGGAACCGATGAAGCCTTCGTCGAAGCCGCCGATGGCCAGCGCGGCCGCGCGGTCCACGGACAGGTTGCAGGAGATCACGTTGGCCACTTCGGTTGCGCGGGTGCCGTTGAATCGAAATTCGAGATCGGCCCGGAAGCCCGTCCCGCGCGGCCCGCGGTTGGCCTCCGGATCGGGGCTTTCGCCCGGCTGGAGCACCTGACCGCACAAGGCGGCAAAACCGCCGCCATAGCGGGCGGCATGGGCCGCCGCGAGACCCCGGGCCGGCACAATATCGTCGTCCACGAAAAGCACCACCGGATTCCGGGCTTCGCGCAAGCCGACGTTCATGGCGCGCGGAATTGCTGGCGGCGAAAAACGTAAAACGCGGATGCGGCCGGCGGTTTCCAGCTGCCGAAGTCGCTCCGCCACGTCCGCCGGATGCGTCTCGGTCTGGTCCACCACGAGGATTTCACCTGGCGGCGGTTCCAAGGCCAGCAGATGCCCCAACGTGTCCAACAGCGCGGTCCCTCGGCGATAGGTCGGCACCACGACGCTGATTTCCGCCGCCGTCCGGACAGGTGCCTTCGCAGAAGGGTTTTCCTGCGCGACGTCTTTCGCACTCGTCCGGCTGCGTCGGTTCTTCTCTGCCTGCCGCCGCGCAGCGAATTCCACCAGCGCCCGGGCGTGGTTCGGCCAGGTCAGTTGCGCCGCATCGCGGCGGGCTTGCGCGCCCAACTGCGCCGCCTGCGCGGGGGCGTCCAGCAATTGCGCGACGCGCCGGTAAAGCCCCTCGGCATCCCCCGGCGCGCACAGATAGCCGTTCTCGCCGTCCCGGACAAGATCCACGAGACCGCCGACCCGCGTAGCCACCACCGCGAGACCGCGCGCCATGGCCTCGAACGGCGTCTTGCCGAAACCCTCGTAGTGCGAAGGGAACAGGAAGATGCCGCAGGCATCGTACAGCGCCACCAGTTCCGACTGGTCCGCCCACGGATGCAACCGGACCCGGTCCCGCAATTCGGGCGCGAACCGTTCCCGCACTTGCCCATGGTGGCGGACGTCGCAAACCCAATCGGCCTGAACGTCCGGCCGCTCCCGCAAAATGCGGCTGAACGTGGCGACAACGATTTCCGGCGCCTTGAACGGGGCGAATTGCGCGACGTGCAGGATCCGCCGCCAGCGGGAGGGATCCGCGACGGGCGGGCGCCGGATGAATTCGTTGGTGACACCGTAGGGAATGACCGCGACGCGTTCGCGGGGATAGCCATATCTCCGTTCAAGGTAGTCGGGAATGGGCGAGCATCCGGCCAGGATGCCGTCGGCGCAGGCCACGACGCGATCCTGATGGCGGGCCAGCAAGCGCCGCATGGTGTCCTGCGCCAGGCCGCGCAACGGACCCGATCGCGGCGTGCCGGCCGGCGGCAGCGCCCGCATGGCTTCGTCGGCCTGCGCTTCCCAGCCTTGCGTTCGGTTGAGGAACAGGATGTCCGGATGGCGCGCCTGGAGATCGTCGCCGGCAAGAAAGGCGTGCGGCTGGTCCAAAACGACGGCGTCGTAGGCGCGGTGGCGGCAGCGCGCGGCCACTTCCCGGCGGAACGCGCCCGGCAATTCCAGCAGATAATGGAGATTGCCGTGCCGGATCCGGCGCGGCAGATCTGAGGCCCAGAATTCATCCACCTCGTGTCCCAGTTCCCTAAGGGCCTGGTTCGTCCAATAGATCGTGCCGGCGGCCCCGGCGTTGGGGTCGCGCGCATAATCGGAGCCGACCAGGAAGCGCATGCTACCTCTGCCCCCGCATCCACAAAAGTTTCAACCAGGCGCGGGCGCACCAGGGACTGGCGGCGATTGCCTCCCGGAAGTAATCGCGGGCGGCGGCGGAATCCGTCCTCTCCAACAGGCAGCCGACGTGGTACAGGCCCAGGGCCCGGTCGCCGGCGCGCGTCTTCCGGACGAGGCCGGCGCGGATGTCCTCCGCGAGGCGCGACGCAGCGCGCAGCCACGGTTCCTCGCTGCGGCCGGCGGCGCGGGCCTGACGGCAGGCCTGCCCCCACCGCCCGAACTTCCGCTGCAACGACCGGCTCGCGCCGGAAATTGCGCCGGGTTCCCAGCAATAGGCATAGAGCGGCTCGCCGAGATAGGCCACGCCGCCCCCTTCGGCCAGCCGCATCCACAGATCGGAATCCTGCCCGTAGTAGAAACAGGCGCGATAGCCGCCGACGGCTTCGTAGGCCGCGCGCGAAAACATCGCGCTGCCGTGCGCCGGCGGCCCGGTCCGGGCCGCCAGCAATTGTCGGCGCGCCTGCGCGGGATCGGTTTCGACCGCGACTTTCCGCAGGCGTTCGCCGCGCGGCCCCGTGCACCAGGCCGCCGAAGCCAGCAGAACGGCATCGGGTTGGCGCCGCGCCAAATCCAGCAATGCCGCCAGCCTCCCCGGTTGCGAAACGTCGTCGGCGTCTTGCCGCGCGATCCACGGCGCGGAGGCCAAGGCGCAGCCGGCGATCAATGCGCGGGTCAGGCCCGCGTTTGGTTGGTGCACCACTTTCAGGCGTCCATCTTTCCGCGCCGCTTCGTCGAGGATTGCGGCGGAACCGTCCGTGGATCCGTCGTCCACGGCGATGAACTCCAATTCCACACCTGTCTGCGCCAGGATGCCGGCCAGCGCCGCCGGCAACGTGTCCGCGTTGTTGAAGACGCTCATCACGACGGATACGTCGGGGTGTCCCGCCCCGGACCGCTCCAGGCTGTTTGCCGGCGAGTTCACGCTTTTCGCCTCAATACCGTCAGGGAATCGATTTCGTCCACCCGATCGAAATCGGAATCCGCGAGGATCACATCTTGGGTGAACCGTTCCGAACCGCAGCCGTCGCGCCGGCGCGAATCGTGCAGGGCGACGATGCCGCCGGGCGCCACCCGGTCTTTCCAAGCCCGCCAATCGCCTTGCAGCCCTGCGTAACTGTGGTCGCCATCGATGAATATGAAATCCACTGGCAGGAACGGCTGAGCCGCGGTCAACCGCGGCGCTTCTTCGCCCCGGCATTCGAGCCAGACGACGCGACCGTTGTCGCTGCGCGCGACTTCGCGATGCGCAATGCGCCGCGCCCAGCCAAATCCGCGGATGCCGAAAAACCGGCGCGGGAACGGATCCACGGCCAGCAACACGCCGTCGGGCGCCATCGCTTCGCGAAACGCCCGCGTGTTGACCCCGTGCCACACGCCGATTTCCGCGAGGCGTCGTTTTCCCGCCGCATGGCGGCGCAGGCATGCCCGTTCCGCTGCCGACGTCTGGGTCGAAGGCGCAGCCATGCCCAAGCGGTATTGCACGTAATGAACGGAATTCAATCGCCAGGGATTCATATCCGCATAATTCCCTTCCATGCCGAGCAGCTCCGCTCCAGTTGTGCACGCTGTTCGTCCGCTGCATCGCCGGCGGGCGGCCGGGACAAAGCGTCCGCCAAACGGCGCACGTCGGCTTCCGAATCCGGAGCGACGGACAAAACCCGGGCCCGCTCCGCGGCCGCCAGCCGGGCGTGCTGGCGGGGATGCACCAGCACGTGGCAACCGGCGGCCAAGGCATCCGCCACCGTCGTTTTGTATCCGTAGCCCCAAGGCGACAAAACCGCCACCGCCTTGACTCGACACAGCCGCTCCCACGGTTCCTCGATGCGGCCAAGGCGTTCGACGCCGGCGGGCAGATCGTCCCGGGAGGCATCCATGAAGCCGTCGCTCGACGCGAAACGCCAGCCGGCCAGTTCCGAATGGCGCGCCAGCGCGGCGAACCCGTCGACGTGACCGCGACCGATGGGATCCCGCGTGCCGGCCAGGCAAACAATCTCATTCTCGCGCGTCGCCCACGGCGCGGGTTTCGCCGCCGGCAAAAGCGCCGGCCACGGGCACAGATACGGGACGTCCTTCACCTTGGCGCGCGAAGCCAAACGGGACCAGTAGTGCGCGTCGTCCCACGGACTGATACCCGCCAGCGCATCCGCTGCGCGGCAACAGCGCTGATCCCGCGACAGCAAGCGCGCGAACCCATAGAGATCCCGCGGCAAGCCGCGCCATTTCCGCCAGTCCTTCTTCGCGCGCGTCCAATGCTGGAATGCCTCCGCGTTGACCGTCCGCAACACGATCCGGACTCGAGGACAGCGCCGCTTCAATTCCTCCATGGCTTCGGGCCAGAACGAATAATACCAGATCACCACCTCCGCCGCCGTGCCGATCTGCGCCGCGAGTTCGCCGACATTGCCGCCGTCGAACCGGAATTTCCGCCATTCGCCCCCCACCTGGTCAAGAACGATGCGAATGCCCTGCAGATCCTTCCACTGGCCCGCCCCGCGCCGGCCTTCGTATCCGTCGGGAATGAGCAGCCGGATCATGCCCCGCCCCCTATCGACCGCAGCGCTTTGATGCGCTGTTCCGGCGGAATTGCGGACAGTTGACGGAGCCGCTCCATTCCCGGCGTCTGTTTCGCGGGATATTTCCCCGCCTGGGCAGAATGCCAGAGATGCACCAGCGGAAGATATCCAAAGTTCCATACGCGCCGGGTCCGGGCCCGCTGCCAGAACTCCACATCCTCCCCCCCCCAGCCCACAAAGGATTCGTCCATGCCGCCAATGGCGTCAAAGGCTTCGCGCGCGATGGCCAGGCTTCCGCCGCCCGTGGCGTTTTCCAGCACCCGCTCCGGAACCATATCGTCCACCCGGGGCGGATTCTCCCCTCCCGCAACACAGGCGGCCGTCGCCTGTTCGGAGAGATAGAAGATGAAGCGCTTGTGGTTGACAACCTCATATCCCGCCGCGGCAAGCCGCGCGGCCTCCGCCGCGTAGCCGGACGAAACCAACAGATCGTTGTCATGCAAAACAAGCAACTTCCCCCCCGCCACGGCAGCCCCGGCGTTGAAAGCCGACGCACGGGAAAACATCCGATCGGCTCCGGCGGAAGGCAGATGGAGATACCGGACCCAAGCCGGCAAATGATCCCGGACCACGGGTCCGACATCCTGCTCCACCACGATGCATTCCACCCGGACATGCTGCTGGGCCGCGAGGGTCCGAAGAGTCAGAAGCAGATGAGGCAAGCGCTCCATTCCCCGATGCCCAATGATGAAGCTGACATCCACATTGCCGGCCAGCGGGGCAACCGTCCCGGACGCATCCGCGAACCGGATCGGACATTGCCGCAGGGCGGTGCGCAGCAAGTGGCGGCCGGTGCGCGGGAACGTCTCGCAAAGATGCAGCGGGCGCGTATCTTCCCACGCGCATTGAAGCGCGGCCCCCTCCGGGGAACGGATCAACACATCCTGCCGGTTGCGCATTCCTCTCCATCCCCCGGGAGAGACCAGGCACCGAAAATACCGGGGCCAGTCATAGAGGGCCGTTCCGGCCATCTGGCGGAAGGAGCGCTTCCTCCCGGCCCCGGCGGCGGGCGGTTTCTTCCCATCCTCATCTTGTCGGAGGGGCTTGGTCATTGTTCACACGGCATCCATATGCTTCTTATGTCCCGGCCGGCTTCATTTCGACGGAATCCGATCCGTTCTTCACGATCAAAACACTCATACTGTCGGCCTCGCCCAGCAAATCCACCCCGCATCCGCACTTGAGCCGATGATAATCGAACGAGGTCGCCCCACAGGCGTAGCACGCGGCCGGCAGCGTTGCCCGCTTGTAGACATGGATCGCTTGGATCTGGGCATGCAGCCGCAGCACATCGGCTTCGGTGAAGTGGGTTCCCGCCGAGAGGACCGCGCGTTCCCGGTCGGATAGGCGGTCTCGGCCAGAGCGCCGGATGTGTTCGAGGGCCAGGAGAAGCGTAAGCGCGGTCTGGTGATCGGGCCGGGCCGCTTTCCGGGAAGGTAGCACGCCTGAAAGCCAACGGATGGCGCGATTCGCATGGAACTCCCTTTGATGCAGAGGATGGGCGGGATGGCTCGTATGGATGTCCTCCAGAATGTACATCCCCCCGGGTTTGAGTCTATTGAATCCGTGCTTGAGGCATCGGGACTGATGCGCCGGAACATGGGACCCGTCATCCAGGATGAGCGCCGGAGGCCGGATCCCATCGAAAAAGGAACGGACCTGGTCTTCACTCCCCTGATCGAGTTGCCGATAGGTCACGCGGCTGCCTGTCGGCCATTCGGGTTGGACCGGGAGAATATCGACGCCGATGATCTGGGCCGCCGGATAGGTGTGCAGAAGCCATTGGATCGAATGCCCCTTGAAGACGCCGAATTCAACGATCAGGCCGCGGATGTCCTTGGGCAGATGGGCCCCATAGAAATCCAGATAGCCGTGCCAGAAGGACTTGTCGCTACGGGCCAGCAGGGGAGATTCATCCTGTGGCATATCGTCCTCCCTTTTGTTTCGTCCGCTTGGCCCTCGAACCCAGCAAGCGAAAAGCCGCGCATCCCAAATGGAAAAGCAACTGGGGACGATGGATGAACCTCGCATTCATACGGGTCGCGATCCGCCGATATTTCTCCGCGGGCGAGATGCCCATGTCGGGGTCCACGTCTTGCGAAAACCATTTGCGCAGATGCCAGCCATGGAGAACCATAGGCTGGGGTGCATCGCCGACAACCACTTGGCTGGCCAAACAATCTGGAACCAAGGACGAAGACAGGTAGCGGATCTGGAAGCCTTGTTCGAGAATCAGCCAAAACAAAGGATAGTAGGGCTCGAAATCGTCCAGCGCTGCGTCGGCCACGGACGGCGGAGGCCTCCGGAGACGCCGGGTCCAGGCCGGATCGAAGCGCAGGGATTTCCAATCGGACCTCCGCGCGATGGTCTCGCGCAAAACCGCGGTCTTGAACACGGCGAAAAACAAATTGCAGGCGTATGGATTGTGGTGGCGATACGGCGTGCCCCCGTCCGGCACGCCGGCGGCGGCGAGCTCCGGATCCCGGCTCATTTCCGCCACCAGCCGGGACAATTGCTCGGGATCCAAAAGGAAGGCGTCTTCATCGATGTGGACGACATAGTCCGAATCTTCGGCGAGCGCCGGCTCCAGGAAATCCAACGGATGCCAGTTTTCGCGGCCATCGCGAACCAGGATGCGCCAGGCCAGGCCGGACGCCCGCACCAGCGCCTGCGAATAGGCCTCCCAGCGCGTGTGGAACGAGGGCGTCACGAACAGGATCCGGGCGGGCGGAAGCCGGCGGCTCATGGCGCATCCCCCGTCAGGACATCCAGGAAGAAGCGCCGGGTCCGCTCACGGGAAAAACTGTCCATGAAGGTGGAAATGGAGCGGGACGAGGGGTCAAGCGCCCCGGATTTGAAGCGCCTCCAACTCGTCAAGAAGTCCGCGGAATCGGCGTAGGCGTAGGTCGCGCCCAAGCCGAACTCGCGCGTGCGCCAACCCACAAGACCCGTGGCGGGAGCCAGCACGGGTTTGCCCTTCTCCAAGGCTTGCAGCATCGTGGCGCTGGACAAGGTGAGGCGATGGGTGGAGACGAATCGGGCGATCCCGCCGAACAAGAGATCCATCAAATCCCCGCTGGAAACGAAGGTGTCCGCCTCGAACAGGCGGCCCTGGCGGAGCAATTCCTGGCGCAGAGGCTCAAGATCGCACCCATAGCGAGGATCCGGCGTTCCCCTCGCGCCGGCGTGCAGGGCGAAGGTCGAGGATTCATCCCGCGCCAGTTTCAGGAACAGGTCATAGCCTTTGTACCACGCCGCGGCACCAAAGAAGAGCAACACGTTCTCCGCGCCGGCGCGGGCGACAAACCGTTGAACCGGCTCTGCGAACCGTTCCCAGTCCGCCCCGCGGCGTTCCTCCGGGCGGGGATCGAACACCCGGTAGATTTCGGGCATCCAGTGAACCGGCGGCCCATGGTGCCGGAGGATCCGCTCGTCCTTGACGATGACCGCATCCACCACCCGGCGGCCGAGGATATCCCGCTCGAAGAATCTCCGAGGCGAATCCCCCCGCTGGTGGATGGCGCGCCGCATCCGTCCCAAGGTCCGCCGCAGGGTCGGCCCGATCCACGGCTCGCGCAGGCCGGTGTAGGGGTCCTCTCCGGGGCACCATTCGGAGGTGCGGCCGAAGATCGCACAGATGCGCCCCTGGAGCCGCGGCGCTTCGCCAGCGGCGATGCGCCGGAATTGGGCGGCAAAGGCATCGCCGTCGATCAGGAGCGTGGCGTCGGCGCGGCAGTCCCGCTGCGCCGCAAGCAACTGCTCGGCGGTCCATTCGCCGGAACCGGATCCGGCCGTCGTCCGGCTGTCCAGCCCCTGCACGCGCCCATCCTCCGCCAGCGCGCGAAGGATGGGCCACCGCGCGGCCCACTCCCCCTTCCCCGCGGCGGTGGCCACCCGCACTTCGTAGCCGGCCTCCAGCAGGAATCCAGCGATGGCGCGGGCGTACACCTGGAGATGCCCGCCCATTCCGGCGGCGTAGATGAGCGTCTTCATGCCGCCCTCGCCGGGACCCCGCTCATGCCCCGCCCTCCTCGCCTTCGAGACGGCACTCGCCCCGGACGACGATCAGCCCCTCGCGAGCCTCGCCGCGGTATCCGTTCCCGTAGAGATCGGCCTCGATGACGTCGAAATTCAAGGCCCCGTCCACGCGGTCGATCAGGCGCACGCCGGGCTCGAACACCAGCAGATCCAGCGAGTACGCTCCGGCCATCAGCGGCAGGTCCGGAATCTCCAGGCGAACGAGTTCGCGGACATGGCGCGGCACCGGACCGAAGCCGCCGGCCATGGCCGTGTTGAAGTGGAAAATCTTCTGCTCAAACACGGAGCGGACGGTCAGGCCGACCACTGCGGAGGGAAACCGATCCAGGCCTTCCATCCGGACGTCCACCCGCAGCGGTTCGCCCGTGCGGGCCGACGAAACGGGTCGTCCCCGTTCGTCCGCCAGCCGCGCGGCACGCAGCAGCATCGGCGATTGCGGATGCAGCGGCTGGCGCTCGTGCAAGGCCACGAACCCCTGCTCGTCGCGCGCATGGACACCTTCGGTGGAATGGATGTAGGTCTGGATGACTTCGTCGGTCGTCCCCAGCGCGGCCACTCGCCCCTGCCGGAGCATCAGCGCGCGGTGGCACAGACTGCTGACCGCCGCCATGTTGTGGCTGACGAACAGCACTGTGCGGCCGCCGCCGGCGACGTCTTTCATCGCCCCCAGGCATTTGCGCTGGAAGGCGATGTCCCCCACCGCCAGGACTTCGTCGATCAGCAGGATCTCCGGCCGGAGATGCGCCGCCACGGCGAACGCCAGCCGCACCCGCATCCCGGAACTGTAGCGCTTGACGGGGGTGTCCATGAATTTGTCCAGCCCGGCGAAGTCCACGATGCGATCGTATTCTTCGGCGATCTCGCGCCGGCGCAGTCCCAGAATCGTGCCGTTGAGAAAGACATTTTCGCGCCCGGTCAGTTCAGGATGGAATCCGGTGCCCACCTCCAGCAGCGACGCGATGCGTCCCCGCAGGGTGGCCGTGCCAGTCGTGGGATCGGTGATGCCCGCCAGGATTTTCAGCAGTGTGCTCTTGCCGGCGCCGTTGGCGCCGATGAGACCGAACACTTCGCCCTCCCCGACCGTGAAATTCACGTCGTCCAGCGCCCGCAGCTCCGGCAGCGGGCCGGGCCGCGGCCGGCCGCGCAGCCGGCCGGCCAGCCCGGCCAGCCAGTCGCGGTGAATTTCCCCAAGCCGGTAAGTCTTGCCCAGATGCTCGACTTCGACAAGAGGCGCGTTCATAGGATGTCCGCCAGCGTGCGTTCCACCCGACGGAAATAGACCATGCCGCCAAGCAGCAGCAACAGGGACATTCCGAAGCCCCCCCCC
>JAXGNL010000036.1:0-30022 GCA_040768005.1 Kiritimatiellia bacterium
CACGCTATGGAAACTTTTTTTCCACACTGTGGAAAACCGCGCCGCTGCTGGGCGCGCTGCTGCTCGCCGGCTGCTCCGAGCCCCCCCCCGCCGCTCCCGAACTGCCCGCCGGACAGGATGCCGCCGCCACCGCCACGCTGTCCACCAACCGCATCCGCATCGGCGATCGCGTCCGCCTGACGGTTGACGTCCTGCACCGCGACGGCACGGTCGTTGAATTCCCGTCCGTCGCCCGGGGCAAGGACATCGTCGTGCGCGACAGCGACACGGTGCAGACCGACCTGCCCGGAGGACTGTGCAAAACCGAACAGATTCTCCACCTGACTTCGATGACCGTCACCAACCACGTCATCGGCGACGGCGCGCAACTCACCATTGCCACTCCCCAGGGCCTGCACTGGACCCTCCCCTATCCCTTCGCGGCCCTGGAAGTGGTGTCGTCCCTCGCCCCCGGCGAAACCGATCCGCGCCCCGCCAAGGGCGGGCTCGCGAGATGGCCCGCACCGCCGTCGCGGTGGATCTGGATCGCCCTCGCCGCCCTCGCCCTGCTCGCCGCCGCCGTCGCCGCCCTGCACCGGGTCCTGACCGCGCCGCGCACCATCCTCCACATGCCCCCGCCCGTCCCGCCGCACCAGGCCGCCCTCGACGCCATCGAAGCCCTCCGCGCCAGGGGCTGGATCGAAGCCCTGAACATCGAGCCGTTCTATGTCGAACTCTCCGCCATTGTCCGCCGCTACCTCGAAGCCCGCTTCGGCCTGCGCGCCCCCGAACGCACCACCGAGGAATTCATCCGCGACGCCCTGTCCTCGAAGCTCCTCTCCGACGCCCACCGCGATCTCGTCGCCGGATTCCTTGAACAAAGCGATCTGGTGAAATTCGCCCGCCACGCCCCCGGGCAGGCCGACATGCGCAACGCCCTCGATTCCGCCGCCCGCCTCGTGCGCGAAACCATTGGGAATCTTCAAGACCCGCTCTCCTCATCTGACATCCGCACCGGAGGCGGCGCATGATCCGTTTCCTCCATCCCTGGGTCCTGCTGCTGCTCCTGCTGGTGCCGGCGCTGGTCTGGCTGCGCCATGCCCGGCGCCGCCGCGCCGCCTTCACCTTCCCCGACGGCGAGGCGCTGGCCGCCCTGCCGCGGTCTCCGTGGCTCGCCCTGCGGTGGCTGCCCCCCGCCCTCTTCGCCGCCGGCCTCGCGGGAATCATCCTCGCCGCCGCCCGCCCGCAGGCCGGCCTGAGCGAGTCGCGCGTCGAAACCGAAGGCGTGGATATCGTCCTGCTGGTGGATACGTCCACCTCGATGCGCGAAGAGGATTTCTCCACCGCCGCCCGCCGCCTGAACCGGCTCGACGCCGCCAAATCCGTCATGGAGCCGTTCATCCGCGCGCGGACCGACGACCGTATCGGCATCGTGACCTTCGCCGCCATGCCCTACACCATCGCGCCGCTCACCACCGATCACGCCTGGCTGCTGCTGCAGATGGACCGCCTGCAGACCGGCATGCTCGAAGACGGCACCGCCATCGGCGATGCCATCGCCTCCGGCGTCAACCGCCTGCGCGACTCCCGGGCCAAATCCAAGGTCGTCATCCTGCTCACCGACGGCATCCAGAACGCCGGCCGCCTCACCCCGCTCGACGCCGCCCGCGCCGCCGCCGCCCTCGACATCAAGGTGTACACCGTCGGCGCCGCCTCCGGCCGGCCCCGCCGCGGCATGGGCCTGTTCCAGTTCGCGCCCCTCGGTCCCGAAATCGACGAGGCCATGCTGACCAAAATCGCCGAGCTGACCGGCGCACGCTACTTCCGCGCCACCGATCTCGCCAGCCTCGAGGACACCTACCGGGCCATTGACGAGATGGAAAAAACCGAGATCGAACTCGATCAGTACACCCGCTACGAAGAGCGCTTCGCGCCGTTCCTTGTGCTGGGCCTGTTGTGCCTGACGCTGGAAACGCTGCTGGGCTTCAGTCGCTTCGGGAGGCTGCCGTGAAGTGGGGCCAGATCCAGCTGCTTGCCTGGCTGCCGCTGGCGATCCCGCTGGCGTGGGCCGCCTTTGCCCTGCTGCGCCGCCGCCGCCGCGCGCTGGAACGGCTGGCCGCCGCCGCCGTCCTCCCCGAGCTGGCCCCCGCCTGGAACCCCGCCCGCGCCCGCGCCCGCCTCGGTTTGCGCCTCGCCGCCCTGCTGCTGCTGTTCCTCGCCCTCGCCCGCCCGCAGTGGGGCTTCCACTGGGAAGACGTCCGGCGGACAGGCCTGGACCTCCTCGTCGTGCTCGATACCTCCCGCTCGATGACCGCCGCCGACTTCAAACCCTCCCGCCTCGAACAGGCCAAGCTGGGCATCCGCGACCTCGTGCGCAACCTGCGCGGCGACCGCATCGGCCTCGTCCCCTTCGCCGGCGCCTCCATCCTCCAGTGCCCGCTCACCATTGACTACGCCGCCTTCATGATGACCCTCGACGATCTCTACGCGGGCCTCATCCCCCGCGGCGGCACCGCCATCGAACAGGCCCTGCGCACCGCCGCCGCCGCCTTCCCCGCCGACGGCGCCGCCGACCGCGTCATCCTGCTCGTCACCGACGGCGAAGACCATGAAGGCGATCCCCTTTCCCTCCTGCCCGAACTCAAGGAAAAGAACATCCGCGTCTACGCCATCGGCATCGGCACGCTGGCCGGCGACATGATCCCCGGCGGCGAAGGCGAAGGCTATTTCAAGGACCGACAGGGCCAGGTCGTCAAGTCCGCCCTGCGCGAGGACGTGCTCCAGACACTCGCCCTCGAAACCGGCGGCACCTACGTCCGCTCCGCTCCCGGCGATACCGGCCTCGAACGCGTCTTCCGCGAAAGCATCGACAGCCTGAAACGCGCCGAGCAGGAATCCCGCACCGCCAGAATCCACGAGGAACGCTTCGTGTGGTTCCTCGCCGCCGCCCTGGCCCTGCTGGCCTGGGAAGCCCTGCTCACGGAGCGGCGCAAGACGCCCGCCAACGGGGAGGTGGCGGCATGAGCAGGAGAGGTCAGAGGTCAGGGTTCAGAGGCCAGAAAAGGGGCCAGTCCTGTATTTTACTGTTTTCCCTGCTGGCGGGGCTGGGCGCGATGCCCGCGCAGGCCGCGGAACCGCCCGCCGCCCGCGCGTCCTTCGACGCCGGCGTGCAGGCCTTCGCCGCCAGCAACTTCACCGACGCCGTCACCGCTTTCGACACCGCGGCCGCCGCCGCGCCCGCCGAAAAGCTCGACCCCGCCGCCGCCCGCTACAACGCGGGCCTCGCCGCCGCCGCCGCCGGCGATCTCGAAGCTGCCGCCGTCCACTTCAACGCCGCGGCCGCCGCCGCCGATCTCGGCCTGCAGGCCAGGGCCTACTACAACCGCGGCAACGCTCTCTTCCATCTCGCCGACATGCCTCTGCAACCCCAGGCCCTCCCCGGCGGCGACCCCGCCCCCGCGCTCGACACCAGCGAATCCGCCATCGGCCAGGCCATTCAGATGTACGAAAACGCCATCGCCCTGGACCCGGACGACGCCGACGCCAAGGCCAACTACGAACTCGCCCTCCTCAAGCAGCAGCAGATCCAGCAGATGCAGCAGCAGCAGAATGAGCAGAACCAGCAGGATCAGCAGGACGAGCAGAACCAGCAGGACCAAGACAACCAGGATCAGCAGGATCCATCGCCGCAACAGCAGCAGAACCAGGACCAGCCACAACCCCAACCGGAGGAACAGCCGGATCAACAACCCCAACCGCAGCAGGGCGACCGGCAGGAACAGGCAGGCCAGTCGCAGCAGCCGGAATCCGCCGAGGACATGACCCCCGAGGAAGCCGAAATGCTGCTCGACGCCCTCAGGCAGCAGGAACAGTCCCAGCGCGACCGCCTGCACCCCTTCCTCGGCCGCCCCGTCCCCGTCGAAAAGGACTGGTAGAACATGCCGATCCGGCTAGAGTGAGCGCCATGTATTTCTGGAACCATCCCTCTCGAAGCCATTCGGGAACGGTCGGCACGGAGGCCGACCCTCCAGAAAACCGCCCCCCCCTTGTCCGGAGGGGCGACCTCCGTGTCGCCCGTGCCGTCATCCGGGCTATCGCCGTGGCCCTCCCCCTCGTTTCCGCCCTTCCCGCTTTCGCCACCGATGTCTCCTTTGATGTCTCCCCCCGCCAGCTCAACCTCGGCGAGACCGCCACCGCCACGCTGGTCTTCCACGGCGCGCAGGGTCCCGGCAGCGTCGAACTGCCTCCCATCGACGGCCTTTCCATCACCCCCGGCGGCGTCATTCAGCAAAACATCAACGGCGCCCGCAGCGTCCGCATGGATTACCGCATCGTGCCCACCCGCGCCGGATCGTTCGCCCTCGGCCCCTACACCCTCGACCTCAACGGCGAAACCGTCCGGATTCCCGAAGTCCGCCTCGATGTCCGCGAAGCCTCCGGCCGCGACGGCGATCGCGAGATGATCTTCGCCCGCCTCCGGCTCCCCGACTCCCCGCCTTATGTCCACCAGGTCTTCGATCTCGAACTCCGCCTCTATTCCCTGCCCGATATCGAACTGGGACGCGAGATCAGCCTGCTCGGCGGCTTCCCCGAAACCGGATTCGTGCTCGGCCCCTTCGAAGAACTCCAGCTGGTGCGCGAAGAAGTGGACGGCCGGTTCTACAACCTCCGCCGCTTCCGGACCCGCGTCCGCGCCCTCACCGCCGGCGAATTCACCCTCCAGCCCGCCCTGCGCGCCGGCATCGTGGACCGCAGCCAGTCCCGCCGCCGCGATCCCTTCGGCGGATTCTTCGACGATCCGTTCTTCCGCGTCGCCACCACCCCCGTCACCGCCGCCGTCCCGCCGCAGACCCTCGCCGTCCGCGATATCCCGCCCGACGGCCGCCCCGCCGATTTCTCCGGCGCCGTCGGACAGTTCACCTTCACCGCCGATGTGCGCCCGCGCGAGTTGAAGGTCGGCGAGCCCATCACCGTGACCCTGCGCCTGCAGGGCGTCGGCAACATTGCCGCCGCCCGCCCCCCGGCCTATGCCGACACCGATCTCTTCCGCGCCTACGAAGCGCGGCTGCTCGGCGACACCCCCGATCCCGCCGCCGACCGCGGCGCCAAAACCTTCGAGCAGGTCGTCCTGCCCCGCACCGACGATCTCCGGGAGCTGCCGCCGCTGCAGTTCTCGTTCTTCGATCCCGCCGCCGGTCAGTACCGCAACGTCACCGCCGGCCCCTTCCCCCTCACCGTCCATCCCTCCGAAAACGGCGCCAACGCCATGCTCCTGCAGGTCCCCGGCGGCAACGGGGGCGGCCAGGCCCTCGTGCTTGGCACGGACCTCATCTACCTCAAACCCGCCCCCTCCCGCTGGCTCGATCCCGCCGCCCGCGCCGCCCGCCTCCGCCTGGCCATCGCCCTGCATGCCGCCGCCCCCTTTGCGCTTGCCGCGCTCTGGCTCGCCACCCGCCGCCGCAACCGCCTGCAGCGCGATGTCGCCTTTGCCCGCCGCCAGCAGGCGCCCCGCAGCGCCCGCGCCAACCTCCGCAAGGCCGAAGCCGCCCTCCGCCGCTCCCCCGACCCCGCCGCCGTCTTCGAACCCCTCGCCGCCGCCGTCCTCGACTACTTCGGCCACCGCCTCAACCTCCCCCCCGGCGCTGTCGAGGCTTCTCTCATCCTCGAACGCCTCCGCTCCGCCCACGCCGATCCCGCCGACCTCGCCCAATGGAGCGAATTCTTCGCCATGGCCGATCAGATCCGCTATGCCTCCGGCACCTCCCTGCCCCCCGACACCCTCGCCGGCTGGATTTCCACCGTGGCCTCTCTTCTCCGGAAGGCGGAAAGGAGCCGGATATGACGCCGGAACTTGATTTGGAGTGCGGCGGCATGACGCCGCTTTGGGGCCGCGACATGTCGCGGCGTGGAAAAGCGCGGTCATGCCCGCGCACGCCAAAATGGCCAGCCCGATGGCATAACGTAGATTTGAGTCCGTTCATCCAAGTTGACATGGATGCTTCCGAATCCAATCCACTTGAACATTGGATATTGAAACCCAAACGCGGTCTTCTCCTTGGCTCCCTTTCCTCCCGCCTCGCCCCTGCCGCGGCTGCCCTGCTCCTCCTATTCTCCTTCGCCCCCGCGGCCCGCGCGGCGACACCCGACCCCACCCGCACATTCGTCGAGGCCGCCAGGGCCTACGACGAAAACCGCCTGCCCGACGCCATCGCCGGCTGGGAATCCCTGCTGGACCAGGGCCAGGTCCTGCCGGACGTGCTCTTCAATCTCGGCAATGCGTATTACCGCAACGGCCAGCTCGGCCGCGCCATCCGCGCCTACCGTCACGCGCAAACCCTCGCCCCGCGCGACCCCGACATCCGCGCCAATCTCGGCTTTGCGGCCCAGACCGCCGGCATCACGCTGCCCGCCCGCCATCCCGTCGCCGCCCTCCTGCTTGACGCCAGCCGGTCGGAATGGCGTGTCACCGCCTCGGCCGCCTTCTGGCTCCTGGGCCTGGCACTGGCCGCCTGGATCCTCTGGCCGCGCCACCGTTTCCTCTCGCGCCCCGCCGCCGCGGTCTTCGCCCTCCTCCTGGCCCTCGCTCTCGCCGGCCTCGCGGCCCACCACCGCCTGCGCCGGGTCCCCGAAGCCGTTGTCATGGCCCCCGGCCGGAAAGTCCTCTCCGGCCCCCTCGACACCTCCACCCCCCTGCTCGCCATCCCCGAAGGCGCCATCGTCCGGCAGCTCGACCGCCGCGGCGCCTGGGTCGAAATCCAGACCGATTCCACCCGAGGCTGGCTCCCCGCCTCCGCCCTCCAGCCCGTCTTATAATGTGGAGCCGCGGACGTTTGTGCCCCGTCGGATCGAATCCGTGCAATCCGTGCAATCCGCAGCTTGGCTGTTCCTCCTCCCCATCTCATTCCCCGATTTTCATCCTTCATGCAGCCGCGCCTGCCCGCGTGGCAGGCGCGGTGCTTCAAATTCCAGTTGGCTCCAGCGACGCCCCGCCCTATCCTGCCGCCCATGAAGTTCATCCCCGACTGGAAATGGAAGACCGCCCTGGCCGCGCTTGTCCTCGTGACCGCCGCCGTCGTGTTCTGGCCCCTGCCGGATCCACCGCCGCCGCCTGAATCCAGCCTCCCGGCGGAAGAACCCGTTTCGACCGACGACATGCTGCAATACACCGTTCAGGAAGGCGACACGCCGGAAGCCATCGCCCGCCTCTTCGTGATCCGCCTCGACGACCTGATGGCGGCCAATTCGATGCCCTTGTCCGGCGATTTCGAGCCCGGCCAACGCATCTTCATTCCGCCCGAGCGGGGCGACTGACCCCCGCTCCCCCGCCGCGCCCCGGTCAGCTTCGGGCGCGCCGCCCCGGCCGGCAGGCCGCCGCGCTGCGCACCACTTCCGCGCACTGCCAGGCCCACGACCGCCGGAAACCGTTGGAAATCCCCGGCGCGAATTCGCTGCTGCCCCCCCACGGCCAGTACACCCCGCGCACGGTCGCCGAACGGTTGTCGCCATGAATCACCTGGCACCACAACGGCCGGCCGATCCGCGTCACCACCGGCGCGCTCTCCGCCGCCTCTCCCGCCGCCCGCTCCAGCGCCGTCTGCGCGCTCTCCGGCGCCGACACGAAGCTCATGAACGGATTCACCGGCTCATGCACCAGATAGAAATCCCCCTTGCGCTCGCAGCACCCGAACGGAAAACTGATCCAGAACCCGTGCGCCAGGTTCATCTGCGGCAGGTATTCCCGCGCCTTCTCCTGCACCCGCTCGATCAGCCGCGGATGTATCGCGTCGTCGCTGTCCAGCCGCGTCGTCACCCGCACCCGCCCCGCCGGCTCCCGACGGCGGATCTCCTCCAGCACGATCTCCGGCAGAAACTCGGATCCGTAAATCGGCCGCAGGAAATCATGCCGCACCGCCAGCGCCGCCATCCGCTCCTTGTACCCCACCGGCGTCGCCCAGTCCATGAACACCAGCCATTGAAACTCCCCGACCGTCTGGCGCGCCACCGACGGCACACAGACCCGCGCAAACAGGTCAAACCGGCGCGCCAGCCACTTCGCCTCCACCCCCGACGGCTCGGCCAGCGCCCCCTTTGCCCGCAGCGGCACGTTGAATCGCGTCAGGATGAAATGCGCAAACGGATTCATCGCATCCCGGATCGTGCCACCCTCCCCTTCCCCAAACAAGCGCCATTTGTCCAAATCTGATCCGTCTTTGAACATTGAATATTGCCCCCCCTTCCCCCTGAATCATTAGTCTCGGTTATAATTATAACCGAGACATTTTCCCGTCCTGTCCCCTATCCCTGATCCTGTCCTCTGCCCCGCTCTTCCCCCGGCCGGAATAACCGCTGATCGTGGTCTGGACCTCGGACTTCGGATCTCGGATCTCTGACTTCAGATCTCGTTCCCTTGTTGCCTGTCCCCTGTCTCCTGCCCCCTGCCCCCGTCCCCTGACTCTACTTCCCTTTCGCCAGCAGCCAAAGAAACAGCGGACCGCCGAGCAACGCGGTCAGCGCGCCGACAGGCAGTTCCAGCGGCGCGGCGGCCCAGCGGCCGGCGGCGTCGCAGACCGCCAGCAGCATGCCGCCCGCCAGGAACGATCCCGGCAGCACGAGGCGCATGTCGGGGCCCGTCCATTTGCGCACGGCATGCGGCGCCAGCAGCCCCACGAAACCGATCGGACCCGCCACCGCGGCGACACCGGCCGACGCCAGCCCCGCGCCGATGGCCGTCCATCGGCGCACGCGCGCCACGTCCACGCCCTGCCCCGCCGCCATGGCTTCGCCCAGCCCCAGGGGATTGTACTCGCGGGCCAGCACCGCCAGAATCGCCGCGCCCGGCGCGGTCATCACCACCATGGCGCCCAGCGCGCGCCAGTCCGCCGCATCCAGCCCGCCCAGCAGCCAGCGGTGAAAGCCCGCCAGCTTGTCCGGCGAGACCAGCCCCGACGCCGCCATGATGGCGCCGCCGCTGATCACCCCGACCGTCACGCCCGCCAGCAGCAGGACCTGTGCGCCGCCGCCCTGCCGCCGCGCCACCGCCAGCACCAGCGCCAGCGCCCCCCCTGCGCCCAGCAGCGCCAGCGCCTGCGACGTATTCAACGGCCCCGCCGCCCACCATAACGCCGGGCACATCCGCGCCGTAAACGCCCCCAGACTCGCTCCCCCCGCCATCCCCAGCGTCCAGGGCTCCGCCAGCGGATTGCGAAACACCACCTGCAGCGCCGCCCCCGCCATCCCCAGCACCCCCCCCGCCCACAGTCCCATCCATACCCGCGGCAGCCGCAACTGAAGGAATATCCGGCTGTCCGGCGTCCCGCTTCCCCAAAATCCGCCCCAAACACCCCCGAAATCAAGCCGCTCGGCCCCAATCCAAGGCAATATCACCAAAAAAAACGCAAAAAAGCCGAAAAATACCCAAATTTTGGCGTTTTTGATCATTTTTTGGCCAAAATCAGGGGTTTTTGGGTGTCCGGATGCCGGACCACTTCCACATGACACCCGAACAGTGCCTCGAGACGTCCGGAAGCCAACACCTCATCGGGCGGGGCATCGGCGGCCACCTGGCCGTCCTGCAGCAGAATCAGCCGGTCGCAATACAGCGCGGCCAGATTCAGGTCGTGCAGAGCCACGACAATCCGCAACCCCTCGGCGGCCTGGCGCGCCAGCGCTTCCATGACAGAGGCCGCATGGTGCAGGTCCAGCGCCTGCGTCGGCTCGTCCAGCAGCAGCAGCCCCGGCTCCTGCGCCAGCGCGGACGCCAGCCAGGCCCGCCGCCGTTCCCCGCCCGACAGCTGCGACAGCCGGCGGCGGCGGAACGATTCCATCCGGACGGCATCCAGCGCCCGCGACACCGCCGCGATGTCGCCGGGGGCATCCGGCGTCAAACTCCCCCCATGGGCATGGCGCCCCATCGCCGCCACCTGCTCCACCGTATAGTCAAACAGCGCCGGGCACTCCTGCGGCAAATACCCCAGCCGGCGCGCAACCGCCTTGCGCCCCATCCCCGCCAGCGCCCGCCCGTCCAGGCGCACCGCGCCGGAATCCGGCCGCCGCAGCCCCGCCGCCAGCTCCAGCAGCGTGCTTTTGCCCGACCCGTTCGGACCCGCAATCCCGCAAATCCCCTCGCCCCCCAGCGTCAGCGACGGAATCCGCAGCTCCCAGCCGCCCGGCTCATGGCCGAAACGGACCGACTGCAACTCGAGCTGACCAGCGCCATTCACAACCGCAGAGCATAGTGAGAAGCCTGAAAGAATGGAATCGCGGAATATGAACCTCGTCCATGGGCTAAACCCGCAGCCAGACCATCGGGGTGGGGCCGAGATGTCTCGACTTCGCTCGACATGACCGGAACGAGGAGTTAGGCGTAACCGCAAGGGCTGTCATCCCGAGCGGACTTGTCCGCCGAAGCCTTGCGCGAAGGCGGAGTCGAGGGATCTCGGCCTGGTCCCGCAGGCAGGCCGTCGGGACTGGACCCAGATCCCGCGGCGGCAGGACAAGTGATTTCTCCTTCGGCCCTTCGCGCCTTCGCTCCACATGACCGACCGGCCGCCGCCCCCCCTGCCCTCTGACCTCTATCCCCGTGAATCCTGACCCCGGGACCCTGACCCCTCTTCCCTACAGTCCGCCCGCCTCGGGCTTGGCGACGGCGGCCAGCCGGATATGGATGTCGCGCAGCTGCCTGTCGTCCACCGGCGCCGGCGCATTCATCATCAGGTCCATCGCCTTCTGCGTCTTCGGGAACGCAATCACGTCGCGAATGGTGTGCCCGCCCGCCAGCAGCATCGCCAGGCGGTCCGCCCCGATCGCCAGGCCGCCGTGCGGCGGCGCGCCGTACTCCAGCGCCCGGATCAGGTGGCTGAAGCGGCTCTGGATCTCCGACTCCGGCAGGCCCAGGATCTGGAACATCCGCGCCTGGAAGGCCGGATCGTGAATCCGGATGCTGCCGCCGCCCAGTTCCGTGCCGTTCAGCACGATGTCATAGGCCTGCGCCCGCACCTGTTCGGGAGCCGACTCCAGCAGCGGCAGGTCCTCGGCCTTCGGCGCCGTGAACGGATGGTGCACGCTGACCAGCCGCCCCTCCTCGCTGCGCTCGAACAGCGGGAAATCCGTCACCCACGTAAAGCGGAACACGTCCTCCGGAATGGCCTTGGCCTGCGCGGCCGCCAGCAGGCGGATGCGCCCCAGCACCGGCAGCACCTTCTCCGCCCGGTCCGCGCCGAACAGCACCAGGTCGCCCGGCTCGATCCCCAGCGCCGCCTGCAAGCCCGCCTTCTCCCCGTCCGAGAAAAACTTCACGATCGGCGACTTCCACGTGCCGTCCTCCTGCACGCGGATGTAGGCCAGCCCGCCCAACCCGCCTTCCTTCGCCAGGCCCGTCCAGTCCTCTTCCACCATCTTGATCGGCGCCTGGAACAGCCCCTTGGCATTGATCGCCTTGACGACGCCTCCGCTCTCCAGCGCGCGGGCGAACACCTTGAACTGCGTGCCCGCAAACACCTCCGCCAGATCCGTGATCTCCATGCCGAAGCGCAGGTCCGGCTTGTCGCTGCCGTACCGGTCCATGGCCTCGCGGTACGTCATCCGCGGCAGCGGCAGTTCCGGCGCCGGCAGGCCCGCCGCCGCCATCACCCGCGCCACCATGCCGTCCACCACCTCGATGATGTCCTCCGCGGTCACGAACGACATTTCCAGGTCGATCTGCGTGAACTCCGGCTGGCGGTCGGCGCGCAGATCCTCGTCGCGGAAGCACCGCGCGATCTGCATGTAGCGGTCCATGCCCGCCATCATCAGCAGCTGCTTGTACTGCTGCGGGGCCTGCGGAAGGGCGAAAAACGTCCCCGGGCACACCCGGCTCGGCACCAGGTAGTCCCGCGCGCCCTCCGGCGTGCTCTTCGTCAGAATCGGGGTCTCGATGTCCACGAACCCCTGCTCGTCCAGGTAGTTCCGCGCCGCCTGCAGAATGCGGTGACGGCGCATCAGCGCCTGCTGCATCCCCGGACGGCGCAGATCCAGATAGCGGAACTCCAGCCGCAGGTCCTCGCTGACGTGGTCCGCCTCGCGGTCGTCCAGCGGGAACGGCGGCGTCAGTGCCTTGTTCAGCACCTCGATCGCGCCCGACCGCACCTCGATGCCGCCGGTGGCAATGCGATCATTCACCATCTCCGGCGGGCGCACGCGCACCTCGCCGGAAATCCGCACCACGTACTCCGCGCGGCACGCCTGCGCCGCATCCCAGGCCGCCTGCGAATCCTGCGGATCAAACACGCACTGCGTCAGGCCGTAGCGGTCGCGCAGGTCAATGAAAATCAGCCCCCCGTGGTCGCGCACGCTGTCCACCCAGCCGCACAGATTCACCTTCGCGCCGGCATCCGCCGGGCGCAGCTCGCCGCAAGTATGTGTCCGCATCTTCATGTCGTCATTCCTTCTCAGCTCAAGAAAGCCGCGACTCTACCCTCCCCGCCCCCCGCCGCGCAACCAATTCCGCCATCCCGCCCGGTTTCCGGTCAGCTCCCAAAGGATCGGCGGCAGCCAGCCGCCGATGAGCTCAAACAGACGGAAAGACGCCCCTGTTTCCGCCCGGCCACCCCGGCAATCCCCGGTCAATTGAAGCACAGGCGCAACGCGCCGAAGCCGAAAGCTCCCGGCCAAGTCCCAACCGCCCGCCTGCCAGATCGGCTGGGCAACCCCACCGGCCCAGACTATGCAAATCATATATTTTTTGTTGCTTTTGCATAGTATGGAAGTAGGCTTCCCTGCATGAAAGCCACCTATGTCCCCCGGGATATCGAAAAGGAACTGCTTGCCGCCACCCGCCAGTTCCCCGTGCTGGTGCTGACCGGCGCACGCCAAACGGGCAAATCCACCCTGCTGAAACATCTGTTCCCGCAGGTTGCCTATGCCTCCCTGGACGACCCGTTCATTCGGCAAGCGGCGCAAGAAGACCCCCGGTCGTTCCTGCTTCAAGCACCGCGGCTGGTCGTCGATGAAATCCAGCATCTCCCTGAACTGCTGCCGCACATCAAGGTCCTGGTGGATGCCGATCGGAGAAACGCCGGCCGGTTTCTCCTGACCGGCTCGCAAATCTTTCCTCTCATGGCCGGTCTTGGCGAATCGCTGGCCGGCCGCGCAGCCATCTACCACCTCCTGCCCTTTTCCCATCGGGAACTGGGAAACCAGACCCTATCCATTCCCCGTTGCTTCCAGCGCATTTTTGACGGTTTTTATCCCGACGTCGCCGTTCACGGCGTGGACCGCAACCGGTTCTTCTCGTCCTATGTCCAGACCTATCTGGAACGCGACATCCGCCTGATGACCGCTGTCCACGACCTGAAACTGTTCCAGAATCTGATCGGACTTCTCGCGGCCCGAATCGGAAACCTGCTGAACTTCAACGAATTGGCCAAGGAGGCCGGCATCAGCGCCGCCACCGTCCGCCGCTGGGTCTCGCTGCTGGAAACAACCGGCCTCCTGATTCTCCTGCGCCCCTACTCCGGAAATCTGTCCAAGCGCATCGTCAAAAGTCCCAAACTCTATTTCGGCGACACCGGCCTGGCGGCATGGCTCTTGCGCTATCCGACGGCGGAATCCCTCCGCCACGGCCCCCAGTCCGGCGCGCTTTTCGAAAACCTCGTCCTGCTCGAATGCCTGAAGCACAAGGCCAACTTTGGCGCCCCCGGCGAACTCTTCTTCTACCGGGACTCCAACCACAACGAAATCGATCTGGTCATCGCCTCCGGCTCCGCCACCCGCCTGGTCGAAATCAAGCAAACCGCCACCCCCAAGGCCACCCACTTTGACACCATCCGGCGTCTGCTGCCTCTGTTCCCCCATCCGCAGGCCTTTGTGGCGTTGGCTTCTCCCAAGGAAGAACGCCTGGCCGCCAATCTTGCCGCCCTCCCCTGGCCCCAAATCGCCGGACGCGTTTTCGGGCAGCCGGCTAAGCGCAATTCGGCCTAATCCGTTTCGCGGCTTGGCAATTTTCCTGCGGACGCGCTACAGTCTTGCACATGGCCCGTGGAGAGATGGCGGAGTGGCCGAACGCGCCGGTCTTGAAAACCGGATCCCGCGCAAGCGGGACGGGGGTTCGAATCCCTCTCTCTCCGCCATTCGACGTGTTCGCTCCGCTCACGTGCTCATGGCCGGCCGCTCGGAGAGAACACGTCGAAGGGCCGAATTCCAACAGCCTGCCCGCCTGTGGAGGGGCGTCCCTACCCAGGAATCCGCATATTTGTGTCCCCCCCGTGGCGATCTTTTCGGACCTGGCGAGAGCCCATCCCCTGTCTTCCCTTCGGTGTGCCGCTGGTGGAGTCCGTCCGTGGTTCACCCGGCGGCCGGCGGTTCGATCGGAATCAGGGCTTCACGATGATCCCGATCACGGCGCCGGTCAGCAGGGTGGCGAGGGTGCCGGCCACCATCGCCTTGAGGCCGAGGGAGGCAATGGTGCGCTTGTGCTCGGGGCACAGCGCCGACAGCGTACCGGCCAGGATGCCCACGCTGCTGAAGTTGGCGAACCCGCACAGCGAGTAGATCACAATCAGCCGGCTGTGGACGGACAGCGCGGCGGGATCCTGCCGCGCCAGGGCCAGATAGGCCACGAATTCGTTGAACACCGTCTTGAGCGCCATCAATTCCCCCGCCGCCTGCGCCTCGGCCCACGGCACCCCCGCCAGCCACATGGCCGGCGCCATGATCCAGCCCGCCATCCGCTCCAGCGTCAGCGGCGTCTCCAGCGGCAGCAGCCCCAGCGCCGAGTTTACCAGCGAGACCACCGCGATGATCGCCACCAGCATGATCGCCACATTGACCATCACCCTGGCGCCGTCGTTCGCGCCGACCAGCAGGGCATCCACCACGCCATGCGTGTCCACGGGCAGTTCGGGGGTCTCGTGATCCACTTCCCCGGGCGCGGCGGGCACCATCAGCCGCGCCACCATCACCGCCGCCGGCGCGCTGATCAGCGATGCCGTCACCAGATGCCCCAGCACGATGCCCGGCAGGATCGGTTCGAGCATCGAGGCGTAGACCACCATCAGCGATCCGGAGATCGTTGTCATCCCCGCGACCATCACGCACATCAGCCCCGCCCGGCCCAGATGGGACACATAGGGCTTGATCAGCAGCGGGGCATCGCTCTGCCCCATGAAGACATTGGCGGCCACCGCCACGCCTTCCGCCCCGCCCAGCCCCATCGTGCGCCGCAGCAGGCGCGCGAACAGCCCCACCACCCGCTGCAGGATGCCGAAGTGGAACAGCACCGCGCTCAGCGCCCCCACCACGATCAGCATCATCAGCGGGCCGAAGAAAAACAGGGCCGGCGGCGCGGCGAATCCCTCCTGCAAAGGAAACGGCGCCTCCCCCCCGGCCAGGTAGCCGAACACGAACGAACCGCCCTCGCGGCTGGCGCGCTCAATGACAGACACCCCGCGATTGAGGAACATCAGGATCCGCTGGAACAACGGCACGTGGACCAGCAGCAGCGCGATGCCGAACTGCAGCCCCACGCCCCATGCCACCACCTTCCACTCCACCCGGCGCCGGTTCTCGCTGAATACCCACGCCAGCGCCAACAGCACCGTTATCCCCAGCAATCCGCGCAGAATCCACATGCTTCAGTTCTCCGTCTTGCGGGGACCAAGGAGGCCCGGTTCCATTCCTGCGATCAAACCCATTCTGAATTCTGACTACTCGCTGTTTTACGGCAGCCAGACTTCGATGCGGTAATAGCGCTGGGTCTGGACCGGCACGCCGCTGTTGGTGGCGGCGCCGTTGTCGAAGAACACGTGCCGGTTGGTGTACGGCTCGGTGTTCGTCCACGCGCCGTTGGCCAGGAATCCGCTCCAGACCTGCGGGTTCACCGTCAGGTCGCCGTCGAGGAATTCCACGCGGTAGGCCCGGCCGTCCGCCGCCGGCACTGCGATCCCCACCCCGCCGGAACCGGATTCCGTCGCCATCTCGAAGACGGCCTCTTCGTCCGTCGGATTGAGATCGGCCACGTACATCTGCCAGACCGCCATCACGCCGTTGGAGGCGGTCTGCATGGCCAGGGCTTCGTACTCGGCCGGGCTGTGGCCGCTTCCGTAGTACGTGTCCAGCCACGCATACGGCACCGCCGCCGGCGAGTTGGACGTGGCCGTGCCCGGCGCGGGCGCTTCCTCGATCTTGAGATACTGCACGATGTGGCCGTCGTCGTAGATAAGGCCCGTGTCGTCGGAGTCGAACCCGACGTAGATGCCGCCGGCATAAAGCTCCGCGCCGGTCTTCGGCGTGTCCCACACCTCCGCCAGGGCGTCGCTCGCCGCGAGGTTCCGGACATTGTAGTACACCCCGGTGCTGTTCTCCAACCCCAGCAGATCCCAGCAGCCGGTCAGGTCGTAGGTGTCGCTCGCCCCGTCATGTCCGTCCGGCCCGTCGTTCACGAACAGCGCGAACGCCAGCACCGCGTCCTGGCCGTTGGAGACCGCGCCGGCCGCCTCGTATTTCGCCACGGCGAAGATCTTGCTGTTGTCGCCGCCGGCCGTCCGGCTCAGGAAGTACTGGTTGGGGCTCTGGAGGGCCGGGCTGTTGAGCCGCGCCCAGTTCACCCGCCCGTGCCACTGCGCCATCTCGCGCGAGGCGCCGTCCAGGGGGGGCTCCTCCCATACCCGCAGCTTGTTCCAGCGCTTGAAGTGCGGAATGTACTTGCCGAAGTTCAGCTCGAAGTCCGCGAACCCCGTGTACTTGTCCGCGGTGCCCGCGTAGGGACCGATGCCCTGCTCCTGGCCGTAGAAGATCATCGGCACGCCCGCCACGGCCGACACCATGGCGTAGCGCGACGCCGTCACCCACGGATCGCTCCACGGCATGATTTCGTCGTGACCGGTCAGGTTCAGCAGGATCGCACCGCCGTTGTAGGCCGTGCGGCGGTTTTCGAGCTGCGTGCGCAGGCTGCCCGGATCGCTCACGTGCGCCTGCGTGAACTGGAAGACCATGTTCTCGTTGAGGATGTCGAAGTGGCGATTCGACCGGTAGCCCGGCACGCCGCCGTCCAGCGTCTCGGCCATGAACAGGAAGTTCCACTTCATCGAACGCGTGCGGTTGATGATGTATTCCCAGAGCTGCGGCGGCAGGCCCTGGCCGAAGTCGCAGCGCAGGCCGTCGATGCCGTAATCGTCGTAGGCCACGCCGGTGGCGGGATCCACCTGCCCCGGCCGGTTGCTCAGGCTGTGGCCCGTCTTCCCGAGCCAGTACTCCGTGTAGCGGCCGATGTAGCGCCACAGGTCGATCGTGTTCGTGCTCATCCCGGCGAAGTCGTACACGTCTTCCTCGTTGAGATAGTCGCCGTTGTTGTCGGGATTGTGCCGCACCAGCGCCGAGTACTTGCCGTAGTACAGCTCCGCCACGTCCGCCCACTTGCCGAAGTCGCCGCGATCGGGGGCCGTCGCGATGTCGTTGCTCCACGCCGTGTGGTAGTAGGTCGCCGGCTCGCCGTAGTCCTGCCAGTAGGAATACCACTGCGGCCGGAACCACCCGATGCGGTCGTCCTTGTTGGTGCAGAACCCCATCTCCACGCCCATCTCGCCGAATTCCGCGTCCCACGAGGTGTGGTTGAACACGCCGTCGAGCATCACGTTGATCGTGCCGATGTAGTTGCTGCTCCCCAGCCGGTTCGTCGCCCGGTCGCAATGGGCCACGAAGTTCGTGAACTCCGCCAGGGCGGCTGCCTCATTCGTGCCGCCCGCACGCCCGAAGTAGGGGTTGACCGCGAAATAGTCGCGCGTCGCGTACGGACTGCCCGGATTGTAGCGCAATCCGGTGGACGGATCGTCCTCCGAGCGGTCGATACCGGCCGGATGGATCGGCTGGAACCACAGGCAGTTGGCCTGGAGCTTGTTCAGATATTCGATGCTGAATTCGTTGAACGTATTGGCATTGCTGGCGACCAGCGGATCGATCAGGTCGTCGAACGTGCTTCGCCCGGTCTCGGTGTTGTTGCTGGCCTTCACCGTCAGTGTGTTGAGCTCGTACATCGTCTGCTGCAGGACCTTCTTGGGCGAGATCACGATGGCGTGGTCGCGGCGCCCCTCGGAGCTGTACCACGTCCAGTTCGTTCCCGTCTGGCCGCTGGCGTGATAGCGCGCCGTCAGGCGGTACGCCCCGCACTGACTGACGTTCGTCGTCCACTCGTACGCGGAACCGTTCCAGGTCATCGGAAACGCCGCGAAATAGGCCGTCGTGTCGTTCGTGGTGATCAGGTTGCCGTCCGGCGGCTTGATTCCGTCCGGCACCCCGTCGGTGTCCCAGTCGCCGTCCACCAGGTCGCGCCGCCCGACGTTGGAGAACACTTCGACATCGGTTGCGCCCTCCTCCGGCGTGTAGGTCACCGTGATCGTCGCGGTCTCGCTCTCGGCCTCGTCGATGAAGAACTTCGTGGTGGTGTAGTCGGCGTTTTGTCCGTTGACGGTCAGGGCCCCCGACCCGCCGCTGTACATCCGGTACTCGAAAATTTCGCCGTTGGCGCCGTCGGCCTGCCACTCCGCCGCGCGCTCCTCGTCGTTGCCGCCGTTGGCGGCGGAATTCCACGCGACCACCTGGTACTGCAGCCGGGCCTCGGCGTTCGTCAGCTCGCTGTCCTGGATCGTCGCCGCCCACCACATCGCGTTGCCGTTCTCGCTCGGATCGTTTTCCGAATGGCTGTAGGTCATGGCATTGGTCAGGACCAGGTCCTCCGGGGCCGTTCCCTTGGTTTCCAGCCGGCTCAGCCGCGTCACGCCCTGCCGCGATGTCGGGTTCATGGATTCGTTGGTCACCACATAGCGCACCTCCGCGTGGTCCGCCCAGCGATAGCCATTGGTCGCTTCATAGCCGATCTTCACCCAGATCTGGACCGAGTCGGCGGCGACCCGCACCGCGTTGCCGCCGTGATAGACAAAACCGGGCTCCAGCCCCGGATCGTCGCCGTAGGTGAAGGTGAACGGCTCCGCCTGCGCCGCCGGCAGCGCGGCGAAGACCTGGCTGGCGGTTCCGCTGGCGCCCAGATACGTCGTGTCCCGGTCGGTATAGGTCACGGCCAGCACATACTCCACCGCCTGCGTTTTGCTGAACGTGCCCGCCGGGATGCTTCCCTTCCAGTACTTGTTGTTCTCGGCCTCGGAATCGAACGACAGCGCCGCGCTGCTCCAGCCCCCCGCCCCCGACAGGCGGTAGTACAGCGTCCCGCCGCTCTGGTCCGCCGCGTTGCCGTCGCCCGCGAACTGGTTGCCGGTGTAGATCACCACGTCGTTCGAGGCATAGGGATGCCGCGGATTGCGCATGTACGCCCCGACGGGTTCGGCGTTGGCCGGAATGTGCCAGGCGTTGCCCAGGTTCGCCGCGCTGACGGCCTCGAAGGGGTTCGCCGCCGCATTGGTCGCCGTGGCGTATTTCACGTTGTTCGCCTGGTCCGTCGTGCCGAGGTAGGTGGTATCGGCGTCTTCGTTGGTGTAGTCGACCTGAATGTAGTACCGCAGGGTCTCGCCCAGCGCCACGGCGTTCGACGGAACCGACGCCACCCAGTAGTTGTTGTCGCCGTCCGCCGAGTCATAGGTCAGGTTGTTCGAGGACCACGTCCCGGCCGTCGACTCCTTGTACATCACCCAGCCGCCGGTCATGTCCGCGTCGCCCTGATAATTGCCCACGTAGATGTACGTGTCGGCCGACGGCGTCGGATCCACCGGATTGCGCATCGTCACCGACACCGGCTCTTCGTTGGTCGGGAAATGCCAGCAGTTGCCGAACACCGGCTCCGCCTCGCCCACCAGGTAGGCGTAGTTCGTCCCGCCGGCGTTGTTCGCCCGCAGCGTGCACAGGTCGTAGGCCCCCGTCAGCACGTTGGTCGGCATCGTGCTGGTCAGCACGTAGTAGGTCACCGTCCGGCCCGACGGCTGCCCCGGAATCGTCAGCGTCGCCGTCGTGCCCGAGACCGCCGCCGTGGCCAGCGCGCTGACGCCGAAATCGTTTGTCGTCCAGCGCGCATACACCTTCTCGCCGCCGGGCGCCGCGCCCAGCATCGCCGTCACCGTCACCGGGTTTGTGCCCGCCGTCGCGCTGTCGTCGGACACCGAGGACACCGACACCGGATCATTCGTCGTGGCCTGGATCGTGTAGGGCCGGTACCACCAGGTCGAATCGCCGTCCAGCCGGAACGTGTATTTCATCCCGCTGGTTTCGGCGAAGGTCAGATTGCCCGGGCTGCTGCTGTCCAGATCACCATGGGCCTGGCCAATCGTGCTGTTCACCGCCGCGTTGGTTGAAGAAGTGCCGGTGCCCCACTGCGGAGTCCAATTGGTTGTCTGCGTGAACTGGAACTGCGACGCCGCCCGCGTCGCCGTGCTCGTCAGCGTCACGGACCAGACCAGGTCGCCCGCAAACGCGCGGTTGGTGTCCATTCCCGTCGTGGCCGTCCAGCCGCTGATCTCCCCCTGGACAAATTCGCCCCACGCCCCCGCACCGCCGCTCAGGAAAACCGCCGCACACACCGCCCGCCACGCTGTCATCATCCTCATTCGCACCCTCTCGATTCTTCCGGCTGCCGCCGGATGGCTTCTGGATTGCCCGTGCATCCTAGCAAACCCTTTCCCCCCGGCACAAGAATTCGAACGGCTGGCCCCGGGGCGGGGCGCATCTGCGATTCGGTGCATGCTGTGCAAAAAGGCCTTGTAGTCCTGTATGGCTGTCATCCCGAGCGGAGTCGAGGGATCTCGGCTTGGTCCCGAAGGCTGGCCATCGGGATCGTGCTCATATCCCGCGGCGGCGGGACAAGTGATTTCGACTCCGGCGCTGCGCGCCTACGCTCCAAATGACCCCAAGGGTGCACCGAATCGCAGATGCGCCCCCGGTGGGGGCCTTGATTCTCGGCGGTGCCCCCTTACGGCCGGACTTCGATTCGGTAATACGCCGCCCCGGCCCCTTCCGCCGCGCCGCCCCAATTGGTCTCCCCGCCTTCGTCGGGCAGGAACCCCGAAACCGGCTCCCAGAATGGTGTCGCCAGATTGGTGGAGCGCGTCACGATATAGCGGTTGTTTTCCGCGATTCCGACCGTGTCCCATTCCACCTGCGGCGCTCCGCTTTCGTCCAGGCCGAACATCTTGACGGCCAGCCCCTCCAGGCACATCTGACCGTTCGACAACACCAGGTTGTCGGCATAGAAACAGGAGGTCTTTCCGCCGAACGCACCTGAACTCCATACCTCCAATCCCACCCGGGCCGTTTCATCCGTGAACCCGGGGAGGGTCCCCACGATCTGCCAGGCGTTGCTGCCCGCGTTCCACACGTAACCCGCCACATCCCAGCCGGACCGCACCAGGCGAAACGTGCCCAGATCATCCTCTGTGGGCAGCTCGTTCGCGGGCCCTTGGCCCCAATCCATCCCATAGTGCCGAACTGCATTGCTGATCGTCAGCCTGTGGCCTACGCCGGCCTTCCGGATTTCTTCCGGCCCGAAACGTGCCGCCAAGGCCATCCCGACATAACCGGGATTGGTGGAATTCATCAGGTTCAGGACGGCTTGATTCCTGAAATCCATCCGCACATCCCAATCGCCGCGCAAGATCGAACGATAGCGGCAATCTGTTTCAAACGGCGCCGCGGGTGGAGCGGCGGATATTCTGAGCGTTTCGGCAGAGATGGAAACCGTATTCGTTTGCCCCTCGAGATTCACCACTTCCCACAGCGACGTGTTCAGCGTTGCCGCGTGAAAATCATCCAGACACAGGGGCGGAGGAGGAACGGGTACAGGCCAGATCACGTTCTCGTTCTCATCCAGAAACTGGATCTGATCCAGGGAATGCCAACTGCCCGGACTTGCCGGGTCATCCGTCCCAATGACGGTGTAACTCAAGGCGGCCTCCTGGCCGGCCAGCGAGCGGATGTCGGTCGTGACGCCGTTGGAAAGCACGATGCCGCCCAACGATCCCTGAACCCGCATGTCCCAGTGGAACCCCGTGTGCGAATCCCATATATACGGCGGGGTCGAAGTGTATCGAATATAGGCGGCATTCGCCGGCACGGTCGCCGTCTGCGAAATCGTGGGCGCCCCGCAGCAGACCGGCACCCATCCATACTCTTCGACATACTCCTGATATTCCCCGGTGCTGAGAAAGGCCGAATACTCCCCTTCGAACCAGGTGCCGCAGTCGGTGTTTGACGTAATCAGCCCCACGGATGCAGTAACCAAGGGACAAGGATTGATCCCGTACGAATTGAAAGCTGCCGTATCCCACTCCCACCCCGGCAGCCAGTCGGTCCCCGATCCAGCATAGGCCTCGAAATCGAGGTTGGTGAAGTTTGCCCCCTGCGCGATTGCCGCGCACGCCGCCACCAGCCCCAGCGCAATCCAGCGCTTCATGACACACCTCCTCTGCCGGCCGGACACCCGACCGGAAGGAAGTCTACGCCCCTTTCCCGGGCCTGGCAATCCCCCCTTCCATGATGTCCATGATGTCCATGCCATGAACCATGAAAATCCTATGAGCAAATTTCCGCACGACAGAACCTTTTTGCGCTTTTCCCGCGGCATGAAAAAAGCCGACTGCGGCCTGACGCGCCAACGGCATGGAACCCCGGCCGACAGGTGCAGGGTGAACGCGAGGTCTATAGCGCACCGCCCCTGGCAATGCAAACGGGCAAGGGTTTGCGAGCAGCGTGGCAACCGCCGCTTACGGCCGATGGGCCCACAGCCGGAAATAGCGATGCGTAGGCGGCACCGGATTCGTGAATCCCATCCACCCGTTGGTGCCCGCCAGATTCGTCGCCCCGGCCACCGCCGCCCAGTCCCCCGTCGCCTCGGCCGCGTATTCCAGGCCGTAGATCCGCCCCTTCACGCCCCACCAGCCCAGCGCCGGACCGTCCGCCGGCCCCCTGGACTCCAGCGCCAGCACCGCCGCCGCGTCGGCCGCGTCCGTTCCCGCCACCGTCTCGTCCGCGTCCCGCATGCCGTCGGCATCCGAATCCGCCAGCGGATGAACGAATTCATGCGCCCCGATGTCCCACGCATTCGTGCCGTCGTTCCGCCCGTCCAGCGGACGCGATACGCCGGCGCAGTCGACCGTGATGTTGGTCAGGACCGCCCCGGCATCGATCGCCGGACTGTTCGAGAGCGGCATGGCGTCGAAGGCGTCCAGCGTCATGCCCGCCAGTTGCGGACTGCCGCAGAGGTCGTGCGCGCCCGCCGGACAGGGATCGCCCTTGACGTTCTGGATCACCGAATAGTCCATGTCGAAGGGATCCGACGCGAAATGCTCGCCGTACGTCAGGCAGGTGTTTTCATAAGACTGGTGATAATCCGCAAAGCCCAGGAAGATGTTGTTGCGCAGCACCACCCGCTCCGTCCCGGCCGGCGTCGTGCCGCTGAAATCCGCCAGCACCAGGCAATCGCCTTCCCCCGTGATGGTGGAGTTCATCACCGTCACGAGGTCGCCCGTGCCCAGCGCCAGCGACAGCGTATTGCCCAGCGCCCGGCAAGGGTCCACAAAATACGTGAACGGCTGGCTGTCGAAAAATCCGCAGTTGCCCACCGCAATGCAGTTTTCGATCGTTGCCGGCCCCGCCGTCTTGAGCTGGTTGCCGGCATTGCCCTCGGCGATCGTATTGCGGATCAGGATCGACGACCCCGCCCGCCGCACGTAGAGCAGGTCCAGGCCGTCGGAGGTGTTGTGGCTGAAGTCGCAGTTTTCAAAAACCCACTGGCCCCCGGTTTCTCCGGTGCCCAGTCCGTCGCCGTAACCGCCCGCGCTCTGCGCCCAGCAGCCCGTCGGCGCCCCCGCCGGCCAGCTCTCCCCGCATCCGTTCCATTCCACCGCGAAATTGGTGAAGACCATCGTGCCGGAATTGCCGTCGTCCCCCGCGATGTCGCCGTCCCACCCCACCCAGCCGTTGCCCGCCACCCGCACGTTTTCCACCCGCCAGTCTGTCAGACGCCCGGCCTGAATCCCCGTGTTCGCCAGCCCGTGGATGTCGAGGTCGTGCAGATGCACGTTCGCCGAGTCCTCGGCATAGATGCCCCTCGGACACCAGTCGCCATAGGGATACACATCCCGCTCGCAGGGGATGCTCCCGCTGTGGTTTTCCACGCATCCCAGATGATCGGTCAGCTCGAGGCAGCCGATTTCCACGTTGGTGGACCCGATCAGATTCAGGATCGTGAAGGCCCGTTCGGTGCCCCACAGCTCGGGCTTGTTTGTGCAGCCGCTTGCCCACCCCGCGCCCAGGATCCGCGTGGGCGCCGCCGGCGACGGCCCGCTCGGAATCGGCGGCATATAGCAATCCCACGGATAGTCGCTTGCACAGGCATCCGCCCCCGGCGCGCCGTGTCCCATCCGGTAGCTGCCGGGACCGATGATCAGGGTGTCGCCGCCCGCAATCCGAGGCGTCCCGCCCGGCGGCAGCGCCCGGAACGGGTGGTCCCATGCGCAGGGCTGGTGGCTCCCCGATCCCGGATACGGCGCGTCCGCCAGGCCGGTGCACTGGTCCGGCGTGCCGCCGTCCACCCGCACGTACCACGTCGTGCCCACCGCTGACGCCTCCTGCACCAGAATGCCGATAACCTCCGAATCGCTACCGCCCCTTCCGTCGTCCACCCGGAACTCCACCCCGCCCCAGTACCCCGTCTGCGCCGCGGACGGCGTCCAACTGAAGGTCGGAGCGACGAACGCGGCTCCGGGAGGCAGGTTGGAGGCGGTGTACGTCAGCGTGTCTTCGTCCGGATCGGTCGCGCTCACCGCGAACTGCAGTGTTTGCCCCGTCCACGCCACCTGGTTCCCGATGGCCCCCAGTACCGGCGGTTCGTTGGTCGGAACTGCCCGCACCACGATCTGCACCGTGTCGGTCGCCGACAGGGCGTCGTCATCCGTCACCGTCAGCTCCACGAGGTTCGTGCCCAGCGGGAATGCCGCCTGCGTGCTCTCCCCCGTCGCCACCTGCACGCCGCCGGTCCGCCAGGTCCAGGTCTGGATCGTCCCGTCCAGGTCGCCGGACCCCGATCCGTCCAGCGTCGCCCATTCCCACCCGTTCGTGTCGCTGTCGGTCAGCAGCTGATTTGTTCCTGCCTCCGCCGTGGGCGCAATCTGCCCCGGCACTTCGTACACCACGACCAGCTGCGGACGGTTCGAGGCCGCCGGCGCGTCGTGAGTATGCAGGCGGCCCCGCAGGGTGTTGTCGGCTTCGGCCATGGCCAGCCAGCCGAGGTTCTCCGACGGCGTCGCCACGAAATCCGCGACGTCCTCCGTCACGTCCAACTCCAGCCACTCCGCGGTCCCCGCCGCATGCCAGACCCGCACCGCGGCACCGGTCACGTCCAGCACCGTGCCGCCGGCCGCCGTCCAGGCCGCATTCGGCCGTTTGTATCCCGCGCATCCCATGGCGGTGGCCGGATCGGCCTCGCCGTAGTCGTCTTCCGTTGCATGGGTGTTAACCTGCCACATCCCCGTCCCGTCGGGGTCCCCCAGGCGCCGCACCGCGAAATGCCCGGGCGTTTCCTCGAATTCATCCGGCTCGAAGCGGATCCGCAGCGTCGCGGCGGTCACCGCGGCATAGGACGGAATCGCCGACACATCGAACCAGATCAGCCCCGTCCCCTCCACATCCGACCAGCGCGGATCCCAGGCCTCGTCCGCGCCCAGCGATTGCATCCCGAACGAATACCCCGTCAGCGACCGCAGCGTGGAATCCCGGCACGCCTCGTAGCCCGGCGCCGGCGACACGCCCCGCTGAAACACGCTCGTGGCCAGCACCCCCTGCCCGACCGCCGTGCACACCCCGGTCAGCCATCCGCAGACCATCCATCTCCAGATCCCTGGGTTTGCGTGCATGCGGCCTCCTGTTGACCAAGCTAATCGGAGTCTAGCATCCTTCGGCCTTTCCTGCCAAGCATGCCGGCACCCCCCTTCTTCCCGCTTCGCGACCGGCGGGCGGGGATGCCGTAAAAAGCCCCGGGAACCCCGGGGCCCGGACGAATGTTCGCCCGCCTAGCCGGTCTGGATCGGCACCCGCTGGCGCCGGGCCTGTTCCTCCGCGCGCTTCGGCGCCGTGAAGGTCAGTACGCCTTTCTTGAACTGCGCCTTGGCCTGGTCGGCTTCCACGCCGGCCGGCAGCTCGATGGCGCGGTGGAACGCGCCCCAGCTCTGCTCCCGGCGGAACCAGTTCCGGCCTTTTTCCTCCTGCTCGGCCTTCTTCTCGCCGCGAAGGGTCAGCACACCGTCCTGCAGCTCCACCGTGATGTCCTTCTCGTCCATCCCGGGCAGCTCGGCCGTCACCTTCACCTCCGTGTCCGTCTCGGCCACGTCCACGCGCGGCACGAACGCCCCCGGCGCCCACCCGGGCCCGTCAGAGCGTTCGGCCGGCGGAAAGTCGCCGAAGAAGTCGTCGAACAGGCGGTTCATCTGCCGCTGGAAATCCCGGTAGGGATCCGCCTCTTCCTGCCGTACAGGCAGGGGCTTGCGTCCGAACCGGGGAACCATGTCCTTGATGCTCATGCGATTCGTCTCCTTCCTGTGTGTGATGATCCATTTCGTCCTCAGCCCGTCACCTGGATCCGGCGGGCCTTCACTTCCTCCTTCTTGGGAATCCGCACGGACAGCACCCCGTGCTTCACCTGCGCCTGGATGCCGTTCACATCCACCGAATCCGGCAGCGTGAAATCCCGGCGATAACGGCCGCAGCCGAATTCCTGCCCCAGCGGCTCATGGTCCGCGGGCTTTTCCGGACAGCTCCATCCTTCGATCGTCAGCACGCGGTTCTGCACCGTGGCTTCCACGGACTTTTCATCCGCGCCCGGCATGTCCGCGACGACCTCGAAATGATCTGCTGTCTCGCGGATATCCACGCGGGGCACGAAGACGGCTTCGCTTTCCGGCGACGGCACGGCCGCCTCTCTCTGAATGTCTTTTGTTTCGCTCATGGTCTTTCCTCCTCTCGCGCCTCAGGCCGGTTCAATGGCGATCTTCCGCGGCTTTTCCTCTTCGGACCGCGGAATCCGGATCCGGAGGATGCCGTTCTTGAACGTGGCCTTCACGGCGCCGGCATCGGCCCGGAAGGGCAGCTGCAGCGTCCGCTGGAACTCTCCCGCGGGACGCTCGCGCCGCAGCACGGTTTCGCCTTCGGCCGGCTCCCGGACATTGACCTTCCCGCGCAGCGACAGCTCATCGCCCACCACGGAAATGTCCACCTCCGCCGGGTCCGCGCCCGGCAGTTCCGCATCCAGCGTCAGTCCTTCCGCCGACGTCCAGGCATTCAGCGGCGGATAGACCGCGCGGGGCCGGCGTCCCGGACGGGCTTCCGGAGCCGACAGCAACCGGTTCATGTCCGACTGCAGTGACTCGAGTTCTTCAAACAGGGTCCACGGATTCGGGGGACCTGCGGTTACGAATTCAAACATGGCTTCTGCTCTCCTTTCTATTCGTGATGGCTTCTAATCGCCCTTTCCACCTTCATGGGAAGCATTCGCCATGCCAATCTAATCCGCCAAGGAATATCGGGCGCTGATTATTTGTTTTATTCATTTATATTCATCGTTTTATGTATATTGCAATGGAATGATCCCGCAATGCACATCGGGCAATAGTCAGGAGCAAATGGGCCATATTGTCCTGTTTTCTGTTCGAATAATGCGCCATTGTGTCTCTTTTGTATGGTGTTTATTGATCCCGAGTCGGCGGACCAGCCGGGCAATCAGTTCATTCATGACGCGCTTCCTTTCCAAACGCCGCAGAACGGCGGCGGGTGAGCGACCGCATGGACTGCCGGCAGGATGCCCTGCCGCCCCCCCGCGGGGGGGCAAGCCCCTCTGGATTGAGGGACTTGATTTGCAGTGCGGCGGCATGCCCGCCCGCCGGCGGAGGGACGCCGCTTTGGGGCCGCGACCCGCCTTCGCCAAGGCGTCGCGGCCCGGGAAAGCTCGGTCATGCCCGCGCACTCCAAAAGGGCTAGCCAACAGAACCGCGGTGTTTCATTTCTGGTCGGTCAATGAAACGCGGATGCGCCCGTGACGGTGAAATTGCCGGCCCGGAAATTTCCTTGCATCCCCTCCGCGCCCTCCGTATAGTCCGGCGTTCAATCAACCAGAGAAGTCAAAGCAGAAAAGTTGGATTCACCCCTATGATCGACAGTTCAGTCAAAGCGGAAATCAGGCAGGAATATCAGCAGCACGAGAAGGACACCGGATCCGTCGAGGTTCAGGTCGCCCTTCTGACCAAGCGGATCTCGGACCTGACCGGGCATCTTCAATCGCACAAAGGCGACCATAATTCCCGTCGCGGCCTGATCCTCATGGTCAGCAAGCGCCGGCGCCTGCTGGATTATCTCCGCGATTCCGATCTCGCCCGCTACCAGAAGCTGATCGAACGGCTCGGCCTGCGCCGCTAGCCTCCCCGGGGGATGCCCTCCCCGCGCGGGGACGGCTTCCTCCCCCGCGGGCGGCCCCCGGCGGCCGTGGATGGACGAGCCCCCCGCTCTTTCCTTCATTGCGCCGCGACGGCCCGTCCGCCGCGCGCCCCCCGCCGCATCCATGTGACAAGACAGAAGAAGACAGCAAGGAAGAAGGAAAGCAAGAAATGAAGAATACGACCTCCGTCAGCATCGCCCTGGGCGACAAGACGATGACGTTCGAAACGGGTCTGCTGGCCCGCCAGGCGGCCGGACAGGCCACCTGCCAGCTCGGCGAAACCATGGTGTTCTCCGCCGTCACCAACTCCCAGAAGCCGCGCGAAGGCATTGATTTCTTCCCGCTGCAGGTCGAGTACCGCGAACGGTTTTACGCGGCGGGCCGCTTCCCCGGCGGCTACTTCAAACGCGAAGGACGCCCCACCGAAAAGGAAATCCTGACCGCCCGCGTCACCGACCGGCCCATCCGGCCGCTGTTCGCCGAAGGCTTCTACAACGAAGTCCAGATCAACAACGCCCTCCTCACCGTGGACGGCGAACATGAGAGCGACATCCTCAGCATCAACGCGGCTTCCGCGGCCCTGATGCTCAGCGAACTGCCGTTCCTGGGCCCCCTGGGCGCCGTGCGCGTCGGCCGCCTCAACGGCCAGTTCGTCCTGAACCCCTCCCACGAGCAGATGAAAACCTCCGACCTGGACCTGGTCTATGTCGGCCGCCGCGACCTGCCCATGATGATCGAGGGCTCCGCTTTGGAAATCAACAACGCGGACATGGTCGCCGCCATGAAGTTCGGCCACGAGGCCGTCGTCCGGATCTGCGACGCCCAGATCGAGCTGCGCGAGAAGATGGGCCTGGCCCCCAAGACCTTCACCGAAACGCTGCCGGATGCCGAGCAGGTCGCCAAGCTGCGTGAAATCGCCGGCGCCGATCTCGAAGAAGCCCTCTTCACCGTCAAAAAGCTCGAGCGCCAGGCCAAAATGTCCAAGGTGTTCGACGCCGCCTTTGCCAAAATGCAGGAGGTGTACGGCGAAGAAACCATGACCGACAAGCTCTTCAAAAAGCTGTTCGACGTGGTGGAGATCGAGATCGTCCGCAAGGGCGTGCTCGAAAAAGGCAAGCGCATGGACGGGCGTGCGATGGACCAGCTGCGCCCGCTGGTGGCGGAAGTGGGCGTGCTGCCCCGCGTCCACGGCTCGGCCCTGTTCTCGCGCGGCGAAACCCAGGCCATGGCCGTCGCCACCCTGGGCACCGGCCGCGACGAGCAGGAACTCGACGGCCTGACCGGCGGCGAGACCTCCAAGCGCTTCACGCTGCACTACAACTTCCCGCCTTACTGCGTCGGCGAAGTCCGCCGCCTGGGCGGCCTCAACCGCCGCGAAATCGGCCACGGCGCCCTCGCCGAGCGCTCCATCGAACCGATGGTCCCCGACGACTACCCCTACACCGTGCGCGTCGTCTCCGAAATCATGGGCTCCAACGGCTCCTCCTCCATGGCCTCTGTCTGCGTCGGCACCCTGGCCCTGATGGATGCCGGCGTCCCCATCAAGAAGCCCGTCGCGGGCATCTCCATCGGGCTCGTCACCGGCGAAGGCCAGAAACCCGTCCTGCTGACCGACATCCTCGGCGCCGAAGACCACTGCGGCGACATGGACTT
>JAXGNL010000037.1:0-30034 GCA_040768005.1 Kiritimatiellia bacterium
ATATCCAAGCAACTGTCCGGATGAACAGGAGGGGGCGGGGGGCTTCGGGGGGAGGTCGGAGGACGGAGGACAGATGACGGATGACGGAGGGGGTCAATATCCAATATCCAACAGAACAATATCCAATATCCAAGTAGGGGGCGGAGGAGCGAGGTCCGAGGTCGGAAGTCCGAGGTCCGACGACTGTCCATCGACGACTGACTGACCACCGGGCACCAACCAACGACCAACGGCCGACGACCAACAGCCAACAAGTGAGCTACGGGCGGAGGTCCGGCCGCCAACCACCGGCCACCAACCACGCCCCCCCCCCCCCCTGGGGCGGCGGCTGGTGGTGCGGCGGGGATTGACGAGACGATGAATAATCATTATCTCTTTGCCAAGCGGGTTTGCTGTAGTCACAGGAGAGAGACGGATGAAGAGGGTTCTGGTTTCGGTTGCGGTGCGCGGATGGGTGGCGGGGGGGCTGGCGATGCTGGGTGCGGCGGGCGTCTGCGGGGGCGCGGAGACGTCGGGCGGGACGGGGCTAGTGCCTGTAACAATCGGGCTGCACGCGGCGGAGAACGAAACCGCCGGAATGGGCGATGTCTGGATTCCGCTGGTCCGCCGCGACGGGGGCGTGCTGTTTTTGAATCCGCGGGCTTCCGTGAATGACCGGGACGAGGAGGAGATCAATCTGGGACTGGGGGTGCGGCGGCTGGTGGAGGGCGCGCTGCCGTGCATTGTGGGGGCGAACGTGTATTACGACGGGCGGTGGACGCGGAACGGCAACCGGTTCGACCAGCTGGGGCTGGGGGTGGAAATTTTGAGCGACCGGGTGGACGCGCGGGCCAACTATTATCTGCCGGACCGCGACACGGCGCTGGTGGATGTGGCCGAGACGGAGACGGTGACGGAAACGCGGAGCCTGCGGCAGGACGTGGAGACGATCTGGGGCGATCCGTACGGAGCGGCGCATGACATCCGCCAGGACTACGTGACGCGGCTGACGCTGCGGGAGACCGTTCTGCGCGAGACCCTGACGCAGGTGTACGAGAACCGGGAGGCTGCGCTGGAAGGATGGGATGCCGAAATCGGGCTGCGGCTGCCGGTGCCGGAAGCGGTTTGCCAGGCGCGGGTGTTTGCGGGCTACCAGTATTTCGACAACCCGTTCGGCGGATCGCTGAAGGGCTGGACGGGGCGGCTGGAAGTGCGGGCGCTGGAGGGGCGGCTGCTGCTGGATGCGCAGGTGTACGAGAACCGCGAGCTGAACCAGACCGACTGGCGGGCGGGGGCGCGGGTGCGCCTGCCGTTCGAGATCGGGGCGCTGGCGCAGGGGCGGAATCCGTTTGCGGGGACAAGGGCGGGCGCGGAGGCCGGCCTGCGGGCGCGGCTGGACGAGATGGTAATGCGGGATCCGAAAATCCAGACGAGCAAATCCGGTTATGTGGAGAATGCGGCCCGGCAGGCAAAGAAGGCGGAAAGCGAGACGAAGATCCGGCGGCGCGAGGAATCCGCAACGGCGGTGATTGCGGAGGGGATCACGTTCGTGGACGGGGATGCGGGGAATGACGGGAATCCGGGGACGGCGGAAGCGCCGAAGGCGACGGTGCAGGGAGGGATTGCCGGGGTGCAGGCGGCGAGCCGGCTGCATACCGTGACCTGGCCGGACGGGGCACCGCGGCGGGTGGTGTATGTGCAGGCCGCGGGGTCTCCTTACGCCAACGCCATGGTGACGGAGGCCAACGTGGCGCTGATCGGCAGCGGAACCGCGATTCCGGGCTATGGCGGCAAGGCGTTCGGGGGCGGGGCACGGCCGGTGGTCCGGGGCACCGGCGAGGCGATTCTGGTCAATGCGGGCGCGGATGGCGCCGCGATCACGGGCTTTGAGCTCACGACGGAAGGGGGCGGGCGGGGCCTGGTTTCGGGTTCGGGGCGGATCCTCGTGGCGGACAACCTGATTCGCGACAACCTGGGCGGGCTGCACATCAGCGGGGTCGGAGAGTTCGATTCGTGGATTGCCGGCAACCGGTTTGTCCGAAACACGGACTGGGGCGCGCTGGTGGATGCGACCGGCGGCGCCGGGGAAGCCTTGCGCCTGCGGGTGGAGGACAACCAATTTGAAAACGGCCTTGCCGGATTGCGGGGCGTGGCGGACGGATACGACGGCGGCGAGGTCCGGATTTCCGGCAACACGGTGCGGGACACGACGACCCGGGGCCTGTGGTACCGGATGATGGCGGGGGCCGGTTCGACGGGCGACATGACGATCGAACTGCTGGACAACACGGCGGTGAATGCCGGGGCCGAGGCGGGGGGAATCGGCCTGTATGCCGGGGTGCGCACGGTGGACGGCGATGCCCTGGTGCGGATGGAAGGCAACGTGGTAAACGGGGCCGGCGGGCGCGGCCTCTATGGCGAAGCAATGGGGCAGCAGGCCGGAAACGCGGGCCTGCTTCTGGCGGGGAACCGGGTGTCGGGGGTGCAGGAAATGGGCATCGGCGGGCGGACGGAAAGCGAGGACGGCGAATCGCGGGCCGAGGCCAGCGGCAACGTGGTGGCCGGCGGCGAACGGGGTGTTTCGATGCAGGCGTTCACCAGCGGGGACGGCGGCGCGGTGGCGTGGGTGGAAGCCAACCGGGTATCGGATGTGACGTCGGTCGGGGTGCAGGCCGTGGCGGAGACGGATGGGGGCCCGGCCGCGGCCATGGCCCTGAACAACCGGGTGGAGCGCAGCGGCGATATCGGCGTGGATGTCTGGGCGGGGTCGGAGGGTGACAACGCCGAGGCCTGGCTCGAAAAGAACCAGGTGTCGGATTGCACGAGTGTCGGGCTGTTGGGGTCGGCGACGGTCGAGCGGGAGAACATGATGGCCGTTGTCTATGCCAAGGACAACCAGGCGGAGGGATGCGGCGACTACGGGCTGCATGTGCATGCCCGGGGATATTTCGATGGCGATGCCGGGGTGCTGCTGGAGAACAACCGGGCGGTGAACGGGACGGGAACGGGGATGTACGGCCGGGCTTCGGGTTCCTTCGGCAGCGGCGGGGCGCAGATCGTGGCCATGAAAAACTCCGCCGGATTCAATGCGGGCGGCGGCATGGTGCTGGATGCCGGGGCGGACGGCGGGGATGCCATGGTCATGGCCAGCCAGAACGGGACGTCGGACAACGGTGGGGCCGGGCTGAGGATCCGGGCGGAGGCCGCGGCCGGGAACGCGATGGCCGCGGCGCTTCTGAACGAGTCCGGCCGCAATGCCGATCCGGCGGATCCGCCGCAGGGCGTGGGCATCGGCCTGGAGGTGCTGGCCGGAGCGCAGGGACAGCTGCTGGCGCTGTACAATGAAACCGCCGGCAATGGCCAGGGGGGGGTGGAAGGGATTCTGGAGGCTCAAACGGGTTTCGTGGAATCGGGATACAACGAATCAACCGGCCATGCGACCGGCGACGGATTCGGGCAGCGCCTGCACCTGTCTGTTGCGGATTCGCTCGAACTGCGGGGATATGCCAACACCCTGCAGGACAATCTGACGGGACTGGATCTGGATGTGTCGGGGTCGGATCCGGCGGCCGGGTTCGATCTGGTGTTTTCCAGCGGGTGCCGGCTGGACAACCAGAATGTGAATGTGCGCCACAACGGACCGGCCGGGGCGCCGCTGGATGCGCGGGGCAACTGGTGGGGCGGTTTTCCTCCGGAGCCGGCGCTGATCGTGCAGGCGGGCGCGGGGACCATTGACAGCAGCGATGCGCTGCCGGCGCCGCCGGGACCTTGACATCGCCCGCAGGAGAACACGGGAGGGAGCGCGGTGAAAAAGGGCCGAGGTCGGGGCCCTCGGGGCATGGAAGGTCTGGAGACAGGGGGCAGGAGAACAGGGGAGAGTATCCAACGCCTAACAAGGAAGGTCCAAGTCGGGGCCAGGGAGGCTTGGCTTGGGAGAGGCGGGGGTGTAGAGTTGTTTTCAGCAGTGGAGGTGATCGAATGGCAGGACGAGTAAGTTGGCTTTCGTTGGGGTGCATGGGGCTGGTGCTGGCGGGGTGCGCGGGGCCTTCGCAAAACACGGTGTTCCAGACGTCCACGATTGATGCGCTGCTGGCGGGGGTGTATGACGGGGATCTGTCCCTGCGGGAGCTGCGGCGGCAGGGGGATTTCGGCATCGGCACGTTTGACGACCTGGACGGGGAGATGGTGCTGCTGGACGGCCAGTTTTACCAGGTGCGGGCGGATGGCCGGGTGTATGCGCCGGACCCGGACGGGGAGACGCCGTTTGCGGCGGTGTGCCGGTTCCGGCCGGAGCGTCAGGTGGCCGTTCCCTCGGGGCTGGACATGGAGGAGGTGGAAGCGCTGCTGGACCGCGAGGTGCCGGGAGGCAACCGGTTTGCGGCCGTCCGCATGGACGGGCATTTCAAGCGGATGCGCACGCGCAGTGTGCCGGCGCAGAGCCGGCCGTATCCGCCGCTGAAGGAGGTGGCGGCGACGCAGCCGGTGTTCAACCGCAAGAATATTTCCGGGACCCTCGTGGGGTTCCGGTGTCCGCCATACGTGGGGGGGGTGAACGTGCCGGGGTGGCATCTGCATTTCATCAGCCAGGACCGGTCGTTCGGCGGTCATGTGCTGGCGTTTGACGTGGTGACGGGGGTGGCGCAGGTGGACGAGCTGGACCGGTTTGTGATGCAGCTGCCGGGGACGAAGGATTTCGCGGAAGCGGATTTGTCGCGGGACCGCCAGGGGGAACTGGCGGGAGTGGAGAAGGAGAAGGAGTAGCAAGGCGGCGGCAGAGGAGGCGGGATGGTGAACAGGCGACGGCTGGCGAGATGGGCGGCGGCGGCGGGGGCGATTTGGCTGGCGGGGTGCGGGCCGGCGGGCGGGCCGTCGTCACGGATGCCGCCGCTGCAGGCATTTGACAACGGGGCGTTCCGGGTGGATGTGCCGAAGGGTTGGCCGGTGACGGCGGCGGGGGATTGCGCCTCGCTGGCGTTCGTGGCGCAGGATCCCCGGGAGCCGCGGCGCAAGATCCTGTATTTCGGCCTGGCGGGTCCGGTGTATCAGTCGGCCGCGCAGAAGCAGCTGGATCAGCAGTACATGATGTCCGGCGGTTTTCCCATTGAATGGCATGACATGCCGGTGGTGGCGCCGCTGACGCCGGAGAATTTCCTGGCGAATTTCGCGCAGATCGCCGCGAGCCAGGCGGCGCAGCGGTTCCTGCCGGGCTGTCCGCGGCTGGAGGGCTTCGCCGGCGGCATTCATGGAAAACGGGCCGGTTGTTCTCGCTGACCACGGCGCCGTTCATGCCGATGATGGGGGCCCGCCGAAGGGCCCGCTGCTGGGCTGTCGTCGTTTGCGGTCATCCGGGCCGGAGGCGGTCGGAGGAGGCGTTCGCCGTGGCGGCGGGGGGCGCGGAACCGTCATGACATTCTGGCCGATCCCATGGAATCCGGGCAAGGGGAGCTCCCTACCGGCTGAATCCTACCTCCGGACCCTGCCGGAGGACCATTACGGCGCCGGCGCGCGTGGGCTGTAGGGCCGGAGCCGGCCCTGATCGGCTCCCGCATTCCAGTGGCGGACAGATTCGTCCGCCGATGCGCTACTCGACGATGGCTTCGTCCATGGCGTAGAGGTAGCGTTTGATCTTGCTGGTGGAGGTTTTGTTGAATTCCTCCCAGCGGATGCGGATCCGGCGCGGGTGCTTGTAGTCGGCGAGGGCGGCGGCCTGCTTTTTGACTTCGGCGCGGACCCGGGCCTCGATTTCCTTTTCGCTGAACTTGCGCTTTTCGGCGGCTTCCAGCGCGGCGATGCCTTCCTCGTCGGGGACGACGATGACGCCGACATGCTCGCCGACGGCCTCGCCGGGATCCCGGTAGCCCAGCACCACGGATTCGAGAATCAGCGGCGACTGGTTGATCTGCATTTCGACTTCTTCGGGATAGATGTTCTTGCCCTCGCGGTTGACGATGAGGGCTTCCGGCCGGTGATGTAGACGTAGTTGTCGGCGTCAATGTAGCCGAGATCGCCGGTGAGGAACCAGCCGTCGCGGAAGACTTCCTCGGTGGCGTCGGGGTTGTTGTAGTAGCCCTTCATGATGTTGGGGCCCTTGGCGGCGAGTTCGCCCACGCCTTCGGCGTTGGGGTCGAAGACCTTCATTTCGACGTTGGGCAGGATTTTGCCGCAGGAGCCGGGGCGGATGGGTTCCTCGAAGGGGGAGAGGGTCAGGACGGGCGAGCACTCGGTGAGCCCGTAGCCTTCGCGGGCCTTGAGGCCCATGGCCTCGATGCCGGCGAGCAGCAGGGGGTCGGCCGGGGCGCCGCCGGAGACCATCAGGCGCAGGCGTCCGCCGAGCCGAGGATGCCCTTGCGGACGGGGTTGCGCAGGCCGAGCTTCCAGAGAAGGCTGGCGGCCTTGTTGGCGCGGACGCCGGCCTGGAGCTTGGCATAGACCTTTTCGAGCAGGAGGGGGACGGCGAGCACGATGGTGGGGGAGGCTTCGCGGATGTTTTCGCCGACGGTGCGCAGGCTTTCGACGAAGCTCATCTGGGTGCCGGAACAGACGGGGGTGACGAGGCAGGCGGTGAAGGCGAAGGAGTGGTGCAGGGGCAGGATGACCATGAAATTGTCGTCGGGAAGGATTTCGATGGCGGCATCCAGGGAGGCGAAATTGCCGGTGAAGTTGCCGTGGGTGAGCATGGCGCCTTTCTGGCGGCCGGTGGTGCCGGAGGTATAGATGAACGAGGCGGTGTCGTCCTCCCGGGGCTGGTGGCGGTCGTAGGCGGCGCCGTGGCCCCGGGCGTGCTCCTGGTTCCGGGCGAGCATTTCGTCGAAATCGTGGATCTGGAGGCCCTTGGTCTTGCCGTTGTCGAAGGAGGGGCGCTGGGCGCCGTAGAGAATGAGATGGCGCATGGCGGGGCAGCGGCCGGCGATGTCGAGGATGTTGGTTTCGCCGGCGGAGTCCAGCAGGAGGACGGCGGCGCCGGAGTCGGAAAGGATGTGGGTGACTTCCTGTTCCTGGAGCTTGGCGTCAATGGGGACGGCGATGGCGGCAAGGCCGGTGATGGCGTAATGGATGGCGCACCATTCGGGGGAGTTGGCGCCGAGCAGGGCGACGCGGTCGCCGGGCCGGATATGGCAGTCGCGGGCCAGGGATTCGGCGATGGCGCGCACCTGGTCGAGGAACTGGCGGTAGGTCAGCGTCTGCCAGGCGCCCAGGCGCTTGTATTTCATCAGGACCTTGTCGCCGTGCTTCTGGGCAGACTGCTCGAGGGCTTCTTTCAATGTCATGTCCGGTCTCCATCAAGGGCGCAGGCGCCCAGGTTCATCAGGTTTTATTTCGCATCGGCCCGGGGCGCCGGCGCGGTTCAACGCCACAGACAGAAGGTGTGGCAAAAAAGGAACTCTAGGGCATGGGCCGGAACGGTGCAAGGCAAAGCCGGCCGGCGGCTGGGGGGCGGGGCGGTGGCCAGGAAGTCGGGAACAGGAGGAGAGGGGAGAGCTTCGGGTTTGGATCGCGGGCAAACGCGGAAAGGGTGCGGAGATTGGGGCTTGACGGTGGGAGAGGGGCAAGGGCAGTATGCGGGGGTTTCAGGTTTGAAAGGCGATTTCAATATATATAGGAAAGAGTCCAGATGTTCAGCTGGCTTTTAGGTTATTTTTCGAACGATATCGGCATCGATCTCGGCACGGCCAACACCCTGGTTTACGTCAAGGACCGGGGGATTGTGCTGCGCGAGCCCTCCGTGGTGGCGATCCAGCAGGGATCCAGCCGCGTGCTGGCGGTCGGCGAGGAGGCCAAGCGCATGCTCGGCCGCACGCCCGGGAACATCATTGCCATTCGTCCGATGAAAGCCGGCGTGATCGCGGATTTCGAGGTGACGGAGGCGATGCTGCGGTATTTCATCCGAAGGCGCACAACCGCAAGTGGGTGGTGCGGCCGCGGATCATCATTTCGGTCCCCAGCGGAATCACGGAAGTGGAGAAGAGAGCGGTCAAGGACTCCGCCACCCATGCGGGTGCGCGGGAAGTGTACTTGATCGAGGAGCCAATGGCGGCGGCGATCGGCGTGGGCCTTCCGGTCCAGGAGCCGGCGGGCAACATGATCGTGGACATGGGAGGCGGCACCACCGGAGGTGGCGATCATCTCCCTGGCCGGCATCGTGCTGAGCCGCAGCGTCCGCGTCGGCGGCGACGAGATGGATGAGGCGATTGTCCAGTACCTGAAGCGGGTGTACAACCTGATGATCGGCGAACGGACGGCGGAGGAGATCAAGATCACGATCGGCTCCGCCTATCCCCTCGGCGAGGAGATGAGCATGGAGGTGAAGGGGCGCGACCTGGTCGCGGGCCTGCCGAAAACGCTCACGATCACGTCCGAGGAGATCCGCGAGGCTCTGCAGGAGCCGGTGTCGGCGATCATCGAGGCGATCCGCATCACGCTGGAGCGCTGCCCGCCGGAACTGTCCTCGGACCTGGTGGACCGGGGCATTGTGCTGGCGGGGGGCACGTCGCAGCTGCGGGGCATGGACAAACTGCTCGCGGAACAGACCGGGCTGCCGGTGCACGTGGCCGAGGACCCGCTGAGCGCGGTAGCCGAGGGCACGGGTGTCGTGCTGCACGAGCTGAATTTCCTGCGCAAGGTGTCGTCGGGCAACTGAGCCCGGCCGCCGCGCCCATCCCGTCCATCCTTCCTCTCGGATCCGGCTTCCGGCATGGCATGAGTGCAGGAAGAGGCCGGACGGAACATGAAGGATCGTAGATGGATAGCGCTGTGCGCGATCGGATTGATCGTGCTGGCGACGCTGAATCTGCCGGACGCGGCGTCTTCCCGGGTCAAGGGGGCGGTGCGCGACGGCATCAGCCCGCTTCAGGCAGCGCTGCGGGGGGGGGTGCGCGACCTGCGCGAAATCATCCGCTACATCCGGGGCATCGGGGATCTGGCGCTGGAGAACCGCGCCCTGTCCGAGGAACTCGTCTATCTGCGCGGGGAGATGCGCATCGCGCGCGAGCTGGAGCGGGACAACCGGATGCTGCGCGATCTGCTGGGGTTTGTGCAGCGCTTTCCGAACCAGCTGGTGTCCTGCGAAGTGATCGGCCGGGACAGCACGGGCTGGTGGCAGACGGTGCGGCTGGACAAGGGGGCGGAGGCGGGTGTGGCCGAAGGCCGCGCGGTCATCACGCCGGACGGGCTGATCGGGCGGACGGTGGCGGTGTCGGGGCGGACGGCGGACGTCCTGCTGCTGTCGGATCCGACGTGCCAGGTATCGGTGCGGCTGGCGCGTTCGGGCGTGCTGGGCATCATGCAGGGGCTCGGGGCCGGTCCGGGGGAGCAGCCCGCCTGCCGCATGGACTACATGGCGCGGACGGCGGACGTGCAGCAGGGCGACGAAGTGGTGACGTCCGGGATGGGCGGACTGTTTCCCAAAGGGTTGCTGGTGGGACGGGTGGCGCGGGTCGAGACCGACCCGTCGGGTCTCTACCAGCGCGCGTGGATTGACATTGCGGCGGACCTGGGGCGGGCGGAGTACGCGTTCGTGGCGGCGACGGAGGCGGACCTGGCGGCGGCGGCAAAGGGGCTGATCGAGGAATTGACGGGGCCGTCGCCCGGGACGATTGGCGGGGAGGCGCCATGACGCTGCTGTCGCTGCTGTTCTGGCTGCTGGCGGGCGGCACCCTGCAGGTGCTGATGCCGGCGTGGCGCCACATGGGCCAGCCGTCGTTTCCGTTCGTGCTGGGCGTGGTGCTGTATGCGGCGATGGCCAAGAAGCCGCGCTATTTCGTGGCGATGGCGTTGCTGGGGGGGATTCTGGAAGACTCGCTGAGCCTGGCGCCGCTGGGCTTTTCCACCTGCGCCTTTCTGGTGTCCGGCGGGCTGGCGGTGCTGCTTCGGGCGGATTTCTTCGCCCACAAGGCGACGACGGTGAGCGTGTTCGGGGCGCTGTGCGCCTCGGTGTCCACCGGCGTGATGGCCGCGCTGCTGCACGCCAGGGGGCTGGTGACGCTGACCCTGGGCGGGACGGCCTGGCGCATGGCGGGGTCGGCGGTGCTGGGGGCGATTCTGGTGCCGGTGCTGTTCGGGCTGATGCGGGGCCTGGAGCGGCGGCTGGGCGTCGGGGAGGAGGCGGCGTGATGTCCCGCCGTTCCGCCAAGCCCGAGGTCAGCGTTCTGCGCCTGCTGCTGCTGTGGGCGGTGATGGCGGGCGCGCTGGCGGCGCTGGGGTTCCGTCTGTGGAACCTGCAGGTGGCGCAAGGCATGGAGTACCAGCGGCGCCTGGTCCGGCAAAGCCTCCGCAGCGTCCGCCTGCCGGGCCTCCGCGGGCGGATCCTGGACCGCCGCGGCGAGGCGCTGGCCGAGAACCGCCCGGCCTTCTGCGTGGCGCTGCATCTGGAAGAGCTGCGCCGGACGGGGGGGCTGTCGCGGACGGTGGACCACATCATGGACACGCTGTACCGCATGGCGGAAACGATGGACCGCCCGCTGGACCTGGGGCCGGGGGACGTGCGGACGCACCTGGGGCGTCGCACGCCGCTGCCGCTGGTGGCCTGGCGGGACCTGGATGAAACCGCGGTGGCGCGCTTCATGGAGCACGCCCACGAATTTCCCGGGGCGGCCCTGACCGTCGAGCCGGTGCGGGTCTATCCGCAGGGGGATCTCGCCTGCCACCTGCTGGGCTATGTGGGCCGGGCGGACATCGAGCAGCTGCCGGAATCGGACGGCGAACCCGAGCGGTTCCATTATTATCTGCCCGAGGTCGCGGGGCGTTCGGGCGTGGAAAAGCGCCTGGACGGGGTGCTGCGCGCGAACGCCGGCGGCAAGATCGAGGTCCAGGTGGACGTGGCGGGCTTCAAGTTCGACGAGGTCTCGCGGCGCGAACCGGGGCAGGGCCGCGACGTGGTGCTGTCCGTGGATGCACGCATCCAGCAGGCGGCGGAAGCCGTTCTGGAGGGGGAAAAAGGGGCCGCGGTGGTCGTGGATCCGCGCACCGGCGATGTGCTGGCGCTGGCCAGCGCACCCGGATTCGATCCCAATGATTTCGTACCCTCGGTACCCGCGCGGCTGTGGAACGAGCTGCTGAAGGACGAGCGCCGCCCGCTCTACAACCGGGCCACGGCGGGCGAATACGCCCCCGGCAGCACGTTCAAGCCGGTGACGCTGCTGGCGGCGCTGGAAAGCGGCGCCATCCGGCCGGACACGCGCTACAGCTGCCCGGGGCATTTCGATCTGGGGCGGGCGCGTTTCCGCTGCTGGCAGCACTGGGGCCACGGCAGTCTCGATGCGCCCCACGCCATCCGCTATTCCTGCAACGTGTACATGTTCCATGCCGCGCTGGCCTGCGGGGCCGACGCCGTCCAGGAGATGGCCCGCGCCTGCGGATTCGGCCGCAAGACGGGCATCGGCCTCGACTTTGAACGGCCCGGCCTGGTGCCGGACAACGACTGGAAGCGCCGCGAGCGCAATGACAGCTGGCGCGACGGCGACACCTGCAACCTGTCCATCGGGCAGGGGGCGCTGCTGGTGACACCCCTGCAGCTGGCGATGTACGCGGCGGCGCTGGCCAACGGCGGCACGCTGTGGCAGCCCCGCCTGGTCCGGCGGATCGTGCGGACCGACGGGGCGGCGCAGGAGATCGCGGCGGCGCCGGCGCCGGTCGGCCCCCGCTGGGCGCCCCGGAACATCCGCACCGTTCGCGAAGGCATGCGGGACGCGGTCAATGCCCCCGACGGATCCGGGAAACGCGCCGCGCTGCCGGGCGTGACCGTGGCGGCCAAGACCGGCACCGCCGAGTACGGCCCCAAGGGCGCGGGGCTGAAAATGACGTGGATGATTGCCTTTGCGCCGTTCGACGATCCGCGCTACGCGGTGGCCCTGCTGGTGGAGGACGGCGTCAGCGGCGGCACCACGGCCGCCCCGCGCGTCCGCCGGCTGCTCGCGCAGGTCTTCCGCGAAATCGAAGGTCTGGACGGCATGCCGGTGCCGCCGCCCGTGGAGGCGCCGGCCGGGGTTCCCGGGGAGGAGCCGGCGTGAGGCGGCGCGTCCAGTCGTGGTGGCGGGTCTGGCTGGCCCAGGACGTTCTGGCCATTCTGATGGCGGCCGGCCTGCTGGTCACCGGTCTCTTTTTCATCTACAGCGCCTCGTGGCGGGGCGAAGAGACCGGCATTGTCGGCGCGTGGTTCCCCCGCCAGATCTGGTGGGCTGGCATCGGCACGGCGGCGGCCCTGGCGCTGACGGCCGTGGATTACCGGTTCTGGATCCGCCAGGCGTGGTGGCTGTATCTGGCGGCGGCGGTGCTGCTCGTGGTGGTGCTGTTCGCCGGCACCAAAGTCTATGGCGCCGCCCGCTGGCTGAACATCTTCGGCGTGCTGGTGCAGCCGTCGGAATTCGCGAAGCTGGCGCTGGTGATCGTGCTGGCCCGGGTGCTGGGCGGCGGCGCGATTCAGCCGCGGTCTCTGGCCCTGGTCGTCGCGGCCCTGGTGATCGCGGCCGTGCCGTTCGCCCTGATCGCCGCGGAGCCGGACCTGGGCACCGCGGCGGTGCTGGCGCCGACGGTCGCCGCCATGCTGGTCGCCGCCGGCGCGCCGTTCCGCTGGCTGGCCGCGCTGGGCCTGCTGGGCGCGGGCGGCATCGCCGCCGCCCTGTCGCCGCTCGGCCGCTTTCTCCTCGACGACTATCAGCGCGAACGCATCCTGACCTTCCTCGATCCCTCCCGGGATCCGCTGGGCTCCGGCTGGAACGCCATCCAGTCGGCCATCGCCGTCGGATCCGGCGGCCTCACCGGCAAAGGATTTTTAAACGGGACGCAAAACGTGCTGGGCTTCCTGCCCCGCACGGTTGCGCCCAGTGACTTCATCTTCCCGGTCATCGCCGAGGAGAAGGGGTTTGTTGGCGCAAGCCTGCTGCTGCTGGCTTTCGCCGTCCTGATCACGTGCTACATCCGCACGGCCTGGACGGCGAAGGATCCCGCCGGCAGCCTGCTTGCAACGGGCATTGCCGGCCTGTTCTTCAGCCATGTGTTCATCAACATCGGAATGACCATCGGCCTGCTGCCGATCACGGGGCTCCCGCTCCCGCTCGTCAGCAGCGGCGGATCGTTCATGGTGAGCACGCTGGCGGGGTTCGGACTGGTTCAAAGCGTACATGTGCGCCGGTTCCGGCGCGAGGTGTCAAATGTTTGAATGGTTGAAAAAAATGGGCAAAAGCAAAAAAATGAAGCATGAAATCATCGTCAACGCGGAGAGTCTGGAGACCCGCGTGGCGATCATGGCCGACGGGCATCTGGAGGAGTTCTTCATCGAGCGTCCGACGGAAGAGCGCATCGTGGGCAGCATCTACAAGGGCCGGATCCAGAACATGGAAGACGGTCTGCAGGCGGCGTTTGTGGACATCGGGATGAAGAAAAACGCCTTCATCCACTACTGGGACATGATCCCGGAGGACGCGGCGCGTCTGGAGGCCGAGGAAGGCGTGGCGGCCAACCGCCCGCGCAAGAAAAAGACGCAGCCGGGCGAGATGGCCAAGCAGTTTCCCCCGGGCAGCGAGATCATCGTGCAGGTGACCAAGGGGCCCATCGGCACGAAGGGGCCGCGGGTGACGGCCAACCTGAGCATTCCCGGCCGCTACCTGGTGATGATGCCGGGCAGCAAGCTCAAGGGCGTCTCGCGCAAGATCGAGAACGACCAGGAGCGCATCCGGCTCAAGAAGGCGCTCGGCCGCCTGCCGATTCCTTCCGGCATCGGCCTGATCATCCGCACCTCCGCCGAGGGCGTGCGGGCCACCAGTTTCGCCCGCGACCTGCGGGGCCTGCTGGACACCTGGCAGAAGATCGAGGACGGCATCAAGAACACGCCCGCGCCCTGCTGCCTCTACCACGAGCCCGACCTCGTCGAGCGCGTCGTCCGCGACTCCCTTACCGAGGAGGTCGGCCGCATCGTCATTGATTCGCGCGAGACCTTCGAGCGCATCCGCGACATGACCAGCCGCATCTCCCGGCGCGTCAAGAGCCGCGTCAAGCTCTACGACGGCGCCGCGCCGGTCTTCGAGCACTTCGACGTCGAGCGGCAGCTGGAAAACGCCTTCCGCCGCAAGATCTGGCTCAAATCCGGGGGCTACCTGGTCTTTGACGAAACCGAGGCGCTGGTGGCGATCGACGTGAACACCGGGCGCCACAAGGGCGGCAAGACGCAGGAGGAAAGCATCCTGCAGGTCAACACCGAAGCCGCCGCCGAGGTGGCCCGCCAGCTGCGCCTGCGCAACATCGGCGGGCTGGTGGTGATCGACTTCATCGACATGAAGTCGCGAAAGAACCAGAACGCCATCTACCGGGCGCTGAAGGAGGGCCTGCAGACCGACAAGGCCCGCACGAACGTGCTGCCGGTGTCCGCGCTGGGCCTGATCGAAATGACCCGCCAGCGGATGGAGGAAAGTCTGCGAGCGGCCAACTTCGCGGACTGTCCCTACTGCCACGGGCGCGGGAAAGTCCTCTCCACCCTCAGCATGAGCGTGCGCATCCAGCGCCGCATTCTCGAGGTCATCAAGAAAAACCAGAACCGCGGCGAACTGCCCCTGCGCATTTCCGTCAATCCCATGATCATGGAGCGCCTGCGCAAGGAGGACGAACAGGTGCTGATCGACCTCGAGAAAAAGTGCGGCACCCATCTGACCTTCGTGAGCGATGTCAACCTGCACGTCGAGGATTTCCGCATCACCCACGGCCAGACCGGCGAACTGCTCCACGAGGACCACGAGCAGTAGGCGTGAGGTTCAACGGTTCAGAAGTTCAAGAGTTCAGCAGTTCAAGGGCCGCCGATCCGGCATTCCATCCGTGAACGGCGGACTCCATGAACCCTGTACCCTTTTCTCCTAACAGATTCTCGGCAGCTGCTCGCCGGACGGCGGCATGAGGCGGCGGACGGTGCCCAGGGCGGTGCGGGCGGTCACGCCGCCGCCGGCGCCGCCGGCTTTTCCGATCACGACCGCCTGCGCCGAGACGGGATGCCGGTGCAGGATTTCCAGTGCGGCGGGAACGTCGTCCGGGGCGAAAAAGAGGGCCGCGCAGCCTTCGTTGGCGACGAAGAGCGGATCGAAGCCCAGCAGTTCGCAGGCGCCGCGGACCGGTTTTTCGACCGGAATGGCGGCCTCGTCGATCTGCACGTCCACGCGGGCGGCGGCGGCCAGTTCGCACAGCGCGCCGCCGAGGCCGCCGCGGGTCAGGTCGCGGGCGCAACGGGGGACGGGGCCGTCGGCGAACAGCTCCAGCATCGGGCCGTGGAGCGAGGCGCAGTCGCTGGCGACGGGCGGATCGAAGGTCAGTTCGTGGCGGGTGGCCATGACGGCGATGCCGTGGCGGGCGATGTCGCCGGTGAGAACGATGACGTCGCCGGGGCGAATGCGTTCGGGGGCGGGCGGGGCCGGCAGGAGGATCGCGCCGACGCCGGCGGTGTTGATGTAGAGCCCGTCGCCGCGCGCGCGTTCGATCACCTTGGTGTCGCCCGCGATGATGCGCACGCCGGCGGCGTCCGCCGCCGCGCGCATGGAGTGGGCCACCCGCCGAAGCGTCTCCAGCGGCAGACCTTCTTCCAGAATGAATCCGGCGGTGAGGGCGGCGGGCCGGGCGCCGGCCATCAGCAGATCATTGACCGTGCCGTTGACCGCCAGGGTGCCGATGTCGCCTCCCGGGAAAAACAGCGGCTGGACGACATAGGAGTCGGTCGTCATGGCGGCGCGTCCGCCGGGAAGGTCGAACGGCGTGGCGTCGCGGGGGGAGGGGGAGTGCGCGCCGAACGCCGGCAGGAAAATGCCGCGGATCAGCGATTCCGTCAGCGTGCCCCCGCCGCCGTGGGCCAGGGTGACCGTGTCGTAGCGGGAGGTGGGCAGGGGACAATTCATGGCAGGGAAAAGGTAGAGGTTGAGCAAAAGAATGAAAGACAAATCTCGGCGGGCGGGCCGGGCGGCGGCCTGATTCGCCGAAGCGCCCCGATCCGTTCAGCAACCCCGATATCGCCTTGCCGGAGGGGGGCGGGGAGGGGTAGGATGCGCCCCCATGAGCATCCGCACACGTTTTGCACCGAGCCCCACCGGAAATGTCCACATCGGGAACATCCGGGCGGCGATCTACAACTGGCTGTTTTCGCGTCACGAAGGCGGGGAGTTCCTGCTGCGGATCGAGGACACGGACCTGGAGCGCTCGACGCCGGCGGCGGTGCGGACGGTGCTGGAATCGCTGGAGTGGCTGGGGCTGGACTACGACGGCGAGCCGCTCTACCAGAGCACGCAGCGGGCGCGGCACCTGGAGGTGGCGGAGCAGCTGCTGGCGAAAGGCGCCGCCTATAAAGAGGACAAGGGCGGCACGGGCAAGGGCGAGTGCGTCATTTTCAAAATGCCCGGCCGGGACATCTCGTTCCGCGACGCGGTCAAGGGCGAGCTGTCCAAGAAGGCCGATGATCTGAAGGATTTCGTGATCGTGCGCTCCGACGGATCGCCGGTGTTTCACCTGGGCAACGTGGTGGATGACATCACCATGGGCATCACGCACGTGATCCGGGGCGACGACCACGTGGAAAACACGTTCAAGCATCTGGCGATGTACGAGGCGATCGGCGCGCCGCCGCCGGTGTTCGCGCATCTGCCGATGATCGTGAACGCCCAGGGCAAGCCGTACTCCAAGCGCGACGGGGCGGCCTACGTGGGCGAATTCCGCGAGAAGGGCTTCCTGCCGGAGGCGCTGTTTAATTCGCTGGCGCTGCTGGGGTGGAGTCCTGGCGACGACCGCGAGGTGATGTCGGTCGCGGAGATGGTGAAACTGTTCACGCTGGACCGCGTGCGCAGCGCCCCGAGCCAGCTGGACATGACGAAGCTGCTGTGGATGAACGGCGAGCATTTGAAACGCCGCGGTCCGGACGAGATCGCCGCGGGCTGCCGCGCGGCGATGGAGCGCAAGGGCCAGTGGCGCGAGGACATCGATCCGGCCTACTTCGCGGCCGTGGTGGCGTGCATGGGCGAGCGGGTGAAGCTGTTCGGGGACCTGGGCGATCAGGCCGGATTTTTCTTCGACGAGGAGTTTCCCTACGACGAGAAGAGCGTGCGCAAGCGCCTGCTGAAGGAAGGCGCGCTGGACATTCTGCGCGAGGAGCAGGCGGTGCTGGAAGGACTGGATCCGTTCACAACGGAAAGCACGGATGCCGCGCTGCACGCACTGGCGGAAAAAACCGGCCGGGGCATGGGCGATCTGGTGCATCCGCTGCGGGTGGCGGTTTCCGGAACCGGCGTCGGACCGGGTCTCTTCGACATGCTGGCCGTGATGGGCAAGGACCGCGTCCTGCGGCGCATCGCGCGCACCCTGGGAATCCACGGCGGATGAGGATGGATACAGCGAGCCAGGCGGCCCGGACGACACGGAGGTCGTCCCTCCCGGGACGGACGGCATGCGCACAGCGTTTTCCACGCCATGGAAAAACGAGTTCCACGCTGTGGAAAAAACCGTCCGGATTTTCCACGCCATGGAAAAATTTTGCCGGGATTTTCCACGCCATGGAAAAAAGTTTTCCACGCTGTGGAAAACGGGCGGCGGCGGTGCTGCTGGCGGCAGGGCTGGCGGGGGGCGCGGGATGCGCGAGCGTCGGGACGTCGCGGCTGGGGGTGCCGGAGCCGGCGTCGTGGGTGATGTCGGCATCGGCGTCGGCCGCGGAGCAGGGGCCGGAGCAGGCGCGGGACGGACGGACAAACACGTGGTGGCGCAGCGGGCCGGAGCTGCCCCAGTGGATCCAGGCGGATCTGGGGCGGGAGGCGATGGTGTGCGGGGTTTCGCTGCAATGGGGCCGGCCGCATGCGGCGGCGTATGCGGTGCTGACGAGCCTGGACGGCGAGCAGTGGTCGGTGGGATTCGAGACGGCGGCGGGCGACGGCGGCTGGGACCAGATCCTGATGGATCCCGTCCGGGCGCGGTACGTGCGCCTGACGGTGAAGGCGGGCGCGGGAACCGCCGGTGCGGCGCTGGAGGATCTGTCGGTGCTGGGGCTGGATCAGCGCCCCGAAGCGCGCGTGAACGGCCAGGCCGCGCCGGTGGCGACAGCGCTGCTGGACGGCCGGCCGGAGACGTTCTGGGCTGCTGCGGAGGCGCCGGCCCTGCTGGAACTGGATCTGCGGCAAACCTGGCCCGTCGGCAGCCTCCGCCTGGATTGGGGAACCAACGGCTTTGCCTCCAATGTCGTCGTGGAGGTGTCCACCAACCAAACGGACTGGATCGCCGCCGGCCAGATCCAGTCGCATGGCGGTGACTTTGATGTGCTGATGCTGGAGGAGGTGATGCCGGCCCGGCACCTGCGGCTGGCGTTTGGCGGCAGCTCCAAGGCGGAGGGTTTTGCCGTGGCCGGGCTGGCGCTGCGCGGGCCGGAAGGCACCGCGCGCCCGCGGTCCCTGCTGGAACTGGCGGCCTCGCAGGCGCCGGAGGGGCTGTACCCGGACGTGCTGCAGCGCCGTCCGGTGCACTGGGTGGCAACCGGGGGGCTCCAGGCCGGGGCGGCGGAAGGATTGCTGGATGAGTGGGGCGGTTTTGCGCCGGATGCCAGCCGCCCCATGCTGACGCCGCTCCTCGCGGCCGAGGGCGGCATCTGGACGGCGCACCAGGCGCAGTCGCTGGAGCACCGGCTGGCCGGCGACGGCGTGCCGCTGCCGGAAACCGTCTGGCGGCTGCCTTCGGGACTGGCGTTTCGCATCCGGGCCATGCCATGGCCGGCCACGTCTCCGGCCCTCGCCGCCGTGGAATACGAACTGCGCAACGAGTCGTTGATGGTGCAGACCGGCCGCCTGGCGTGGGTGGTGCGTCCGCTGCGCCTGCCGCCGGCCCGCGCGGGCGGCGGACTGGCCCCGATCTTCCGCCTGCGGCGAACGGTCTCTCCCGACGGCTGGCAGGAGCTGTGGGCGGACGGCCGCCGGCTGTATGCCGTGCCGGATGCGGATCTGCCCTTCGGTTGCGCGGCGTTCGATGGGGGCGATGCGTCGGAATTTTTCCGGCGGGGCGAAACGCCGTCCCGGACGTCGGTTCATGACGAGGAGGGGCTGGCATCGGCGGCCTGGTGGCGGGACTTCGATCTGTCGCCGGGCGAACGGGTGCGCATGGTGATTCTGGCGGCGGGCCCGGAATCCGGCCGCCGCCGGGGAGAGGGGTGGCCGGACCCGGCGGGAGGCGTGGACCAGCTGGCGGGGGCCTTTGAACGCCACTGGGACGAGGCGGTGTGGGCGTGGCGCAGCCGCACCGGCGCGTATGCGCCGGGCCTTGCGCGGCCGGAGGCCATGGAATGCCTCCATGCGCAGGTGGGCTGGCTGCTGGGGTTGCGGGAATCGGTGAACGGCGGCGCCGGCGAAGATCTGGAAGCGATCGCCTGGAAGGTGGCGGCCCTGCTGCGGACCGGCCGGGAGGACGCCGCGCGCGAGTGGGTCGAGCGGACGGCCGGGGGCATGGCGACGGATGGCTGGGTGCCGGCGGTTCTGCTGTCGGACGGCACGCCGGCGCCGCGCATCGGCCTGGAGGGCCGTCACGGTTCCCAGGGCCAGCTGGCGTTCATGGTGATGGAAACGTACCGGTTCACCAGGGATATCGCGTTTCTGCAGCGGCATTATCCCGCGATGCGCCATGCCATGGGCTGGCTGCGGCGATTGCGCGGGGAGACGGCGAAATCCGAAGCCCGCCTGCCGATGGAAGAACGCGAACTGCTGGAAGGGCTGCTGCCGGCATCGCCGGCGCGCCCCGGGCATCCCCGGCCCGGGCATTTCTATGCCGACCAGTACTGGGCGCTGCTGGGCTGGAAGGAGCTGCGGACCGCCGCTGTTTTGCTGGGGAAGGACGAGGATGCCGAATGGGCCGACCGCCAGTACGGCCTGCTCAAGGCGGCCGTGGAGCGGTCGCTGCGCGCCCACCTGGAAAGGCGGGAATCGGCCTGGCTGCCGGCCGTGGCCGAAGAGACGGCGACCTTCGATCCGGCCGCGGTGGCCCTGTTGTTCTGGCCGTGCGCCGAAACGGATCTGGCGGAGCCCCATGAACTGCAAAGCAGCCTGGATGCGTTTTTTGGCGCGTTTCTGGAAGAGGGGACGGTTTCGCGGGAGCCTGCGGAGGAAGCGCAGATGCTGCTGCCGCTGGCGGCCATGGGCCGAAGCGATTATGCCCGGGAAATTCTGTATGCCCTGCTGGACGGCCGCCGGCCGCCGGAATGGCATGCGTGGGCGGCGGGGGGGGCGGGGAGGCGGCCGCCGGGGGGCAGACCGGGGCCGGGGATCGGTTTCATGCCGGATCTGCGAACGGCGGCCGCGTACGTGCTGGGCGTCCGCAGTCTGGCGGTGCGCGAAACCGGCCGCCGCCTGGACCTGTTCTGCGGTGCGCCGGCGGAATGGCTCCAGCACGGCGACGGGTTTCACGTGTATGGCGCGCCGACCGTCTTCGGGCCGCTGGATTTGCGGGGCCGCTGGCATCGGGACCGCTTTACCGCGACCATCGGCGGGGGGGCGCGCCCGCCGGAAGGCTACCGGCTCTGGTGGCCGCGGCACGGGCTGCCGGACCGGGTTCTGGCCAACGGCTCCCACCTGCGGGACTACGATGCCCAGGGTGTGGACCTGCCCCATGATTTCCAGGGGACCGTCGAGGCGGTCTTTCCCTTTTCCGCCCCCTGGCCGCGCGATCCGTAGGGTCCGGGTGAAAATGCAATTAACTGCCGGGTAGTTCTTGACGCAAGCATCCAAGGCGGCCTATGTTGTGACTATCGACGGGAGGCAGGTCCGTGCCCGTTGAGGAAGGTGGACAGTCCAATGCAAAACTTGACCAAACGCAATCTGGCGATTCGCATCGCCGAAGAGACCGGCCTGACCCAGCAGCAGGTCGTGGCCGTCATCCAGAAAACGCTGGATTCCATCGTGGAATCCCTGCGCCAGGGACAGACCATTGAATTCCGCAAGTTCGGCGTATTTGATGTGCGCGAACGGCGGCAGCGCATCGGCCGCAATCCGCACAAGCCGGACCAGGTCGTGGTGATTCCCAGCCGGAAGGTGGTTCGCTTCCGCCCGGGCAAAACCATGAAGGAAATGTTCAAGTAGTTCCGGGCGGCCGCCCGGTCTTCATTCCCGCCGCGCACCGTCGCCGTGCGCCGTCTTTTCAGGGAGTTCCATGTCTGCAGTCCACCGGCCCGTACAGGGCATGTCCGACATCGCCGCGCCCGAAGTGCGCGTCTGGCAGGGTCTCGAGCGGATCGCCCGCGAGATCCTGGCGCGCTACGGGTTTGACGAGCTGCGGACGCCCGTGGTCGAGTTCGAATCCGTCTTCACGCGGTCCATCGGCGAAACGACCGACGTGGTGCAGAAGGAAATGTACGTGTTCGAGAAGGGCGGGCGCCGCCTGTGCCTGCGGCCGGAAGGCACGGCCGGGGTCATGCGCCATGCCGCCGGACTGGGGGCGCAGGAAACCGACGGAGCGCGGTGGTTCTACATCGGGCCGATGTTCCGCAGCGAGCGGCCGCAGGCCGGCCGGCGCCGCCAGTTTCATCAGTGCGGCATCGAATGCCTCGAGCCGCCGTCGCCGCGGGTGGATGCCGAAATCCTCGCGCTGCAGGTGGAGTTGCTGAAGGCGTGGGGGCTGGACGGGTGCACGGTGAAGCTGGCCACGCGGGGCAGCGGCGGCGACGCCGCTCGGGTGGCGGAAGGCCTTCGCGCGGCCCTGGAGCCGCACCGGGAATCGCTCTGCGAGGACTGCCGGCGCCGCCTTTCCGAAAATGTCCTGCGGGTGCTGGACTGCAAGAACGACGGCTGCCGGCGGATCGTGGAAACGTTGCCGCCGCCGACCGATTTCATGGGCGGGGAGTCCCGGGACTATCTGGCGCAAGTGGCGGCGCACCTGGATGCGCTGGGGCTGGCCTATCGGCTGGATCCGCGGCTGGTGCGCGGCCTGGACTACTACGAACACACGGTGTGGGAAATCGAAGGTTCGCATCTCGGCGCCCAGAACGCCATCGCGGGGGGCGGGCGTTACCGCATGAATCTCGGCGGGCGCGAACTGGCCGGCGTCGGTTTTGCGATCGGTCTGGAACGCGTTGTGGCCATGCTGCAGGCGCTGGAGCGAGACGCGGCGTTGATGGCGGCTCCGCCCAGGCTGGCCTGGCTGGTGGGGCTGGGCGAAGAGGCCATGAACCAGAACCTGGCCCTGATGCAATCCCTGCGCGCCGCAGGTGTCGCCTGCCGGATGGCGGCCGGCGGCAGCCTGAAATCGCAGATGCGCGCCGCCAACAAAGCCGGGGCGGCCTGGGCGGTGATCCGCGGCGACGACGAACTGGCCCAGGCGGTCGCCGCCGTCAAGGATATGGCCACGGGCGAGCAGCGGCGCCTGCCGCTGGATCAGCTCGCCGGGGCGCTGTCCGCCTGACGTACCGGTTTGCGGCCCGCCTCCAGCAGGTTAAGCAAAGCCCGGGCCAGCGGATGCGAAGGACTCGCGGCCTGCCACATTCCGTCCCGGCGTTCGGCCATGCCGGCGGTTTCCAGAATGCGCAGATGCCGGTGAAGCGCGGCGTCGGTGATGCCCGACAGATCGGCGAGGGTGTTCTCATCCAGCGCGCCGACCTGCAGCAGCCGCATCAGCACCAGCCGCCGGGCATGCGACAGCCCCCGCGCGGCGCGGAGGATATCGTCATCCCGGTCTTCCGGGAACTGACGGAAGGTTTCCTGCATGGCGGCGAGCAGGGGCGGGGCGCTGGACACCAATGAATCCGCCACCGGGCGGTACAACACATTCCGGCTGCGGCGCGACGCCTGTACGAGGCCCCTGGATTGCAGACGCCGCAACTCCTGGCTGGCCCGGGGAATGCTGATGCCCAGCTGGCCGGCGAGGCCTGTCACGGTTTGGCCGGGACGATCCACGATCCGGCGGAACAGTTTCAAGCGCGTGGGCCCGGCCAGAATCCGGCAGGTCCGCCAAAGGGTGGGATGGAGTTTGGACATTGGACACCTCCTTTTCAAAATCCACATAGTTAATTAACTGTGTGGAATCATCTTTTGATAAAACATAAATAATATAGTGCAAAAATAAGAAAACATAAATAAACAGTCAATAATAAAATACCGATGGTAATCGTTAACATAAATTCAGAAATCCGGCTCCGCGCGGGAGCGTCAAGTGAGACACAGCTGGCGCTATCAGTGACATAATGGCGCAATATGGGGCGGGAGTCGTATGAAATAGGCAAATGAAAATCTTTCGTAACAGATTATCCATATGCATGTTGCGAACAAAACGCCTTACTTGGCATGCATATTGCATAAGATGAACCGGCTAGTTGCAATGTGACGACAATTTGAGGAAAGCGAGGACACAACATGTCAAAAGTATTGGGAATTGACTTGGGAACGACGAATTCGTGCATGGCGGTCATGGAAGGCGGCCAGCCGACGGTGATTCCGAACGCGGAAGGCGGGCGGACCACGCCGTCGATCGTGGCATTCACCAAGAGCGGCGAGCGGCTGGTGGGCAGCGCGGCCAAGCGCCAGGCGGTGACGAATCCGAAACACACGGTGTTTTCCATCAAGCGCTTCATGGGGCGCAAATTCGACGAGATGTCGGCGGAGATCGCCCGCATGCCGTACGAAGTGGTGCGGGCGCCCAACGGCGATGCGCATGTGAAGATCGGCGACAAGACCTATTCGCCGCCGGAGATTTCCTCGATGATCCTGCAGAAGATGAAAGCCGATGCGGAGGCGTTTCTGGGCGAAACGATCACGCAGGCGGTGATCACGGTCCCGGCGTACTTCAACGACAGCCAGCGGCAGGCGACGAAAGACGCCGGCCGGATCGCGGGGCTGGAGGTGCTGCGGATCATCAACGAGCCGACGGCGTCCTCGCTGGCCTACGGGCTGGACAAGAAAAAAGAGGAAAAGGTGGCGGTGTACGACCTGGGCGGCGGCACGTTCGACATCTCCGTGCTGGACATCGGCGACGGGGTGTTCGAGGTGAAGGCGACCAACGGCGACACGCACCTGGGCGGCGACGATTTCGACCAGCGGGTCATGGACTGGCTGGTCACCGAATTCAAGAAGGACCAGGGCATTGACCTGTCCAAGGATCCCATGGCGCTGCAGCGGCTGAAGGAAGCCGCCGAAAAGGCCAAGTGCGAACTGTCGAGTTCGCAGAGCACGGACATCAATCTGCCGTTCATCACGGCCGATGCCAGCGGGCCGAAGCACCTGAACGTGACCCTGAGCCGCGCGAAGCTGGAGCAGCTGGTGGGCGACCTGGTGGACCGCAGCATGGGCCCGGTGGAGAACTGCCTGAAGGACGGGGGCATCGCCAAAAGCCAGATTGATGAAGTGATCTTGGTGGGCGGCATGACCCGCATGCCGAAGGTCCAGCAGGACGTGGAAAAGCAGCTGGGCAAGGAGCCTCACAAGGGCGTGAATCCCGACGAGGTGGTGGCGGTCGGCGCGGCGATCCAGGGCGGCGTGCTGAAAGGCGAAGTCAAGGATGTCCTGCTGCTGGACAGCGCCGCTGGCGCTGGGGATTGAGACGCTGGGCGGGGTGATGACGCCGCTGATCGAGCGCAACACGACGATTCCGACGAAGAAGAGCGAAATTTTCAGCACGGCCTCGGACAACCAGCCCACGGTGGAAATCCACGTGCTGCAGGGCGAGCGCAAGATGGCGGCGGACAACAAGACGATCGGCAAGTTCCATCTGGACGGGATTCCGCCGGCCCCGCGCGGCATGCCGCAGATCGACGACGACCTGGATACCAACGGCATCCTCAAGGTGAACGCCAAGGACCTGGGCACGGGCGAGGCAAGAAGATCACGATCACGGCCTCCAGCGGCCTGAGCAAGGACGAGGTCGAGAAGATGGTGAAGGATGCCGAGGTCCACGCCAGCGAAGACGCGAAGCGCCGCGAAGCGGTGGACGCGAAGAACCGCGGCGAAGCCATGGTGTACGAGACCGAGAAGTTCCTGAAGAAGGACAACGCGGAGAAGAAATCCCGTCCGACAAGAAGATGAAGGTCGAAAACGCCGTCGAAGCGCTGAAGACGGCCCTGAAGGGCGGGGATGCCGAGGCCATCAAGCAGGCGGTCGAGTCGCTGACGGCCGACATGCAGGCGGTGTCGGCGGATCTCTACGCGCAGGCCAGGCAGTCGCAGGGCGGCGCGGCGGGCGGCGCGGATGCCGGGAGCTTCGGCCCCGCCGCCGCCGGACGCGGGCGGCAAGGCCGACGGCGACGTGATGGACGCCGACTTCGAGATGGTCGACGACGACAAGAAGGATTCAAAATAAAAGAAAAACAAGGACGGGGACGCCGCGGGACGGTTCCGGCGGCGGCCCGCATCCGCGGTTCAACCCCCGAACAAGGAGACAGGAAGAAAGATGAAGATCCAACCGTTGGGTGATCGCGTGCTCGTGGAACCCGTGAAGGAAGAGAGGAAGTGAAGAAGGGCGGGATCATCATTCCCGACACCGCCAAGAAGAAGCCAGCAGGGCAAGGTCATCGCCGTCGGCACCGGCAAGCTCGACGACGGCGGAAAATCCCGTTCAACGTCAAGAAGGGCGACAAGATCCTGATGCCGAAGTACGGCGGCACCGAGATCAAGCTGGACGGCAAGGAATACCAGATCATGCGCGAGGAGAACATCCTCGGCATCCTGGCGGACAATCGAAAAGGAGCAGAGGAACACACATCAGCCAAACAGGTGCATATGACGCCGAAGCCCGCCAGCACGTGCTGAAGGGCATCGAGAAACTGAGCCGGGCGTGAAGAGCACGCTGGAGCCGCGCGGCCGCTACCGTGGTGCTCGAGGAAAAGTTCGGCGGCGGCCACGACGATCACCAAGGACGGCGTAACGGTCGCCAAGGAGATCGAACTGGAGAACCCGTTCGAGAACATGGGCGCGCAGATGGTGCGCGAGGTGGCCAGCAAGACGAGCGACATCGCCGGCGACGGAACGACGACGGCGACGGTGCTGGTCGAGGCGATTTACCGCGAAGGCCTGAAGAACGTGACGGCGGGCGCCAGCCCGATGAACGTGCGCAAGGGCATTGATCTGGCGACGAAGACCGTCGTGGCGGCCCTCGAGAAGCAGAGCAAGAAGGTGAAGGAAAGCGCGGAGATCGCGCAGGTCGGCACCATTTCGGCGAACGGCGAGGCCACCATCGGCACGATCATCGCACAGGCGATGGACAAGGTCGGCAAGGACGGGACGATCACCGTCGAGGAAGCTAAGGGCATCGAGACGACGCTGGACGTGGTCGAAGGCATGCAGTTCGACAAGGGCTATCTGAGCCCGTACTTCGTGACCAAGCCGGACACGATGGAAGTCGTGCTGGAAGATGCCTACATCCTGCTGTTCGAGAAGAAGATCTCGAACCTGCAGGACCTGCTGCCGGTGCTGCAGAACGTGGCCAAGAGCGGCAAGCCCCTGCTGATCATCGCCGAAGACATCGAAGGCGAAGCGCTGGCGACGCTGGTGGTGAACAAGCTGCGCGGCACCCTGCAGGTGTGCGCGGTCAAGAGCCCCGGCTTCGGCGACCGCCGCAAGGCCATGATGGAAGACATCGCGGTGCTGACGGGCGGCAAGTTCATCAGCGAGGACCTCGGCATCAAGCTCGAGAGCCTGACGCTGGCAGACATGGGCAAGGCCAAGCGCGTGACGGTGGACAAGGACAACACCACGATCGTGGAAGGCGCGGGCAAGACTTCGGACATCCAGGGCCGGATCGCCCAGATCCGCCGCCAGATCGAGGAGACGACCTCCGATTACGACCGCGAGAAGCTCCAGGAGCGGCTGGCGAAGCTGGCCGGCGGCGTGGCCGTCATCAACGTGGGCGCCTCCACCGAATCGGAGATGAAGGAAAAGAAGGCCCGCGTCGAAGACGCGCTGCACGCGACCCGCGCGGCGGTCGAGGAAGGCATTGTGCCGGGCGGCGGCGTGGCGCTGATCCGCGCCCAGTCGGCGCTGGACGGGCTGAAAGCCGAGGGCGAGGAAAAGATCGGCGTGGACATTGTGCGCCGGGCGTGCGAAGCCCCGCTGCGCCAGCTGGTGGAGAACGCCGGTCTGGACGCCTCCATCGTGGTGCAGGACGTGCGCAACGGCAAGGGCGCTTTCGGCTACAACGTGGCGGATGGCGAATACTGCGACATGATCAAGTCGGGCATCATTGATCCGACCAAGGTTACGCGCAGCGCCCTGGAGAATGCCACGAGCATCGCCGGCCTGCTGCTGGTGACCGAAGCCATGGTGTCCGAGATTCCGAAGAAGGAGCCTGCAGCGCCCCCGATGCCGGGCGGCGGCATGGGCGGCATGGACGGCATGTACTAGGCCTGCCGGCCTGCGGGCGGGGTGCGCGAGCACCCCGCCTTTTTCGTGCCCGCAGGTTGTTCATTGCGCGCGGGGGGGATTTGTGCTAGAAAAACGCCGAGAGTCGGAATTTGTTCCGGCCGGTGGTTGGAAGCGGAGGCGGCCGGAGGCCGGCGGGCCTCCAGATGGTTTTTCGCGCGCGAAAGGCCGCAAGGAAACGAGACGGATCATGGCAGACGAGGACAGCCCGGACAGCACCGCGCAGGACCGCTTGGACTCCGCGCTGGACTTGAATTTCGTACCGACCTGGGCGCGCAAGCCGCCGGAGAATCCCTATGCGGGGCGGGAAGATCCGGGGCATTGGGACGGCGGCCGGGGCCGGGGCGCGGGGCGTCGCGACGACCGGCGCGGAGGAGGCCGGCGGGAGCCGGGCGACCGCCGCGGGTTTCGCAGCGGACCGGGCGGGGCGCGTCCGCGCGGCGCCCCGGGATTCGGCGGGTCGGGCCGTTCCGGCGGGCGGCGGTTTCCGGATGGCGGCGGCGGAGGACGTCCGCCGCGGCCGGGCGAGCGTCGCGAACCGCGGAGCGACCGGAATTTCCGCAGCGGGCCCCGCGACCGGCCGCCGCGCCGGGAGCCGCGTCCGCGCCTGGATGTGAAGGTGACGTTTCTGCCGGACCGCGAGCGCCTGGCACTGGTGGTGCGGGATATCCAGGCCGGCCGTCGCGCGTTTCCGCTGGTGGAGATCGCCAGCCGGTTTCTCAGCCGCGAGGACCTCTATCTGGTGAAACTGGAGATGGCGCCGCCTTCCGCCGGCGCCGAGCGCCAGACGCTGGTGCAGTGTCTGGAATGCCGGCGCGTCTTTCGCTCCCGGGCGAACGCCGAGGCGCATGTCGTGCAGGATCACCTCGACAAGTTTTTCCATGTCGAAGAGACCGAGGCGGAGCCGCCGGCGGGGAATTTCACCTGCGTGGCGCGCTGCGGCCTGAGCGGCGCGCTGCTGGGCCCCCCGAACCACCATGGCTACAACGAGAAGATTCAGGAGGTGTGGTCGTCGCGCTTTGCCCACCTGTCCAAAGCGGACTACCTCGCGCACATTGAAACCCTCCGCGACGAGGCCCTGGTGGAGCAGTGGAAGGAATCGGTACGCAGGAAAACCGTGTACCGGCTGAAGGATGTTCCGGAAGGCGAAGAGGCGCCGCCGCAGACCCGGGCCGAGGCGCAGGAGTGGATGGGCGGGCGGGTGAAGGCGATGCTGCGGGAGTCCCCGCGCAGCATCGTGCCGGGGCCGCAGTCGCGCAAGTTCGACGACGGCGCGCTGCGCGCCGCGGTGTCGGCGGCCTGGCAGAAGGAAAGCCGGTTCCCCTTGACGCTGCTGCTGGCGCTGCGGCCGGCGTTCCGCCACATGCGTCTGCATCTGTTCAAGGTGAATGCCAAGGAAACCTATGTGACGGCGATTCCGCCTTCGCCGGTGGATCTGGCGTCGGCGCCGGAGATCGTCCGCGAGATCGTGGCGTTTCTGGAGGCGCATCCGGGAATTCCGCGCCAGCAGGTGCTCGACCAGCTGCGGCCGGGGGCGGATCCCGAGTCGTCCGGAGCGGCGGAACTCCTGCTGCATCTGGGCAACCTGGTGGCCAACGGGGGCGTGATTGAGTTTTTCGACGGCACGCTGGCGCTGCCGCGCAGCGGCCCCGTCCGCTCCGCCGAAGAGGCCAACGGGAAACCGGCGGCGGAATCCACGGATGGGGAAGGCGGGCCGGAAGCGGCGGCGGCCGCCGTCGCGGAAACGGCTTCTCCGGAGGCCTCCGCCCCGGGGGCTGCGGATGAAACGCCCGACGTGATGCCTGAAGATCCGGCCGCGGTTGCGGCCGCAGAACCGCCCGCCGGCACTTCGGCGGAGGCCGAGGCTCCGGCGGAGGAGGCCACGGTGGCGTCTCTGGAAGAGCCGTCCGCAAGCCCGGGGAACGCAGCATGCAACGAGGTCGCCGGTGAGGCGAACCCGCCGGGCGACGCCGTGAGCGAAGCGGCGGAACCGGTGCCGGAGCCGGAGAAAGCGGGGTAGCGCCCATGGCCTTGAAATACGCAATCCTGGGCGATATTCACGCGAATTGGGAAGCGTTGAGCGCGGTGCTGGCCGATGCCGAGTCGCAGGGGGTCACGCGCTTCAGCTGCGTGGGCGACATTGTGGGCTATAACGCCGATCCGGAACTGTGCCTGGAAAAGGTGCACGAGCTGTGCGGCGACGCCGTGGTCCGCGGCAACCACGATCACTATTGCTCGCGGCAGGAGAATCTCAACGGTTTCCATCCGCTGGCGGCGGATGTGGTGGACTGGACGCGCAAGCGGCTGAGCGACGATCAGCGAGCCTGGCTGGGCAACCTGCGTTATTCGCGAACGGTCGAAACGTTCATGCTGGTGCATGCGACCCTGGACAATCCCGAAATGTGGGGCTATGTATTCGACAAGCTCGAAGCGGAGGCCAATTTCGCCTACCAGATGTGTTCGGTGTGCTTTTTCGGGCATACACACGTCCCGCTGGCGTTCGAGAAAGCCGGCATCGTGCGGGGCGGTCTTTACACCAAGCTGCGGATCACGGCGGGCCGGAAATACTACATCAACGTGGGCAGCGTGGGGCAGCCGCGCGACGGCGATCCGCGCGCGGCCTATGCCATTTACGACATGGCCCAGAACGTGGTGGAACTGCGCCGGGTGCCGTACGACATCGCGGCCACCCAGCGCAAGATCCACGAAGCCGGATTGCCGGCGCGCGCCGCGTCGCGG
>JAXGNL010000038.1:0-29629 GCA_040768005.1 Kiritimatiellia bacterium
AGGCGATCTCGTTGCCGGCGTCGTCGCAGAGCATCCAGGCGAGCTGGACCATGCGGGGCCAGTTGTCGAGGGTGGCGGCGGACAGCGGCAGGTTCCAGCGGCGGGGCAGGCCGGTCGTTTCGGTATCGAAGAAGAACAGCCGCGCATCGGAAGGGCCGTTGAAGTTGAGCAGCATGTCCATGGCGGTCGTTTCGGCTGAAAATGGTGCTCGAGGGGGGACTCGAACCCCCACGGGTTGCCCCACATGCCCCTCAAACATGCGTGTCTGCCATTCCACCACCCGAGCACCGGGATTGGGAAGACCTTCGTGGTCGTTGGGCGGCAAGATACGGGTTCGCCCCGGGGACCGCAAGTGTTTTCAGGGGGCGGCCGGAATTATTCGGCGGCGGGGGCGTCGGATCCGGCGGGGGCGTCCGGCCGTTCGACGGGGGAGCGGATGCCGTGGGCGGTTTGGATCAGGGCTTCGGTTTGAAAGGGATCGGGCTGGTCTTTCCATTGGAGGGAAAGGAGCAGGGAGGCCGGCAGGGCGGGCGATGTTTCGCCGGGGGGCGGCCATTCGGCGTGGGGGATGTCATTGCTGACGGCGGCAATGGCGAGGGTGAAGGGGCCGGCAAAGATCCGGTTGGTGGTGAACGTGTTGGTGAAGGGGCCGGAGCAGGGGGCGGCGATGCGCCGCAGTTCGCGCCGGCCATTTCCGAGCGCATGGACTTCATAGGCGATCTGATGGATGTCATAGGCGCCGGGATAGGCCGGGGAGGGGGGGGGCACGGGGGCGTAGAACGCGAGGCGCACCTGGGGTTTGCCGGGTTCGGTGGAGGTGGACAGGGCCAGGGGAACCAGGTCCTGAACAGGCGGATGGAAGGCGCAACTGACTTCGCGGGAGAGGATTCGAAGGGCGGAACGGGCGCCGAAGGGGCCGCGGAGCCGCGCGGCCTGGCCGTCGCCGGCCGTCAGCAGCCCGCGAAGCAGCATGGCGAGGATGGCGGCGACAAGGGCGGAAAGGGCCACCGCCAGCAGAAGTTCCACCAGGGTAAAGCCTTGGCGGGGGCGGATGGCACGGGGCGGGTTCATCCGGGCATCGGGTGCCGGGGCCGGTGAATCAGCCGGCGCCCAGCAGCATGAGGAAGTAGAAAACGAGAGCAAGAATGGCGACGAGGCCGACGATGGCGAGGACGAAATACCAGGTGCCGCGGCGTTCGCGCGGGCGGGCCCCGAAGGGGGAGATGCTGGCGAAGTCCTGGGGGGCGGACATGGCGCCGTTGGCCAGTTCGGCATCGGCGTCGGTGTAGCGGGCGCCGGCCGAGGACAGTTCGGGGGCGTCGAAGAGAAATTCGATGGACCCGAGCTGGATCAGATCCTTGTGATGCAGGGCGGATTCCTTGACGTCGCGGGAATTGACGCGGGTGCCGTTGGTGGAATCCAGATCCTGCAGGACGCAGGAGTCGCCGCTGTGAAGAATCCGGCAGTGATGGCTGGAAATGGTGGGATGGTCGAGGAGGATCCGGTTGTCCGCCTTGCGTCCGATGGTGATCTCGCCCTGCTCGATGGGGAATTCGCGCCCCTTGAAGTCGCCGGACATGCCGCTGAGTTTGGCCATGAAAGGATCTCCCTGTTGCTCTGGGTCGTATGCTCGATATTCGAGAACAGCATCATGCCGGGAAACCGCGCGGTTGGCAATCCCAAACCGCCCGGGTTTTGCACCGGCGCAGGCGGGGAGCACCGGGCGGAGGGGCGGAGGGGGTGCGGGCGGGAAAGCAGGCGTGCGGCGGCAGGATTTTTCGGCAGGATTTTTCCGATTTAGCGGTTGACGAAAGACCCCGGATGCCGCACTATGGACGACAAGGTGAAATACGGCCGCAGACGGGCCGCGGTCAGATCGGGTCCGCCGCCTTCGGGCAAGGAGAAACAGAAGATGAAGAGGATTCTCGTTTACATGATGGTGGGGTTGATGCTGGCCACGACGGCGGCCATGGCCCAGGGAAAGAAAAAAGCCGATGCCGACAAGGCCCAGGCCTCGCAGCCGGTGACGCATCCGCAGCTGGCGGACCTGCTCGTGAAGGCGCTGGGGCTGGTGCGGTTCCTTCCGAACGCCCCCTCGGCCCAGCAAACGTTTGACATCTTGATGCAGAACGGCATTGCGCCCCAGGACGGCTGGAAGCTGGACGCGGTGGTGACCAAGGCCGACCTGGCGCGGGTGATCGTCCAGGCCCTGCGGGCGCAGGACCAGGTCGAGAATCCGAACGATCCGCAGGCGTGGATCAACGTGCTGAAGGAGATGGGGATTTCCATTGACCGGCTCAGCGAAACCATTCAATCGGTGGAAGCCCTGCCGGATGCCATCGGGCAGGACCTGACCATGGCCTCCACGGATCCGCTGGTCGAGGGGCTGAGCTTCGGGCCGAGCACGGTGCAGTATTCGGTGGACCTGAACCTGGTGGTGCGGGTGCTCAGCGAAATGGAAATGGCCAGCGGCGAATTCCGCCCGATTTCGCCGACGCCTCATTGAAGCCGGCATGCGTCCCGAACGAGTGTCAAAGCATAAAAGGAACAGAGATATGAAACGGATTCAGATTCTGGCAGCGGCGGTCCTGCTTCTCGCCATGGCGGCGCCCGTCTGGGCGGCCTCCGCCTCCTCGCCCATTCATGTGAACAACCGGCTGCGCGTGGGCTGGGACGACAACGTGTATCAGGTGGACGATCCGTCCGCGAGCGGTCTGGACAAGCAGGACAGCTTCCGGATCATCGAGGAAATCGAGGCGCTGGTGAGTCTCAATTTCGAGCGGACGTATCTGGGTCTGCGCTACCGTCCGTCGCTGATCTGGTATTCGGACCGGGAGGACGAGGATACGGACTTCCTGAATGACCTGGACCTGAACTTCACCCACAACTTCAGTCCGGTGCTGTCGCTGTCGCTGGCCGACTCGCTGCGCGCGAGCCAGCTGCCCGAGCTGCAGGACGAGACCTACGTGGTCCGCCAGGACGATGACAATCTCTACAATTCGGCGTCGGCGACGCTGTCGTACACGATGCGGCCGGAGACGCGCCTGGACCTGTCGGGCCGGTACATCCTGCTGGAGTACACGGAAGACGACTACCAGGACGCGGCGGGCAACGTGGTGTCGCATGACAGCGACAACTACTACAGCGTGGTGGGCGGCCTGACGCTTCGCCAGCAGCTGGCGAGCCTGACGACCCTGATGGTGGACGGCCGCTACCAGTCGGTGGTGTATCCGGATGCCGACGACGTGGACAGCCGCGACGCGGACAGTTTCTTCGGCGGCCTGGGCCTGGAGCAGACCTTCAGCCCGCAGCTGATCGGGAACCTGCGCGCGGGCGTGGAGCACCGGATGTATGACAACGACGCCTTCGACGACAACACCCAGCCCTACGGCGAAATCTCCCTGACCTTCCTGCCCAGCCCGGCGACGCGCATCACCGGGTCGGCCTCCTACTCGATCTACGAGTCGGACGTGTCGAACTTCATGAGCCAGGACCGGTTCTACGCCTCGCTGAGCGTGGCGCATGACCTCACCGCCAAGCTGAACTTCTATCTCAGCGGCGCCTACACCCTGAACGCCTACGACGCGGACTACGCGCTGGACCCGACCCTCGAGGACGGGGATGAAAACACCTTCCTGGTTTCGATGCGTCTGAGCTACCGGCTGAACCGCAAGAACTGGCTGGAGGCGGGCTATCAGTTTGTCATGCTGGACAGCGACCTGGCCGGGCGCGAAAGCTACGAGCGCAACCGGGTGGACGTGGGCTGGAAGATCCAGCTCTTCTAGTCCTGTTCGGCGGGAAAGGCGACCGGCGACGGCCGCCTTTTCCCTGTCCCCGGTGCATGGCAGACCGGACGGGGCCTTTCCAGCCCCGTCCGCATTTATCAGGATGAGACCCCATGGCAGAAGACAACCAGACCTCGGCCCTCCATTTTCTTGATTACTGGCGGGTGATCCGCGACCGCAAGGAGGTCATCCTGGCGGTGGCGCTGCTGACGATCGTGACGGGCACGGCCTACACGCTGATGATGCCCAAGAAATTCACGGCGACCACGCAGCTGGAGGTCCGCGAGGATGCCATGGACGTGGATCCGTTCTACGACCGGCAGGCCACCCGGATGGGCTACAATCCGTTCTTCCTGATGACGCAGGAGAAGATCATGCGCTCGCGGCCGGTGCTGACGGAGGTGATCCGCCGGCTGAACCTGCAGCGGGTGTGGGGCGCGGAGCTCAACGAGGACAAATCGCCGATCACGATCGATCTGGCACTGCAGATCCTGTCCCGGAGCCTGCGGGTGGAGCAAGACCGCGACACGGTGCTGATGAACATCCGGGTCACGACCGAGGATGCGAAGCGCTCGGCGGAGGTCGCCAACGAGATTGCCAACGTGTACCGGGACCGGCGGCTGAACGCCAAGCGGCGGGAAATCCAGCGGGCCATCGACGCCATCAGCAACGAGGTGCGCAAGCAGCAGGAGCGGGTGGAGGAGGCGGAGGCCGAACTGCAGCGCATCCGCGAGGAACGGGGGATTGCGCTGGTCGGGCGCATGGGCATGGGGATCCGGGTGGAGACCACGCGGCTGAACATGCTCGAGAGCGAACGCAGCGCCGCCCGGGTGGAGATGCTGGTGCGCAAGGCGCGGCTGGAGCAGCTGGAAAACCTGGACGGCACCGAGCTGATGGAGGCGGCGGCCTACATCGTGCAGGATCCCACCCTGATGTCCATCCGGCAGCAGCTGATCGACAGCGAGGTCAGCCTGGAGCTGATGCTCAACACCGGCGTGGTCGGCGAAAATCATCCCGACGTCCTGCGGCTGAAGGGGGCGGTGGACGAACTGCGCCGCCAGCTGGATTCGGCGCTGGCGGGGCTCAAGGCCGGCCTGCGGGCCGACTACGAGGTCGCCCTTCAGAAATACAACGCGCTGGACGAGGAACTGCAGGCCATCAAAGCCCTCGATATCGAGTCGGAAGGCGCGGACTACCTGCCCTTCAGCCGGGCCGAGCGCAATGTGCAGGTGCAGCGCGACATCCTGACAGCGCTGCGGGCCCGCGTGACGCAGACGGGCATTGAAGTCGAGGTGCCGCGCACGACGGTGGAGATCATCGAAGAAGCGGAGCCGCCGCAGCGTCCGTCGAGTCCGCTGGTGGTGCTGAACATTTTCCTGAGCGTGGTGCTGGGGCTGCTGGCGGGCGTGGGCCTGGCGTTCTTCGTGGAGTACCTCGACGTGTCCATCAAGACCGTGGACGAGGTGGAGAAGTACCTGGGCCTGCCGGTGCTGGCGGTGATTCCGCAGCAGTCGCGGCCGCTGACCGAAGCCGGGCAGTCCAGCGGGCAGGGCGAGGCCTACCGGTCGCTGCGCACGAGCCTGGCGCTGCTGGCGCGGGAGGGCAACCAGAAGATCTTCGCCGTGCTCAGCGGCGGCGTGGGCGAAGGCAAGTCCACCACCCTGTTCAATCTCGCCTATGTCTGCGCCGAGCAGGGCAGCAAGGTGCTGATCATCGACTCCGACCTGCGCCGCCCCGTGCAGCACAAGATGGTCGGCCTGCCCAACCGCATCGGGATGGTCAACGTGCTGACCGGGGAAATGAAGGCCGAAGAGGTTATTCAGGAAACCGGGGTGCCGAACCTGTGGATGATGACCAGCGGCCGGCTGCGCCGCGGGTCCATGGGCATCATGAACAGCCCGCGGCTGCGCGCGGCGCTCGATGCGGTCCAGGACCAGTACGACTACGTTCTGCTGGACTCGCCGCCGATCCTGGGCGTGACCGACGCCGCGATCCTGGCGGGCGAAGTGGACGGCGTGCTGCTGGTCGTGCAGTACCGCAAGTATCCCAAGATCATCTCGCTGCGCGCCAAGCGCATGATCGAAAACGCGGGCGGCCGCCTCCTCGGCTCGGTGCTCAACAACATCAACATCATGCGCGACGATTACTACTACTACTACCACTATACAACGAAGAAGTATTATGGTAGCACGAAGCATGAACAAGACGACGATGCAACGGAAGCCTGAGACGTGAATCCACTGGTTTCGAAACGACTGCTCCTGGTCCCGCTGCTGGCCGGCCTGCTGGCCGCCGGCTGCTCCACGGCCCCCAGCCACAACCGGCGCATCTACGACCGGTACGCCCAGCTGGTGGCGGAACGCAGCCGGGCGCCGGCGCCGTCGGTTTCCGGCCGGGAGGAGGCGGACGCCCCTGCGCCGGCCGCGCGGACCGAAGCGGCCCGCCCCGCCAGGCCGGCGGAGCCGCGCAAGCCCGCTCCCGCCAAGCCGGCGCCGAGCGCCCGTCCCGTGGCCAAGCCCGCCCCGGCTCCGAAACCGGAGCCGGCTCCTGCGCCGGCCCCCGCGCCCGAACCGCCGCCGGCTCCGGCGGCCCCGGCCCCGGTGCAGATCGTCGCGCCGCCGGCCGCGGAATCCGCTTCCCCTGCGCCGGCGGAAACGCCCGGTGAGGAGCTTGCGTTCGACGGCGTGGCCTACAGCCTCAAGCCGGGCGACGTGGTGCAGATCACTCTCCGGGGCATACCCAATGCGGAGGCGATCGAAGCCATCATCGATGAGAACGGGATGGTGAATCTGCCGTTCATCAATGAAGTGCTGGCGGCCGGCCGGACCTCGTCGGAGCTGGCGCGGCACATCCGCCAGACCTATCTGGACGAAGGCATTTACCGGAACATCTCCGTCGGGGTGGTGGTGCCCACGCGGTATTATTTTGTGCAGGGCGAAATCCGCTCGCCCGGGCGTTATCAGATCATGTCCGCCACGCGGGTGTCGCAGGCCATCGCCGGGGCGGGGGGCTATACCGAATTCGCCAGCGGGCGGGTCGTGGTCAAGCGCGGCGGCAAGATCGTCAAGAACATCCGCAACGCGCGGCGGCTGGAACGGACCCCGGGAGATGACATTCTGCTGGAGCCGGACGACATCATCGAGGTGCAGCGCAGCCTCTGGTAGGCGGCGTGCGCGGCGGCGCCATGGAGAATCGCCGGGAGCGGGTCGTACCGGGCCGTCGGCCTTCTCCGCGGGAGCGCGTGTATGATGTGCTGTCGCTGCTGCTGCTGATGTGGCCGGCGACCGGGGGCATGGGGCTGATGGGATCCACGCGTGTCTGGGGCTATGCCCCCGGGCTGGCGCTGTCCCTGGCCGGATCCGCCCTGGTGCTGTCCCGTCCCCTGTGGTTTTCCCGAACGCCGCGCTGGGCGATTCCGCCGGGGTTTTTCCTGTGGGCGTTGATGGCGGCGTATGTCGCGCTGGGCGTGGTCTGGGCGGCGGTGCCCCACGCGGCGCGCGAGGCGGCGTTGCGCTGGGGGTGCCTGCTGGCGGCCGGCTTTGCCTGGACCCAGCTGGGGTTTCGCGAACACCGCTGGAAATGGGTTCTCGGCGTGCTGCTGGCGGCGGTCGCCCTGAACGGACTGTATGCGTGGGTGCAGCACATGGACGGATCGCGCATGGTGCTGTGGATGCCGCGGGCCGAGCAGTACGGGCTGCGCGCCAGCGGGACCTATCTGTGTCCCAACCATCTGGCCAATCTGATCGCCATGCTGGTTCCGGTGGCGATGGTGCTGATCGCGCTGCCCGCCGCGGGATTTCCGCTGCGGATGCTGTCGGGGTATTATCTGGTGGTGACGCTGCCGGTGCTGTACTGGACCCAGTCGCGCAGCGGCTGGCTGGGCATGGCGGGCGGCGTGGGGGCGGCGCTGCTGCTGCTGGCGTGGAGAAAAAGCCGGGCCTGGCTGCTGACCGCCGCGGTGGTGCTGCCCCTGCTGGGCGCGGCCGGCGGATTCGCCGCCTGGCATGCCTTGCCGGCGGTCCGGGAGCGCATCGGCCAGGTGCTGGAGAATCCGGCCAGGGCCGGAGGCATCCGCATGGAAATGTGGCGGGACGCGCCGGCGATGTTTCGCGCGCAGCCGTGGCTGGGCCATGGCGGGGGGGGGTATGCGTGGGCGTATCCGCCGTTCCAGCGGAATGTGACCCAGCATCTCCACTACGACTATGTCCACAACGACTACATCCAGCTGGCGCTGGAACACGGAGCTGTCGGGTTCGGGCTGGCGGGTCTGGCCCTGCTGGTCAGCGTCTGGGGCATCGCCCGGGCCGTGCTCCGCAGCCGGTCGGACGAGCCGGCCGTGCTGCTGGCGGGCGCGGCGGGCGCGCTGGCGGCCTGCCTGCTGCACGCGCTGTTCGATTTCAACTTTCATATTTTCCCCAATCCGCATGCGCTGGTCTGGGTGGTCGGACTGTCCTGGGGCGTCTGGGCGGCAATGGAACGGGGAACGGAAGTGCCGGCCGGCCGTACACAACTCCTGCGCCGGGCGGCGGGCGCCGCGGGCGCGGCGGCCTGCGTGCTCGGCGTCTGGGGGGCGCTGTCCATGGGCATGGCCTATTTCTGGAACCTGAAAGCCGACCTGGCGCGCAGCCGGCTGGAGTGGGATCGCGTGGAACGGGATTACCGCCGGGCGATCCGCTGGGACCGGCTGGACTGGCAGCCGCATCTGGGGCTGGGGCATTTCAAGGCCGGCCGGGCGATGTGGTACCGCGACCCGGATCTGGCGGCGGAGCAGGAAGGCAAGCGGCGGCTGGCGGAGGAAGCCATCGGCCATTACGAGGCGGCGCTGGCGCGGAATCCCCGCGAGATGGCGGCGGAGTTCGGCCTGGCCCGCGCGCTCAACGCTGCCGGCCGTCCGGAGGAGGCCCTGGCCCACATGCGCCGCGCGGCGGATTACCAGCCGCGCCACGTGTTTTACCGCGAGCAGCTGGGCATCCAGCTGCGCCGGCTGGGCCGGGACCGCGAAGCCCTGGAGGTTTTCCGACGGAACGTGGAGGACCAGGTGGCCACCGATGTCAGCACCCTGAACATCCGCGCGCTGGAACGCAAACTGGCGCGCGAAAACGCCGCGGCGGGGTCCGCCGCGGCGGACTGACGCCGAACCCGCGGCGGGGTCCCCCGCGGCAATGAATCCGGATTTTCCACGGTGTGGAAAAAAGTTTTCCATGGCGTGGAAAACTTCGCGGAAATTTTTCCATGGCGTGGAAAATCCGGACTGTTCCCGCCCGTTCCGGGGGGGACTAGAGCGTATTACAATTTCGTGTAGCCGTTCCCGATGGAGCCGGGAATTGAATCAACAGCCCCGCGCCCAACGGGCGCAGCTACAACCGATCCGCCTTGCTGTTGCTGCGCCCGCTGGGCGCGGCTATGAATATTTGAAAAACGCTCTAAGACCGCCAGCGCGGGCAGACGCGCAGGAACGGGCAGACGGTGCAGGGCTCGGGGCGGTCGGTGCAGTCGAATGTCTCGCCGTCGCCGGCGTCGTTGCGCTCGGGGTCCACCAGGGGAAAGAGCATTTCATCGGCGGAGTCGCGGATGAAATCCCGCAGCGTTTCCAGGTCGTCGGCGGTGTAGGCAAAGGATTCCTGCCGGCCGGTCAGGGGGTTGCAGGCGACGGCGTCGATGGCGGCGGGATCGGCGGTCCATCGGTCGGTCGCGAGCAGGGCATAGATGCCCAGCTGGATGCGGTGTTCCGTCAGGGGGGTCGAACCGGTCTTCCAGTCGTAGATGACCACGCGTCCGTCCCGGCGCACGACCAGGTCGGGAACGGCGTGGACCTTGAGGCCGTCGAGTTCGAAATGGGCGCGGCGTTCCACGGACAGCAGGGCGTCGTCGGGCAGCTCCCGGATCGCGGCCCAGAGGGGCGACGCGAGGAAGCCGCGGACGGCGGCGGAGACGCGGTCGACGGTGGCTTTCCATTCTTCGGGGGGCACGTCGATCCGGTATTCGTGTTCGAAGAGGGCGGGGGTGCGCACGGGATTCTGGCGGTAGGCGCCGGAGCGGGAGTCGCGGAATTCGCGGCGCATGAGGTCGATCTGGCGGGCCTCGACTTGGGCGGCGCGTGCGGGATCGCGGCGGGCGTGCCGGACCAGGGTTTCGATGGCGAGATGGGCATGGTGGCCGGCCCATTGCTGGCGGGTGCTCAGCCGCTTGAGCATGTAGAGTTCGCGGGCGGGGGCGGGGGCGTGGTCATCCCAGCCGCCCCAGGCGCCGTAGTAGGCGAAATAGTAGCGCTTGAGGCAGGTCTGGAACGTCTCGTGGCGGGCATGGGACCAGGAGAATTCGCGGACGGGCGCGTTCATGGCGGCGGTGTCCTCTGGAGGCGGCGTTCGATATCGCGGCGCCAGAGCCGGGCCAGGCCGCCGGTGGCGGTTTCGCGGTAGGCGGCCTGGAGATCCCGCCCGGTGCGGTTCATCACTTCAATCACGTCGTCGAAGCTGACGAGATGGCGTCCGTCGGTCAGCAGGGTGAAGATGGCGCATTCCACGGCGCGCAGCGCGGCGTTCATGTTGCGTTCGATGCAGGGGATCTGCACATAGCCTTCGATGGGGTCGCAGGTCAGGCCGAGATTGTGCTCCATGGCCATTTCGGCGGCGTACTCAATCTGGTTGAGGGTGCCGCCGTTGAGCTGGGCGACCGCCGCCGCCGCCATGGAGCACGCGGACCCGATTTCGGCCTGGCAGCCGGCCTCCGCGCCCGAGACGGTGGCGTTGGCGCGGATGGAGGCGCCGAACAATCCGGCGGTGGCCAGCGCCTGAAGGATTTCCGGCAGGCGGCGACGCCGCACGGTCTTGAAGAAGTAGAGGACCGCGGGCAGGACGCCGGCCGCCCCGCAGGACGGCGCGGTGACCACCTGCATGCCGGCGGCGTTTTCCTCCGCCACGGCCAGGGCAAAGGCCGCGATCAGGCCCATGTCGTGCGGCGTGCCGTTGAGATCCCTGGCGCGCCGCCAGGTGGTGCCGGCGCGCCGCGCCAGTTCGAGACGTCCGGGCAGGATGATCTGCTTGCTGTGCAGCCCGCGCCGGATGGTGTCGCGCATGGCGCTCCAGATCCGGCCCAGGCGGGGCCACAGGTCGGTTTCGGTCTGTTCCGCCAGCTGCCAGAAGGTCAGGTCGTTGGCCCGGCAGTAGTCCAGGGCGTCATCCATGTTGGCGACCGGGTAGCTCACGGGGTGCTCCGTCGCCGGGAGGGGGCGCCCGTCGGCTTCGGCCAGATGACCGCCGCCGATGCTGCAGACGGTCCACTCCTTCACGGACTGTCCGGCGGCATCCAGGGCTTCGAACTTCATGGTGTTGGGATGGGGCAGGGCGGTCGCCTGGGAATCGAATACGATTTCGGCCCGCACCGGGTCCAGCGTGCGGATCAGCGTGCGGTCGGTCCAGTGTCCCCGTCCGGTTGCGGCCAGGCTGCCGTAGAGCGTCACGCGCACGCGCGCCGGCGGGACGGTCAGCGATTCGATGAACCGGCGCGCGGCGCGCTGCGGCCCGATGCTGTGGGTGCTGGACGGCCCCGCCCCGACGGCGAAGACTTCGAAGATGGATTGGAGGGAAGGGTTCATGGAATCTCCGGGCGCGCCGGTTCGCGAAAGGCGTCGAGGAAGACCGCCGCCGACAGCCAGATCAGCGCGCCGTTGCGCAGGAGATTCCAGCCGTCGGAAACCGCGGCGTCGGCGCGGGTGGTGAAGCAGCCGCAGGAGGCTTCGATGCCGCGGATCAGGTTCAGGGAAATGGCGCCGGTGAAGACCAGCAGCATGGCGGTCAGCAGGAAGGCCGCGGCGGCCCGTCCGCGGCGCGGACCCGCCAGCAGCGCGGCGCCGCAGGTCAGTTCCAGCCAGGGCATCAGGATGGCCACTGCGTTGACCAGGCCTCCGGGCAGCAGACGGTAGCGGTGGGTTGCCAGCGCGAAGGCCTCGGGGTCGCGGATCTTCGCGATGCAGGCCCCCAGAAACACGGCGGCCACCGCAAGGCGGGCCAGCCAGATAAAGAGGGGACGCGCGCGGATCATGGGGCAACTCCCTCGAGAATGTCTCCGCCGTATTCTCTCCACTCCGCCAGGCCGCCGGGGTAGAGCGTCAGATCCCGGAAGCCGAATTCGCGCAGCCGCTTGGCGAGTTCCAGGGCGTCATCGCAGTCGGCTCCGCCGCAATAGACCAGGATGGGCGTGTCGGGCGTCAGGCGGTGCGCGTAGTCGAGAATCCGCCGGTCGGCGTCGGAAACCGGCAGGGACAGGGCGCGGGGCAGGTGGCCGGCGGCGTACTCCTCGGAACTCCGCGCATCCAGAATGGCCGTGGAGGCATCGCCCACGCGCTGGCGCGCGCCCTGCAGAAAGGTGACGGGGATGCCGGCGCGGAATGCCAGGGTTTCAATGTGCCGGTCCCAGTCGCTGACCCACGGCAGGCGGGTGGTTTCGGGGCGGATGGTATTGACGAGGCTGCCCAGCAGGCCGGCAACGGCCAGCAGCATCGCGCTGTCCAGGGCCAGTTGCGCGGCTCGGCGCAGCGGCAGGCGGCTGCCTGCGAGGTTCATGGCTGGGCGGGCGGAGCGACGAGATAGGCGGCGACGGGGATGGCGACCTCGCGGCCGTCTTCCACGTCTGTTTTCACGATGACCTGGCCGTTGACGGTTCCCGGGGGAAGGGAGTCGCCCAGGGTCAGTTCAAACCGGTGCCGGGTGCCATCCGCGCCGGGCTCGGGCTCCAGCGGCGACACCACCAGCCCCGGATCGGTCGTCCGGACTTCCTGGATTTGGATCGGGCCGCGGCCGGACTGGATTTCAAAGGCGCGCGTCCGCTCCGCCCCGGGCTCGATCCGGCCGAAAAACAGCGTGGACGGCTGGGCGCGGAGCCCCTGAACCGCCGTGCCCCGGATTTGCAGGTGTACAACGGGTCTTTCCGGATCGTTGCTTTCCACGGTGATGGTTTTGACCTGCATGCCGCTTCGGCCGCGCAGATCGAAGCGGGCCTGGATGGTGGTGTCGCCGCCCGGCGGCACCACGCTGTCTGTCGGCTTCACGGCCGTGCATCCGCAGGAGGCCCGCACGCCGCGGATTTCCAGTGAAAGGGTGCCTTCGTTGCGGACGACATAATGATGCTCGACCACCTGGCTGTTTTCCTTTTCGCCGAAATCATAGACGGTTTCAGGACAGACGATTTTGGGCGCCAGCGCGGCCGGCGGCGGGGCGGACTCCGGGGCGGGCGGCGGCATTTGAGCCGGCGCGGTCAGGGGCAGAAGAACAGGCAGCAACGCAGACAGCAGTCGGGTTTTCATGGAGGTCATCTTATCGCAGAGCCGGGCGGCGATCAAGGGCCGCTGCGGCGCGTCAACGGTCCGGCGCCTCGTCCCGTCCGGGCGAAGCGCCGTCGGACAAGCTGCCCAGGTGGAGGTGGTAGAGGGGCCAGGCGGCGAGCAGGGTCGCGGCATAGGCCGCCGCAAAGGCGGGCAGGATGTCGAGAACCCGCAGGGCCAGGCGGAAGAGCAGGGCGAACGCCGTGCAGTTGATCACGGCACTGAAGACCAGCGAACCGGCCAGAGCGCGGGCAAACGCCAGGCCCAGGCGGCGGTAGGCAATGAACAGCGAACAGATGAACACCACGGGCAGGGAGGCCAGGACGCCCCCGGCGACCGCCCCCCACCACAGCGAGGCCGCGGCGGCGGCCGCCACGAGAGCGCCGCTGACGGTCGCCCGCAGCAGCAGGATTCCCGCACCGGTGGATAGCCCCGTTGACGGTTGAGGCGCCACCCGGAACCAGCGGGTGAACCCCAGCCAGCACAGGCCGAAGCAGATTCCCCAGGCGGCCAGGGAAAACGTCAGCGGGGGCGCCCCGTGAACGATGATGGCGGACTGGGCCGCCGCCCAGGCCGCCAGCGCCAGTCCCATGCTCCAATAGAATCCAAGCGGCGTCAGCGCCACGAACAGCAGGACGTACAGGCCGTTGATTCCGAACGAGAGCGGGGCGATTCCGGAGGCCCGGATGGCGGCGTCACTCCCGCCGGTCAGGGCCACGAACAGCAGCGCGACGGCCAGGGTGGAGGGCAGCCCGCCGATGTAGCCGCCCAGGCGGCTGCCATGCCGTTCGGCCAGCAGGGTGGTGGCCGCCACGGCCAGACCGCCCGCCGCAAATCCCAGCAGCAGCCGGATTCCGTCATTCATCCCGGGACTCCAGGTCGGCCGTTCGGCGGTCGGTGATGAACATGCTTCCCGGCGCATGGGTGATCATGAGCGGCAGGCGGGCGGCCCGGGCGACGGCCTGCGGCGTGACGCCGCACGCCCAGAAGACCGGGACTTCGCCCGCACGGATGTCCACGGCATCGCCGTACCCGGGACGGGCCAGGTCGCGAATGCCGATTTGCGCCGGGTCGCCTGCGTGCACGGGCGCTCCATGGGCAAGCGGGATGCGCCGGGTGATCTCCGCGGCCTGTTTCACCCGGGCCTCCGGGATCGGCCGCATGGAAACGACCATCGGGCCGGCAAACACGCCGGCCGGCCGGCAGGGGATACAGGTCTCGTACATAGGCACATTGCGGCCGCTTTCCACATGCCGGACCGGGAGTCCGGCCCGGGCCAGCGCGGCATCAAACGAAAAACTGCAGCCCAGCAGAAAGGCGGCCAGGTCTTCATGGAAGTCGCGGAGGAGGTCGGTTGCCTCGCGGGCCAGGAGGCCCCGCTCGTAGATCCGGTAGCGCGGGAGATCCGTGCGAAGATCGGCCTCGGACGCCCAATCCGCTGCCGGCCGCCATTCGCCCGGCGGCAGGGCTTCGATCAGCGGACAGGGGGCCGGGTTTCGTTGGCAGAAGGCGAGAAAGTCGCGGGCGGCATCGCGCGGCACGATGACCAGATTGGCCTGGACGAATCCGGGAGCCAGGAGCGCGGTGGGGCCGGTCCATTCGCCGCGCCGGATCCGGGCGCGGGCCTCGGCCGGGGACCAGTTGGAGGGATGCGACATGGCGCCTACCACTCGATCCGGAGCCCGTCATGGGCCGGGACGATACCGCCGGGCAGCCGCTGCTCCGCCTGGACATGGGAGACCTCGTGGCACAGATGAATCACCAGCGAGCGTTTGGCCCCGATGGCCTTCAGCGCGGCGGCGGATTCGTCCAGATTCATATGGGTGGGATGCGGACGGATGCGCAGCGCGTCCAGCACCGCCAGATCCACGCCCCGGCACAGGGCCAGCGTCTCGGGAGGAAGCGTCTTGCAGTCGGGGATGGCCGCGAACGACCGGCCGTCGTGCTCGAACTTCCAGCCGATCATGTCGGCGCGCCCGTGCTCCGCGGGCAGGGGCGTCAGGCGGAAGCCCATGAAATCAAACGGTCCCTCCGCGACGTGAAGCGCGATGCGCGCCAGCGAGGTGCCGGGCAGGGGGGGCTGGTCGAGATAGGCGAAGATGCGCCGCAGGGTTTGCGCCGTTCCCGCCGACGCCCATACCGGCATGGGTTCGGGCATCCGGTTGGTATAGGCGCGCAGGTCGTCGAACCCGAACAGATGGTCGGCGTGGTCATGGGTCATCAGCACGGCGTCGATGCGGCGGATGTCGAAGGCCAGGCACTGGGTCCGCAGATCCGGCGGGGTATCCAGCAGCAGGGCGGCGTCCGGGCTTTCGACCAGGATGGCCGTGCGGTGGCGACGGTCGCGCGGGTCGGCGGAGCGGCAGACCGGGCAGTCGCATCCCGGCATGGGGATGCCGTAGGAGGTGCCGGTGCCTAGAAACGTGACGCGCATAACCGGCACTGTAAGCCTTTTTTGCGGCATGGGAACACTTTTTCCTTGGCGTGGAAAAAGCGGATGGGCAGTGCCCGGGTGTGCGGCCCGATCCTCATGGTTTGCCAACCATGAGAATCATGGCGCAGGCGGTGTGAAATGCATTCGGCCCGCCAACAGGTCAGGGCGGAGGCGGGTTGTCGTCCGGCGCGAATTCGGGATACAGGCGCTGGAGGCAGTCGGGACACAGGCCGTGGGAGAATTCCGTGTCCGTGTGTTTGAGGACGTAGTTCTCGAGCTGGTCCCAGTAGCCGTCGTCGTCGCGGATCTTCCGGCAGGCGGCGCAGATGGGAAGCAGGCCGCGCAGGGCGCGAACCTTGTCGAGGGCTTCCTGGAGGCGTCTGGTTTCTTTTTCCAGTTCGGCCGTGCGCTGCTGCACCAGTTCTTCGAGGTGATCGCGGTGCTGCTGCAGTTCGACGTTCAGGCGGCGCAGCGTCCGGGTGTGCGCCTGGAACAGATGAATGACCAGCAGGATGAGCGGAAGGCTGGCCACCAGGAAAAACAGGGCCACGAGAATGGACTGCACGAGGTTTTCACGAATCATGGCGCGGATGTCGCTGATTTCCAGATCGGCGCTGGCGAGGTAGCTGCGGCCGCCGGGCGATTGCTGGGGCAGGGCGACGGAACGGAAGGTGCCCCACTGGTCGGTGTAATTCACATACACGGTTTCCTGGTCGCGCCAGGCTTGAATGAATTCCCCGGGAATGTCCTCGTAGGGATGGAAGTACCACTTCTCCTGTTCCAGGGCTTCTTCTTCCGATACGGACGGGGCGGAAAAATAGAAGCGCCCATCGGCCTCGGCGATGGTGTGCACCCAGGCGAAGCCGGATTCGACGCCGAACTCCGTGACGAGTCGGCGGTTCCGGAGTTCTTCCTCCCGGGAGATGGAATCCGGGCCCAGGGCCCGGTCGTGAAAATCTTCCGCCAGCAGGTATTTCAGGCTGCGTGCGGCCTGCAGGCGGGAATCAATCTGCTCCATCAGCGCTGCCTTGTGTTCCCGGTAGGACCAGACGGTATAGACCGCCACGGCGCCGGCATACAGCAGCACGCACAGCACCGTCACCAGCACGTCACGACAACTGCGGGATGTGGGTTGAGTCATGTGAGGGGCCTTTTCTAAAATCTAACCTCTTTTTTGAGATCCGGATAAACCTTAGCGCTTTAACAAAAACCAAACAATACCGGAATTGTTTGTGCCATCCATTTGAATGACGCCGAAGGGGATGAGGACAACGAAACAAAGCCCGGTCCGGAAAACCAGCAGGCCATGGGACCGAAGACGAGGGCGTGGAGGTTGTCGAGGCTGGGGGGGGCGTCAGATGGCCAGGAGGTAGCGCCGGCGGATTTCGCGCAGATGGTCGGGGTAGAGCCCAAGGTATTCCCAGAGGCGCCAGAGATCGGGATAGGTCATCCAGGTAAAGGCGACATCAGAGTCCTTGACGTGGTCGTAGAATGCCGCGAGTTCTTCCCGGTGCCGGCGGTATTCGGGGAAATCGGCCCAGTTCTCGGGTTCCCAGAAGAGATAGAGCAGGACGATCCGCTTGTCTTGGAACTCGGACTGGTTGCGCAGGCCGAGGTAGTGGCGCACGAGTTGGGCGGCATCCAGATGCTGCGGCGGGCCGTCTTTCAGCGTCTCCATCCACGTGGCCCAGCATTCCTCCATCCGGGGCAGGTTTTCGCGCGTGTAGCTGGCGGCGAACCTGGGCGGCTTGGGGGAAAGGAATTCGAGGAACTTGGATTCGACGCCGACGACAATGCCGGGACCGTCGACCAGCAGGTCGAGGTTGGGGGGGATGCCGCCGAGGCCGGTGGGGCACTGCTTTTCGAATTGGAGGACCTCATACCCCGGGCTTCCCATCAGGCACAGCGGTTGCGGATTTTTCCGCCAGGGGCCGAAGGTGTTGGCGGCGAGGGCCGACGAGGAATGCGCGGCGAGGAATTTTCCCTCGAGTTCGTTCCCGCTGCCCTGGGCGAAATCGGCCCGGATGTCGTCCATTCGAACGCCGGGAACCAGGTTCAACTCGGCACTGGCGGCATAGCCGCGGTCGTCGAGCTTCACCGGGGAGATGTCGTTGTAGCGCCGCCGGATCGCCTGCCGGGCGCGCTCGGCCGTGGATGTGGCCATGGGGGCGGCTTGTGGCATGAGCGGCACGTCGAGGAACAGATTCTCGTTGACCGACAGGAAGTTGAAGGCGTAGTCCGGCCAGGTCATGGTTGAAAAGTAAGCGGCGATGTCGGCGGGATCCTCGACGTCGATTCGCAGGAACGGGCCTTTGCCGCCGGTCTTTTCGAGATACAGCCAGCCGTTGTTATTCTTGTGCAGTACGCCCATGTGGTCGGAAATGGCCAGATGGTAGTCGGTGCTGGCCCGGTGGAGCATGACGAGGGAGAGGCGGCGCGGAAAGCGGATGCCGCAGCGACGCCAATGCCGCTGGAGGGCCTCCTGCGTCTCGGTCGCAATGGTGTCCGATGACGTGCCCAGGGGAAGGGGCTGGTACTGGTAGAGGGAAGACAGGATTGCCTTGTGTTTCCCGGTGAAAACCAGATGGAATTGATTCTCCATGAAGGCTCCGTACCAATCCGGATACGCGGTGGCATAGACGTCGCGGAGCGAAGCGACGGGGATCAGCCAGTGATTCAAGTTGGTAGTGACCTGGACGGCGAGAAAGGGCCGTTGCACGAATGCAAATCCATTTTCACGTCCATTTCCGGCCCGGCCAAAAGCAGGGCGGTGTCGAAGCAATTGAGTTCGAAGGGGTGGTCGAAAAGGAAAGCCGGTTGGTGCCGAGGGCGGCGACGAAGTCGCCGATGGAGGCTGTAAACTCGCGGAAGCCGTCCGTGGCGGGCGGGAAGGCGGACATGTCGAGGGCGAGGGGGTGCGATAGTAGTGGGTGATGGCCTGGCGGAGCGCGGCGAGATGGTTCGTGTCGCATCCGGCCCGGGCAGGCAGCGCTCCAGGGTATCCTCGCGGGCGGCCTCGGTGTCGAGGAAAGGAGACGCGGACAGGGCGGCGACCAGAGGGCCAGGAGCGGCGCAGAGCAGCAGGATCGCGGCGCATGGCGGCAACGGTTCACGCGGGACAGCGCCGACGAAGCCGGGCAGGCTGGCAAGGCGGGGGCTGGAGAGTTGCCGCACCGCAGACGGTCCGGGGAAGGATCGAGAGAAATGTGCAGGGTTTGTCGTGAACTCATGCCCCCGCGGGGCGAAAGCCGGGGTGGAGGCGAACCGGAACTGGTTCACCCGCCGGCATCGAGGTGCCGGCGCATCGGCTCGAAGCCGCGGGCATGGATGTCGAGGAGGCCGCGGGGCTGGCTTTCGGCAAACCAGAGCGGCGCATAGGCTTTTTCGAGTTCGTCCAGCAGGGGGCGCGTGCGCCGGGCCGGTGCCCGGGACGCCACCAGGGCGCTGAATTGCAGAAACCGGCAGGCCAGCGCCAGCTGGTCGTGGTCGGTCTCGTCCCCCCATTCGGTGGAGGGCAGCCGGGAAAACTCGTCCGCCCAGGCCGGGGCCTGTTCGGCGAGTTCGAGCGCGGAGGAGATGTCGGCGGGGGCGGGGATATTCTTCAGCGGGGCAAACGGCCAGGCGGCCAGGGAGTCGGGAACCGATCCGGCCAGGGAAAACAACTGTGCGGGGCGCGAGTCCGGCGCACCGAACAACAAGGCCGAAAAGGCCCGGTCGAATTCCGTTCCGGAGTCGTTGCGCGGATTCCATGCGAGCTGGGCGCCGAGGGCCAGCCCGTGCAGGGCGCCCGGCGGCATGTTGAAATGTCCGTAATCGCCCCAGTCGGTGTTGAGGAGGCCGCGGGCGCCGAGTTGTTCACCCGTGCGGGCGTAGGCCGCAAGCACGGCACGGGCTTCTTCGACGGCATTGAAAAGGCGTCCGAACCCCCGCACCGATGGACAGACCACGGTCGGCAGGCCGTGCGAGATGAATTCGCCGCATTTCTCGAACCGGTTGGAGGGAAAATACGCCCAGTCGAGGATTTCGCAGCCGTCGGAGAGACGGGAAATGGTCTCGGGGTGCTTCAGCAGCATGTCGCCCCACAGCATCAGGGATTTGCCATGCCGGGCGGCTTCCCGGTGGAGAAAGCGGAGATGGTCGGTGTATTGGCGGGCCAGGTCGGCCGGGGAGGCATCGGGGGTGCGTCGTCCGAGGTCATAGGTTTCGTCGCCGCACAGGTTGAACCGGTGCGAAGAAAAACACGGCAGGAATTCGTCCAGGATGCGGCAAATCAGATCCTGGGCGTCGGGGTCCCGGGTGTGCAGCGTGCATCCCCGGAGGCGCTGGAGCCAGGTGGCGGACTCCCACGAGGCGGCGGGAAACTCGACTTCGGCCAGCTCGCGGTAGGGCGGCAGCGACAGAATCCGGCCCATGTGGCCGAAGCAAGTGAAGGAGGGAACGAGTTCAATGAAGTGGTCCCGGCAGAAGGTGTCCAGGGTTTTCAGATCGTCGGCGTCGAAGGCATCGTCTTCGCCGGCTATGTCGGGGTCGAAGCGGAACCGGAAGGGGTGCTCGAAGTAGAGCTGGAGGTGATTGATCTTGAGCGAGGCCAGCAGGCGGATGCGGCGTTTCAGCATGTCGAGACGCGGAACCCGGCCGCGACTGACATCCAGATAACAGCCCCGCAGAGGAAAGGCGGGCGCATCGGCAATTTCCAGGCAGGGGAGGAGGCCGCCGGCCTGCTGCCGGATCTGACGCAGGGTCTGCAAGGCGTAAAAGAAGCCGGCGGCATCCGGGGCGGACAGGGTCAGGCCCGCGGGGGTGATCCGGAGGAGGTAGGATTCCGGCACCCCCGGATTCTCGGTCAGGCGGATGAAGGGATGCGGCTGGTGGCAGGCCACGTGATGAAGCCCGGGAAAGACTTCATGCAACACGTGGCGAACCCGGGGGTCCATCTTCGGCGGAATTCTGGCGGTCGGAGGCGTTGGAACCCGGCATTCGCCCGGCAGAACCGTTACTTGATTGGGGGCGGGAAGCAGATGGATCATGGAAAACAGGAGTGAGAGTTAACTAATCAAAACGAGAATAATATCTTAATAGTTTATTAAACAATAATTATTATATATTAGCAGATAATAAGATAAGAAATAAACTAATCCACATACTTAATTAAGTGTGTGGAATTCCATGGCGTTCCAATGGTCAGCTGTCCAATCGGGGCAGGGTGGAGAAGGGGAAGAAACCGGCGAGAGGGCAGGTGCAGATACGGATTTCAAGCCTGGAACGGAAATGGGCCGGGAAGCGGGAGAATTCATGCGTCCGGCGAGGCGTCCGGAGGCGGGGGGGGCACTTCGCGGCTGGCCCGGGCCAGGAGCCCCTTGATGAAGGCCAGTTCAAAGGGTTTGGTGAGCAACGCGGTGATTTCTCCGCCCCGGGCCTTGGCGGCGAGTTCCTCGGAGGGTTCGCCGGTGATCAGGATCAGGGGGCGCCCCCGGGCGTTGGCTTTGAGCTGACCGACCCACTCCTCCAGATCGGGACTGTCCGGCAGATAGATGTCGGCAATGATGATTTCGCTGGAGGGGTCCGCCATCCGCTTCAGACCTTCCGCGCAGGTGGCGGCCTTAACGGCCTGATGCCCGAGGCGGGTCACCAGGGTGGCGAGATAGTCGCAAACCGCGGAGTCGTCGTCGATGATCAGAATACGGGCCATGTCATGTCTCCGATTAGCGGGAAATCCCGGCCATCCCAGTTGAATCCTAAGCCGGGGACCCCCGAACTGTCAACGGGAGCGGCTCAGGCGCCGGAGGCTTTCATTTCGTTCCACTCATCATCGGCATCATCGCCTTTGACGACGACGATTTTCTCGCCGCGGGTGAGAAGCCATCTCAGGGCGGCGAAAGCGAGTCCGGGAATGACCAGGCCGACCATCATCAGGTGCAGGAAGCTGAAATGGAAGGTCATGCCGGTTTGATAGCGGTAGAGGTTCCAGAAGATCAGCAGGCACGAGATCCAGACGGTCAGGAAGTTGGGCAGTCCGTCGCCGGAATGCATCCAGTGCAGGCCGGGGGTGCGCAGCTTGGTGATGGGGAAGAAGATGTTGGAGCCCATGTGGCCGAGCTGGTCCTCGACGACATGCACGCCGTAGCAGGCAGCGATGGTGACGAATCCCTGCCAGGCGACGGCATAGTGCTGGAACAGCACGCCCAGGGCGCCCTTGAACGCGGCCCAGCCGGACAGCGCGCCGGCCAGGCTGCCGGCGGCGGGGAGGCCGGCCCAGAGCATGGCGCCGGCCATCCACAGCAGGCCGAGAAAGGCCCCGACAGTCAGGGAATGGGACCACTCGCGGTGCCAGGGCAGGAATTCCAGATCGAGGTCGCCGTTGTCCATCGGCTTGAGGCCGACGGTCGGGCCGTCGAAGATGTCCACTTTGAGCGCCGCGTCATAGGTTTGAATGACCTTGGCCTTGAGCCTGGCGCGGGCGACGGTGGGGTAGCGTTTCTCGGTGCCCTCGACCGGGACCTGGCCGGTGTTGACCACGGGGCCGAACTTGACCAGAACTTCGAGTTTGTTGTTGTCGAACTTGACGGAATACTGCTGCCAGAAGTCGGCGCCGAGGCGGACCGAGACCAGTTTGAGGTTGATGTAGCGTTTTTCGTCCACGGCCATGGCGACGGCGCGGGCGATTTCGTCGGCGACATATTGCGGGTCGGGGCTCTTCGGGTCGGGCGTGACGTAGACGTCGTGATGGTAGAAGAAGCGGTAGAACTTGAAGTCGAGGGTGTCGGGCAGGATGCCGCAGGCGCCGCCGAGGACGAAGAAAATCGGGTTGCCGCTCTGGGCGGCTTCGATGGCCCAGGGGCCGAATGATGCGACGGCCACGCCGGACATGAAATGGGAAAAACCTTTCATTGTGTTACTCCTCGGGTTAGGTGAGCCGCAGCCAGCCGGTGATGGTTTCGCCGAATCCGGACATGTTGCACGCGATGGGCAGCAGCAGGATGCCGAGGCAGTTCAGGCGGCGCGAACCGAACAGCACCGGCAGCAGGCCGATGCCCGTGGCGACCACGGCGATGAACAGCCCGATCCAGCCGGTCACGGCCACCACCATGAAGATGATGATGGCCAGGGCGACGGTCGAAACGTGGCGGTAGTTGAAACGGTCAATGAACTTGAGGGTCAGCTTGGTGAGGGGCTCCATCATCAGGAAGGCGATGCCGGAGGCGACGGCGATGCTGCCCAGGACGAGATAATAGTCGGCCCAGCCGAGGGGGGTATAGAGGGTTTTGATCATCCAGGCGCCGCCGCCGCGGGTCAGGTTCAGGCCGGGCACGAAGAGAAGCATGAAGGCGCCGACGTAGTAGATGAATTTCGAGACGCCCTGGCCCATGATGAAGATGCGCTCGTCGCGCTGGGCGGTGGCATGGCCGGCAAGCATGCCGCCGACGCCGCCGGTGACGATCGGAAAATAGGCGGCGATGCCGCCGCCGAGACCGCCGGACCAGACCGACCGCAGGATGACATCGCCGTTGATTGCCAGGCTTTTGGCCGTGCGCTGGGGGGGCACATTGGCCGCCGAGATCATGTTAAGCAGGCACCAGGGAATGGCGAACAGTCCCACGAAGGCCGGCATGATGTTCTGGAAGGCGACCTCGTGGCCGACGGGAGAGCGGGTCAGCAGAATGAATCCCAGCAGCCCGGCGAGCAGGAACGTGATCAGGCCGGCGATCAGGGTTTTCCAGGCGTCGAAGAACTTGGCCCATCCGGCGGGGCCGCGGTTGCCGCCCTTGGGCCACTCCGACATGAGCATGAAGGTGATGATGACCCACAGCACCCAATGCATGTGGCCCTTGAGCACCTGCTGGGAGACCGGCAGATAGCGGGGAGCCAGCGGGGCCATGACGCAGACCAGGAAAAAGGCGCCGGCCAGGCCGCCGACGGCGGTGATCATGGTGCCTTCGAAACCGCGGCCGGCCATCAGGTATTTCTGGCCGGGCAGGACGGTGAACATGGCGGACTCGTCGGGGGTGCCGAGAAGGACGGCGGGGATGGTGTTGAGCATGGACCAGCCGACGATCATGCCGGTCATGGCCGGCAGATAGACGTCGGGCGGGATGGCATGGGTGCCGCCTTCGAGGGCCAGGATGCCGAGGACCATGGCGCCCATTACATTATACACGTGAAGGCCGGGCAGGCAGGCCAGCACGCTCGACAGCACGGTGCCGGCGCAGACAGACAAGAGAACGATCCAGAATGCGGACATGTCGGGGACTCCTTCCGGTCAGCGAAGCGGGCGCACGGATTCGCCGGGGTTGGCCTTGAGCTGCAACTGGTTTTCATACTCGCCGATCACGCCGGTGGCGGCGACGGTCTGGCCTTCGGCCAGGGCGTCCCGGACCTCCGCCGGGACGGTGGAGTGCCACAGGACGAGATCCAGGGAACCGCTTTCATCGGTCAGTGTGTAGGCGGTTCCCTTTCCGAGATCCCGCGGGGCGCCGAGGGTTCCCTCCACGGTGCGGATCTGACCCTTGTCGGCGGCGGTGATGGCGGAGACGGCGACGGGGGCGGGGGCTTCGGCCGGGGCCGGCGCCGCTTCGATCTGCCGGACCTTGTAGCCGCTTTCCACCATCAGCTGCGGGCGGTCGCGGTACACATCCACGACGCCCTCCATCTCAAAGACGGCGCCGGGGACGGGTTTGTCGGCGATGAATTCATCGGTGCTGGACCAGTAGGTCACGCGCAGGGAGGCGTCGCCGTCGCGCAGCATCACGGCGAACGGCTGCTTGGTTCCGGCTTTCGGGGGGGTGACGGAGGTCACGCGTCCGCGGACGCGGACCGTGTGGCCCTTGCGGTCGGCCGTGATGTCGGCGGGGGCCAGGGCGGGGGCATCGGAGGCGCGTCCGCGTGAAAAGTCGCGGGAGGCGGGAGGCGTTGTTTTCCGGTAGGTTTCGGCGGCTTTCTGGGCCGGGCTCAGGACGGGGGCGGGGGCCGCAGGCGGGCCGTCCAGGATTTCCAGGTCCCGGGCGGAGCCCAGCTTGAGCTGCAGCTGCTTTTGATACGTGGCGACCGACACGCGCAGGCGAACGAAGGCGCCGGGCAGGGCGTCGGGATTTTCGATTTGCTCGTATTCCGACTGCCAGAAATTGACGACCTGCTCTCCCGAATCATCCCGGATGTGGAGGGCGTAGGGCCGGTTGGAGCCTTCCGGGGGGGGCTCCAGTCGGGTCACCTTGCCGGCCAGGGTGACGGAGGTGCCTTTGAGAGCCTCGGTGATATCGCCCAGCCGGACGGATTCGGCAACGGCCCGTGTCAGGCGGAAATCCTTCACGCTGAGCAGGCGCATGGACAGCTGATCATCCGACACATTGAGCCCGCCGATGAAACTGACCTGGTCGCCGGCCTTGGGAATGAGATTCTGCTCCGTCATGGCGTCCATCTGCTTCTTGCTGACGAAGACGATGATGGAGCCGGTGCCGTCGGTGAAATTGAAGCTCATGCCGGTGCCGGTCCGGAAAGGGCGCGCATCGGTTTTGACGGTGCCTTCGACGCGGATCTGGGCGAAATTCATGGTGGGCTGGACATCGCTGAGCCGGACAACGGGGACGTCGCGTTTCACGGCCATCAGCCACAGCAGGAAGAGGCCGATGGTGGCCAGCAGGACGGCGGCCCAGCGGGTGGCGACCAGGCTCATGCGCTTCTCGACCTTGGCGCCGCAGTACGGGCATTTGGAGACCGCGCCGACAAAGCGCCCGCAGCTCGGGCAGTTCATCTCGCTGGATTGGGTTTCGTGTCCGGGCAAGGCCTGTTTGTTTTCCGTCATGCTCGTTTTCTCCTTGTCCCCGTTGGCCGGGGAGCGGCGTTTCGACTATCGGTGGACAGCACTATAGCCCGGCCGCGGCCGGGGCACAACGCACAAAAGGCAGGCGGTCCGATTTCCGGGTGAAGCGTTTTTCCCGCTTTTCATTGTGTGGATCCTGTGCAGAATCGGCGGATCACAGGAACAGGAGAGGCGCGGAAGCATGAGTGGAAGCAGTTGGATTACCGTGGCGTTTGCGGTTTATTTGCTGGGCATGATGGCTGTCGGCGTCTGGTTCTTTTTCCGGTCCCGGACCCTGTCCGACTATTACCTGGGCGGGCGCAGGTTGAACAAGTGGGTCACCGCGATATCCGCGCAGGCCTCGGACATGAGCGGCTGGCTGCTGCTGGGACTGCCCGGGGCGGCCTATGCGGCGGGGCTGGCCGATTCGCTGTGGATCGCCGTGGGTCTGGGCGTCGGCACCTGGCTGAACTGGCGGCACGTGGCGCTGCGGCTGCGCCACTACACCCGCATCGCCGGCAACGCGATTACCATTCCCGATTTTTTTGAAAACCGGTTTCAGGACCGTTCCCACGTGCTGCGGACCGTTTCCGCGCTGATCATTCTGGTGTTTTTCCTGATCTACACGGCTTCGGGGTTCGTGGCCGGCGCCAAACTGTTCAACACGGTGTTTGGCCTGTCCTACCAGGGCGCCCTGCTGCTGGGCGTGGGGGTCATCCTGACCTATACCTTTCTGGGGGGCTTCATGGCCGTTTGCTGGACGGATCTGTTCCAAGGCATGCTGATGCTGGCGGCGATCGGGCTGGTGCCGGCGATGGGGATTCACCGGCTGGGGGGCGTGGAGCCGATGAACGCGGCGCTGGCGGCGGCCGGCAAGGCGCAGATGTTCAACCTGCTGACCTACGCGGACGGGGCCGGCGGCGTGGGGGTTGTCGCCATGCTGTCCACGCTGGGGTGGGGGCTGGGTTATTGCGGCATGCCGCACATTCTGGTGCGGTTCATGGCGATCCGGCATCCGGGCGAGGTGGTGCAGGCGCGCCGGATCGCCATGGTCTGGGTGGTGCTGGCGCTGTCCGCGGCGGTGCTGGTCGGATGCGTGGGCGCGGCCTTCGTGCCGGGGCTGGCCGACGGCGAGCGCGTCTTCATGGAGATGGTTCGCGCGCTGTTTCCTCCCTTCCTGGCAGGCCTGCTGCTGTCGGCGATCCTGGCCGCCATCATGTCCACGGCCGACAGCCAGCTGCTGGTGGCCGCCTCTGCGCTGTCCGGCGATGTGTATCATGCGCTGCTCCGCAAGCAGGCCGGCGACCGCGAACTGCTGTGGATGTCACGCGGGGCGGTGATGCTGATTGCGGGGGCGGCGTATGTCATGGCCCGCGATCCGGATGCCTCGGTGTTCGGGCTGGTGTCCTATGCGTGGGCGGGGTTCGGCGCCGCCTTCGGGCCGGTGGTGCTGGCGTCGCTGTTCGTGCGGCGCACGACGCGGGCGGGTGCGCTGGCCGGGATGCTGCTGGGCGGCGCCACGGTCATCCTCTGGAAGAACTTCATGAGCCATACGGGGTTGTATGAGCTGGTGCCCGGCTTCGCCGCGGGAACGCTGGGCGTGACCGTCGTCTCGTTGTTCGGCGGCGCCCGCCGCGACGCGGTCACGGCCCAGTTCGACCGCGTCATGCATCACTACGCCCGCCACGGCCACCGGGAGTGGACGGACGGCGGACCGGGACCGGCAGAGGAATAATACTGCTTTATCGGAATTCGTATTTCGATATATTGATGCGAGAAAGGCATTCCGAGCATGGGCATTTCCAGCAGCGTGAAAATGGGCCGGGACGTGGTGATCCACCAGCCGGGGCTGGTCAATCTGTATGGTTGTGCCCTGGGCGACGAAACCCGTGTCGGAGCGTTTGTGGAAATCCAGAAAGGAGCGGTGATCGGCGCCCGCTGCAAGATTTCGTCGCACAGCTTCATTTGCGAAGGGGTCACCATCGAGGACGAGGTGTTCGTAGGGCACGGGGTGATCTTCATCAATGACAAGAAGCCGCGGGCCACGGCGGCGGACGGGGCGTTGCAGACCGAAGCGGATTGGGAATGCGTGCCGACCGTCGTGAAACGCGGTGCATCCATCGGCAGCGGCGCCGCGATTCTCTGCGGCGTAGTGATCGGAGAGCGCGCCCTGGTCGGGGCCGGGGCCGTGGTGACCAAAGACGTTCCGCCGGACGGTGTCGTCGCCGGCGTACCGGCCCGGCTGCTGCCGGCGGCGGAGGGCCGATGAAATCCATTCGCTTCCTCCTGATCGGCGGCTGCGCCCTGTTGACGGCCCTGGCCAATCTTCTTCTGCGTCACGGCCTGCTGAAATCCGGCGGAATCTCCGCCTCGTCCGGCCACTGGTTGTCGGGATGGCTGGCGACGCTGACGCAACCCGCGTTTCTGGGAGGGGTCGTATTGTATGGTCTGGCGGCGGTGGTATGGTTCTATGCCCTGTCCATCACGGAAGTCAGCACGGGCTATCCGGTCCTCGTGGGCCTGACGTTCGTGCTGGTCAGTCTCGGGGCCGCCTGCCTGTTTCACGAGTCCCTGGCTCCCGCCAAACTCGCCGGCATGGTGTTGATCCTGGCCGGCATTTTGCTGGTATCCCGGGGAGGCTAGCCATGGCTGTCGGCAGCATTCGGTTCCATCTGATTCGGTTCAACCACGAGGTGAAGTCATGATCAATATCGGCGTAATCGGCTATGGCTATTGGGGTCCCAATCTGGTCCGCAACTTTCTCGAATGCGGCGCGGCGGAAGTGAAGGCCGTGAGCGATCTGCGCGCCGACCGGCTCAAGCAGGTGGCCGGACGCTATCCGGCGGTCAAGACCACCGCCGACCACCGGGAGTTGCTGGCGGATCCCGGCGTGGACGCCGTCGCGATCGCGACGCCGGTGTCCAGCCATTACGATCTCGCCCTGCAGGCCTTGCAGGCGGGAAAGCACGTGCTGGTGGAAAAACCGTTCACCGCCACGGTCGAGCAGGGGCGGCGGCTGGTCGAAGAAGCGGACCGGAGGCGGTTGACGCTGATGGTGGATCACACGTTTCTGTTCACGCCGGCCGTGCGCAAGGTCAAGGAGCTAGTGGATGCCGGGGAGCTCGGCCGGCTGTACTATTATGATTCCGTCCGCGTCAATCTGGGTTTGTTTCAGCATGACGTGAATGTGCTCTGGGATCTGGCGGTTCACGACCTGTCCATCATGGACTTCATTCTGGGATCGGCGCCCCAGGCGGTATCCGCCACAGGGGTGGCCCACGTGGACGGGCAGCCGGAGGACATGGCGTTCCTGACCTGCTATTTCCCCGAACGGGTGATTGCCCACTTCCATGTCAACTGGCTGGCGCCCGTGAAGATCCGGCGCACACTGATCGGCGGGGACCGGAAGATGATTGTGTACGACGATCTCGAACCCAGCGAGAAGATCAAGGTGTACGACAAGGGCATCACGGTGAACGAACCGGACGGAGTCTACCGCATGATGGTGGGCTACCGGACCGGGGACATGTGGGCCCCGCAGCTGGCCACGACCGAGGCCCTGCGCGAAGAGGCCCGGCATTTCATCGATTGCATTGAGAACGGACGCCGGCCGCTGACCGACGGCGCCGCCGGTCTGGACGTGGTCCGGATCCTCGAGGCGGCCAGCACGTCGATGCGCAACCGCGGCCAGCCGGTCGAACTGGACTGAAAGCCAAGAGCCATTTTCACCACAGAGGGCACAGAGTTTCTGATGAAAGGTCGTATGTAGAGCTGTTCCAGAAATGGCATGGCGGCATCGAGCAATAGTGAAACAAATCGAAGTTGCAGGGGCGCAGCTTGCTGCGACCGTTCCCGATCCCGGTCCGAGCAAGCCCGGCCGCTACGGGAAAGCACAGCAACAACAAAAATGGAAATGCTGTAGGGGTTGATGGGTTTCAACCTTCTCTCTCATTCGCTTCATTCTCGCCATCCGTTGTTGACGGGTTCATTTTTTGTGTTCTCTGTGCTCTCTGTGGTGAATCCCGTTTGGTTCATCCCGTTTTCTGGTTTCGGTTGACAAAGTCCCCCGCTTGAAATGACAATGCCGCCATGATTCCACTTGTCGACCTCAAGTCCCAATATCAAAGCATCAAGCCCGAGATCGATGCCGCCATCGGCCGCGTCCTGGAGACCGGGGCCTTCGCCCTGGGTCCTGCCGTGGCGGATTTTGAGCAGCAGTTTGCGCCCTATTGCGGCGTCACCCATGCCGCCGGCGTCAACAGCGGCACCAGCGCCCTGCATCTGGCGCTGCTGGCGCT
>JAXGNL010000039.1:0-27935 GCA_040768005.1 Kiritimatiellia bacterium
CCGCTTCGTGGACGCCGCCCGCGCCGCCGGCATCACCGCCCCCATCCTGCCCGGCCTCATGCCGGTCGCCTCCCCCGGCCAGCTCAACCGCGCCATCGGCTTCTCCCGCGCCACCGCCCCCGCCGCCCTCCGCGACGCCCTCCAACACCCCGACCCCGAAGCCGCCCGCGCCGCCGGCATTCAATGGATGGCCGACCAGATCGACGGCCTCATCGCCGGCGGCGTCCCCGGCATCCACCTTTACATCCTCAATCAGGCCCGCACCGTCCTCGATCCCCGCCTCGCCGCCTGCCTCGCCCGCTGGCGCACCCCGCCATCTTGAACCCTGCAACCTTCAACCTGTAACGTGAAACAACGAAGGAATTCCCCATGAAAATCCTCGTCACCGGCGGATACGGCCAGCTCGGATGGGACTGCCGCGAAGTGTTCGGCCCCAAGCATAACGCCCTGGCCCTCGACCTGCCCAACCTCGACATCACCGACTCCGACAGCGTCGACGGCGTCCTCAACCTCTGGAAACCCGACGTCATCGTCAACTGCGCCGCCTATACCGCCGTGGACCGCGCCGAAAGCGATGTCGCCAAGTCCTGGCACGTCAACCGCGACGGCCCGGCCCTCCTCGCCTCCCGCGCCCAGGCCTACGGCATCTTTCTCGTCCACATTTCCACCGATTACGTCTTCGACGGCGTCCGCCCCGTGCCCCAGCCCTACCTCGAAACCGACAAGCCCAATCCCGTCGGCGTCTACGGCAAAAGCAAACTCGCCGGCGAACGCGAAATCCAGGAACGCGACCCCCGCCACGCCATCCTCCGCACCGCCTGGCTCTACGGCTCCCACGGCTACAACTTCCTCAAAACCATCCTCCGCCGCGCCGTCAACGAGCCCCAGAAAGGCCTCCGCGTCGTCAATGACCAGTTCGGCACCCCCACCTGGTCCCGACGCCTCGCCCAGCAGATCCTCGCCGTCGTCGAAGCCGACGCCGCCGGACTCTTCCACGCCTCCGGCGAAGGCTACTGCTCCTGGTACGACTTCGCCAGCGAGTTCATCTCCCTGATGCAGCTCGACTGCGAAGTCCGCCCCTGCACCACCGCCGAATACCCCACCCCCACCGTCCGCCCCTCCAATTCCATCCTCGAAAACACCGCCCTCAAAAAGGCCGGCCTCAACCTCATGCAGGACTGGCGCGAAGACCTCCGCGAATACGTCGAACGCTACCGCGAAGCCCTGCTCAACGCCGTCAGGACCTGACCCCATGCCCCGCCCCATCCGGAATCTTCTCGTCACCGGCGGCGCCGGCTTCATCGGCGTCAATTTCATCCGCTGGATCTTCGACCGGCCCGACGCCCCCGCCCGCATCGTCAACTTCGACAAGCTCACCTACGCCGGCAACCCCCTCTCCCTCCTCGATCTCGCGGAAAAAGCCGGCGACCGCTATGTCTTCGTCAAGGCCGACATCTGCGATGCCGCCGCCGTCAAAAACGCCATCGAGACATACGAGATCGACGCCATCGCCCATTTCGCTGCCGAAAGCCACGTCGACCGCTCCATCGTCGCCCCCGACGAATTCGTCCGCACCAACATCCTCGGCACCTACACCCTCCTCCAGGCCGCCCGCGAACATGCCGGCCAGGTGAAACTCTTCCACCACGTCTCCACCGACGAAGTCTTCGGCACCCTCGGCGACACCGGGTTCTTCACCGAAGACACCCCCTACGCCCCCAACTCCCCCTACTCCGCCTCCAAGGCCGCCTCCGACCACCTCGTCCGCGCCTACCACGAAACCTACAAGCTGCCCACCACCCTATCCAACTGCTCCAACAACTACGGCCCCTTCCAGTTCCCCGAAAAACTCATCCCCCTGATGATTCTCAACGCCCTCGAAGGCAAACCCCTCCCCGTCTACGGCGACGGCCTCAACGTCCGCGACTGGCTCTTTGTCACCGATCACTGCGCCGCCATCTGGACCGTCATGCAGGAAGCCGCCTTCGGCTCCACCTACAACGTCGGCGGCCGCAACGAACTGCCCAACCTCCGCGTCGTCGAGAAAATCTGCGACCTCGTGGATGCCAAGGCCCCGCCGCTCGACAGCGGAAAGCCCCGCCGCTCCCTCATCACCTTCGTCAAAGACCGCCCCGGCCACGACCGCCGCTACGCCATCGACTGCTCCAAGATCGAACGCGACCTCTCCTGGACCCCCGCCGAAACCTGGGAAACCGGTTTCGAACGCACCGTCGACTGGTATCTCGCCCAGTCCGGCTGGTGCCAGCAGGTCCGCTCCGGCGACTACCAGAAATGGATCGCCGCCCACTACGGCTGAGTTTTCCCCGTCCGAAAGGCAGGGCGGCTTGGCCCAAGCCGCCGGGCTGTTGTTGTAGCCGGCCGCGCTGAGGCCGGGGCTGTTTCGGCTGTTTGGAGCCGGCCCTCCCCCGTCCCGCGGCTCTCCAGACCCCCACGGCCTTGCCGTATCAGCGCTGTTCAGACCCCCACGGCCTTGCGCCGTGGGTGAATCAGGTCTGTCAATATAACTCAACATTACCTTGCATATTATGCAATCTAATGTAGAGTTACTTCAAGATGCAACCCATCCGTTATCTGGAACGCCTGCTGGCGGATCTCGCCACGCCGGAGCGCTATCTGTTCTCTGCGGCCGATCTCCAAGCCCTTTGCCCGCCAAGTTCCAACCTGTCTGTCCTGCTCAGCCGCGCCGCCAAGGCCGGCATCCTCCACCGTGTCTGCCGCGGCATCTACCTGTTCCCCCGCGTCGCTTATCCGCGCGGTCGCGTCCTCTTTCATGCCGCCGCCCTGCTCCGGGCCAACGCCTTTAATTACATCAGCCTGGAAACCGCCCTCAGCGATGCCGGCATCATCTCCCAAGTCCCGTTCAACCGCATCACCCTGATGTCGTCGGGCCGCACCCACACCATTTCCTGCGGCAGCTACGGCACCATGGAATTCGTCCATACCGCCCGGCGCCCGGATGATCTGGCCGGCCAGTTGACCTATGACGCCGCCTGCCGCTTGTGGCGCGCCTCGCCGAGTCTCGCCCTGCGCGACATGCGCGCCACCCGCCGCAACCTGGACCTGATCAATCCGGAGGTGTCCCGTGAGTTTGTTTGATCGCCTGACCGACGAAGCCCTGCGCAACCTCCCGCCCGACCACTCCCCCCTGCGTGCCGTCGTGGAAAAGGAACTCCTCCACCACGATATCCTGCGCGAAATGAGTTCCGCCGGCCTGCTCGCCCCCCTCACGTTCATCGGCGGCACCTGCCTCCGCGCCTGCTATGGATCCGCCCGCCTGAGCGAAGACCTCGATTTCACCGGCGGCGCCGACTTCACCCGCGACACCCTCGCCTCTCTTGGTCAAACCCTGGTGCAAACCCTCGAAGCCAAGTACTCCCTCGCCGTTCGCGTCTCCAAACCCGTCAAGGTCTCCACCGGCGTGGATACCTGGAAACTCGCTGTCCTGACCCACCCCGGCCGCCGCGACCTCCCGCCTCAGCGCATCCATATCGATGTCTGCGCCATCCCCAGCCACGACCGACGCCCCATGATGCTTCGCAACCCCTACGGCGTCGACATGGGCACCGCCGGCTTGATCCTCTACGCCCAGAGCCGCGAAGAAATCCTCGCCGACAAGTTCATCGCTCTTGCCTTCCGCCCCAACCGCCTCAAGAACCGCGACCTGTGGGACATCGCCTGGCTCAAGCAGCAAGGGGTTGAACTGCCGCTTCCCCTGATCCCCCGGAAAATCGCCGACCACCGCAGGACACCGGCGGCTTTCAAGGACGCGCTGCAATTGCGCCTGGATGCGCTGAACACCGACCCCGCCCTGCGTACCGCCTTCGTGGCCGAAATGCAGCGCTTTCTTCCCTCCCGCCTCGCCGACGAAACCGTCACGCAAGACGCTTTCTGGACCTATCTTCTCAACCTCCTCGCCGAAGAATCCCGCCGCATTCTCGCCGCCATCTAACCCTCCACCGCCTTGCTTGCCCGCCGCAGCCTTGGCAAAAACGGGCCCCGCGGGTGAATCAGGTCCGCTTTGACCGAACCACCGCCTCGCACAACGGCCCCCCCGGATCACCTCCGCGACCATGGTCACTCCGTCTTTCGTGCTTTTCACCCGTTCCCCCTCCGCGCTACAATTTGACGCCATGCAGCAGAATCCCCAGCCGGGTTGCCGATACCTCACACTGATCTCCGGCGACCCGCGGCCATGAAAATCCCCCCTTGGATCCGGAATCACCCTTCAACCCTCTTCCTGCTTCTCTCCAACCTCGCCACCATGGCCTTTGCCCTGGTCGAACGCTGGGACCTCTCCGTCGTCATGTGGATCTATTGGGGGCAAAGCGTTGTCATCGGATTTTTCAACTGGAGAAGAATCCTGTCTCTCCGGCAATTCTCCACCGAGAATTTCACGATGAACGACCAGCCGGTCGATCCCACCCCTTCCACGCGGCGGCAGGTGGCGTTTTTCTTCCTGATCCACTACGGCTTCTTCCATCTGGTCTACTTTGTGTTTCTCAGCGCCGAACGCGGCGACCTGCCCAGGGCCGACATCGCCGGCGCGCTGATCTGCGTAACGCTGTTCGCTGTCAACCACCGCTTTTCCTATCGTCACCATCTGGAGCGGGATCTTGCCCGGAAGCCCAACATCGGCTCCGTGATGATGTTTCCCTACGCGCGCATTGTGCCCATGCACCTGACCATTCTGTTCGGCAACCTGCTCGGTGCCCAAAGCGCGCGCGCCCTCCTCTTCTTTCTCGGCCTCAAAACCCTCGCCGACGTCATCATGCACAAGATCGAGCATGCCGACCGGCCCTCTCCCTCCTCGACGCCCTGCGGACCTGGTGCGGCGGCCTGAACCGCCGGCAGACCGGGCGGGCAAAAGGTCAGCCCGTGAATTGCAGAATCGCTGTAATCCATGTGCCTTCAGGAAAAGCCCCAACGCCTGATCAGCGGTCCCTGCGGATTTCCATGGACCCCCCGTTCCCCTGTTCGGGCCCTTTGAGTCATTCGCCGTGACCGGCCGTTTTCTGTCCGTGCCCGGTTTCTCGGGTGTTGCCTTGGCCGCCGGCGCCGTGCTAGGGTTCTTGTTGCGCTTCCACGGTGGAGGCGCATCCGGCGACTAACGGAAGCGGGTGCAAGTCCCGCGCGGTCGCGCCGCTGTAATCGGTTCCGGATTTCCAGCAGGCCATTCCGCCCCCAGCGGGCGGGAGAAGGCGGAAATCCCCCATGCCGTAAGCCAGAAGACGAGCCGCCGGAGGCAATCAGAACCGGATGCCCTCGCAGCTGGGGCGGAAAGGTGGCCGTCATGCGGCGTGGATTGAGTCTTCTGTTCCTGTTCCCGTGCTGGTCCGCCCTTGCGGCCCAGACCACTGTCTCGTTCGATTCCCTCTTCGCCGGTCCCGGCGAATATATCAACAACGCCTCCGTCTCCGTCGGACCCGCCACCTTTTCCAACACCTATTTCTACGATGCGGATTGGGACTTTGAATCCTGGTCCGGCTTCGCGTTCTCCACCGTCAGCAATTCCACCGCCAACTCCTACACCAACCAGTACGCCCCCGTGCAGGCCCTCCCCGGCGCCTGCGCCATCGGCTACGACGACGGCCGGCACGCCCCCCCCACCATCGCGTTCGATCTGCCCGTCGCGCCCCGGTCGGTCCGGGTCAACAACACCACCTACACCGCCCTGACCATCCGCGACGGCGACGAGTTTGGCTTCGCCCAGCCGTTCTCCGAGGGCGATTTCTACTTCCTGACGCTGACCGCCTTCGACTTCGACGGTGCCCCCATCGCCGCCACCAACCACGTTCTGGCCGATTTCCGCGGAACCAACCGCCTCATCCAGACCGACTGGATCACGCTCGACCTCTCCTGGATGCCGCCGGCCGTCGCGTCCCTGGAATTCACGCTGACCACGTCGGATATCGGCCCCTACGGCCCCAACACGCCGACCTATGCCGCCCTGGCGGACTTCACCTACGGCTACGGCGACTCGCTGTCGGGCCTTGCCTCCACCAGCCCCGCCTTCGTCTGCTGGGCCGACGCCTGCTCGGACTACTCCCCCGGCCCGATGCTGAGCAACCAGTTCCGCAACGCCGATCACGCCCTCGGGCCGGCGTACGGAACGCCCGGCCGGACCAACGCCCTCGACGTCACCGGCCTCGGCGAAGGCGGCTCCATCACCCTGACGTTTCCGGTCCCCATCGCCGACGGCCCCGGCCCGGACTTCGCCGTTTTTGAAAACGGCTTCCGGTCGTCCGGCGGCGAATCGGCCTGGTGCGAGCTGGCCTTTGTCGAAGTGTCCTCCGACGGCACGAACTTTGTCCGCTTTCCCTCCCATTGCCTGGAAACCAACGCCTTGGAATACTGGACCGATCCCGCCGCCTACGGCGGATTCGCGGGCAAGCACCCCCTCGGTTCCGGCACCCCCTTCGACCTGCGCGCGCTGGCCGGCGCGAACGGCCTCGATGTCCGCCGCGTCACGCATGTGCGCCTGGTGGATATTGTGGGCGACGGCGCCCAACCTGACGCCTACGACAACCCCGTCTATGATCCCGTCCCCCCGTTCGGGCCGGCCGACTTCGACCTCGATGCCGTCGGCGTGCTGAACGTCAACGTGGATATCTCCCCCGACCCCGCCCAGCCCCGGCCCGCCCTTCCCGACTTCACCACCCTCCTCGAATACAAGGCCGATCTGGGGTCCGCCGGCTGGACCCCCGTCGGAACCCGCGGCCAGCCCGGCTATTACCGCTACCGCCTCATGAAACCTAGCATGACCCGGATCTCCGCCATCCCCCGTTCACCGCCGCGGCGAATCCCGCCAGCCGGTTTTCCGCCATGGAAAAATTTTTTCGGGATTTTCCACGCCATGGAAAAATTTCTTCCACACCGTGGAAAAAACAGTCCGGATTTTCCACGCCATGGAAAAAAATCATCCGGATTTTCCACGCCATGGAAAAAATGCCTGTCCTGCTTCAGCAGGATTTTCCACGCCATGGAAAATCCGCAAGCCGCGAGTCCCCTCGAGTGGGGATCGGGGCGCATCCGCGATTCGGTGCATGCGGTTCAAAAAGGTCTTGTGGCCCTGTATGGCTGTCATCCCGAGCCTGTCGAGGGATCTCAGCCTGGTCCCGCAGGCTGGCCATCGGGATTGTGTCCAGATCCCGCGGTGGCGGCGCCCGGGGGGGCGGGGTTTTCGATGATCGAGCTGCTGGCGGCCGTCGCGGCGGCGGGGCTGCTGGCGGCGCTGGCGGCCGGCGGCTGGTCGGCGGCGCAGGCCGCCGCGCAGTCGGCCGCCTGCCGGGCGAACCTGCGGGCGCTGGCCGCCGCCAACCTGTCCTATGCCGCTGACCACGGCCGGTTTGTGGCCGCCGCCTCGGACATCGAAGGCGCCAACTCCGTCCGCTGGCACGGCATGCGCAGCGGCGGAACGGCCTTTGACGGCTCCCGGGGCCCCCTGGCCCCCTACCTGGGCGGAACCGGCGCCAGCGCCTGGGTCCGCCGCTGCCCGGCCTTTGCCCCGGACGTCGAGGGGTTCGAAGCCTCCTGCGGCGGCTACGGATACAATGCCCACGGCGTCGGCTCGGAACTCTGCCTGCCCGGCGGGGAGGGCACCGCGGTCGGCATGCGCCCGGCCGCCCTCGCCCGCCCCTCCGAGACCGTCATGTTCGCCGATGCCGCGTTTCTCCAGGGCAGCGGCTCCAACGCCCGGCTGATCGAATACTCGTTTGCCGAGCCGCCCCGGTTCGCCGGCGGCGGCACCCCATGGCCTTCTATCCACTTCCGCCACAGAGAAATGGCCAATGTGGCCTGGTGCGACGGCCATGTCTCGTCCGAGCCCCTCGCCCGCACCGGCGGCCCCGCCTCCCCCCACCCCCTCGGCTGGTTCGGCCCCGACGACAACCGCCTGTTTGATCCGTTTTGAGAGAATAGACTTTATAAACTGTGTTCCGGAACGGGCGGAACCCCTGCCGGACGGACCGGATCCGGCGTGGATTTAATCGGTGGATTTAATCCAATATAAACGGAATTGGGGGTTGACGCCAACGCACCATCCGGGGTAGCGTTCCCGGCGTCCGTATAGCTCTGGCTGTGGTGTGAGAGTGGGTTCTTCCCACTCTTTTGCATATCAGGCAGAGCGGTGGCTTTTCCCCCGCAAGGGGAGGAGGTTTGAAATATGAACAACGAATTGCTGACCGTATTTGAATACATGGAGCGGGAACGCAAGCTGGATCGCGAAACACTGGCCCAGCTGGTCGAGTCGGCCCTGCAGGTCGCCGGGCGCAAAAGCATCGGCCGCGTGCGGGATCTGCGCGTCGAACTCGACCGCAAAACGCTGGATATCCGGGCCTTCGCCAGCCTGGAGGTGGTGGACTTTGTCCGCAACCGCCAGGAGGAAATCTCCGTCACCGAAGCCCAGGTCCAGTTCCCGGGCAAGAACTACCAGATCGGCGACCTGATCGAAATCGAGGTCACCCCCCGCAATTTCGGGCGCATCGCCGCCCAGACCGCCAAGCAGGCCATCATCCAGAAACTGCGCATGGCCGAAAAGGACAAGGTCTACGCCATCTACAAGGACCACGTCGGCGATATCGTCACCGGCACCGTCCGCCGCTTCGAACGCAGCGACGTCATCGTGGACCTGGGCGACGCTGAAGGCGTCATGCCCGCCAAGGAACGCGTCCCCAGCGAGGAATACCAGATCGGCGACCGCATCCGCTTCCTGCTGCTGAGCATTGACGCCCCCGCCCCCGGCACCCAGCTCATCCTGACCCGCGCCAACCCCGAATTCATCCGCAAGCTCTTCGAACTGGAAGTCTCGGAAATCGCCGACGGCACGGTGGAAGTCAAGGGCATCGCCCGCGAGGCGGGCTTCCGCACCAAGATCGCCGTGCACTCCAACGACGACAAGGTGGACCCCGTCGGCGCCTGCGTCGGCCTGCGCGGACAGCGCGTCAAAAACATTGTCCGCGAGCTGTCCGGCGAAAAGGTGGACATCGTCAAGTGGAGCCCCGACATCAAGACGTTCGTCACCAACGCCCTCGCGCCCGCCAAGCTGATGCGCCTGGAGGTGGAGGAGCTGGACAACACCGTCAAGGTCATCGTCGAGTCCGACCAGCTGTCGCTGGCGATCGGAAAAAAGGGCCAGAACGCCCGCCTGACGGCCAAATTGACCGGCTGGAAAATCGACATCCAGAAGGACGAAGCCGACATCACCTTCGAGGAGCGCATCGCCCTGGCCACCGGCCAGCTGGCGGCGATCGAAGGCATCGGCCCCGAACACGCCGGGCGGCTGGTGGCCGCCGGCTTCCTCACGCTTGAAGGCATTCTCGCCGCGGATCTGGCGGACCTGGTGGATGTGGACGGCTTTGATGCCGACATCGCCCAGCAGGTGCGCGCCGCCGCCGAGACGGCCTTTGAAAGCCAAAACGGAAAGGCAGCCGACGAATGAGAATCTGCGATCTCGCCAAGGAATTAATGACCACGGGCAAGGAGCTCCTGGGGCTCCTGCAGGCCCGGGGCTGCACCGCCCGCAGCACGCAGGCCAACCTGACGCCTGAACTGGAGCAGTACCTGCGCGACGAAATCAAGCGCATCTACTACGGCGGCGGCGACGAAACCCCCGCCGCCGCGGAAGCCGCCCCCGCCGGCAAGCCGGCCCCGGAACCCGAAGCCGCGCCGGCCGCCGACGAAACCCCCGCCGAAGCGGAAGCCGCCCCCGCCGCCGAGGCCACGGCGGCCGCCGGCGAGACCCCGGACGAAACACCGGCCGCCGAGCCCGCGGCGGAAGCGGAAGCCCCCGCCGAAGCCGCCGAGCCCGAAGGCCCGCGCACCATCGCCATCAAAGGCCATGTCGTCGTCAAGGATTTCGCGGACATGCTGGGGGTGAAACCCAATGTGCTGATCACCGAGCTGATGCGCCTGAACATCTTCGCGTCCATCGGCATGAAGATCGAATTCAAGGTGGCCCAGAAGGTCGCCGAGAAGTTCGGCGTGGCCCTGGAACACGAAAAGAAGGCCCCCCCGCCCCCGCCCCCGCCCAAGGCCGAGCCCAAGCCCGAGGCCGCCGGTCCCGATTCCAAGGAAGACCTGCTGCCGCGGCCGCCCGTCGTTACGTTCATGGGCCATGTGGACCACGGGAAAACCTCCCTGCTGGATCATATCCGCAAGGCCCATGTCGTGGACGGCGAAGCCGGCGGCATCACGCAGCACATCGGCGCCTACCAGGTCGAATACGACGGCCGGCGGATCACCTTCCTCGATACCCCCGGCCACGAGGCGTTCACCGCCATGCGCGCCCGCGGCGCCAACCTCACCGATATCGCCGTCATCGTCATTGCCGCCGACGACGGCATCATGCCCCAGACCAAGGAGGCCATCCAGCACGCCCAGGCCGCCAAGGTGGCCATGATCGTCGCCATCAACAAGTGCGACCTGCGCTCGGCCAACGCCGACCGCGTCAAGCGCCAGCTCCAGCAGATGGGCCTGGCCCCCGAAGACTGGGGCGGCGAGCTCATCTGCTGCGAAGTCAGCGCCACCGCCGGCACCGGCATGGACCACCTGCTGGAAATGATCCTGCTGCAGGCCGAAATCCTCGAGCTGAAGGCCAATCCCCGCCGCAAGGCCACCGGCTACGTCATCGAGTCGCGCCTCGAAGCCGGCATGGGCCCCACGGCCAACATCCTGGTCACCAACGGCACCCTGCAGCTCAACGACGCCCTCGTGACCGGCTGCACCTGGGGGCGCGTCAAGGCCATGATCAACGATCAGGGCAACAAGGTCCGCACGGCCGGCCCCTCGTCCGCCGTCAAGGTCCTCGGCCTGACCAGCGTGCCCGAACCCGGCACGGAGTTCCACGTCTACAAGAACGACCGCGAAGCCCGCCAGGTCGCCGAAGAACGCGCCGACGCCAAGCGCCTGGCCGAACTCTCCGGCCCCTCCGAACCCCGCGCGCCCATGACCCTGGACGAGCTCCTCCAGGAAAAATCCGGCAGCGACAAGCGCACCCTCAACGTCATTCTCAAAACCGACGTCCTGGGCTCCCTCGAAGCCATCCGCGGATCCCTCGAAGCCATCCACAGCGACAAGGTGGACCTCGACATCATCGGCACCGGCGCGGGCAACGTCACCGTCAACGATGTGCTGCTCGCCTCCGCCTCCAAGGCCGTCATTCTCGGCTTCCATGTCGGCAAGGACAGCGGCAGCGGCGCCGAAGCCAAGCGCAAGGGCGTCGAAATCCGCCTGTACTCGATCATCTACGAGATGATTGACGACGTGAAGAACCTGATGACCGGGCTGCTCGAGCCCATCGTCAAGGAACACGTCAACGGGCAGGCCGCCATCCGCCAGATTTTCGACATGGGCAAGCGCGGCAAGGTCGCCGGCTGCATGTGCCAGAAGGGCAAGATCACCCTCAAAGGCCGCGCCCGCGTCCGGCGCGGCGACGAAATCATCTACGAAGGCAAGATCGCCACCCTCCGGCGCTTCCAGAACGAAGCCACCGAGGTCCGCGAAGGCCAGGAATGCGGCATCGTCCTCGACCACTTCACCAACATCGCCGAGGGCGACCTCATCGAATCCTACGAGATCGAAAAAGTCGCCCAGGCCCTGTAGCCCCCCCGGAGGAGGGGTCCCGCGATGAAAGCCGACCGGATCACGCGCGTCAACGAGCTCATCCGCCGCGAGCTGGGCGTCCAGCTCTACCGCGTGGTGAACCGTCCCGACTTCGATCCGGCCGCCGTCACCTTCACCCACGTGTTGACCGCCGTGGATCTGCGCACCTGCCGGGTCCTGGTGTCCATCCGCGGGGAAGAAGCCGAACAGGAACGCATGCTGTCCGTGTTGCGCCACCACCGCGCCGAATTCCAGGACGCCATCCACCGCAACATCGTTCTGCGCTACACCCCCCAGCTGCATTTCGTCCTCGATCACTCCGTCGAACAGGGCGATCACGTCCTCCAGATCCTCGACCGGATGGAGGCCAGCGGCGAAATCGAACCCCCGCCCGCCGAGGACGCCGGCGACGGCGACTCGCCGCCCCCGGACTGACCCCATGGCGACCCCTTCCCTGGCCGGTCTCGGTCCGCTCGACGGATTGCTGCTCGTGGACAAGCCCTCCGGGCCCACGTCGCACGACGTCGTCGCCCAGATCCGCCGGCGCTTCCGCATCCCCAAGGTCGGCCACGGCGGCACCCTCGACCCCATGGCGACGGGACTGCTCGTCATCCTGCTGGGCAAGGGAACCAAGGTTTCCGAACGCGTCATGGGCCACGATAAAACCTACGAAGGCGTCTTCCGCCTCGGCATCGAAACCGATTCACAGGACGCCGACGGCCGGGTGGTCGCCGAAAAGGATCCCTCCGCCGTCACCGCCGAACAGATCGCCGCCCAGATGAGCGCGCGCCTCGGCGACCAGATGCAAACGCCCCCGATGGTCTCGGCCATCAAGCTCAACGGCGTGCCGCTCTACAAGCTGGCCCGGAAAGGCCAGACCGTCGAGCGCGCCGCCAAGCTGGTCCATCTCTACCGCTTCGATCTGCTGGAGTTCACCCCGCCCGACGTCCGGTTCGTCGTCGAGTGCACCAAGGGCACCTATGTGCGCACCCTCGCCCACGACATCGGCCAGGCCCTCGGCGTCGGCGCCCACCTCACCCGCTTGCGGCGCACCCGCATCGGCCGGCTGGATATCGCCCGGGCCGCCCCCCTCGACGACCTCCTCGCCCTGCCCGCCCTGGACGACCGCGTCATCCCCCTCGCCGCCGCCCTGCCCCTGCTGGTCTGACCCCCCCTCTCTCTCGCCGCGCCCCCCGCATCCGCAAGGGGCCATTCTCGTTGGCAGCACGCAATGGAATCAGCCCCTCGGGCCGCAACACCCCTGAAAAGGATCAATTTTCACCCTTTCCCGCTTGCATTTGCCGGGCAAACCCCTGAACATGACCGCCCTTATGAAAACCTATTCCATCGCATTGCTCCCCGGCGACGGGACCGGACCCGAGGTCTCCCGCGAAGCCGTCAAGGTGGTCAACGCCGCCGCCGCCAAGTTCGGGTTCAAACTGGACTACACCGAATACGATTTCGGCGGAGACCGCTATCTGCGCACCGGCGAAACCCTGCCCGACTCCGCCATCGAGGAGTTCCGCAAGCACCAGTCCATCTATCTCGGCGCCATCGGACATCCCGACGTCAAGCCCGGCATCCTGGAAGTCGGCATTCTGCTGCGCACGCGCTTCGAACTGGACCAGTACATCAACCTGCGCCCGGTCAAACTCTACCGCAAGGAAGACTGCCCCCTGAAGGACAAGGACCCCAAGGACGTGGATTTCGTCGTCATCCGCGAGAACACCGGCGGCATCTACACCGGCGTCGGCGGCGCCGTCCAGAAGGGCTCGAACATGGAAGTGGCCACGCAGGTCATGGTCTACAGCCGGCCCGTCGTCGACCGCTGCCTGAAGTACGCCTACGAGTACACCCGGCGCCGCAACCGCAAGAACATGCTCACGCTCGTCCACAAGTGCAACGTCCTGACCCACTGCGGCGATCTCTGGGTCCGCGCCCACAAGGAAATGGGCGATCGCGACTATCCGGACATCAAGCAGGACTACAATCACGTGGATGCCGCCACCATGTGGTTCGTCAAGCAGCCCGAGTGGTATGACGTCGTCGTGACCGAAAACCTCTTCGGCGTCATCACCGACCTGGCCGCCATCGTCCAGGGCGGGCTCGGCGTCCGCCGCCGGCGGCAGCATCAATCCCGAAGGCGTCTCGATGTTCGAATGCATGGGCGGCAGCGCCCCCAAGTACACCGGCAAGAACATCATCAATCCCATCGCGGCCATCGCCGCCGGCGGCATGATGCTCGATACCCTCGGCGAAGCCGAAGCGGCCCGGGCCGTCGACCGCGCCGTCACCGCGGCCCTCAACAGCGGCAAGATCCAGTCCCTCGCCGCCGGGCGCATGGGCATGGGCACCTCCGAAGTCGGCGACCTCGTCGCCAGCCTTGTGTAACAGCCATTTTCACCACCGAGTACACAGAGAAACACAGAGCATGGATCGGTCTCTGTGACCCTCTGTGCCCTCTGTGGTTCAAAGCCAAAGGAGATTCAAAATGAAGCAATACAACGTCTGCATGGTCGGCATTGGCGCCGTCGGAACCGAAATCGTCCGCCTCCTCCGCAAACGCCAGTTCCCGCTGGCCAAGCTCACCGCGTTCGCCACCCGCGAGCGCACCGAGATGATCGACGGCCTCCCCGTCGACGTCAAGGTCGCCGCCGGCCCCGAATCGTTCAAGGGCTATGACTTCGCGTTTTTCGCCGGGACCGAAGGCGCCAAGGGCGCTTCCAAAACCCTCGGCTGGGGCGCCGCCGAAGCCGGATGCTGCGTCGTGGACAACGGCGACGACTTCCGCATGGATCCGCGCGTGCCCCTGTGCATTCCGGAAATCAACGCCGAGGCCCTCAAGTCCCACCAGAACTTCATCGCCAACCCGAACTGCTCGACCGCCATCGCGCTGATGCCGCTGTACGCGCTGCACCACGAGGCCAAAATCAAGCGGATCGTCTGCTGCACCTACCAGGCCGTCTCCGGCTCGGGCTCGGCCGCCATCCGCGAGCTCGAAAACCAGGTCCGCGCCTGGGCCGCCGGACAGCCCATCACCCACGAGGTCTATCCCGCACAGATCGCGTTCAACGTCATCGCCCAGATCGGCTCCGAGGCCAAGGACCTGCCCGGCTACACCTCCGAGGAAGCCAAACTCGGCCGCGAAACCCGCAAGATCCTCGGCGACGACTCCATCCGCGTCGTCTCCACCTGCGTGCGCGTCCCCGTCGTCAACGGCCACAGCATGGCCGTCCACGTCGAGTTCCACAACCCGCTCTCCCCCGAGCGCGCCCGCGAAATCCTCGAGAAGACCGACGGCGTCCAGGTCGTCGACGACCTCTCCAAGTCCGTCTTCCCGACCCCGCTCGACGCCACCGGCAAGTATGATGCCCTCGTCGGCCGCATCCGCAAGGACCCCTCGGTCGACAACGGCCTCTCGCTGTTCGTCTCCGGCGACAATATCTGGAAGGGCGCCGCCCAGAACGCCATCCAGATCGCCGAAAAGATGATCGAGATGGGCCTGAAATAGCGCGCCCGCCTCAGCACCCCCGCGCGGCCCCCGCCGCCCGGGGGTTTTTCATGTCCCGGCGCGGACGCCATGCCTCCCCGCCGGGGACTGTTGCGCATCCGGATGGACAGGGCCGCAACCCCGCGCTAGGCTTTCCATCCGTGACGCATCCCATGAAAACTCTTCCGCTTCGTTTCTGGCTGGCTGTCCTGCATGCCGCCGTCGCCAGTCTCGTCGTTGGACTGTTTTTCCTGTATCCCGCGGCCGTCATCGGCCGGCTGGCCTTGGAGAGCCACCTGCGCCGCCACGGCGCAAGCTCGCAGGTGCCCCGCTGGTTCGAGGCGGCCGCCGGCCGCTACCACGCCTGGGCGGCGGACTTCCTGGAAAGCCAGGTTGCCCAAGGCCTCCGCCACGACGATGTCGCCGCCACTGAATGGCCCTTGTTCGGATCTGTGTTCTTCCTGGTCACGGCAGACGACCTGCAGGCCCGCGGCCGGATCGACGCCACCCGCGGCCCCCTTCGCGAAGCCGTGGAAAAGGCCGCCGAAATCGTCGCCTCCCCCGTCACCGCCACCTGGGTGCGCACCAAATGGGGCGAAACCTACCTGGATCGCGAAAACGTCTTTTACCGCATGCTGCTCATCCTGGGGCTCTCCTCCTACGAAACCATCACCGGCGACCCGCGCCACCGCCCCCTGATGTCCGCGCAGCGCCAACGCCTGGCGCAGGAACTGGCCGCCGCCCCCCTCCATCTGCTCGACGACTATCCCGGCGAGTGCTACCCCAGCGACCTGCTGTGGGCCGTGGCCGCCATCCAGCGCGCCGCGCGAATGGAAGGCGAACACCATGACGAACTGGCCGCCGGCCTGATGGCCGCATTCGACGGCCCCGTCCGTGCCAGGGAGGGACTCCCCGCATTCCAGGCGGACTCTTCCACCGGCCGGATCCTGCAGCATTCGCGCGGATGCGGAAATTCCGGCATCCTGCTGTTCGCCTTCGAACTCGATCCTGCCATCGCCGCCCGCTGGTACCGCGCTTACGAAACCCGCTTTTGGAAAGACACCGGATGGATCGCCGGCTTTGCGGAAATGCCGCACGGGACGCAGTCCGGTTTCCAGGATGTCGATTCCGGCCCCGTCCTGTTCGGCCTGGGCTCCGTGGCTTCCGCGTTCGGGATCGGCGCCGCCAGGTCCGCGGGACGCCTCGACCACGCCGTTCCGCTGACGCTGGAAGCCGTTGCCTGCGCCTGGCCCTCGCCCTTCGGCTTTCTCGTGCCCGCCGCGCTCGGCAAGGCCGCCGCCGACAGCGCCTGCCTGGGCGAAATCGCCTTGCTGTTTTCCATGACCCGCCCCGTGCGATCCCCCGAAATCGTCCCGTTCAGCGGCCGCATCCCCGGAATCGTTTGGCTCCTGCTGACCGCCTATGCCGGACTGGGCCTCGCCATCATCGCCTCGGAAATCCGCCGGTGCCGGCGCCTGTACCGAAAAGTCCGGCCCCGAACCGGACCGGGATGAACGATCACTTGCGCGGCTGGCGGGCGGCGGCGCCCATCAGGGCATAGACGAGCCGGGCCGCCGCGAAGTCGGGATGGTGCAGGCCGCGCATCGGCGCCAGCTCGACGACGTCGAACCCGACGATCTTGCGCGTCGCCGCCGCGGCCTCGATCAGGTTCATCGCATCGTACCAGCCCAGACCGCCGGGCACCGGCGTGCCGGTGGCGGGCAGGATCGACGGATCAAGGCCGTCGAGATCGAACGTGATGAAGACCTGCTTCGGGAAACCCTTCGGAATCCAGTTCTTCGGCAGCTTGCCGGCGGCAATCGCGTCGGCGTCGTAGGCGGCAATGGTCTTCCGGTTCGCCGCGCGGTAGTCGCGCTCTTCGAGGCAGTAGGCGCGGGTGCCGAGCTGGACGATCGGAAAGCCCAGCTCATGAACCCGGCGCATCACGCAGGCATGGGAATATGTTGTGCCTTCGTAGGTGTCGCGCAGGTCGGCGTGGGCGTCAAAATGAATAAACCCGATGTCCGCCCCGGCCGCCTTGAATGCGCGCGCCGCGGCCTGGGTCACCGTATGTTCGCCGCCGAGCACCACCGGCAATGCCCCGTGGCGCAGCGCCTTCCCCACCGCCTTTTCAATGGCATCGATCCAGCGCTCCTCGATACTCTTCTTTCCGGCGGCGGGTTTCACCGCCGGCTGCGTATGGATACCAAGGTCGCCGGGACAGCTCCGCCCGTCGAAGTCCTCGAGCTGCCCCGACGCCTCCAGGATGGCGCGAGGCCCCCCGGCCGTACCGCCGCCATACGACACCGTCGTCTCCATCGGCGCGGGAATCACGTGGAAGAACGCCTTTGCCGCCGGCGTGTTGGGATATCCGCTGTCGAGAAATGTGGGGGTTTTCATGTTCATATCCTCGAGAGAAAATCCATATAATCAAAGGAGCGGATCATTCTGCATTCCCCTTTCTCTTCGCGCAACCAGATGGACGGCAGGCGGATGCCGTTGAAGGTGGTGGTCTTGACCATGGTGTAGAGCGCCATGTCTTCGAAAACGAGGCGGTCGCCGGGGCGCAGCGGGGCGGCAAAGGAGTAGTCGCCGATGACGTCGCCGGCCAGGCACGACGGCCCCGCCAGCCGCACGGTGCAGGGTTTTTCCCCCGGCTCCCCTCCCCGGTCGGCGCCGGGGCCGGGGACGGGCGCACCGTCCCAGTCCGGATCGCGGAACACGCGCGGACGGTAGGGCATTTCGATGACGTCGGGCATGTGGCAGACGCAGGACGTGTCGAGGATCGCGATGTCCATGTCGTTGCGCACGACATCGAGGACGGTCGTGACCAGAACGCCTGCATGGAACACCCAGGCCTGCCGGGTTCAGGTAGAGTTCCGCGCCCGGATGCCGCACGCGAAAACCGTCGAGCACGCGGCAGAGGCGGTCAAGGCCGTAGCCCTCGCGGGTGATGTGGTGTCCGCCGCCGAAATTGAACCAGCAGAAGCGGCCGGGCACATCGCCGAAACGCTCCTCGAACGCGTCCAGCGTCCGCTCGAACGCGTCGGCGTCCTGCTCGCACAGCGTATGGAAGTGCAGGCCCGACAACCCCTCCAGATCTTCGCCGTCGAAGTCCGCGCGGCGGATGCCGAGGCGCGAGCCGGGGGCGCAGGGATCGTAGAGAGGAACCGCCCCCTCGGAGTGCTCGGGATTCACGCGCAGGCCGCAGGAAACGTCCGCGCCGGATTCGACCAGCAGCGGCCGGAACTGCCGCCACTGGGCGAAGGAGTTGAAGGTAATGTGCCGGATCAGCGGCTCGCGGCGCCGGCCCGGCTCGGCATCAAGCCCGAGCAGCTCGCGCATGTCGCGCACCGAAAACGCCGCGGCGAAGGCATGGGTTTCGCCGCCGAACACCTCGTGGCCCAGCCGCGCCTCGTGGACGGAACTGGCGCAGGTGCCGTCGAGAACATCCTTCACCAGCGGGGCCGCCGCGGGCATCGAAAACGCCTTCAGCGCCAGCAGCATCTTGACGCCGGTGCGCGCCTTCACCCCCGCGAGGATTTCCGCGTTGCGCCGGATGCGTTCCGCATCCACCACGTAGGCGGGCGTGGTCAGCGCAAGGCTCATGAGAACAGTCCCCCCACATGATTATCATTCGTACTCCTAATCGTACTCGTAATCCTACTCCCAATCGTAATCTTAATCGTACTCCTAATCGTAATCCCAATCTCCCCTACGTTCATTTTTCCATGGTCTCCGCACGATAATCCGCCGGTTCTTCATGAACGCGAATGGGTGAAGTACTGCGAATAAGCCCCACGAGCATTGACACAATACTCGCGAGCATTGCCTTGCCGTCATCTGCTGATTCAATCAGTTTTTTTGCAACCAATACGTCGAGGCAAGCCGCGCATTCCAATGCGGAGCCGCGAGCAATATCCAAGTGCCGGCAGCGGTCTGCCGCCGTATATCTTCCGTTTCCCTCTGCAATGTTCAGGGGGATGGAGGTGGTGGCCCTTTCCAGCTGATTATAAACCGCAAGGCTCTTGGGAATACTTCCGAGCAATCCATCGACCCAACAAGTAAACACAATGGCTTTCTGATAAACTTCCAGTTTTTCGTGGTCGAAACTCATTCTCATGGGATGGGACCGTGATGAAGGATTACGATTAGGATTAGGAGTACGATTAAGAAAGGCGCGGGCCTACTTGCCGCGCAGGACGGCTTTTTTCAGGATGCGCGCGGGCAGGCCGTGGCGTTCCAGGGCGGCCATGAAGGGGTCGGGGTCGAACTGCTCCATGTTGAAGACGCCCTTGCCGGCCCACTTGCCGGTCAGCATCATCATGGCGCCGATCATGGCGGGAACGCCGGTGGTGTAGGAAATGGCCTGGGAGCCGACTTCCTTGTAGCAGGCGGCGTGGTCGCAGACATTGTACACAAAGACCGTCCTGCGGCGTTTTTTCGCGTCCAGCCCCGTGACCTGGCAGCCGATGCAGGTCTGGCCCTTGGTGAGGGGGCCGAGCGAAGCGGGATCCGGCAGCAGCTTCTTCAGGAACTGCAGCGGAATAACGGGCGTGCCGTTGACGTCCACCGGATCGATGCGGGTCATGCCGACATTCTCCAGCACACGCAGATGGGTGAGGTAGTTGTCGGAAAAGCTCATCCAGAAGCGCGCGCGCTTCAGGCCGGGCACGTGCCGGGCGATGGATTCGAGCTCTTCGTGATACATCAGGTAGATGTTCAGGTCGCCGAGACCGTCGGGCATGGTGAACGGGCGCTTGACGGACAGCGGATCCGTCTCGACCCAGCGGCCGTTGTGGAAATAGCGGCCCTTGGCCGTCACTTCACGGATGTTGATTTCGGGATTGAAGTTGGTGGCGAAGGGCTGGCCGTGGCTGCCGGCGTTGCAGTCAATGATGTCCAGCGTCTCCGGTTTCGGGATGAAATGCTTGCGAATCCACGTCGTGTACACGGAGGTCACGCCGGGATCGAACCCGGAACCGAGCAGCGCCATGAGGCCGGCCTTCCGGAAGCGGCCCCGGTAGGCCCACTGCCATTTGTATTCGAACCTGGCGACGTCCGGAGGCTCGTAGTTGGCGGTGTCGAGATAGTTCACGCCCGCCTCGAGACAGGCGTCCATGATGTGCAGATCCTGGTAGGGCAGCGCGACGTTGATGACGAGGTCCGGCTTGAATTTTTTCAGCAGCTTGACGAGCTGCGGCACGTTGTCGGCATCCACCTGCGCGGTCTGGACAGGCCGCGGCAGCCGGGCGGCGATGGCGTCGCACTTGGCCTTGGTCCGGCTGGCCAGCAGGATGTCCGTGAACACCTCCGGCACCTGGGCGCACTTGTGCGCCACGACGCTCCCCACGCCCCCCGCTCCGATGATCATGACCCTGGACATGTCCGTTCTCCTTATCCCGCGGTTCAGGTTTCGAAATAGGTGTAGCCGCGCAGGCCGCTTTCGTAGGCGTCGAGGATTTCGCGGCGCTCGGAGGGGGTGATGCGCTTCTGGCGGACGGCCACCTCGGCCAGCTCGCGGAAGCGGGCCAGCAGGCCCTGGGGATTGTATTCCACGTAGCTGAGCACGTCGCCGACCGAATCGCCGGCGAGCTCCTGCTCGTATTCGATTTCGCCGTCTTCATCCACCAGGATGCTGGCGACATTGGTGTCGCCGAGGAGATTGTGCAGGTCGCCCAGGGTTTCCTGGTAGGCGCCGACCAGAAACACCGCGAGAATGTAGTCCTCGTCGGGACCGACGGCGTGCACCGGCAGCGCGCGGCGGATGTCGCGCATGTCTACGAAATGGTCAATCTTGCCGTCGCAGTCGCAGGTGATGTCGGAGAGCACCGCGAGGCGGGCCGGTTTTTCGTTGAGCCGCTGGATCGGCATGATGGGGAAGATCTGGTCGATGGCCCAGCTGTCGGGCAGCGACTGGAAGACGCTGAAGTTGCAGTAATAGACATCGGCCATGGCGTCTTCGAGGTTGCGCATGTCCTCGGGCACGAAACGCAGCTTGGGAATCTCGGCGCGGATCCGGGTGAGGATGTGCCAGAAGAGCCGGTCGGCCTGGGCATGCTGGCGCAGGGTGATGTCGCCGTGCTTGAAGGCCTTCTGGATTTCCTCGCGGTAGTAGATGGCGTCGTTGTAGAACTCGCGCAGGTTGCGGGTGCGCAGGCCGGCGGCCACGTCCATCAGGTTGCGGATGGGTTCCGGCACGGGCTCGGCGACAGGCCCGGGGGGCTCGGGCACCTCGAAGGAACTGGTGCTGAGCACGTTGACCAGCAGGACGGAATAATAGCCGACCAGGGCGCGGCCGGATTCGCTGATAAGCACCGGGTGCGGCACGCCGGCATGGTTGCAGACCGCCATGACGCCTTCGACGACATCCGCGGCGTATTCGCCCACGTCGTAGTTGGCGCTGGTGGCGCAGTTGCATTTCGAACCGTCGTAGTCAATGGCCAGGCCGCCGCCGATGTCGAGCACGCCCATTTTCGCGCCCTCCTGGACGAGGCTGACATAGTAGCGCGAGGCTTCATAGATGGCGTCGCGGATTTCGCGGATGTTGGGCACCTGGGAGCCGAGGTGATAGTGCAGCAGTTCCAGGCAGTCGAGCATCCCGCGCTCGCGCAGCCGGTCGATCACCGCGATCACCTGCGGGGGCGTCAGGCCGAAGACGCTGCTTTCGCCGCCGGATTCCGACCACTTGCCGCCCACGGAGCTGGCCAGCTTGACCCGGATGCCGATGCGCGGCCGGACGGCCATTTTCTCCGCGCGCTCCAGCAGCAGGTCCAGCTCGCCCGGCATCTCGAGCACCAGCATCGTTTGCAGGCCCATCTTCAGCGAGGAAAGCGCCAGATCAATGAATTCCGCGTCCTTGTAGCCGTTGCAAATGATATACGCCTCGGGATCGTGCAGGTAGGCCAGCGCGGCAATCAGTTCCGCCTTGGAGCCCGCCTCGAGCCCGTGATGGAACGGACGGCCGAATTTCACCACGTCGGCCACCGCCTGCTGCTGCTGGTTGACCTTGATGGGATAGACGCCGCGGTACACGCCGGTGTAGCCGGCTTCCTCGATCGTCTTGCCGAACGCCTGGTGGATCGCGGCCAGCCGCGCCGCCAGCAGGTCGCCGAAGCGCAGCAGGATCGGCAGGCTCAGCCCGCGCTGGTACAGCCCCTGCACGATGTCGTTGAACTTCACGCTCACCGGCCCCAACGCGTTCTTCAGCCGCACCGCGGCAGAGCCGTCCGGCGTGATGTGGAAGAAGTTGTTCCCCCACGCATCCACGCCATAGAGTTCGCTGCTGCGGACGCTGTCCCAGCCTTCCAGTGCCTCTGTCAATCCAACCGCCATCTTCGTTCTCCTGCACAAGAAAACCCGCCGGTTCCCGCGGCCCGGCGCCTCGGCAACCTTGTGACGTTGCGACAATCGCCCCCCGAACGCAATAGCAAACCGTCCCGCCTGCCCAAAATGGGGCGCATCTGCGATTGGGTGGTCCCGGATTGGCCCTTGTCACGCGGGACCCCTGTCCCGCGCGGATCCTTGAAACCGCACGCGGCAGGAGCCGCATGCCACGAAGGCAAAAGGGTGCCCGGCTGTCATCCCGAGCGGAGTCGAGGGATCTCAGCCTGGTCCCGCAGGCCGGCCGTTGGGGCGGGACCCAGGGCCAACGCATCTACATCTTCCGATCCATTCAACGCAAAGGGCGCAAGCGGCGCAAGAGGAACGCAAACGCCGAACCCTTTCAGTTGAAATACAATCGAACTGATATTTTTCTCCTGCCGCTTTCCGGAAAACCAACCCTCCAATTCAAAAAAATGGACGCCATGACCCGGTTTCACCCTCTGGCGTTTGCGCATCTTTTGCGTCCATTGCGTCTCTTGCGTTAGAGGGCTGTTCGGCCCGATGCAGAGCGCGAAGGCCCGCCGGGCGCAAATTGGGGCTTCCTTTTTCCCCCCAACGAATATAACCATATCGATCCAGTTTTCCGCCAGGAGCCCCGACCATGATGACCTCAGCCGAAATCCGCCAGTCGTTCCTCGATTTCTTCGCCTCGAAGGGCCACGAAATCGTCCCTTCCTCGCCCGTTGTGCTGCCGACGGACCCCACGCTGCTGTTCGCCAACGCCGGCATGAACCAGTTCAAGGAAATCTTCCTCGGCGCGCGCAAGTCGTCGTGGAAGCGCGTCGCCGACACCCAGAAGTGCATCCGCGTCTCCGGCAAGCACAACGACCTCGAGGAAGTCGGCCGCGACACCTACCACCACACCTTTTTCGAAATGCTCGGCAACTGGTCCTTCGGCGACTACTACAAGCGCGAAGCCATCACCTGGGCCTGGGAACTCCTGACTGTCGTCTGGAAGATGCCGAAGGACCGCCTCTGGGTCACCGTCTATACCACCGACGACGAGGCCGCCGACATCTGGCGCACCTGCACCGATGTGGATCCCGACCACATCCTGCGCTTCGGTGAAAAGGACAACTTCTGGGAAATGGGCGAAACCGGCCCCTGCGGTCCCTGCTCCGAAATCCATTTCGACCTCACCGAAAACGGCTGCACCCCCGACATGGTCAATGCCGGCACCCCCCAGGTCATCGAGATCTGGAACAACGTCTTCATGCAGTACAACCGCAAGTCCGACGGCACCCTCGACGACCTGCCCGCCAAGTGCGTGGATACCGGCATGGGCTTCGAACGCGTGGTCGCCGTCATCCAGGGCAAGAAATCCAATTACGACACCGACGTCTTCATGCCCCTCATCAACGCCGTGTCCCAAATGGCCGGCGTCCCCTACGCCGACGGCGAAACCGCCGTCGCCATGCGCGTCGTGGCCGACCACCTGCGCGCGCTGTCCTTCGCCATCGCCGACGGCGTCATGCCTTCCAACGACGGCCGCGGCTACGTCCTGCGCCGCCTGCTGCGCCGCGCCGCCCGCTTCGGCCGCACCCTCGGGCTGAAAAAACCCTTCCTCTGCGAACTCTTCCCCGTCCTCGAACAGCAAATGGGCGGCTTTTTCCCTGAACTGACCGCCCGGAGAACCGAGATCGTCCGTGCGCTCCGCGCCGAAGAAGAATCCTTCTCCGCCACCCTGGACCGCGGCATCGCCCACTTCCACGACGTCATCGCCCGCCTCGAACCGTCCGGCGAAAAAACCTTTCCCGGCTTCGAGGCCTTCAAGCTCTACGACACCTACGGGTTCCCCCTCGACCTTACCGTCCTCATGGCCGCCGAAAAGGGCTACGCCATCGACGCCCCCGCCTTCGAGCGCTTCATGGCCGAACAGCGCACCCGCGCCCGCGCCGCCCGCAAGGACAATTCCGGCGCCGAAAACGATCTCGTCTCCCGCTTCGTCGAACAGGGCGTCCAGTCCGCGTTCACCGGCTACGACACCCTCTCCGGCCCCGCCCGCGTCGTCGCCATCCTCTCCGGCGGCCGGATCGCCGACGCCCTGGCCGAAGGCGAAGAGGCTGAAATTCTGCTCGATGCGACTCCGTTCTACGCCGAATCCGGCGGACAGGTCGGCGACACCGGTGTTTTCACGACGGAAAGCGGCGCCCGTTTCGAGGTCGCCGACACCCGCAAGCCCGCACAGGGCATCATCCTGCACAAGGGCCGGCTCGCAGCCGGCGCGCTGGCCAAGGGCGATTCCGTCACCGCCGCCGTGGATGAAGCCCGCCGACGGGCCATCATGCGGCACCACACCGCCACCCATCTGCTCAATTCCGCCCTGCGCAAGGTGCTCGGCACCGACTCCATCAAGCAGGCCGGCTCCTACGTGGATCCCCACCGCCTGCGCTTCGACTTCACCTGGTTCGAAGCCCTCACCGCCGAACAACTCGACGCCATCGAGCGCCTCGTGACCGAGTACGTGGTTGCCAACGCCCCCGTCAACACCTACGAAATCCCCCTCAAGGATGTCCCCGGCTCCGGCATCATCGCCGTCTTCGACGAGAAATACGGCGACACCGTCCGCGTCGTGGATACGGAAGGCATCTCCCGCGAACTCTGCGGGGGCACCCATGTCGCCCGCAGCGGCGACATCGGCCCCTTCCGGATCGTGGCCGAAACCTCCATCGCCGCCGGCGTCCGGCGCATCGAAGCCCAGACCGGCCTCGCCGCCTGCGACCACACCGCGCAGGAACACGCCATCCTCGCCGCCCTCGCCCAGCGCCTCTCCATCGCCCCCGCCGACCTCCCGTCGCGCGTCGAAGCCCTGATGGAACAAACCCACCGCCTCGAAAAAGAACTCAAGGCCGCCGCCGAGAAAAGCGCGCTCGAAAAGGGCGCCGCCCTGGCCGGGAAGTTCTCTCCTGTCGCCGGCATCCCCGTCCTGATCGAATCCGCCGGCGAACTCGATGCCGAACCGTTGCGCGCCCTGGTGGAAAGCCTTCGCCGGCAGACCCCCGACAGCGTGATTCTTCTCGCCGCCGTCTCCGGCGGCAAGATCACCTTCGTGCTGAACGCGGGGCCCGCCGCCCAGGCCAAGGGCCTGCATGCCGGCAAGCTGGTCGGCGCCGTCGCCAAGATGGCCGGGGGCGGAGGCGGAGGCAAGCCCGACAAGGCCCAGGCCGGCGGCAAAGATCCCTCCAAACTGGACGAAGCCCTGACCGCCGCGCGCGATCTGGTTGCCCGGGCCCTTCAGGCCACCTGACCGGCCCCCCGTCCCCTCCTCCCCTCCGGCCGAACAATTCCGCCCCCCCTATGGATGATGGTCGGCGTCGTAGGGATTGGTCAGATTGTCGAACTCGTTCGTGTTGCTGTAGGTGTCCCCGTCCCAATCCTCCTCCGGGGCAGTCCCCGGATCCCCCGGCGTCACGTTGTACTGCAGCAGAAACGCCTCGTACGCCGAATATTCCGGCGTTTGGTAAGGAGTAATGATGATATTGTCCACATTCACCTGGCCGATTCCTGACGAGTACTCGTTTCGAAAGCGAATGAACACCGGTTCGTTCACGCCCACCGCAGTTTGATAGGATGTCAGTTCCGTCACCCCGTTGGCATCCACCCGCCCGACTTCCAGCCAGGGACCGGCCTCCGCATCCGTGGCCACTTCCACCACCAAGTCGGCTCCGTCCGTGCTGGTGGAATATTTCGCATAGAGAAACGAAATGGTTCCGATGCCGGCGGGCAGCAGTTTGTTCGACGACGTCATGAAGGCGGGATACAGGCTGCCGAACCGGGCGGCCCGGCTCCCAAGCTTGACATCATTGGCCTCATCGCCGACCCGTGCCTGATCCATGATCCAGACCTCTCCGCTCAATGTCACCGGCCCGGATCATACACGAGGATTTGATTTCCGTCGTTTTCAAACGTGATTTCCATCGTTCCGGGCGGCAGATATTCCGTCACGGCGATGTCCAGCGTCCCGGTGGACACCCCATAGGAATTGCTGGCCACGACATACAACGTATTCGTTCCTCCATCATCCACCGCCACCGGCGTGAAGGAAAACGTGCTCCCGACCAGCCCATTGCTTCCGCTGGGAACGGGATCCAGCCACCAGTCCGTGATCACGCCCGAGGGCAGCACCGACACCGACACCTCCAGCGTATTGCTGACATGCACCTGAACCCCGCTTCCGGGCACAAATCCCACGACCGGCGGACCGGTCAGGGACATCGCTGTCCCCAGGATTTTCAAGGTATTGTCATTGAAGCGCCAGTTGCCGCCCGATCCTTCGGCCTGATATCCGTAAAACCGAAGCCGGAACGTGTGCCCCTCCTGAACTTGAAGATTCAGGTTGAGAATGGAATGGGTCCGCTCGCTGTCATTATCCGGTACCGGCACCGTGTCCAGAAGCGTATAGCTGGAAAAATTGTTGGTGGAAGCACGCACCTGGAATTCCCGGATCCCCGTGCTGGAACGCCGTTCGCTGAAGTCGATCTGGCTGATGATCAAGCCGTATCCGGCCTGCGGCGACAGCGTGACCTCATAGTAATCCGCCAGATCCGGAGTGGCATTGGCTGTCCAGGCATTGGCATAGGCTCCATTGCCTCCATACGTGATGGCGCCGATACCTGACCCTCCGATGAAATCCCCCACCGTGACCTTGCCGGATTCTCCGCTGGTTCCCGCTCCGTCCGACGTCAGCGCCCATTCCCCCAGAATGGCACCGGAACTGCCGGTACCCATGGCCGCTCCCAGCATGATAACCAGCCCAAACATCCATGTTCTGCTCATGATCCGCGCTCCCAATCCCGGTTCTGACCATGAGCAATCTACCGTGTCCCGCCTGTTCAAGCCAGCCGAAAGATGCCGGCGCCATCCGGCTCCATCGCCTTTCACCTTGTCCTCCGGCATTCCCGGCCTTCTTTTATGGGATGCATCCTCTTGTCAGAACCCGGGAAAAGCGGTAGGGTTTTGCTGGGCGGGAGTCGGATTCCGGCCCGAACACCTGAGGTCGTTATGAGGCAGAAAGCCGGAATCATTGGATCGGCGATGGCAGGGCTGGCGCTGACCGCCTTCGCCCAGACATCGCCCTACACCTCCATGGCCGTTCCCGGCACCCACAACGGATGGGCTGTGGCCGGCAGCATGACGCTGTTCGCCGACAACACCTGGGTCTGCACCCAAACCCTCTCGACCGTGACCGGCGCCTTTAAATTTGCTTCCAACAGCGACTGGAACGAGGACGACTGGGGCGGCGGTGCCTCCCTCGCCCGTGTTCCCGCTTTGGCTTCCGCTTCGGTTCTCGAAGGAGGCAATCTGGGCTATTCCGGTTTCACTCCCGGCCCCTACCGCTTCACCTTCAACGATTCCACCCGCGAATTCCGGGTGGAATGGGTCGGCGGCGCTCCCCTGCCCCCCCCCTCGGTCACCAATCAGGCGCTGGTCGGCACCGTTA
>JAXGNL010000040.1:0-27330 GCA_040768005.1 Kiritimatiellia bacterium
GCCCGGGCGTCCTCTCCCCACGCGTCGAATTCCGCGGGCGGCACATGCCGTGCCACGGGATGATGCGCCGCCGACGGCGCCAGGTACTGTCCGAGGGTCAGCAGCGCAACCCCTGCGCGGCGCAGATCCGCCAGGGCTTCGCGGAGTTCGTCATCTGTCTCGCCCAGCCCCAGCATCAGCCCCGATTTGGTCCGGGCGCCCGTGTCCGCCGCGTGCCGCAGCACGGCCAGCGACCGCCGGTAGTCCGCCTGCGGGCGCACCGCCGGATGTAGCCGCTCCACGGTTTCCACGTTGTGGTTGAAAATGTCCGGCTGTTCCGCCAGCACCGCGTCCATCGCCGAGGGGTCTCCCCCGAAGTCCGGCACCAGCACCTCGACCGCCGCCCGCGGAAGCCTGGCGCGGATTTCGCGGATCACGGCCACATACTGCGCCGCGCCCCCGTCGGGCAGGTCGTCGCGGGTGACGGAGGTCACCACCACATGCCGCAGGCCCAGCGCCGCCGCGGCGTCGGCCAGCCGCGCCGGCTCCGCCGGGTCCGGGGGCGCCGGACGCGGATCGTGCGGAATCGCGCAGAACCGGCAGTCGCGGGTGCAGGCGTCGCCCAGGATCAGAAAGGCCGCCGCCCCCTCATGCCAGCACGCCGTGCGGTTGGGGCAGCGCGCTTCCTCGCAGACCGTATGCAGTTCCAGCCGTCCCAGCAGCCGCTGGATCCGCCGCCCTTCCGCCGCGGGCGGAAGAGAACGGCGCATCCACATCGGCAGGCGCGGCGGCATGGCTCGCCATCCTAGTCCAGCTCGTGCGAGAGCAGCCCCGTCCGGAGCTTCGGCTCGAACCACGTGCTCTTCGGCGGCATGATCTGCCCCGCGTCGGCGATCGCCATCAGCTGGTCCACCGTCGTCGGATACATCGAAAACGCCACCGCGAAGCCTTTCTGGTCCACCAGCTTCACCAGTTCCCCCGGCCCCCGGATGCCGCCGATGAACTTGATCCGCTCGTTCGTGCGCGGATCGTCAATTCCCAGCAGCGGATGCAGCACCCCGTTCTGCAGCGTGCTCACATCCAGCTTGTCCACCGGATTGGAGGATTTCACCTCCGGCCAGCTCAGCCCGTACCAGGTCCCGCCCAGATACATGCTGATGTTCCGCGGCGACGCCGGGCTCGGGTCCGCCCCCTCCGTCACCGTGAAAATCGCGCGGATTTCCTTGAGGAAGTCCTCGGGCGAAAGTCCGTTGAGGTCCTTGACCGCCCGGTTGTAGGGCAGGATCTTCAGTTCGCTGGCCGGGAAAATCACCGACAGGAACCAGTTGTATTCCTCGTTGCCGTGATGCCCCGGGTTGGCGGCGCGGCGCTCCGCGCCCACCCGCACCGCCGAGGCGCTGCGATGATGACCGTCGGCGATGTAGCTGACCGGCACCTTTTCCGCGAAAAGGGCTTCGATCTCCGCCGCGTTTTCGACCGCCCAGACCTGGTGGCGCACCTTCAGCTCGTCCACAAAGTCGTACAGGGGCGCCCCCTGGGACGCGGCCGCCAGCGCCGTACGGATCTCCGGCACGTCGCGGTAGGCGATGAACACCGGGCCGATGTTGGCGTTGATCGTCGCCGTGTGCTTGGTCCGGTCGTCTTCCTTGTCCTTGCGCGTGAACTCGTGCTTCTTGATCACGTCCTGGATGTAGTCGTCAATGTGCGCGCAGCAAACCAGCCCGGTCTGGGTGTGGTCGCCCATCGTCTGCGCATACAGGTACATCAGCGGCCGGTCTTCCGACACCAGCCAGCCTTCCTGCTTGAACCGCTTCAGGTTCTCCGCCGCCTTCGCATAGACGGCGTCGTCATAGAGCGCCGTGCCTTCCGGCAGGTCGATCTCCGAGTGGTTGATGTGCAGAAACGACATCGGGTTGGCGGCGGCCAGCTCGGCGGCCTCGGCGGTGTCCACCGTGTCGTAGGGAGGGGCGGCAACTTGATCCGCGATGTCGGCGCGCGGCCGCAGGGCGCGATAGGCGTGAATACGCATGGGATTCCTCTTTGTTTTCCTGTTTGACCCAATTCAGTGCTCAATCCACAATCTTATGGATATGAATCCCCCAAAGCAAGATGAAGCGGCGTTCCCCCCGGTCCGGATCCGCGTGCGCCTCAAGCCCGGCCGCGAAAAACCTGTCCTCCGCGGCAGCGCCTGGATCTTTTCCGGCGCCATCGACGAGACCGACGGCGACGCCCCCCCCGGCGCGGCCGCCGATGTGTTCGACCACGCCGGCGACTGGCTGGCCCGCGGCCTGTGGCATCCCGCGGCCGACATGGCCGTCCGCCTGCTTACGCAGGATCCGCATCAGGCCCTCGACGAAACCTTCTTCCGCGACCGCATCCGCCGGGCCGTCGCCCTGCGCCGCCGCCTCTACGGCCCCCCGGGCCCCGACGCTCCCACCAACGCCTTTCGCCTGGTGTTTTCCGAAGCCGACGGCCTGTCCGGCCTCGTGGCCGACCAGTATGCCGATGCCGTTCTCCTGCAGGTCGGCGCCAAGGTCTGGGAACCCTGGCTCCCGGTCCTGGCCGATGAGCTGAAGACCGCCGCCGGCGCCCGGACCGTCTGCCTGCGCGCCGATCCCGACGCCGTCCAGCGCGAAGGTCTCTCGGAATCACTCGGCGGCGATCCGGCCCCGGACACCGTCCGCTTCCGCGAAAACGGATTCATCTTCGAGGCCGGCCTCGCCGGCGGCCAGAAAACCGGCTTCTATCTCGACCAGCGCGACAACCGCCGCAAGGTGGCCGCTTACGCCAGCGGGCGGTCCGTCCTGAGCGCCTACTGCTATACCGGCGCGTTCGAGGTCAACGCCGCCCGCGCCGGCGCCGCCACCCTCCTCGGCTGGGATTCCTCCGAACCCGCCCTCGCCCAGGCCCGCCTCCATCACGAATGGAACCCCTCCGGCGTGCCGGCGACCTACGAGGCCGTGGACGTGCCCCGCCGCCTCCGGCTCGCCCGCGACCGCCGCGAAAGCTGGGACCTCATCATCCTGGATCCGCCCCGGCTCGTCACCTCCCGCGGCACCCTCGAAAAAGGCCTGCGCGCCTACAAGGACATCAATCTGCTGGCCGTCAAGCTGCTGACCCCCGGCGGCATCCTCGCCACGTTTTCCTGCTCCGGTCTCGTCGGCATGGACGACTTCCGCAAGATGCTCGGCTGGGCCGCCCATGATGCCGGCCGTTCCCTGCGCATTCTCGAAGTCCTCGGCCAGCCCGCCGACCATCCCGTCCCCGTCGAGGCGCCCGAGTGCGAATACCTGAAAGGACTCGTGTGCGTGGCCGACTGATCCCTTGGCTCCTGATCCTCTGGCTGGCCGGATGCCGCGGCGGCGAAGACCCGGCCGTCCCCTTTCCCGCCGAGCCCTCCCGCATCATCTGCGCGTCGCCCGCTGTCGCCGAAATCGTTTTTGCCCTGGGCGCGGGCGGCCGCGTCGCCGCCGTCGCCGATTTCACCGACTGGCCTCCCGAGGCCGCCGAAAAACCATGCATCGGCGGCGCGCTGTCGCCCAGCCGCGAACGGATCCTGGCCCTCCGGCCCGATCTGATTCTGGCCCAGGGCCGATCCGAAGCCCTCGCCGCTCTGGCCTGCGAACACCGCATCGCCTTTGCGGCCTTCCCCCTGGATACCCTATCCGATGTCCGCGCCGCCATCGCCGGGTTCGCCGCCCGGCTGAATGCCGAAGAACGCGGCCGCCGGCTCCTGCGCGATCTGGATGCCGGGCTGGCCGCCCTGCCCCGGCGCGAGCCCGTCCCCGTTTTCATCGCTCTCGGCCATTCCCCCGGCGATCTCTCCGGACTCATGACCACCGGGGCCGGCACCTTCCTCCACGACATCGTCGAACTCGCCGGCGGCCGGAATGTCTTCGAAGATGTCCTCCTGCCCTGGCCGCGGATCTCCCGGGAATCCCTCCTTCGCCGCGCTCCGGCCCTCGTGCTGGATCTCCAGGCCGTCGCCCTTGACGACACCCGCCGCGCCACTCTGGCCGCCGACTGGCAGCGCCTCGGCTTTGCGCCCGCCCAGGTCCGGATCCTCGAAGAGGACTTCCTTCTCCGTCCCGGTCCCCGCGCTCCTCTGGCGGCCGCCCGGATCGCCGACGCGCTCCGCTCCTCCCCTGCCACGCTCTCTCCAACAGAGCCGTAATCCATGTTTGCCACCAATGGAATCGGCCCGTTTCCCGGATTTTCCACGGTGTGGAAAACTGTTTTCCACGCCATGGAAAACGATAGACTCCGCACATGAATCCGATTGCATCCTCTAGTTGGGCGGCGGTGGTGGCTGTCCTTCGGCGCCATGGCTGGCTGCCCATCGCGGTTTTCCTCGCCCATGAGATCAGCGCCCATGTGATCGGTGCCTATGCTCGCTGGCCGGCCATCGACATTCCCCTGCACGCCCTCGGCGGGTTTGCCATCGCGTATCTCGCAAACGGGGCGCTGCAACAGTTCTCCCTGCGCAGGCTGATTCAGTTGCCTGATCCGGTGGTGCGCTTGCTCTTGGTGTTCGCCGCGGCCTGTACTGCCGCAGTTTTCTGGGAATTCGCCGAATGGACGGCTGACCATTATCTGGGGACCAGCAGCCAGATGAACGATTTGAACGACACCATGCTGGATCTGTTCATGGGCATGCTGGGCGGTGCGGCGTTCAGCCTGCGGCTGTTGCCGGCCGCCCTTGGGCATTATGTCCGGCCCCGATCGGAGTCATGCCCGTGAAGTCCCAGCTGTTCATCTTTGATCTCGACGGCACGCTGATTGATTCGCGCCGGGATCTGGCGCTGGCGACCAACCGCATGCGCGCACTCCACGGCCTGGCGCCGCTGCCGCTGGAGACCGTCGCCTCGTATGTCGGCGACGGGGTGCGCATGCTGGCGGTTCGCGCCCTCGAAGGCGCGCCGGTGGATCCCGACCGGGCGGCGGCGGAAATCGGCGACGCCTATGCCGCGCATCTGGTCGTTCATACCGCCCCCTATCCCGGCGTGGACGAAGGCCTGCGCGCGCTTCGGGCCGCCGGTCATGCCCTCGCCCTGGTCACCAACAAGCCCGCCCCCCATGCCCGCCGTCTGCTGGAGCATTTCGGCTGGACGTCTCTGTTCGCCGTTCAACTCGGCGGCGGCGATACCCCGGAACTCAAGCCCTCCCCCCTTCCGCTCCAGACCGCCATGCAGCGCACCGGCCACACGCCCGCCGATTCCTGGATGGTGGGTGATCATCATACCGACCTCCAAGCCGCCCGCCGCGCCGGCATCCCGTCGGTGTATCTCGAAAGCGGATTCGGCCATCCTGCCGGGGAAACCCCGAACCTCGTGTTTGCGGATTTCCATGCCTTGTCCCGCCATTTTCTGCAGGAAGGCGGGCCATGAAGCTGGTCAAGACAGCCCCGGTGTGATGAAATGCAAACGGGAGCAGACGCCATGAACCGATACTGGTTTTACATCCTCGACGGAGAACGCCACGGTCCTGTGGAGCCCGAGGAAATGCTCCGCCTGGTGCGCGACGGCCGCCTCGGGCCGGACGATCTGGTCTGGAACCCCGACATGGGCGAAGAGTGGATCCCCGTGTCGAAGGTCCCGGCCCTGTCCGGTGCGCCGCTCTCCGCCGCGCCCGGCACCGCTCCGGCTCCCGGCGCCACCCCGAACGCCCGGCTGATGCGCCAGGCGCTCGCTTCGCTCCGCGGACGCTGGGCCACCGCCGTCGGCGCGGCCCTGCTGTATGGCGTCATCACCAATGGTCTCAGCGTCGCGTCGGAATTCGGCGGCGAATCCTGGAAGGCCGCGGGGACCCTCCTCGACCTGATCGTGGTGTTCTTCATCTCGGGCCCCATGGCCCTTGGTTGGGCGCGATTCTTTCTGCTGACTTCCCGCCGCGAAAATCCCGACCTGAAACATCTCTTCGACGGCTTCAACCTGTACTGGAAGACCATCGGCGCCACCCTTCTGATGATCCTGTTCATCGGCCTGGCCCTGATTCCGGCCTTTGCGGCCGGCGCCGTCGGAGCAATCGGTCTGGCCATGCTGGACGATACCGCCCTGTTTCCGCTGGGCATGGTTCTTTTCCTGGTGCTGATGCTGGCGTCCTTCGTCCCGGCAGTCGTGGTGGGCCTGAACTATTCGCAGGTGTTTTTTGTCCTGTCCGATCAGCCCCGCCTGGGGCCCGCGACCGCTCTGTCCCGGAGCCGGAGCCTCATGTTCGGCTTCCGCTGGAAATATTTCTGCCTGAGCTGGCGCTTTTTCGGGTGGGTGCTGCTGGGCATCCTGACCTGCGGCATCGGCATGCTGTGGGTTTCGCCCTACATCATGACCACGCATGGCCGTTTTTATGACGACATCCGGATGCCGGAGGAGGACGAAGCATGACCGCGCCCGCCCTTCCGGCCCTGGCCTTGATCCTGCTCGTGATCTTCGGCCTGCTGGCCTGGCTCTTCGTGTCCGCCGCCTTTCTCCTGTGGGGCGCACGGCTCGCCGGCATCGAAAAGCGATCCTTCGGCCGCGCCGTCGGCACCCTCCTGCTCGGGGGCATCGCGTCCTCGCTGCTGACGGGAATCCTGAGCGTCGAACCTGTGCTGGGGACCGGACTGGGCCTTCTGCTGGGGTTTGGCGTGTCGGCCCTGGTCATGATGGCGCTGTTCGATACCACCTTCGCCAAAGCTCTCGCGGCCACGATCCTGGCCTGGGTGCTCAGCCTTGCCGTCGCCGCGGCCGTGGCGCTGATCGCCCTGGCTGTGTTCGGCCTGCTGTTCGCCCTGGCCGCCTGACTCCGCCTATACCAGCTCGGCAAATACCCCGTCGCTGACAAACAGCGCCTCGTCCGCCAGCCGGATCCGGTCCGGTTCCACCATCAGGCGCCCCTCCGCCGCCAGCCGGGCGATGTCCGGCCCGCGCAAGTCGTCGTAATCGTATCCCGTCGCGGCTCGGAATTCCTCCCGCCCCCATCCGGCGGTGCGCCGCAAGCCCATCACCAGCGTTTCGCGCGCCTTTGCCGCCGGTTCGAGCTTTTCCTCGAACGCCCGTTTCCATGCCGGCAGTTCCGCCGTGTTTCCCCAGCGGACGCCGTTCCAATGCGAGTGCGCCGCCGGACCGATGCCGATGTAGTCCCCGCCGCTCCAATACAGCTGGTTGTGCCGGCATTCGCATCCCGGCCGGGCGAAGTTGGATATTTCGTAAGGCGGCAGTCCCGCATCCGTCAGCCGGCGGCGCGCCGCCTCGTACTGGCGCCGCTGCTCGTCTTCGTCCGTCGCCAGTTCGCCGGCCGCCGCGGCGCGGGCCAGCGGCGTCCCCTCCTCGATCTCCAGGCAGTAGCAGGAGACATGCTCGGGCGCCAGCTCCAGCGCCGATTCGAGATCCGCCCTGAACGATTCTCCCGGGACGCCCGGCACGCCGTAGATCAGATCAAGCGCCAGGCGGTCGAAACCCGCCTCGCGCGCCAGGGCCGCGCTCGAGCGCGTGTCGGCCGCGGTATGCCTCCGCCCCAGCCGCCGCAGCGTGGCGTCGCGGAACGATTGCGCTCCGATGGACAGCCGGTTCACCCCCGCCGCCCGCAGCCGGGCCGCCTTTTCGGGTGTCAGGGTGCCGGGATTCGCTTCGCAGGTCCATTCCACGACATTCCGGACGTCCGTGTGATGGTGAATGCCGTCCAGCAGCCGTCCCAGGTCGTCCGGTTCCAGCGCCGTGGGCGTCCCGCCCCCGATGAAAATCGTCTCCGGCGTGAATCCCGCCGGCAGCGCCTTCAGTTCGCGTTCGATTCCGGCCTGCCAGGATTGAACCGCCGCCGGCTCCGCCGGGCGCGAAAAAAACGCGCAATAGGCGCATTTGCGCGCGCAGAAGGGAACATGAACGTACAGGCCGGGGCCCATGCCGCGCCCCGGGCGTCAGCCGGCTTCCAGTTCGCGCAGCTCCCGCAGGATGCGCTCGGCTTCGTCCGTGTCCAGGAGCGTCATGGCAAATCCCACATGCACCAGCACATAGTCGCCGACCTTGGCCTCGGGCAGATAGGCCAGCGCCACTTCCTGCCGGGCCCCGTCATAGTCCACCGTGCCCCGGCGGTCGAAGCCCTCGCCCTCCGTGATGGCTACCAATCGCCCTGGAATCGCCAGGCACATCCCGTCAGAACCCCCCGTCCGGCGGGGGCGCCCCCGGCGGCGGCTTGACCTGCCCCACCCGAAGCGGAAACCGGATCTTCAGATCCCCGTCCAGCAGGATTTCCACCCAGTGCGTTCCCGCCTCGTGGAATTCCAGATTCAGAAACAGCTCCACATTCGTGGCCGTCGCCTCCGCATTCGGCAGCTTGACCGGGATTTTCCGCCCTTCCGCCACCAGGCTCGACATGTCCGGACGCAGAATCCGCGTGTGCTGCATGAATTCCCCTTCCCCTGAACACCAGCGCGTCACCAGGAACAGCCGGGGATGCCGGAACGGAAACTGCGGACTGCCCAGCGAATCGAACAAGCCGATCAGAATGAACTTACCGGTCCGCTCCTGGCGGACATCGTCGCACAACAACGAAGATTGCAGATCAGGCAGCATGGCCATGGACGGCCTTCCTTTCTTTTCCGGATGCCGGGGCATCCGTCAGGATTCGAACATACCCGCGCGGCCCGGTTCTGGCAATTCCCTGCTGACGGGCGAAACGCCTATCCGGGTCTTCCGGATCGTATGGTTGTTATAAAAACCATACTATGGATGTTATAACAACCATAATCCGGCCCGGGGAGGGTCAGGGCACGGTTTCGATCTTGATCAGGTTGCTGACGCCGGCCTTGCCGGGCGGGAAGCCGGCGGTGCAAACGACGGTATCGCCCGGCTGCACCATACCGGTGGCCTTGGCCGCCCGGTGCAGTTCCGCGAACAGGCGGGACAGCAGGTCCACCTCGGGAATCCTCATCGGCCGCACCGCGCGGACCAGCGCCAGCTTCCGGAACACCTCGGGATCCATGGTCCCGGCCAGAATAGGCCGCGCCGGCCGGACCTGGGCCGCCAGGCGCGCCGTGGTGCCCGACTGCGTGGCGATCAACAGCGCCTTGGCGTGGATGGTTTCCGCCAGGCCGCAGGCGGCCCGCGCCAGCGCCGCCGATGCGTCGGAGGGCACGATTCGCGCCAGCCGCTGGCCCCAGGCCTCCCGCGCAAAGGCCTTTTCCGCCTCTTCGGCAATCCGCGCCATGGTCCGCACCGCCTCGACCGGGTACTTTCCGACGGCGCTTTCCTCCGACAGCATGACGGCATCCGAGCCTTCCAGCACCGCGTTGGTCACATCGGTCACTTCGGCGCGCGTCGGCCGCGGGGCATCCGTCATGCTTTTGAGCATCTGCGTGGCCGTAATCACCGGCTTGCCCGCCAGATTGGCTTTTTCAATGATCCGGCGCTGGGCCGTAGGTACCTTTTCCGGCGGAATGTCCACGCCCAGATCGCCGCGCGCCACCATGACGCCGTCCACCGCCGCGATGATCGCGTCGAGTTCGGCCAGCGCCTCGTGCTTTTCAATTTTGGCGATGATGGGCCGTTCCCGGCCATGCGCCCGCATGGCTTCCCGCGCCGTTTCGATGTCCGCCGCCGAGCGCACGAAGGACAGCGCGACATAGTCCACGCCCTGCTCCAGCCCGAACGCCAGATCTTCGCGGTCTTTGCGGGTCAGAATGGGGGCGCGGATGCTGCGCGAAGGCAGGTTGATGCCCTTGTGGCTGCTGAGCTGGCCTCCGAGAATCACCCGGCAGCGGATGTCCGGGCCGGTCACGTTCTCCACCCGCAGTTCCAGCGCGCCGTCGGCCAGCAGCAGCGTGTCGCCCGGCTGCACGTCTTCCGGCAGCGCCGGATAGGTCAGGCTGACCTCCCGCTCGTCGCCCGGCACGTCGCGCGACGTCAGCGTGAATACCTCCCCCGTTTTCAGTTCCACCGGCCCGCCGGCAAACGCACCCGTGCGGATTTTCGGCCCGGACAAGTCCTGCAGAATGGCGATCGGCAGGCCTTTCTCCGCCGCGAGTTCCCGGATCAGGGCGATTTTCTGCGCGTGGTCGTCGAGCGTGCCGTGCGAGAAATTCAGCCGGACGACATTCATGCCCGCGTCCATCAGCCGGCCCAGTGTCTCGCGGCTGCCGGAGGCCGGCCCGATGGTGCATACAATTTTCGTGTTTCTCATGCCCTGGCTCCCGCCGGCCGTTGCCGGCTATTGTGACTCCAGCGTTTCCTCCAGCCATTCCATCCAGCCGGCAAGGTCCCGGAAATCGGCTGCCGTGCGTCCGGCGCCAGCCGCCAGCAGCTCCGGCGCGGCGTAATGCCCCGAGGCCACGCCCAGCACCGGAACGCCCAGCGCCCGGCCCGCCGCCACGTCATAGGGCGTGTCGCCGACCAGGCAGATGCGATCGGTCCGCACCCCCGCCCGCCGCGCCGCCTCCACCGCCGATCGGGCGATCTTCGAGCGCTCGGCGTGCACATCCCCGAATCCACCGAACCCGAAATAGCCGTCCAGTCCGATGCTTCCCAGCTTGAGATAGGCACAGGCGCGGATGTTGCCCGTCACCAGCCCCAGCGCCGCCCCGGCTTCCGCCAGACACGCCACGAAGGCCCCCGCCCCCGGAATTTCCCGCACCGCCGCCTCCGCCAGCAGCGCCCGCAGTTCTTCCGCCACGAACGAAAAGATCCGCTGCGCGTGCGCCTCGTCGAAGCGCCGCCCGCGCCGTTCCATCACCTGGGCCAGCACGTTGCGGTCCGTATTGCCCGCAAACGACACATAGGCCAGGTCGTCCTCCTCCCCCGTCGCCCGCGCCAGTCCGCGGCGGAACGCCTCGCAGCCCAGCCCGCCGGTGTCCAGCAGCGTGCCGTCAATGTCGAACAGCACCATCCATGTCGCTTTCCGTTTCATCCCGTGCGCCTCATCCTACCCCATCTCCGCCGCTTTTCACCCTTTTTGTCCGCCGTCAAACCGCGGGTTGCCCCGGATGCCCCGCCATGATAGGTTCCCGGTCTTGAAGAGCCTCCTTTAACCCAAGATACGGATTTCAGCCGACATGGACCCGACCCAGCCCAACAAACCCCCGGAACCCTCGGGAAAGCGCCGCCCCCCCCCCATGCCCATGCGCGCCATGATGGCCTGGTTTCTCCTGCTGGCGCTGTTCATCACCGTGTTCCAGCTGGTCACCCAGCGTGCCTCCAAGTCCTCCAGCATCCCCTACAACCCCGATTTCATGGTGCTTCTCGAAGAAGGCCGCATCAACCAGGCCGACGTGGTCATGGAGGCCTCCGGACAGCAGTACATCCGCGGCGAACTCAAGGACATTGACCCGGCCACCGGCGATCCCCGCACCTTCCGCGTCGAAGCGCCGGTCACGGAAAACCTCGTCGAGCGCCTCACTGCCGCCAAGGTTCCCTTTGAATTCAAGAACCCCAACCCCTGGCTGTGGCAGTTCCTGTCCGCCACCGTCCCCTTCCTGCTCGTCATCGGCGTGGTGTATTTTCTCTTCTACCGCAACATGGCCCGCGGCGCCGGCGGCGCCTTCCAATTCGGCAAGTCCCGCGCCCGCCTCATGAACCGCGACAACAACAAAATCACCTTCAAGGATGTCGCCGGCGTGGACGAAGCCCACGAAGAAGTCCAGGAAATCATCGAATTCCTTCGCGATCCCAAGAAATTCCAGCGCCTCGGCGGGCGCATTCCCAAGGGCGTCCTGCTCGTCGGCCCTCCCGGCACCGGCAAGACCCTGATCGCCCGCGCCATCGCCGGCGAAGCCCAGGTCCCCTTCTTCAGCATTTCCGGTTCCGATTTCGTCGAAATGTTCGTCGGCGTCGGCGCTTCCCGCGTCCGCGACATGTTCGAACAGGGCAAGAAAAGCGCCCCCTGCATCATCTTCATTGACGAAATCGACGCCGTCGGCCGGTCGCGTTTTTCCGGCATCGGCGGCGGTCACGACGAGCGCGAACAGACCCTCAACGCCCTGCTGGTCGAAATGGACGGCTTCGATACCCAGGAAGGCATCATCATCATCGCCGCCACCAACCGCCCCGATGTCCTCGATCCCGCCCTGCTGCGGCCCGGACGGTTCGATCGCCAGATTGTCGTGGACCTGCCCAACCTCGAAGGCCGCGAAGCCATCCTCAAGATCCATGCCCGCAAGGTCAAACTGGACGCCTCCGTGGAGCTGCGCAACATCGCCCGCGGCACCCCCGGTTTTTCCGGCGCCGATCTTGCCAACCTGATGAACGAAGCCGCCCTGCTCGCCGCCCGCCGCGGCGCCGACGCCATCTCGGAAAAGGATCTCGAAGAAGCCCGCGACAAGGTCCGCTGGGGCCGCGAACGCCGCTCGCGCGTCCTCGACGACAAGGAAAAGCGCCTGACCGCCTGTCACGAGGCCGGCCATGCCATCGTTCTCGCCCTCACCCCCGAAACCGAACCCCTCCACAAGGTCACCATCATCCCCCGCGGCCGCGCCCTCGGCGCCACGTTCCAGCTCCCCGAAAAAGACCGCTATACCGAAGGCCGCCGGCGCCTGCTCGGCATGATCACCGGCACCATGGGCGGGCGCGTCGCCGAACAGATCTGCTTCGGCGAAATCACCACCGGCGCCGCCTCCGACATCAAGCAGGCCACCCACCTCGCCCGCATGATGGTCACCGAATGGGGCATGAGCGATCTCCTCGGCTTCCAGCACTTCGGCCAGCGCGAAGAACTCCTTTTCCTCGGCCGCGAAGTCTCCAAATCCAACGAAATCTCCGAGGAAACCGCCCGCAAGATCGATGCCGAGGTCAAACGCATCCTCGACGAATGCTATCAGCAGGCCCATGACCTTCTGACCGCCAACCGCGAAAAACTGGAGCAGCTGACCGATCTCCTGATCGAGCGCGAAACCCTCGACGGCCGCGACGTGGACGATATTCTCAAGCACGGCCGCCTCCGCACCGCCGCCGAACGCAACGCCGAGGAAAACGCCCCGGAGGGCGATCCCGCCGCCCCTCCCCCCGCCCCGTAACCCGCCGACCGCGGATTTTCCACGCCATGGAAAACAGTCATCCGGATTTTCCACGCCATGGAAAAAATCCGCCGGATTTTTCCACGCTATGGAAAAAACTTTTCCACACCGTGGAAAATTCGATCCCTTCCCTGAACCCTGAACCCCGATCCCTCCCGCCTCCGGTTCTCATGGGCATTCTCAATCTCACGCCCGATTCGTTTTCCGACGGCGGACAATTCCTCGATCCCTCCGCCGCCCTGGATCAGGCCCTGGCCCTTGAAGCCGACGGCGCACATATCCTCGATGTCGGCGCCGAATCCACCCGTCCCGGCCATGAACCCGTCTCTACCGGGGAAGAACTCCGCCGCCTCCTGCCCGTTCTCGACCGCCTGGCCGGGCGGTTGAAGATTCCGATTTCGATCGATACCAGCAAGGCGGACGTCGCCCGCGCGGCCTTCGAGCACGGCGCCGTCCTGCTCAACGATGTCGCCGCCCTGTCGCGCCCCGGCATGGCTGATTTTGCCCGCACCGGCGATTTCCCGATCGTGCTGATGCATGGCGTCGCGCATGTCCTCGCCGAGGACGACGTCCGGCCATCGGAAACCATTGCCGCCTGGCTGGCCGCCCGTGTCCGGGAACTGGATCTCGATCCGGCGCGCTTCATTCTCGATCCCGGTATCGGGTTCGGCACCACCCGCCCGCAGGATGCCGCCATCCTCGACCACCTCTCTCCCCTGGTTTCCCTGGGGTTTCCCGTTCTCATTGGATTGTCGCGCAAGCGAATCGTCCGCACGCTCCACCCCGGCCTGGACCGCGATATCGCCAGCGCCCGGATGGCCCTTGACGCCTGGGAAAACGGCGCCGCCATCCTGCGCCTGCATGACGTACGCCTGAACCAATTGTTGCAACAAGTGAGTTCACTTGTTGCAACAATTGATTTTACCGGCCCGGTGCAATCCCCAAACCACCGATCCCCATTGGACCATCCATGAGCTTGTATCCCGTCACGCCCGACAAGGAAGCCCGCCTGCTTCGGCAGATGCGGAAACTGGGCGTGGATGAATCCGATCTCGAGGAGAAGTTCATCCGCGGCGGCGGGCCGGGCGGACAGAAAACCAACAAGACCTCTTCCACCGTCTGTCTGCGTCACAAGCCCACAGGAATCGAAGTGAGGTGCGCGAGAGAGCGGTCGCAATCCATGAACCGGTTTCTGGCCCGGCGGGAACTGTGCGAACGGATTGCGGAGAAGATTCACGGCGAAAAATCCAGGAAGCAGCAGGCGCGCGAGAAAATCCGCCGCCAGAAGCGCCGCCGGTCCCGCCGGCAAACGGCCTTGATGGTGGATGACAAGAAAAAGCACGGGGCGAAAAAAGCGCTGCGGCGCCGCCCGGCGCACGAAGACTGATCCGTTGGGGACGGCCGAAAAGGCGGCCTGAAATTGGGTTGCAACGGGGGCGGGCCGGGCGGAATTCCGGGCCGGAAGTTTCTTATCCCTGCCGGGTGATGACCGCCCCCAGCGCGCGCAGGCGCGGGGCGATCCGCTCGTAGCCGCGATCGATCATTTCGGCCTGCTCGATGATGGTGCGGCCTTTGGCGCAGAGCGCGGCGATCACCAGCGCCATGCCGGCGCGGATGTCGGGGCTGGTGATGTGCTGGGCGCGCAGACGGGCCGGACCGCTGACCAGGACGCGGTGCGGATCGCATTGCACCAGGGTGGCGCCCATTTCCAGCAGCCGGTCCACGAAATACAGCCGGCTTTCGAACAGTTTCTCGAAAAAGAGGAGGCTGCCGCGGGTCTGGGTGGCCAGCACAAGCGCCACGCTGAGCAGATCCGACGGGATGGCCGGCCAGATGCCGTCTTCCATCTTGGAGATGGTCCCGCCCAGGTCCTGGCGAATCCGGAGGTCCTGCCGGGCGGGCAGATGCAGACGGCCCTGTTCCACCGTCCACGCAACGCCCAGCCGGGAAAAGGCCCGTTGCATGACCCGAAGCGTGGTCGGGTCCGGCAGATCCGTCACGGTCAAGGCGCCGCCGGTGGCGGCGGCGGCGGCCAGGAAGCTGCCGATCTCGATGTAGTCGGGGCCGACCCGGTGCCGTGCGCCGCCGAGACGTTTCACGCCTTCGATTTCGATGCGGTTGGTGCCGAGCCCCGAGATCCGGGCACCCATTTTCTGCAGCAGCGCCCCGAGATCCTGGACATGCGGTTCGCATGCCGCGTTCAGGATGACGGTGCGGCCGGGGGCCAGGGTGGCGGCCATCAGGATGTTTTCGGTGGCGGTGACGCTGGCCTCGTCCAGCAGGAGTTCCGTTCCGCGGAAGGCGCGGGTGCGCCGGAGGCGGAAGGCCCCGTTATGCCGGGCCATGGCGATGCCCAGACCGGCCAGGCCTTCGAAATGGGTATCGAGCCGCCGCCGGCCGATGACATCGCCGCCGGGCGGATGGAGGGTGGCGGAGCCATGGCGGGCCGGCAGCGGGCCGGCCAGCAGGATGGAGCCGCGGACCCGTCCGCACAGGGCGGGATCCAGGGAGGTTTTCCTGAGTTCCTTGGCGCAAAGCGTGACGGAATGGCCGCGCGGCCGCACATCCACGCCAATGTCCGCCAGCAGCCGCAGCATGTTCTCGACATCGAGAATCCGCGGCACGTTCTCCAGCGTGACCGGTTCATCGGTCAGCACGCAGGCGGCCAGCATGGGCAGCACGGCGTTCTTGTTGCCCAGCGGCGTAAAGGTTCCGTGGATCCGGCGCCCGCCCTGGATGATCAGCCGCGCCATGTCCGCTCCGCTCCCCTACTCCACCGTGACGCTCTTGGCCAGGTTGCGCGGCTTGTCGATATCCGCGCCGCGCAGCTTGGCGTTGTGATAGGCGAACAGCTGCAGGGCGACGACATTGATCATCGGCGAGAGTTCTTCGATGGTTTCGGGCACGGGGATCAGGTCCTGGGCAACGTCCCGGAGGGCGGTGTCGTTTTCGGCGACCACGGCGATGATGCGGCCCTTGCGCGCTTCGACTTCCTTGAGATTCGAGAGCATTTTGTCGTGGACTTCGTCGGCGGTGGGGGTGCAGAGGCAGACCACGGGCAGGAATTCGTTGATGAGGGCGATGGGTCCGTGTTTCATTTCGCCCGCCGCGTAGCCTTCGGCGTGCTGGTAGGAGATCTCCTTGTTCTTCAGCGCGCCTTCGAGGGCGATGGGGTAGTTGAACCGGCGGCCGAGATACAGCGCGTTGTAGCATTCGTAGTACTTCTGCGAGACGGCCCGGATGTCGTCCTGCCGTTCCAGGACGCGGTGGATGCCGTTGGGAATGCGCCCGAGTTCGGCGGTCAGGTCCCGTTCGCGCCCGGCGTCGAGCGTTCCGCGCAGGCGTCCGAGCCGGATGGCCAGGAGGACGAAGGCCATGAGCTGGGCGGTGAAGGCCTTGGTGGAGGCCACGCCGATTTCCGGACCGGCCTGGGTGAGCAGGGCGGCGTCGCTTTCGCGCAGCAGGGTGCTGCCGGCGACGTTGCAGATGCTGAGAACCCGGCAGCCCATCTCGCGCGCCAGCCGGACCGAGGCCAGGGTATCGGCGGTCTCGCCCGACTGCGAGACGGCAATGACGAGGGTGTGTTCCGGCAGGCGGGGCTGGCGGTAGCGGAACTCGCTGCCGAGATCGGTTTCACAGGGGATCCCGGTCCATCGCTCCAGCAGGAGGCGGCCATACAGGCCGGCATAGTGGGCGGTCCCGCAGCTCAGGACCAGGATGCGCTGCAGGCCGGAGGCTTCGGCTTCCAGCAGAGCGGAGGCCTCCCCCAGATCCACGGCTCCGGCCCGGTCCACATGGGTCTCCAGCAGGGTCCGCAGCACGCGGGGCTGTTCATGGATTTCCTTGAGCATGAAGGTTTCAAAGCCGGCGCGTTCGGCGGCTTCGGCCCGCAGGGCGACGGTTTTGATTTCCGGCACGACAGGCGTGCCGTCCAGGGTGGTCAGCGTGACGCCGGAGGGCCGCAGTTCGGCCACTTCGCCGTCATTCAGGTAAATCACCTTCTTGACGCGGTTCAAGATGGCGGGGACGTCGCTGGCGATGAACTGCTCGCCCTCGCCCGTGCCGATGATCAGGGGGCTGCCGCAGCGGGCGGCATAGAGAACCCCCGGCTGATCCCGGAAGACGATGCCCAGGGCATAGGCCCCCCTGGCCCGTTTCAATGCTTCGCGGATGGCTTCGGCAGGGCTTTTACCGCCTTCCTTCAGGATTTCTTCGATGAGGTGCGGAATGACCTCGGTATCGGTCTGGGAGAGAAACACGTGCCCTTTGGCCTGCAGTTCCGCCCGCAGGGCCGCATCGTTTTCGATGATGCCGTTATGGACCACCGCGATGGTCCCCGTGCCGTCCAAATGCGGGTGGGAATTGATTTCCGACGGTTCGCCGTGGGTGGCCCAGCGCGTATGGCCGATGCCGAGGCCGCCGGCCAGCGGGCTTTCTTCGAGGGCTTCCTCCAGGTTCGACAGCCGGCCCAGGCGTTTGCAGACCGACAACCCGCCGTCGGAGCCGCGGATGGCCACTCCGGCGGAATCATATCCCCGGTATTCCAGCCGTTTCAGGCCTTCCAAGAGCAAGGGAACCGCGTTTTTGGGTCCCACGTATCCGACAATGCCGCACATAGCAAGTTCCTGTCTGTTCCGGGCGGATGCCGCACCTTCACCGGCACCGCCACTCTACAAAAAGACCGGGAACAATCAAGTTCCCGGTCCGTTTCAATTCAAACTCGAGAAATTACTGGGCGGTATCCACTGGAACGGCATCGCCGGTGGAATCGCCGGCCGGATTGAAGTTGTCGGCTTTCAGCTGCTGTCCCCGAAGAGAGAAAGCCGCTCCGCCCTTGAGCACCACCACGAGGCCGTCGGAACCGAACGGCTGCTTGCCTTTCAGGTCGTCTTCGCTGATGGAGGATCCTTCGGCCGGGAAACTGCCGCCGCTGACAAAATTCTTGGTGAAAATGAACGGGGTGCCTTCGGGGGCGTTGTCCAGGTTCAGCACCAGGCTCCAAGCATTTTTGGTGTCATCAAACTTCGTATCATCTGTTGTCTTAGCTCCCTGAATTCCCCGGGCGGCAAAGAAATCGAACGTGACGGACATCACCTTGGACGTGACCAAATGGGTGAAATAAGCCGTGGCATTGTTGTAGTCGTCATCCTCGGTCGGCCAGGCCGAATAGCCGCCGCCCAGCACCACATCTTCCATCTGGCCCGCAAACGCGGACTTGTAGATGTTCGAGCCGTTGGAAACCGTCTGGGTCAGGGCGGCGCTGATCAGCGCGCGGTTGACCGCCGGAACCAGGATGGCGGCGAGCATGGCAATAATGGCAATAACCACCAGCAGCTCGATCAGAGTAAAACCAAAGGGCTTGCGCTTCATGACTTGTTATCTCCCTATATGTTGAGAATCTTCCACCATCATACGCTTTTCCGATTTTCCGTCAACCTTTTCAGCGCGCCTATTTTCAAGTGGCCAGGGCGGGCATCGGCCCGGCCCATTCGGGGAAAAAGCCATGCACCAGCAGGGCCACAACAATCCCCAGCAACAGCCCCATCAGCACTTCGAGCCGGGTATGGCCGAGAAACTCCACCAGCTTCTCCGGAGAAAACTTGTGGTTGCGGTAGAAGTCTTCCGCGATCTGGTTGAGCAGGCGCGCCTGGACGCCGGCGGCGCGCCGCACGCTCTGCGCATCAATCATGATCAGGGCCAGCAGTCCGGCCGCCAGCGCAAACACCGGTGAACCGAACCCCGAGCGCAGGCCCACCGACGTGGCGCATGCCGCCGCCGAGGCGGTATGCGAACTGGGCATGCCCCCCAGCCGGAACAGAAATCCGTAGTCAAACTTCCGTTCACGGATAATGAAGTTCAGCAGTTTGATCAGCTGTGCCAGCAACCAGCCGGTCAAAGCGGATATCAGAGAGATGTTTTGAATCAGATCGCGAAACATGGGCTGAGACTGTACGCAAGGAAGCCGCATCGGCGCAATCATTATCCGGGTTCCAGGGGAATTTGGCCGGGAGGCATCCGCCACCGGAGCCGTCCGGCCTGGAGGTTCCGCTGGCGTCCGGGCTTCCCGCCCCGAAAATCGCCAAATTGGAGGGATGGGGATATATTCGCTTGTTCCTCCCTGAAATTCATGGTTTCCTGTGTCGATCAAACAGGCGTGTTGTCAAACAGGAGCCATTTATGGGTACATCCTCAAAAGCGCTGGCCCGGAAACTGCATGTGATGGCCAAGGCCCAGCATGGCTGTTTCACCGCCTCTCAGGCCGTGGAAGTTGGCTATGCCGACAGCGTCCATCTGTATCACGTCAAAACCGGCACTTGGATCCGGGTGTACCGCGGGGTGTACCGGTTGGCGGCAATGCCCGAAACGGCCGCTTCCCGCTGCATGGCCGCCCTGCTCTGGACACGGGATAAAAACGGCGTGGTCCAGGGCGCTTTGACCCCCGAAACGGCGGAAGCCCTCCTGTCCGGACAGCTGACTTCCTGCCGGCCGGTCCGGATGGTCGTGAACAGGGGATTTCGACGGTCTTCCCGCGTTCCCGAGGGGATCGAAATCTCTGTGGGAACGGCATTCAAACACAAAACTTCGAAAATTCTGGGCCTTCTTGTGCTGGCGGAGCCCAAAACCAAAGAAAAATCTGCGCCGGTTCCGGCCCGCTCCGGTTTCGAGGACATCAACGACTACTACGACTGGCTCGATTACCGGAACGCCTTATGTCCCGCGGCCGATTGAGTCTGGTGGCGGCCGGACTGGCCTTGTGGGCCTGCCTGGCGCCTTCGAATGCCCTGGCGCTGTATTTCCGCCTGGATGGAGACCGGCTGTGGCTGCAGGCGGATCAGGTCCCGCTGGTGGAGGTTCTGCGGCAGTTTGCCCATGCCGGCGTGACCGTCCGGCTCGATCCGGATATTCGCGCTACGGTCCAGGCCGCTTTTCGGGGCGTTTCCTTGGATGACGCCCTGAGCGAACTGCTGGATTCCTATGATTATCTGGTGACATGGAAGATGCTGCGCGGGCCGCTTGGCCGCGTTCCCAAACTCCAGGAAATCGAGATTTTCGTTCCCGGTTGCCGGCCATCCGCCCGCCCCCTGTCCGGTTCCCCTGCCCGCTTCAGCACCACCCGGGGCGTTGCCGGAGACGCGCCGGAATTCATCCGGGACGAGCTGCTCATCGGCGTCCGGTCCGGAACAACCTATGCTCGGTTTCAGCAACTGCTGGATCAGGTGGGCGGCATGATTGTGGATGTGGATGCGGACACCGGCGTCTATCTGATCCGTTTCCCCCCCGGAACGAATGTCGAAGAACTGCTGACCCGTCTTGCCCGCCATCCCCTGGTGGCCCATGCCGAGTTGAATCACGCCATCCGCCTGCCCGCCGGCTCCCGCCCTTCCCCGCTTTCCTGGTCCATTCCGCCGGTTTCTCCGCCCGCCGACGGTTCCATACCGGTAGCGGTGCTGGACAGCGGACTGGATCCGGCCGCCGGCATCGGGCCGCTGGTGACGGCTGGCTGGGATGCGGTATCGCCCGACCGGGCCCTGTCCGATCCCGACGGGCACGGCACCCATATGGCGCTGCTGGCTTCCGGCTTGCTGGCCGCGGACGGATTGCAGACATCCGGCGAAACCCTGCCCCTGGTGTCGGTCCGGGCCTTTGATGAGGATGGCGTCACGTCGAATTTCGCCATTCTTCAGGCTCTGGCCTACGCGGCACAAGCCGGCGCCCGCGTGGTCAACCTCAGCTGGGGCTCCGAAGCCGACAGCGATTTTCTCCGGGCCGCGGTGGAAACCGCTTCGGCCAACGGGCTGGTGGTGGTCGCCGCCGCCGGCAACGAACCGTCCGGGAGACCCGTATATCCCGCGGCCTATCCGTCCGTTCTGGCCGTCGGGGGCCTCGGGTCCGGCGGACAGCCGTGGGAACTGTCCAACTTCGGCGGATTTGTGGATCTGTCTGCTTCTGCGTTCGCCACGCTGCCGGTTCGCAACGACGGCGCTGCCGGCACCTATGTCGGCACGTCCATTTCCTCCGCCGCCGTGGCCCACGCCCTCGGGCAGTATTTCAACCGGCATCCTGCCGCCACGCCGGAAGAGGCCCTGGAGGCGTTGCGCGCCGCCCTGTCGGCGCCTCCTGCCGACGGCTACGGCGCCGGCGTGCTGGACGCCGACGCCCTCGGGCGGTTTCTGGCGCCGTAGTCTGTCGCCGTGTTCCCCGCTCGAGCCGGATCCCGGCAGACGGGGATGAAAGGAAGGGCCCCGTGTTTTGCCAGTTGTCCCTTCCGGGGCGGGCTTGGTACAATTCTGAACGATTGGTTTCAATGATGACACTTATGGAACGTATGCCGGCGATGATGCGGACGGCGGGCCGTGGTGCAGACCGCGCCCGCAGAGCCGGCTGGACGCTCAAACGGCGTTCGTATCCGTTTCCCCTCACCTCAACCCGTACAAGGAGATCCATCCCATGCCATCCCCCCTCGCCGTGATCGCCATCGGAGGCAATTCGCTCATCAAGGACAGCAAGCACATGGCCGTGGCGGACCAGTACCAGGCCGCGGGTGAAACCTCGCATCACATCGCCGCCCTGGTGGCTGCCGGCTATCGCGTCGTGGTCACCCACGGCAACGGCCCCCAGGTCGGCTTCATCCTGCTGCGTTCCGATCTGGCCAAGAACGTGCTGCATGAGGTGCCGCTGGACAGCTGCGTGGCCGACACCCAGGGCGCCATCGGCTATCAGGTCGGCCAGACCCTGGCCAACGAACTCCGGCGCCAGAACCTTCACAAGCCCATTGCCACCGTGGTCACCCAGGTGCTGGTGGACAAGGCCGACCCGGCCTTCGGAAATCCCACCAAGCCCATCGGTCCGTTCTATTCCGAGGAAGACGCCCGAACGCACCAGGCCGAAGACGGCTGGGTGCTCAAGGAGGATGCCGGCCGCGGCTGGCGCCGCGTCGTCGCTTCGCCCAAGCCCCTGCGCATCATCGAGGAGGAAACCATCCGCCTCCTGCTCGAAAACGACGTCATTGTCATCGCCGTGGGCGGCGGCGGCGTGCCGGTCGTCGAGAATGAACAAGGCGAACTGGAAGGCAGCGCGGCCGTCATTGACAAGGATTTCGCCTCCTGTCTGCTTGCCAAAAACCTCAAGGCCGACCTGTTCATCATTTCCACCGGCGTGGACAAGGTGGCCGTTGACTTCAAAAAGCCTACCCAGCGCGAACTCGACACCCTGACCGTGGCCGAGGCCGAGCGGTATTTCGCCGAAGGCCAGTTTCCCGCCGGCAGCATGGGCCCCAAGATTCAGGCCGCTATTGAATTTCTCAAGAGCGGCGGCGGCAAGGTCATCATTACCCAGCCCCACCTGCTTGCCGAAGCCATCGCCGGCAGGAACGGCACCCATATCGTGCCGTGAAGTTTCTTTCATGAAATCCAGTCAAACCAGGTCCGGTCGTGTCTTCGTCATCCGGCTCGAACACGGCGACATCATTCACGAGTGCCTCGAACGCTTCGCCGCCGAACACGGCATCACCCATGCCGCCCTGACCCTTCACGGCGGCGCCGATGCCGGCAGCCTCCTCGTCACCGGCCCGCGCGACGGCCAATCGCCGCCGCCCATCGAACCGCAAACGACGACCCTCGACGGCGTCCATGAAGTCGTCGGCGCCGGCACGATTTTCCCGGATCCAACCGGCGCGCCGATTCTCCACGTCCATCTCGCCTGCGGCCGCGGGGAGCAAACCGTCACCGGCTGCATCCGCACCGGCGTCAGAACCTGGCACGTCCTTGAAGTTGTATTGACCGAGCTTCTGGACTCCACCGCCCGCCGTCTCCCCGACGAAAAATCCGGCTTCGAGCTGCTCGTTCCCTGAGCGCCAGCCCCGCCCGTGGCCTTGCGACGTGGCGAACCTCTGTGGAATCGCTGAAATGCGGGAAGAGCCCCGCTCTCGGCCCCCCGCAGCCGTTCAGCTTGGCAACCGCCTGCCCAGCAAACCAGCCCAGTCCGCATCCATCACTCAGGCCGAAACTTGGCTTGAATCCCCTCCCACTGCTTGTCTTTCACCATCACAAAAGCACAGGTTCCCCCGCTCAGTTCCTCCCACAATTCGCCGATGAGGCGATCGGGTTCCGCCGCTTTCCAGCGGTCCGCCCCTTTGTACTCCACCACCAGAACCCGCCCGTCTTTCAGTTTGCAGACAAAGTCCGGGTAGAATTTTCCCGCTGCGGTTTGCAGAAAGAACGATGCCCCGTTCCGCCGGACCAGATTCCGCACCCAGAACTCGATGTCCGGCTGCCGGTCGAGCCAGCAGGCGCATTCATACTCTTCCTTGGAGTCAAAACTCCCGATGCGGGGATAGTAATGGTGTTCGAAACCATAATCGCCATATTCGCCCCGGTCGTCCCGTGTGGGCGCATAGGCATCCGGGTGAAACTCGAATTGATATTCCGATCCCACCCTCACCCGGTTTTCTTTTCCTTCCGTAAACAGGAACTGGTCGCAGGCGGTTTGGATGGCTTCGGCCCGCAATTCGCCGATCCGGGCTTCCAGCAGATTCCGCAGCAGGAATTTCTGCCGGTTGGCCACCGCCAAATCGATGCTTTCATGCGCCAATAGACTCGCCAGCCATCCCGCCACAAAGGCTCGTTTGCTCTCATGCGTACTATGCCGATCATCCACCTGCCGGCACAGCCAGGCCGCCAGTTTCGCCTCGGTCCAGTGCTCCGGGCGATAGGACAAGCCTAAATCAAGCGTCAGCTCGCGGGAAAATCGGGTCTTCACCCGCCCCTGCTCCTCATCGACATCAATCAGCCCGCTTTCCAACAATTGGATGCTCAAATTCAGGGCCTGCAACTGCTTTTCGGTCACGGAAGACAGATACAAAGGCAGTTCCCATGGGTAATCGATCGCTTCCGGCTCATCGAACAGCCGCAGCACGCCGTCCACTACGACTTCCATTTGCGGAACATAAAAGGCCTTGCCCCGTTCGGAAGGCGTCTGGAAAAGCTCTACGGCCGTTGTCCGGCTGGCCTCCCCCGCCTTTCGAATCGCCTCCCGCGTGTCCTCCATCACCGCCGCCGCTTGAACCTCCTCGGCTTCCTCCTCGCTCATCGGGGCGGTGATTGTCAGCGTCTTGTCTTTTTTGTTCCACTGCACTTTCCTGCGGATCTCGGCGGGCATGGCAGAGACATCCAGATCCTCCGTCAGTTTCACCTCCACCGGGGTGATTTGAATCCGTCCGGCCCCGCGCTTGAAATCCAGCTTGGCTTGCTCCTCCTTCCGGGCCGCCACAAAATCGACCGCTTCCTGCCGGTTGAATCCGGACGTCTGCACCAGGCAATCCCGCAAGGCTTCCGCCGTTTCGCCGAAATCCCTGGATACCACGAATGCATACGAACGGTTCAAGGCTTCATCCTGCCGTCGGCGGGCCTGCGGCTGGCGCAGAATCCGGCCCAGGAGCTGTTCGACCGCCGTCGAGCTCTTCACTCCGGCCAGGCTCACCAGTACATAGGCAAACGCGCAGTCCCAGCCTTCCGCCAGCGCCTTTTGGGTGATGATGTACTTGGCGGGGCATTTCTCCGAAAACACCCCGCCCTCGTAGGACTCCGCCAGCGCTTCCAGCCCGCGTTCGCTGCCCGTCGCGATCACAATCTCCTCTTCGGGGATGCGATGGTTCTCCATCAACTCCCGCTTCACCCATTCCGCATGCCGGGTTGCCTTCGTCGCGGACTTGGGCTCCGACTGGATCAATACCAGCGGGCGCAGATAGGGGGCACCGGCCACCCGTTCCCGAGCGGCCCGAATGCCAAGTTGCTCGCATTGGTCCAGCGCCAGCGCCAGGCACCTCTGCTCATCCGGAACGGTTTCCAGCTGAATCGGCAGCTTGATCATCTCTTCGCGCTTCAATTCCACCGCCGAAACCGAATGCAGCACATTGCTGGGCGTCCGCTCGGTGTCCGGCGTGGCCGTCAATTCCATGATGCCCGACGGCTTGAATTTGGCCAGCGTCTCGAAGCCCAGCTCGGTCCGGCTGTTGTGCGCCTCGTCCACGATTACGAAAGGCCGCCGCAGGCGCAGCGCATTCACCAGAGAGAAGGGAATGGTTTTCCCGTCGCCGTCGGTCAGCAAACCCGCCCGCTGCTCCGCCGTCAGGCCGTCGAACAGGTGCATCAGCGCCCCGCTGCTCTCATACACCTTGCGGATTTCCTCGTCATCCACCTGGAACGCCTGCCGGTTGGCCACGATCACCACCGTGCTCGTCTCCAGCATGGATCGCGTGAGCGCCTTGGCTTCGTCCAGATCGATCACGCTGACCGGCCCGGCCTCGCGCAGGGCCATGTGGTAGGGATGATCCACCTGCCGCAGCCCCGCCAGCGTCTGCTCGCGTATGGCCGTGGACGGCACCAGCCACAAAATGACGCTGTGCTCCGTGTGCAGCAACCGGCTGTTCACCAGCGCCACGCTCTTGGCGGCCAGATACGTCTTGCCGCCGCCCGTCGGCACCCGCAGGCAGAAATACGGCATTTCCACCGGGAACCCGCTCAAGGGCCGGAAATCCGACTTCCTCCCCCAGAGGGCCCTCGTCGTCTCCTGGAAGGCGTAATCCGCATGCCCCATCTGCTGGCAATCGCGGAAATAGCGCTCCACGCTCGCCAGCGCGCTTGCCTGGTACTGTTTAGGGATAAAGGTGCTCATGGCCGCTCACTTTTCAAGGTTGCCTTTCCAGCCCCACCTGTCGGATTGGATTGTTTTCACGGATGCCGCGGCGCGGCGTCCCTACCTTATTGACCATTGGCTTTTTCCGCGCCCCCTTCTCCAACTGTTTCTCAATCCGCGCCAATTCTTCAATCTCTTCGGCGTCGGCCTGTTTCGCTTCGGCCAACCGGCGCTGTTCATCGAATTGTTCATACCGCTCGCCGGCGATGCGCTGCATGTCATCGTGGGTGACGCTGCCGGCGTGGCCGAGAACCGCCTTGCCGTTGAATTCCAGCAGGCGGACCACGTTTTCACGCCAATAATCCATCGTCAGCGGCTTGCGCTCCTTCACCCGCAGCTCCGCTTGTTCGAGAAAGATGACCACCAGCCGGTTGAGCGTGTCCACTTCGTCTGCCGTGAGGTAGTTCTTGGCCACCCAGACGTCATGCTTTCGAACACGCGATCCGCTCCAACTCGTCAGCGCCATGTTGGGCGCCTTCGGGTCGGCCCGCGCCACCACGATTTCGGCCGCCGTCTTCCCGGTGACAGCAAACAGCAGTTTGTTCTGCGTCTCGGCAAAAAAGAGCTGGGCTTCGCGGTCCCCTGGCTCGTAATCGGCGCTCAACGCGAACAAATCGCGCACTTTCTGGTAAAACCGCTTCTCGGACGCCCGGATTTCGCGGATGCGGGCCAGCAGCTCGTCAAAATAATCCCAGCCTCCGGGGTTTTTGAGGCGTTCGTCATCCATGACGAACCCCTTCACGAGGTACTCGGCCAGATGTCGCGTGGCCCACTGACGGAACTCCGTGCCGCGCGGCGACCGCACCCGATAGCCAACGGCCAAGATCATTTCCAACCGGTAGCGTTTGGTACGGTATTTCTTGCCATCGGCGGCAGTTGTTAAGGATTGCTTAACAACTGAATCCACCGGCAACTCGTTTTCTTTGAGTATGTTGCGAATATGGATATTGATATTCGGCACCGAGGTGCCAAACAGCTCTGCCATGGCCCCCTGACTCAACCAAACGGAACCATCCGCCGCCGCAAGCTGGACCTCCGCTTTCCCGTCTTCGGAGCGGTACACAATCAGTTCGCCGGGTTTCATGGGCCCTCCACCTCGATGGCATACGGGGTTTGCTTGAAGACGATGCCCTCACGCTGCAGGGTTGCCGCCCCGAGGCGCGTGGCGGCCGCATACACCACCTTGGGCCCGTCATGCGGCGGCAACTGATCCAGAACGGCCTGGGTCAGGATGTTCCCGCCCCGCGGACGCCGGTCGCCCAAGATCCCGTTGAACAGCAGGTACACCGCCCGCCCCTCGTGCACCCCCAGCAGCGGGCTGTCCCCCGCCCCCGAATACCCCACCCCCGTCTCCGCAAACCACACAAAATCCGCCAGCTGCGCAAACGTCACATCCTCGCGGATCCCGCCAAACTCATTGAACAATGGCTCCGCGCTCAACCGGCAGTACTGAAAGCCCCCGCCAAGGCCATCCACTTTCTTGCCTTTGGAATCGGTATATCCCCCCGCCACCCGCCGCACCCGCTCCGCCGTGATCCCCGCCGCAATCTTCTCTTCCATCTCCACCAGAATGAATTTCCGGTTCCCCCCATCCTCCGCATTCTGCTTCAACACCGCGTGCCCCGTCGTCCCAGAACCCGCAAAACTGTCGAGGATGATCGAGCCTTTGTCGCTGGCGATTT
>JAXGNL010000041.1:0-26443 GCA_040768005.1 Kiritimatiellia bacterium
GCGGACGGAAATATCCCGGAAATGGAAAGGATGCGTATATGAAACAGATCCCGATTTGCCTTCTGCTCAGCCTGATTCTCGGCCTGACCGCCTGCAGCCGTACCGAAGCCCCCGCCCCGGAAGAAGCCGTTCCGGCCGCCGAGGAAACCCTGGCCGCGCCCGAAACCCCGGCAGTGGCGGAAACGCCGGCGCCGGCGGCCGAAGAACCGGCCGCGCCCGCGGAAGAAGCCGTTGAAGCCGCGCCCGCGGAACCTTCCAAGACCGTGGCCACCGTGGGCGACAAGGCCATCACCGAAGCCCAGGTCCAGAAGATCATAGACCTGTTCATGAAGCGCTCCGCCGGCCGCCTTCCGCCCGACCAGCTTGCCGAATCCCTGCCTGCCATCCGCGAACGCATCGTGGAAGAACTGATCATGCGCCAGATCATGCTGGATGCCGTCGCCAAGGAAGGCATCAGCCTGTCCGACTCCGAATTCGCCGGCATCAAGGAGGAACTGGCCTCCGAACTGCCTCCCGACCTCTCCATCGAGGACTACATGGAGGAAATCGGCATGACGGAAGCCGAGCTGCGCGAGCAGATGACGGTCCGCAAAATGGTCGTTTCCCGCGCCGAAGCGGTGGAAAAACCCGGCGACGAGGAAATCCGGGCGTTTTACGACGAAAACCAGGAAGGTTTCGCCCAGGAGGAAACCGTCACCGCGTCCCATATCCTGATCAAGCTGGATCCCGCGGATGACGATGCGGCGAAAGCCGCTAAGCGCGAACGCCTCGCCGACCTGCGCCAGCAGCTGCTCGACGGCGGCGACTTCGCCGCGCTGGCCGAGGCCAATTCCGACTGCCCCAGCGGCAAGGCCGGCGGCGACCTGGGCTCTTTCGGCCGCGGCCAGATGGTCCCGGCTTTCGAAGATGCCGCCTTCTCCCAGCCCGTCGGTTCCGTCGGCGATATCGTCGAAACCCAGTTCGGCTACCACCTGATCAAGGTGACGGAGAAAAACGAGGCGAAAACCCTCGATTTCGAGGAAGTCCGCGAACGCATCAGCGACATTCTCTACTCCCAGAAGCAGCAGGATGCCGTGGCGGCCTACGTGGAAGGCCTGCGCGAAGCCGCCGTGATCGAACGGTTTGACGAACCGGCTTCCGAAGAAACCCTCCTGCAGCTGGACAGCGAAGAGGCTCTCCCCGCCGTTGAAACGGACGCCGCGGTCGAACCCGAAGCGGCTCCCGCCGAGGCCGAAGAAGCCCCCGCCGAAGAAGCGGTCGAAGCCGCCGTGGAACCGGCGGAAGAAGCCGCGGAAGAAGCCGTGGAAGAAGCAACGGACGCCGCCGTTGAGGCCGTCGAAGAAGCCCCTGAAGCCGCGGCCGAAACCGTCGAGGATGCCGCAGAGGCGGCTCCCGAGGCATCCGGCGTCATCGAAGAAGCCGCGGCCGCGGTCGAAGCCGTGGCGGAAGACGCAGGCGAGGCCTTCCAGGAGGCCGCCGAAGCCGTGGCCCCCGTCGTGGAAGAAGTCATTGCGGATGCCCAGGAAGTCGCGGAACAGGCCGGCGAAGGCATCCAGGAAGGCATCGAAGAGATCGGCGAGCAGCTGGCCCCGGCCGCCGATGATGCCGTCCCGGCCGAGACCGAGGCGATTCCGACCCCATAGCGCGGTCATTGGCCTTTCAAGGCCCGGCGCAAGCCGGGCCTTTTTCATGCCCTTCCTGCGAAAGATTGGACTCCAGGATCCCAGAACAGGGGCAGGAAAACAGGAAGAGAATGGAAATGGGGTGTGGGGTTAGTCCAGGTTGGCTGGTGATTGCCTGTTCCCTCTCTGCCCCCCCCATCCGAATCCGTGCAATCCGTGACACCACGCCTGCCCGCGTGGCAAGTCCGTGGCCTGGCTGCCCGGCTTGTGCGATCCAAAGGCTCTCTCTCCAAGGGCGCCACGACCGCCAAGAGGGCCGGGCAGTTCCGATTCGCCCTGGCGATCTTCGCGTTTTGGCGTGAGAAATTTCCCGGATCAGCCGAAGATTCTTTGCCGCAGGGCGCGCAGAAGAACAAGGAGAAACAGCCCTGAACCGGTTCACGCAAAGATCGCCAAGACCGCCAGGAAAACAGCCCAAGGCGAAGGGATGAACAGCTGAATGAACCACAGAGAGCCACAGAGGGGCACAGAAACAACCCATGAACATCGAGGTCATAGGGCATGAAATCCATAACGCACGAGGCGCAAGAGACGGATTCGATCCCCGGGTTGAATGGGTTTGAATCCGTCCGATCCGTCCCGACTCTGCAAGAGGTTGGGGATCCGCAGATCGGCTGTCCGGCTGCCCTCCCTTTCCCCATTTCGTGTATTTCGTGTGATTCGTAGTTGGCTGTCCGGCTGTCCGGCTGTCCGCATCCGGGCGGAGAGTGCCCTATTCCATTTCGACCTTGAGCCCGTAGAAATAGGTCCCCAGGCCGGCCGGGGCGGCGTTGGTCACGCTGTTGGTCGGCAACTGGGCCGCAATTCCGCTGATGTGCTGGGTGTAGGGCCCCATGGCATTGGTCGCCCGCCAGATGGCGTACACCCGGCCCGTCACGCTCGGCCAGCGGAAGATCAGGTTGGCCGTGGCGGTCTGGTTGGTGACGATCGGGTCGAACGCCAGCACCGACGTCCCCTGCCCCGGATGCGTGCCGGCGACATATTCCGCCAGGTTGCTCATGCCGTCGTCGTCGTCGTCGGCGTCCGGATCGCCGCTGGTGGCGCCGCCGAAATAGGTGCTTTCGTAGTCGTCGGGCATCCCGTCTGAATCCGTATCCAAAGCCGCCTCGATTTCCACCCCGACGACCTTCACATCGTCAAAGGCAACATAGCCATTGGTCATCATCCAGGTAAACGACAGTTTTGACGCCGACTGGGACATGGCATATGAATTGGTTGTTTTGCTCGTGCTCCATTCCGTGATTTCTGCAAGCGTCGACCATGCACCGGTGATGTATTGGGCAATCACAAGTGTTCCCGTAACCGATGTGGTATTTCCTCTGATCACAAACGACAAGTTCGTGCCGCCGATGAAAGAAGGCGTGACGAGGGTGTCGCCATCCGTATCGAATTTCACGGCTGGAGGCGACGCACCGCAATAGGCTGCGCTGGTATACCAGGTTGTGCCGCTGAATTCCCAGTTGTCCGGGGGCGTGATGTTTGCATTGTCGAACGGTTCATCAACCAGTGTGACCGGGCCGGACGATTCTTCGACATAGGTCGCCGTGAAGGCATTGGTGGTGCCGTTGGTGGTGGCCGTGGCCACGTCGGACGGCGCGATCCAGCCGGACACAGCGCTGAACGACACCGTATGCGCGCCGGCAGCCAGGCCGGTGACCACGGCGCCGCTGGCGCGCCACGCCCCGCCGTCCACCCGCCACTGTGCCCCGGCGGAAACCGCGGCGGCGGGCGCCAGTGTCACGCTCAAGGCGCTGGAGACAACGGGCGCGGTGCCCTCGTCGCCCTTCAGCTGGATTTCGTCGAGGTAATAGTAATCGCCGGCATTGGCCGAACCCGCCGCATTGAAGAACGCCACGCGTACCATGATCTGGGTGCGGGAATCCGCCACGGCCAGCTCATAGGGCGTGCCCTGCGGCTGGCGCTCCGCATCGATGAACACGTTGTAGTCCATGCTGAGGTTGCCATAGCCATCGGCGATCTGGGTGCCCCAGACCGAGGGCGTCCAGGTCGTGCCGCCGTCGTAGCTGACGGACACATGCAGGTCGTCGTCGCTGTCGGGACCGTGCGCCGCAAACGGAATCGTCAGGGTCACGTTGGTGTAGCCGCTGATGTCCACGTTATCGAAAACGACGGCCGGATTGGCTGTGCCGTTGGTGGCGCCCCACAGCCGCACGGCGCTCGCCCCGGCCAGCACCTTGTTGGTGGCCACCGTTGCGCCCGACCCCGCGGCTGCGCCGGTTGCAATCGCGCTGTTGTCCAGATAAACCACGCCCCAGCCCCACGGATGGACATCGAGATCGTCAAAGCCCTGCGACCGGATGCAGTCTGCGCCGACCGGTTCGATTTCGTCGTAGGCTGCGCCCAGGACCGCCGCTTCGCCGGCGGCCAGCGCGCAGTTGGTCGCAGCCGGCGCCGTCCAGCCGTCCACGGCACTGAATTCGATCGTATAGGTCTTGACGGACAGATCCTGGACAGTCGCCCCGCTCTCGTTCCAGTTGGTTCCGCCGTCGAGGCTCCACATCGCGCCGGCCGCCACGGCTTCCACCGGGCTGAGGTTCACGGTGATGGACCCCGGCAGGGCGGTGTAGCTGTAGGAGCGCACGATGTTGCTGCCGGCGATGACCGTCGTGTAGCTCGTGCTCGGCTCCGTGTAGCCCGTCGCGGCCCGGAAGGTGTAGTACTGGCGGCCCGCCAGCAGGTCATAGGCCGTCTCGCCGCTGTCATGCCACGTGGCGCCGCCGTCCACGCTCCAGCCCGCACCGTTGGCCACCGCTGCCGCCGGGCTCAGGTTCACCGTCAGATCGCCCACTTGGGCCACATACGTGCCTGTTCGCGAAACCGCGCCGCCGCCCGAGAGGGTGACGTTCTGGTCCACCGGCGTCGTATGGCTGGTGACGTCCTTGAACGTCAACGTGTAGGACCCGTCCGTCATTCCCGACAGGGTCGATCCGCTTGTCCGCCAGACGGCCCCGCCATCCACGCTCCAGCGGCCGTCGGCTACCGCGCTTTCCGGCTCGAGCGTAACCGTCAGCGATCCGGAGGCCGACGCATAGGTGGCCGTCAAGACATTCGTCATGTTGTTCGAGACCACCACGGATTGAGACACCGGCGTGACGTAGCCCGCCACGGGGCTGAAGGTCACCTGGTATGTCCCGGCATTCAGCCCGGTGCGCGTGCTGCCGCTGGTGTTGGTGGTGCCGTTGACAATCCAGCGCGCTGTGTTGGTAACGGCTGTCGGTGACAGCGTGACCCGGATGGCGCCGGGGCTGGCGGTGTCGCTCAGGAACTGCATCGCCTTGGTCATCACCGTGGCGCGGGTGGTTTCGTTGGTGATGGTCTCGAACGGGAAGCCCATGACAATGGTGCGGTAGGTGGCGTTGCTGTACTGGATGATCGCCCCGCTGGTGCCTGAAGAACTTGCGCCGTACACCGCGGCCGTGACCGCCCCGCTGCCGGTGCGCAGCACATCCGGCCAGTTGGCGGCATAGACGTCCGACAGCAGGTCCGTGTAGTTGAACCCGATGGATACGCCGCTGAGGAAGCCCCCGGCGGTCCCCGTCACCTGCCCCGTGCCGCCGCTGTCGGAGGCGTAGACCGCACGCAGGACGTTGGTGAAGAAAGTCACATCCGCTGCCGACGACACGCCCGAACGGCCGATGTCCCACCCGATTTCCGCGCCGGAGACCATCAGCCGCCCGCCCTTGCCGAGATAATTGGTCACGGCGGCCTGCTCGGCGGAACTGAATGTTTCGTCCACGGTGGACTCCTCGCCCAGCATCCAGACGACTTTGGCGTAGTTGGTCAGCAGGGCCGCCGTCACCTGCGTCGAATCCGCGTAGTCGAAGGTCTGCCCCGCTGCGGCCAGCGCCAGTCCGTGCTCCTTGGCATAGTCGAAGCTGTTGATCATCCGCGGGCGCACCAGCGTCACGTTCCCGTTCAGGCCGTTGGCGAAGTAGCGCGTCGGGGCCAGCGAAGCATCGTTGCGCTTGAAGCCGTCCACCATCAGCACGCCGGCCTTCGCGCCGTTGGCGGTCACGCGCACGCCGGCCACGGCGGAATCCAGCGACTCGCCGCCGGCGTTGGTGGCGCAGACACGGAAGAAGATCGTCGCGCCTGCGTTCAGGTTGGTGAGAACCTTGCTGGTGGTGGCGCCGCCGGGCACCGCGACGGGATTGGCGAATCCCCTGCCGTCGGTGGAGGTATAGAGCATGAAGCCCTGCGGCTGGCCGCCGCTGGCGGCGTCGCGCGCAGGCATGGCCCACGAGACCGTGACCTGGCCGCTGCCGGAATTGACGGCCTTGAGGCTCACCGGCCGGTCGGGCGCGTTGGTGTTGACGATGCCGCTGGCATAATAGCCGGCCAGATGCTTGATCAGCCCCCGCACGGTCGCCCGCCCGAGCCATTCGCGGCCGGCGGGGGTTTTCAGCACCGTGCAGTCCAGTTCGTTGTCGTGAAAGGCCACCTCGTTGATGGTGGTGTCCATCTTGAGGAACACGCTGGAGTTGTAGATTTCGCCGTAGGTGCTGCCGTAGAGGTAGCTGGTCCGCGTGCTCCAGCTCGGGATCACGCTGTTGGTTCCGGCGCGCATGTCCACGTTGCACTGGCGGGCCAGCGCCGCCGCCAGATTCGTCTGGGCGGCGTAGAGGGACGGATAGCCCGACTGGATGCGCGTGTCGTAGAGCCCGATCGCTCCGCGCGAGGTTCCGGAACCGGCGTTGGAGTGGAACCCCACATAGACCCGCCGCCAGCGCGGCGCATCGTTCGACCGGCACATGTAGGCCGCCATCCGCGCCGGCTGGCCGATGTTGTCTTCCCGGTCGTCGTAGCCGTACATGTCGTACAGCGTCGAGTTCGTCCCCTGCCCCATGGACTTGATGACCCAGAACCGGCTTGATTCCAGATCCTGCTCGAAACCGGAAATGCCGGCCGTGCCGCGCGACACGTTGCCGCGCCCGTTGCCGAAGCGAATGGCATCCGCAAACACGTAGTCGCCGGTTTCGCCCGCCAGCACGTGGTTGCCGATGTTGACGTGGCCGTTGGTGCCGGCCTCGAAGTAATAGTTGCCCAGCCAGACCCAGCCGCAGCCGACCTCGCGGTGATTGATGCGAACATCCGTCACCCCGCCGGAATGGTACACGCGGTAAAGCTGGTTGGCGCGGTCGGAGCCGTGGCGCACCCACGTATAGACCGGATACCAGCCCGCCTCCGGGATGACGGGCCGGTACGACGCCCACGACGTCGAGCCGTTCGTGCTGACCGCGGCGTAGCGATACGGGACCGCGTCGCCGGCGTTGCCGTAGAAAATCGTTTGCGACGAGTTGTACCACGTGCCGCCGAACGTCACCTGGCCGCTCGCCGCGGCGTTGGTGTCCATGTTGTCCAGCACCACTTCGTTGGTCTGGTAGCCCAGCGGACGGAACGGAACGACCGTCGCCCCCGCCTTCCACGCCGCTTCCGCAAACCGGTTGAGCTGGTCGATGTTGCCCATGTCCTCGTTCACCGCATACAGCAGCGGGCGTTCCGGAATCCACGCCGTCAAGGCCTCGTTCGCGCCGAATCCGTGTCCCGCGCTGGTATAGACCACCACGCCGGAGAGCGGTCCCGCCGGCTGAGCCGCCGCGACCTGCGGCAGCCCCGTTTCGTCCGGCGTGTCCAGGGGCTCCTCGCCGCCGCCGGTCTCGCCTTCGCCGCCGCCTTCCTCGCCTTCCTCGTCCCCGGACGTTGTGCCCATCGTGCCCTTGGTCAGGATCGTGCCGTTGAAACCCACCGCGACGAACTGATCGTTGGCGTAGCTGATGCCGCGGATGTCGTTGGTCGTGCCGGAGGTCTCCGCCTCCCAGTTCAGGCCGTCCGGCGACGTCCAGATCGCGCCGTTCTTGCCCGTGGCCTTGAACACGCCGGAGCAGTAGGCCGCGCGGTACAGATAGGCGCTGTTGGTGACAAAACTCCACGTGACGGCATCCGCCGACCGCAGGATGCGCGTGTTGCCCACGGCCACGTAGTACCCGTTGCCGTAGATCACATCGGAAAGCCAGGCGGTTGTCCCAGATGTCTGTTGGGCCCAGTTCAAGCCGTTGCTCGACGTCAAAATGAATCCGTTTTCCCCCGCCACAACGAACAAAGGCGACTCCACGACGGTTTGATTGGTATCCCCGGCGTTCACAAAATCGGCGCCGTAGCCTACGCCCTGAAGGGAAACATTGATGACGGGAGAGACATCCGTCCAGGTCACCCCGTCCGTCGAACGGACAATCACATTGCTTCCGCAGGCGATATAGGCCCCGTTGCCATACGCCACTCCGCGCAGTATTTTGGTCGTAGGGGAAGTCCGCGATACCCAGTTGACGCCGTTGGTCGAGGTGATGATGGCGCCGCCTTCGCCGACGGCCACCCAGAGCGGGCCGTCGCCGTTCACGTTCATCAAGAGGCCGCTCTTGCCGCTGCTGCGCGCGGTCCAATCCACGCCGTTGGTGGAGGTATAGATCGCTCCGCCCGCCCCGCCGGCCACGTGCAGGCCGCCGCGGCTGGCCACGCCGTAGAAATTCCCCGCGTGGGCCGAGGTCTGCGCCACCCACGGCGAGGTCGCCGACGACCCGCCGGTGTCGCCGCCGCCCGGATCGCCCGGCTCTTCGGCATCCGCGCCGAATTTGTCGTCGATCAGTTCCCACAGGGCGTTTTTGGCCCGTCCCCTGCGTGAGGTTCCAGATGCCGATGCCGCCCATGTCCTTGGTGTTGGACAGGTCGTATTTCAGCCCGAGGCTGGTCGTGTCGTCGTAGAAGCACTGATACGCCGTGCTGTTGGACGTATAGACGTAATACGGGACGCTGGCGTTGTCGTCCCACTTCTTGCCCCACTTCGCCGCTTCCGACTCGCAGGCCCCGTAGGTCAGCGCCGCGGAATACGAACTGCCGAGGCTGGCCGCGCCGAGATTCGTACTGACGGCCGCCCAGCGCCGTCCGTAGTACGGCACCCCCAGCATCAGATTGGTTGAGCTGATGCCCTTGCCCAGATAGTAGTTCATGGAATAGTTGACCGAACACCACGAGCTGGCGCCGATCCACTGCGCGCTGCTGTACAGCGGCGCGTTGGGCCCCGGCGTCGAACTGCCGGAGTAATAATAGTCGTAGCCCATGATGATGGCATAATCCAGGCCGAAGGCGGCGTAGTTGGACACGGCGAAGTTCGCGTACCAGTCCACCGACGGCAGCGCAATGGAGACCTCGTAGTTCGTGTTTGCCGCCTTGAACCGCGTCGTCAGGTTGCTCATGAAACTCGTCATCGCCGTCGTCGCGCCCGTCCACGAGCCGACGCCTTCAAAGTCGATGTTTACGCCCATGCCCGGCCGGCCGGTCCGGTTGGTCATGGCGATCAACAGTTTGGTGATGAGATTGCTGCAGGCCGTGGAATTCGTCAGCAGCCGGTGGGTGGCCGCGTCGCCGAACAGCGTCGCCGTCAGTACTACTTTCACATTGTTGGTGTAGGCCCAATCTACCAGCGGCGTATTGCTCCACGATCCCATGCTGTCGGCGTTGCCGTTCGTCGAGTTCACCGCATAGGAGAAATAGGCAATCGTCGTCAGGTTGGAATACTGGTAATTCTGGATATCCGTCATGGTGGACCAGTACGGATGCCAGCCCAGCACCCGCTTGCCGGGAGCCATGGTCTTGGGCAGCGTTTTGGGCACCGCCTCCACATCCACCGTCTTCGGCACACGGATCGGTTGGGGATCCGGATCGAAATCCGTCGGGGCTTCGCCCAGATGCGCCTCAAACGCCTCCTGGTGAGGGCTTTTCCATTCGGCCAGGTATTCCGGCACCAGAAAGGCGGCCTGCTCGGCCTCCGCCTCCGTCGCCCCCATTTCCAGCGCCGTGGCCTTCACCAGCTTCCGCGCCCGGGATAACGCCGGCGGCACCTCGGCCGCGTCCGGAATCTCCGGAATCAGCCAGTCCGGACCGGTTTCATCCCAGGTCTCCTGGGCCGGCGCCCCGGCCGCCGCCAACCAGACCAGCCCCACCACCCAAAAACGGCGCAAACCGCAAACGGTATTCATTATCAGGTAAGCGTCTCAAAGCCCCCCCGCCCCGTCAAGACAGCAACGGGGAAAAGCACGAATCGTCCGTCAGCGGGCGCCGAAGGCTTCGCGCAACCGGCGGCGGAGGGTGGTGTTGCGGCGGCGGGCTTCGGCGTTCCGGACCGCCAAAGCCACGGCTTTTTCCGTGCCCACCATGACAACCAGTTTTTTGCCCCGGGTAATCCCCGTATAGAGCAGGTTGCGCTGGAGCATGACATAGTGCTGGGTGTGCAACGGCAGCACCACGCAGGGATATTCGCTCCCCTGGCTCTTGTGCACGGTCACCGCATAGGCCGGCGTCAGTTCGTCCAGTTCCTGGAAGTCGTAGGCCACCTTGCGGTCGTCGAACCGCACCACGACCTCCTGCTCGGCGGAATCCACCTTCTCGATCCGGCCGATGTCCCCGTTGAACACGTCCTTGTCGTAGTCGTTCTCCGTCTGCATCACCCGGTCGCCTTCCCGAAAGGTCCAGCCGAACCGCTCGACCCCGTGTCCCCTCGGATTCAGCGCCGCCTGCATCGCCGCATTCAGGTGGCGGGCCCCCAGCTCCCCCTTCTGCATCGGGGTCAGGATCTGCACGTCTTCCCGGGCCTCCAGCCCGAACCGGCGGGGAATCGCCTCGGCCACCAGCCGGCGGATCAGTTCCACGCCGCGCTCAGGCGTGTCCGCCTTCACAAAGAAAAAATCCCCTCCGCCGCCCATTCCCTCGTCCTTGCCGGGCAGTTCGGGCATCTGGCCGGAATTGACCCGGTGCGCATTGCGAACGATCCGGCTGCCTTCGTCCTGCCGGAAAATCTCCGTCAGGCGATAAACCGGCAGGGTGTTGGATTCGATGATGTCGCGCAGTACGCAGCCGGGGCCGACGGACGGCAGCTGGTCCACGTCGCCCACCAGCACCAGCAGGCCGTGGCGGGGCACCGCCCGGAACAGGTGCACCGCCAGCTGGATGTCAATCATGCTGGTCTCGTCCACGATCAGGACATCCGTTTCCAGGGGATTACGGGCGTCATGCCGGAAGCGTCCCGTGCCCGGCTCGTAGGCCAGCAGGCGGTGGATGGTCTTGGCCTCCATCCCGGACAGCTCCGCCATGCGCTTGGCCGCCCGGCCCGTCGGCGCGCACAGCATCAGGCGGAGCTTCTTGGCGGCCATCACCTTGACCAGCGAGCGCACCAGCGTGGTCTTGCCCACGCCCGGGCCGCCGGTAATCACCGCCACCTTGTGCCGGAAGGCCCCGAAAAAGGCCTCCTGCTGGCCTTTGGCCAGCTCCATGCCGAGTTGCTTCTGGACCCAGGCCGCCGCCGCCGGCAAGTCAATCTTCGGACAGGGATGGGGCCCCTTGGCGATTTCGGCCAGCCGCGCCGCCGCCTCGCGTTCGGCCAGGTCCAGCGCCGCCAGATACACCCACGCCTCGCCGTCCTCGCCGGCCCCCACCGTCAGGCTGCCGTTGCCCACCTCGATCCGCAGCGCCTCCTCCATCGTTCCCAGAGGGATTCCCAGCAGGTCGGCGGTCTTCTCCAGCAGTCCCTCGCGCGGATACGCGCAATGCCCCTGGTTCGACAGCTCCAGCAGCACATAGCCCAGCCCCGCGCGGGCGCGCAGAATCGAGTCTTTTTCGATGCCCAGGCGCTCCGCGATCTGGTCGGCGATCTTGAACCCGATGCCGTGGATGTCGCGCGCCAGGCAGTAGGGATCCAGGCGCACCTTGGCGATGGCCTCTTCCCCATAGGCCTTGTAGATGCGAAAGGCCCGTCCCGTGCTCACCCCGTGGGCGAACAGGAACGTCATGATCTCGCGAATGGTTTTCTGTGCCTTCCAGGATTCCTTGATCTGGCGGCGGCGCTGCGGGCCGATCCCCTCCACCCGCTCCAGCTCCGCCGAGCGGTTTTCGATCACGTCCAGCACCGCCAGGCCGAATGACTCCACCAGTTTCTTTGCATAGACCGGGCCGATGCCCTTGATCAGTCCCGACCCCAGAAACTTTTCGATGCCCGCCAGCGAGTCCGGCACCACCGCCTCCAGATGCTCCGCCTGGAACTGGCGCCCGTGCTTGCGGTCGATCGTCCACTTGCCCCGGGCCTTGATCCACTCCCCCACGGCGATCCGCGGCACCTTGCCCACCACCGCCACCGTCTCGCGGAACCCCCGCGCCTTCACCTTCAGCACGCAGAACCCCGTTTCCTCGCTGTGGAAGGTGATCAGCTCGACGAGCCCTTCGAGGGATTCGTCCTGCGGCGTGGCCATGGCACCCGGCAACTTCATGCGCCCCAGACTACAACAAACCCGGCCGACGGGAAATCATTTGCGCCCCCCCCTGCGCGCCCTGGTGCGGCGGCCGGGACGGCCCCCTCTCCTGCAGGCGGGATTCCGCTAGAAGGTGTACTGGAGGCCGAGGGTGAAGTCGTGCTCGGAATAGTCGCGCAGGAAATTCACCGACAGGCTGCCGATAAGGTCCACGTGCCGCCAGAGACGCTGGCGATAGGTGCCGCCCAGACCGACATAGGTATCCCAATCGGCTTCGGGATCGGGGCCGGGATACCAGTTGCCGTCGAATTCGGCACGGGCCTGCAAATTCCGATAGCGATCCTTGTCTTCCGGGCGGGCTTTTTCGCTTTGGAGCCCCAGGCGGGCGTCGAACTGGAAGAAATAATCCTGGTAAGACCGGCGCAGGCGCAGAATACCGCTGAAGCGCGTGTCCCAGTAGGGCGACCAGTAAAAGACGGAATCCTCGTCCATGGAATGGATGGAGGCTTCGACGCCGGCCCAGACCCCCTGGCGCGGGAACAGCTGCCAGAAGGAATTTCCCAGCAGGTGGATCATCGCATTGTCGTCGTCGTAGCTCCAGTAGCGGGCGCTGCCGCTCAAATCCCAGTTGTCCGTCACCTTCCAGAGGGCGTTCAGGCCGACCGCGTCGTACGCGATTTTGCGGCGGGCGGAGATGACGAGATCATGGTCGTACAGCGCGATGAGCTGCACGGCGTGATACGGCCGCCAGGACAGGGCGGCCGATCCCACGATCTCCTCCTCGGTGGAAGCGTCCTGCTGGAACCCGCTCTGGAGCCGAAGCGTCTTCTGTCCGAGGGTGGCCGTCAGGGTGGCGCCGTCGTTGATGCGCAGCGTCAGCAGGCCGCGGACCTCCTCGACATCGGCGTCGTAGTCGTATTGATCAACGCGGTTGGTCTGCACTTCGCGCGACGTGGTGGTGGTGACGGTGGCGGAGCTGACGGTGGTCTCGCCGTTGACCGTGTCGCGGCGGGTTTCCTGGGTGGTGGCGGTGTCGTTGACCCGGACGGTGAACCAGGTGTTGGACGTGACGGTCTGTTCGATCGAGCCTTCCCGGTAGGCGACTTCGATGCCGACCAGCGGATTGAGATTGAAGCCCCCGCGCGCTTCGCCGTAGCGCTGAAGAATGTCGTCGTTGGACTGGTTTTCGCGGTAGGCGCCGGCCACGTAGAGATTGGACGGGCGGACGTTCCACCGGCGGACGGGCGGGCGTTCCGCCTCATCGGGTCCGGCAGCCGGCGCCGCATCGGGCAGGCGGTTCTGGGTATAGGCGATCAGTTCCCGCAGCAGGCGTTCGGGATAGCCGTCTCGCCGCATGAGTTCGATCTGCTTTTCGGCCAGATAGGGCTGGTTCATCAGGGTGGCGATCTCGGCGCGCAGGCGGCGGGCGATCATGACGGGATGGTTCGCAACGGCCTGCTCGACCACTTCCTCGGCGCTTTCGTTCCACCGGGGTTCATAGCGCTGAACCAGATAGGGGTTGTCGGCCGGCGTGGTATAGCCGAAGCGGCCGACGGCAAATCCGGCCATGTACTGGCGCGACGCTTCGTCCAGAATGGTCCGGATGGGATTGAGCAGGCGGGCAACGTTGCTGGCCTCCTCCTGCCCGATTTCGCCATAGGGATAGGCCACCGCCATGGGCGCGCCCTTTTCCAGCTCCAGGTGATCTTCGATCCGGGCGCGGCTCTCCTCGAACTCGCGCCGCACGCGCACGGTCCATTCGCGCAGGGATTCCAGACGGTTTCGCCCGGGCACCCAGATGCGGTTGGGCAGAGGGAAAACCAGCGGCTGGGGCTCCGGTCCGATCGGCTGATCGGTATTGGCGTACATCAGATGACTGCCGATCTGCCACGCGCCGCTTTCGTGGGCCTGGCGGACTTCCTCCCACGCGGCATACATCGGCGCGTTGAGTTCTTCCAGGCTGGTGATGACAAACATGCCGAACGGCACGCCCAGCTCATGGGCGACAGGCGTGCCGAGCCGGAACGAACTGCGCAGGCCGTCGTCGAAGGTCACGGCGGCGATGAACTCGGGGCGCAGATCCTCGGAAGGCGGAGGCGTGCGCCGCTCCCCCGTGAAAGCGTAATGCAGGTGGTCCATCATGCGGGCCAGCCAGGGCTTGGGACTGGCCCGCTCGGGCGGACGCTCGCGGGATTCCAGCCAGGCGGGAATGTCCAGCGGAGAGATGAACGTGAACCCCGCCTGCTGCAGCGCCGTCAGATGCTCCTGCAGGCGGCGGGTCGAGGTCAGCGCCAGCCAGTCGCTTTCGGTCAGTCCGTGATACAACAGGGTGAACACCGCCCCCTGGTTGCCGATCTCCTCCAGGCGGTCCAGGGCATCCATGGCGTTGGAGTAGCGGCCGCGGGCCACTTCCAGGCGCGCGCGGTCGAGATGCCGGTAGGGATCCTTGGGCTGGAAGCGGTCATAGAGATCGTTCAGGGCGCGTTCGGCGGCATCGAAATTCCTTGCGAGCATTTCCACTTCGAACCGGGTCCGCAGCGCCTGCTGGTTGTTGGGATTGAACTCCTTCAAAATCCGGTCGGCGGCGCGGCGCGCCTTGACCGGCTGCCGGGCCATGACCGCGAGCTGGGCATACTGGTTCTGCCACGGGACGTAGTGCGGGGCAGTCTCAATGGCGGCTTCGTACTGCTCCAGGGCCAGATCCAGCGGCCAGCGGTCGGCATCCCGCCGGTGCAGGGCGACCAGGCGCGCCGCCAGCCGCGCGTTCAGCTTGCCCCGGACGTCGTCGTCGCGCGCCGAATCAATCAGCTCCCGCAGGGATTCCACCATGTCCTCGGGGCGCTGGGTCATTTCCGCCAGATCGGCCCGCAGGAGCATGACATCCGCGTTTTCCGGGTCTTCTTCCAGAATCCGGCGGGCCTGGGCGTCGGCTTCCTCCAGCTCGCCGGCCACCATCAGGGCGCGGGCGTACTCGGTGCGAAACGACCGGTTGCCGGGGACCTCCTCGACAATCCGGGCCCAGAGCGCCAGCGCCTCGTCATGGCGCTGCATCAGGGTATGCAGGCGGGCCAGATCCAGCTGGACATCGAACCGGTACTCGTCTTCGGCGACCAGCTGTTCCATGTCCGCGGCGGCGGCATCGAGCCGGCCCAGGCGGAACAGGTTCTGGGCATGCCAGAAACGAACATCGTAATTGTCGGGATCGTAGCGCAGCGACGCTTTCAGGTAGCGGTCGGCGGCACGCCAATCGCTGCGCAGCACGGCCATCTGGGCCAGCAGGCTGTGGGCCTTGGGCGATTCCGGCCGAAGGGTGAGATACTGCTGCCAGAGTTGTTCGGCTTCGTCGCTGCGGCCGGTGTTGTGATAGCACCAGCCCAGGGCCTCCCAGATGGCTTCAACCGTCGGCTGGGCCTTCAGCGCGCCCTCCAGCAGCGGGATGGCGGCGGCATAGTCCTTTTCCTGCATCAGCAAAATCGCCTGCTCCAGGTCGTTGTTCTCCGGCAACTGCGGCTTGGGATCGGCGGCGCCATCCCGGATCAGGAAAGGCTCCGCCATCTCCCCCTCCCGGCGCGTTGTGCGGATCAGGCGCTCGATGGCCTGGGTGGTGGACGGCTCGTAGGCTTCCGGCGCCTGCCGGGTCCAGCCGGGCAGCAGCACCAGAATCCCGCAGATGCCCAGCAGCAGGCAGACGGTTTTCGGTCGGAGTCGGATCCGGCGCTGCGGCAGCCGTCGCCAGACCATCGGAGGCGGTTCATGTTTCATGGCCAGTACTCCCGGATCAGGGCCAGGGCGAGCAGGCGCGCGCCGTCAGGGGTCAGATGGATTCCATCGGGATCACGCACGCGGATCGCGGCGGCGGTTTGCGGATCCATGATCCGGTCCGTGTAGCCGCCGGTTCGCCGGTCCGCGACCAAAGGGGAGAAATCATGGGCCGTCACGCCGGGCCGGCGGGCGGCTTCGGCGGCAATGGCCTGGTTGACGGTTTGGGCAAAGGCATCCACCACCGAATCCCGCATGGGCGGCAACAGCAGCCAGATGATCCGTTCGCATCCGCCGGCCGCCAGGCGGTCCATGGCCTGTCCGATGCGGGCGGCGTATTCTTCGTTCCACTCCGGGGACCCCGGCGATACCACGTCGCCGATGCCGTCCCGTTTCATCGGCTGGCGGTCGTTTGCTCCCAGGGCCACCACGGCCACCTTCGGACGATGCTCCGCGCACAGTTCATCGATTTTGCCGAGCCAGTCAAAGGCATCCAGCCGGGCCAGGCCGGTCCCGATGCCGGAAAACGAGTGGGCTTCGATCCCGGGCAGGCGGGCCAGCTCCCGCTCCATGGCCTGGCCCGGCAGGCGCATCATGGAATCGCCCAGCAACAGCACCGGACTGGCCGCGGCCGGCGGCTCCGCCTGAACAGGTGGACAGGCCAGCGCCAGTCCCGCCAGCGCCACCCATGTGGTTCCCCGAAGCCGGAGCCATCCCGCCCGGCGATGTGTGCGTCTGCGTTCTTTCATGACCTGTGATTCTATGCCGTATCGGATGGAATGACAAACCGGATATGCCCAATTATCTGTTCAGAGAGTCCCCGATTGTCCGTGTCAGAAATTCCCTGGGCCGGTCCAGGCCCGTCGCGGCGGCGATCCGTGCCGCGGGGGCGCTGACGGCCACCCAGAACGAGCGGAGCGGCCCGTAGGGCATCTGCTCGTTGTTGCGATGCAGCGAAACCGCATTCAATGCCAGCGCCACCAGATAAAACGCCAGCAGCCCGCGCCAGGCCCGTCCCAGCGACAGGCCCGGCGGCGGCGCGCCGGCGGGATGTCCCGCGGATTTCAATTTGGTTTTCACTGCTGTCCTCTGGCTCCTGTCCTCTGTCCTCTGGCTCCTGACCTCTGGCTTCCGCCTCAGAACTGGAAATAGATAAAGGGAGCGACGCCTTCGGGACCCAGCGCCAGGATCACCGTACATACCAGGGCGCCGGCCGCACCCAGCGCCCAGGCCGGCCGTGAGACGATCCAGCGGGCCCCCGTCCACAACCGATCGCCGTCCCACAGTTGCGTGGCCAGTCCGATGACCACCATGGCCGCGGCCGTCCCGCTCCACAGGGTGACATCCGGCACCGTCCCGCGCCAGGCGGCAAGGCCGCGCAGCAGGGCGCCGGCGGTCTCCAGATTGCCGCCGCGGAACAGAATCCACGAAAAACACACCACATGGAATATCCAGATCCGCCCCAGCCAGACGGCAAGCGGGCGGAACGCGCCGCCGGGCGGACGGACCACCCGCCCGAGCCATCCGAGCACCCCCCGTTCCAGGGCCAGGTAGAGGCCGTGGAACGCCCCCCACAGCAGGAACGTCCAGGCCGCGCCGTGCCACAGACCGCCCAGCAGGAACGTCACCAGCAGATTCACATAGGTCCGCCCCTCCCCCCGCCGCGATCCGCCCAGGGGGATGTACAGATAGTCGCGCAGCCATGACGACAGCGAGATGTGCCAGCGCCGCCAGAACTCCTGAAGCGTGGCCGCGGCATAGGGCGCGTTGAAATTGGCCGGAAAGCGGAATCCCAGCAGCAGGGCGGTGCCGATGGCGATGTCCGAATAGGCCGAGAAGTCGCAGTAGATCTGCACGGCGTAGGCATAGACCGCCAGGAGAATGTCGGGCCCGCTGTAGATTTCCGGCCAGGCAAACACCGGATCCGCCAGACGCGACGCCAGCCAGTTCGCCACCACGGTTTTCTTGAACAGCCCGCCCAGAATCAGAATCATCGCCCGCTGCGCTTCGAGGGGTTGCCCGCGCTCCGGCATCTGCTCCATCTGCGGCACCAGATTCGCCGCCCGCACGATCGGCCCGGCCACCAGCTGCGGAAAAAACGCCAGGTAGTTGGCGAAATCCAGCCACGACCGGGCCGGCGGCGTGCGGCGGCGGTACACGTCCACCACGTAGCTCAGCGCCTGAAAGGTGAAGAACGAAATGCCCACGGGCAGCACGATCCGGGAAATCCACGGATAGATTTCCTCCTGCGCGCGCACCAGCGTCCAGACTGCATCCGATCCCATCGCCGCGCAGACCGGCCGCAGCAGCGGAAACAGCACGTCCGCAAACAGGAATCCCGTGTACTTGAAGAATCCCAGCAGACCGAGATTCAGCGCCACGATTCCGCCCAAGAGGCGCCGGCGGGACGCTTCCGGAGCGCCGGCCCGATCCAGACCGTCCATGCGCCGGGCGGCCGCGTGGTTGACCAGGGCCGACCCCAGCAGCATCAGCGCGAATTTCCAGCTCCAGAAGCCGTAGAAAAACAGGCTGGCGCCGAGCAGAAACGCCTTGCGCGCCCGCGGATGCCCCGCCAGCGCCCAGTGTCCGTGAAACACCAGAAAAAAGAAAACGGCGAATACGGTGGTGGGAAATAGCATGCCGTTTTTTCCGAAACCGTTCGGTCAGGGCGGAGGGGGCATGGACAGACGGCCGTCCAGGCCCAGCAGATAGACGCGCGGCGTGGTCAGGTCGCTGTCCGGCGAACCGGGTTCCTCCTCCGGACCGTGGAGCGGAACGTTCCATTGCGCCCGCAGCGGCGGAATCAGCACGCTGCCCGAAGGCAGTTCGCGCAGCCCCAGTTTGTCGCCCTTGCCGGGCAGCAGGTGGTCGCCGGCTTCCGGCCGCACCACCCGTTCCCCGCGGGACTCTTCGCCCGCGCGCGGCGTGTTCCACAACGCCGCCTCGGTCTGCAGCACCACGACGTTGGCCGGATGCGCCTCCAGCGCCTTCGCCAGCTCGTCCAGCCACGTGGACTCGGGCGGCGAACGCCGCTTGACCACCACGCCCTGCAGCTGGTGATTCCGGATGAAGTCCACGATCTTCGCCGGTTCGATGTCGCCCTCGTAGGACAAATCCACGACCGGCAGCAGCCGGATACGGTGGAAGGCCGTGAACATCTTGAGCATGTCCGCTCCTTCCGGCCACTCGCCGGGCAGGCTGCCGTCGGGATTCTGGAAAAACCAGGCCGGCGCCAGCGCCGAGATGCCCCCTACGTAGGGGCGCAGGGCGGCGGCCTGCTCCGCCGGATCGCCCGGCGGCACCAGCACCAGCGCCGCCGGCGCCGGAGCGCACTCCATCCGGATGATCCGGGCCTTGGCCACGCCCAGATCGAACGCAAACGGCGCGATGCCCCACCAGCCATAGGCCACCTGCGGCGGAATCTCCACCGGCCCGTCAAAGATTTCCAGCCCGTTGACAAACCCCCGCATGCCGTCGCCGCGCACTTCCAGCCGCATCGTCATGCTGCCGGGAGGGCGGATCCACGGCCGGGACTGCTGCGCCAGCAGCTCGCCGCCGCTCCATGCCTGCAGGTGGATAAAGCCGTCCTGATCAAACCCGAACCGCAGCATGCTGTGCGAACTGCGGCGGGCATAGAGCCAGAAGAACCCCTGGGATTCGTCCAGCACCACCTCAATCGCCCCGTCCCGGAGCAGTTCCGACCGGCGCAGACGCAGGTAGGTCTCGGCCTGATCCACCGCCGCGCGCAGCTCGTAGCGCCCCCGGTCCAGCGCCCGGATGCCGCCCGACGCAATCCAGCCGTCGGACAGCCGGCCCGACGCAAAATCATCCGTTACCCGGTTGGTCAGCGGCAGGAATCCTTCGTAGAGCTCGCGCTGACGGGCGGTCTTCCCCCGGGCGGCCTGCCGGCGGATATAGTCGAAGAACACGCCGGATTCGGGAAAGGTCAGCATCTCCATCCCCAGCAGGGAATGCCCGAAGGGAATCTGCGAATCGGGAGCGCGTCCGAGATCGAGGATGCCGCGCATCGTGGCGTTTCGCTCCGCCGGGCGGTCCTGCAGATGCAGCAGCGCCAGGCGCGCCTCCAGACTCATCGGCACATGGTCCACCAGCTGCTGCACCAGGGCCCGCGCCTCCTGGCGCCGCTGTCGCCGGTTCAGCCATTGGGCCTGCGCAATCAGAATGTCGGGATTCTCCGGGAAAATGCGCGCATAGAGGTTGAGCTGTTCGCGGGCCTCGTCCGGACGGCCCATCCGCTCCAGCAGCTCGGCGCGGCGGACCACCATGTGGATCTGCCCGGGCCCCGCTTCCAGGCTGCGCGTGTAGAATTCCAGCCCCTGCTCCAGATCCCCTTTCTGGATCCAGGCCCGCCCGATCAGCGACAGAGCCTCCGCGCTGTGCGGATCGGCCTCCAGCCAGCGGCTCCAGTGCCCGATCGCGCCGTCGTAGTCGCCCTCCTGATAGGCCAGGTAGCCGTCGCGGCGGCTGGCGTCCTGCCGGGCCTGGGGCGACAGCGCCTCCTCCGGCAGGGCGCGGGTCGCCAGCTGGTAGTACAGGTTCAAATGCAGGTCCGCGGCCGGGGCCGCCAGTTCCTCGGCCACCACCGCGTCCGCCACCGCCGGCTCCAGCTCCTGCGCCCGTTCGGGCGTTTCCACCGCGATCAGCGCGCCGGGGAACAGCGCGGCGATCGAAGCAAACGAGGCCATCTGCGCGACCGAGGCGGGAAAGTGCAACGCCAGTTTCATGTTCCGCTCCTTTATGCTTTGGTGGACTTCCTGCAGCCACGGGACCAGGACGGGAATGTCATCCGGCGGCACCCCGCGGGCGTCCAGATGGATGCCGTCAGCCTGCATTTTCACGGCCTCCGCCGCAGGCAGCTCCGCGGGAATCTGCAGCGCCAGTTCGGACGACTGCAGGGTCATCCGCGGCAGCACCGCGATGCCGTGCATCCGGGCGAAGGTCCGCAGGGCGGCGTCATCCCACGGCGGCAGCACCAGCGGCATGGCCTTGACCGCCTCCATCCAGGGCGGACTCACCGCCTTCAGCCGGAAGGCTTCGGCCTGCAGCTGCCGGATCAGCTGCGGGGACGTCAGCCCCGTGTCCGGGCCCCACACCTTGATCACCTGGCGCGGGCGCGGAAAGGCCAGGGCGGTAATCTGGGTGGCGGCGGCTCCGGGCTCGGGATCCCACACCTCCAGCCCGAACAGCCCGGGGCGCCCCCCTCCCATCAGGTCCAGCGGCTCTTTCAGCAGCATCCGGCCGTTCAGCCGCGCAAACAGCGTCCGGCCGCTCAGGGTCAGCTCCAGGTCCTGCTCCTGGCCGGGATGCATCCCGATTTCCTGGGTCGTGGCCTGCGTGAACTCTTCCGCTCCATACACCTTCTGGGTCACCCGGATGCTGCCGCTTTCATCGAAAAGCAACCGCATCCCCTCCTCGCCGCCCGGCCGCATCCGCACCCGGATGCCGAACTGGCCCGCCTGGATCCGGAAGCGCAGCCGCAGGGTGAAATCCTCGAACAGATCGCTGCCCACCAGCCACGTCAGCGCCCCCGTCGTAGGCTTGAACCGGCCCGTATTCGTTCCCGGCGGAATGGCTTTCAGCCACAGACTGCCGTCGGCCGGATGCTCGGTCAGCCCCCAGTCGGTCATCCAGCGCTCGGCCTGCAGCGGCTGCGCCAGGGTCCAGGGCGAAACCGCCTTGCCCGATTCCACGATGGCCAGAAACTGCTCCAGGCTCCAGGCCGGATTCACCAGCAGGCGGTTCAGCGCCCGCGGATCGGAATGACGCGTGTTCAGCAGGAACGGTCCCAGCGAAAATCCGATGCCGTAGTGCCGCTCCACTTCGCTCAGGTTCAGAACCCGCGTCGGCACCGCGCGCGGATCGTACTGCCCGTAATCCCCGTAGGGAAACGCGAACGCCGACGGCGGCGCATCCATGCCGGCCTGGAACTCCCGGACCATCCGTTCATGCTCGGCGCGGATCCGCTTGGCGAATTCCTCCGGCGTTTCCAACCGCTGCTCGGCTTCGATCCACAGCGGCGAGGACAGGTAATTGCCGGTCTCGCCGTCCGGCCCCGCCGGAATCCGCTGGAAGCCGCCGAAGGACTCCGCGCCGACCTCCCAGGTGCCCGATCGGGCCATGTCGCGCAGAATGGGCCAGCGCAGGGCCGACGGATCCTTCTGGCGAATGGTGTCGGCCCGGACGAACATGACCGCCTTCCAGCGGTTCGCCCGCAGGATCGCGCGCGTCTCCAGATAGGAATTCTTGCGGGACTGCTCCATGGTGACCAGGACGGCCTTGCGCGGAAGCGGCACGCCGTTGAAATAGAAATCCCGCACGTCCGAGAGCCCGATGGGATTGAACCCCCGTTCGCGCAGCGCCCGGATCTGCTGCTCGAACTGCGGGCGGGGCACTTCGTCCGGCGCGCGCACCGTGCCGGCGCTGACCCCGGCATAGGCCAGCGCGATGAAGGTGTCCGCATCGCGCACCCCCTCGACGGCCGGCTTGTAGCGCATGCGCTGATAGATCGCCCGCAGCGGCACCCACAGCGCCACCACCAGCGACAGGCCCGCCAGAAAATACAGCCAGGCCCGCAGATTGCGGTCCTGCTGCACCGGCTGGGGGCGGGCCCAGCCCGGCGGCAGCAGAGGCGACGGGGCCAGGGACGGCGCCCCGGCTGCTTCCGCGTCCGGCGCTTCGTCCGCCGGTGCGTCCGGCTCGGACAGAGGGGTGGACGGCGGCACCGGGACGGTCCCGGCCGGCGCCGTGGGATCATCCGCCGGCCACGCCTCCGGTTCCGCCGGCCCGGCCTCGCCGGGCTTCCGATGGTCGGGTTCTTTCTTCATCCGCGCGTTCCCCACTTCCGGCCCCGCAGGGTGGCCAGGGCCCAGTACACCTGCCAGCTGAAAAACGCCATGTACGTGAAGGTGTACACAAACCCCGCCCACCAGTAGCGGCGGCCCGTCTGCTCCCAGAAATGCAGCGTCCAGACCAGCGTGATCGCCAGCACCCCCGTCAGGTAGGCCAGCGCCAGGTTGCTGCCCCCGGCCAGGATCGCCGCCACCGGCGCCACCACCAGCGCCGAGGTGATCACCACCGGCTCGATGATCGGCATCCACATCATCGCATACCACGACAGGGCCGGCACCGGATGCTTGCGCCACATCCACCGGCCCACCTTCACGATTTCACGCAGATACGAACGACTCCAGCGCGCCTGCTGGCGGGCGTACTGCCGCCAGCTGTCCGGCGCGATCGTGGTGGCCAGCGCCTGGTCCGTGTACAGGATCTTGTAGTCCCGCAGGATCAGGTTCGTCAGGCTCCGGTCGTCCCCGAAGTTCCCGTACTCGCCCATCACCTTGGCGTTCAGCCATTCCTCCAGCACGTGCAGCACGCAGACCCGCCGGTAAGCCGAAAAACATCCCGGCAGGCAGCTGACCGTCCCGCTCACGCTCTCCGCCGCCTTCATCACCTTGTACGAAAAATAATACCGCACGTCCTGCATCCGCGTCAGCAGGTTGGTCCGCGCATTCTCCACGTCGCAATGCCCGCTGACGCCCCCCACCGTCGGATCGGTGAACCCCTGCACCAGCTTCTGGATCGAGCCGGGGAAAATAAACGTGTCCGAATCCACGCAGACCACGATTTCGCCCCGCCCCAGCAGCACGCCCACGGCCCAGGCATGCACCAGCCCGCGGTTTTTCCGGAAGTCCACCACCACCAGATTCGGATGGCGCGTCTGCGCCTCCCGCATCTGCGCCAGCGTGCCGTCCGTCGAACCGTCGTTCACGCAAACCACTTCCAGCTTGTCTTCCGGATAACCCGCCGCGAAAATCCGCTCGATCGTCTGCCGGATCACGCCCTCCTCGTTCATGCACGGCACCAGCACCGACACCGTCGGCTCGTAGCCGTGGTCCGCCGGAGACACGTACATCGAGGCGATCAGGAACCGCGACACCACGAAAACGCCCGCCACCAGCGAATAGATGCTGACCAGCGGCTGGTAGAAGTAGTTGCCCGCGCTGCGCAGCTGCATGAACACCGCCGTCGCCAGCATCAGCAGCGCCACCGTCACGATCAGCGCCGCCAGCCACTTCGGCGGACGCCGGTAGAGCTTGGCCATCCGCTCCCGCGCCGCCTCCATCGAGGGAAACCCGGCCGCCGCCGCCAGGGGCTCCTCGCTGCGGCTTGACTCCAGCGGCTGCTGGCAGTAGGGACAGACCACCGGCGCGGGCGTCCCGTGCACATGCACTGTCACGCCGCAGGTCTCGCAATGGCAGTGGGTGATCACCACCGTCGTCTCGCCCCCCGGGTTCGTCCTCATGTCCATGTGCTGTCCGTCTGTTTTTCCAGGCCCCCGGATCGCATCCCGGTCCCGGGGCTGGTTTTGCACTATACCGTCCCCGCCGGCATTTGTCGCATGCTTTTCTCTGTTTTTTCCTCCGCCTCCCCTTGTGCACGTCGCAAACCGACTTTTCCCTTTTTTGCCTTTTCCCCGGCAATCGCGTCGGCTAGCGTTGGGTCATGGGACATCGAACGGCCATCTCCTCCGCCGGACGGCGGCTTGCCTTCGCCGGCCTCCTGGCCGGCCTGCTGGCGCTGGGTACCGGCTGCGCCACGACCGACTATGTCACCGGCCAACCCGTCCGGAACCTGTTCAGCCTGGATGAAGAAGTCCGGATGGGCGGTCAGTACTACACCGAAATGGTCGGCGAACTGGGAAAGAAAGAGGCCCCGGTCAACCAGGATGCCGCCCGGGTGGCCCTCGTCCGGGAGATCACCTCCAACATCGTCGCCCATGTCCACATCACCCGTCTGCCCTACCAGGCCACGTTCGTGGGCGATCCCGAATTCGTCAACGCCTATGCCCTGCCCGGCGGCCATATCCTGGTGTTCGAAGGCATCTGGAATCCCACGCTCGGACTGGTCCGCACCGTGGATGAACTCGCCGCCGTCGTGGCCCACGAACTCGCCCATGTCAACTGCCGCCACTCCACCGAAGCCATCACCCGCCAGATGCTGCCCAACCTGCTGCTGACCGGCGCCCTCGTCTGGGCCACCCTCGAGGAAGATGACGACATGCAGCTGCTGTTCGGCGGCCTGATGCTGGTTCACAACGGACTGATCGTCACCCGCTATTCCCGAAGAGACGAACTGGAAGCCGACCGCGTCGGGATGATGTACATGGCCCGGGCCGGCTACGACCCCCGCGCCGCCCCCCGCATCTGGCAGCGCATCGCCCAGGCCAGCGACCGCCAGACCGCCATGCCCCTCAGCATCTTCTCCACCCACCCCCGCGACGATCTCCGCGCTCAGGAGCTCAAAAAACACCTCCCCGCAGCCCTCGCCCTCTACGAAGCCGCCCCCGTCAAGCGTAACGGCACCCGACGGCTCGTGCCTTGACCGCCCACCTCGTTTGCCCCTTTATTGTTAACTAATGTTGCCTTCGTATTAATCCATATAGTTAATTAACTATGCGGATAGATTCATTTATATCATTATGATTATAAATGGGTTATATTTTAATATATTCACATAGACTTCCACACACTTAATTAACTATGTGGAAGGCAGCCCCACCGGATTGACCCGCCAGTGCTTCCCTGTGCTATTCAATCCCCCGCGCCTCCAGGTCGCCCTCTTCCAGGCCCAGATAGTGCCCGAGTTCGTGATAATACGTCACGCGAACCTCCTCGCGGAAGACGTCCACATCCCCTTCGGCATACTCCCAGAGATTGTCGAGAAACAGCAGGATTTCCGGCGGCAGCGGGTCGGGACTTTCCCCGACTTCGGCCAGCGCCGGCCCCACAAACAGCCCCAGCAGATCGGGATCCAGGCCGTCCTCGCGCACCATGGCCCGTGACGGCCGCGACATCAATACCACGGGCAGTTCGCGGGCGGGCCCGGCCATGACGGCCGGCAGCTTGCGCCGCAGGGCCTCCAGCTCCTGGCGGGCAATCCGCTCGAGTCCGGCCCGGTTCATGAGGCGCGGCTACTTGACGACCGCACCGCTGGACAGGTCGCCGTCCACGGTGACCAGACGCAGGCGCTCGCCCTTGCTCGCCGCCAGCAGCATGCCCTGGCTTTCCACGCCGCGCAGCTTGATCGGCGCCAGATTCGACACCACCACCACCGTCTTGCCGATCAGTTCCTCGGGCTTGTAGTACAGCGCAATGCCGGCCACGATCTGCCGGCGCTCATCGCCCATCAGCACGCTGAGCTTCAGCAGCTTCACCGCGCCCTCGATGGCTTCCGCGCCCATGATTTTCGCCGTGCGCAGCTGCACCTTGGCGAACTCGTCGTAGGTGATCACGCCTTCGGGATTGCCGATCGTGCCGGGCGGCGGCGCTTTCTTGTCCGTAACGGGCTTGGGCGCATCCGCGGCCGGCGCCGTCGCCTCGGCCGGGCCGGGCACGGGCGCTTCAATGCGCGGGAAAAGCGCGCCGGGCGGGGCCACTTCCGCGCCGGGCTTGAGGACTTCAGTCTTGGACAATTCGTCGGGATTCACGGTCATGGGCTTCTCCATTCCAAGCGCGGCGCGCAGGTCGGTCATTTTGCCGGGCATCAGGGGCATCAGCAGCCCGGCGCAGATGCGCAGCGATTCCGCCGCGGCGTACAAGGTAGTATGCAGCGGAGCCGGATCCGCCGCGCGGGCCTGGCTCCACGGCTGCTGGGCTTCGATGAATTTAT
>JAXGNL010000042.1:0-26434 GCA_040768005.1 Kiritimatiellia bacterium
AGGGTGGTGACGACGGCGGCGGTGGTGGCGGGGCAGGCGGTGGAGATGACCTGCCAGGGGTGGCGGGCGAAGAACTGCCGTCCCTTGCCGCGCGTGACGAAGGCGTGCAGCTGGTTGGCGCCGAGTCCGTCGAGCAGGAGCAGGACGACTTTCGAATAGGGGCGGAGGGCGGCGGGGGGCAGGCCGGCGAGCGTACGGTGGGGCGAGCGGCCGCCCCGCGCACGGATGATGGACGCCATGAGGTTGACGAGGCTGCCGCCGTCGTAGTCGGGCCGGGGCAGATCGGCGAAGCGGAGGGGGGCGGACATGCCGGCGGCCGGGGGCATGGGCGGCTACCGCTTGACGGGAGCGGGGTGGAATTTACGCATCCAGGCCAGTTGCACGATCATCAGCACCTGGTTGGTGGACCAGTACAGGGACAGGCCGGAGGGGAAGGAGTAGAACATGACGGTGAAGATGACGGGCATCATCATCATCATTTTCTGCTGCTGGGGGTCGCTGGTGGGGGTCATCTTCTGCTGGATCCACATCGTCAGGCCCATGAAGATGGGCAGGATGTTGACGGGGACGGGCAGGACGTCCTTGAACAGGTTCTCAGGGGTGGAGAGATCGGCGATCCAGAGGAAGGAGGAGAAGCGCAGTTCGATGGCGCCGCGGAGGACGACGAAGAGCGCGAAGAAGACGGGGATCTGGATGAGCATGGGCAGGCAGCCGCCCATGGGGTTGATCTTGTGCTCTTTGTAGAGCGCCATCATTTCCTGCTGCTGTTTCTGGGGGTCGCCCTTGTATTTTTCCTTGAGGGCGGCGATGAGGGGCTGGACTTCCTGCATGTGGCGGGTGCTGACCATGGACTTGTGGTTGAGCGGCCAGAAGACGATGCGGATGAGGAAGGTCAGCAGGATGATGGCGAGGCCGTAGCTGTAGGGCCAGACGTGCGCCTGGATCCAGACCATGATCTTGAGGATCAGGATGCCGATGGGGCGCCAGAAACCGAGCTGCAGGATGTCTTCCTGGTGGGGGCCGTTGGCCCTGAGTTCGGCGTAGACCTTGGGGCCGATGTAGAACGTGGCGTTCTGGACGAGCAGCTGGCCGGGGGCGAGATCATAGGCGGGCAGGGCCAGGGAGGCGGAAACGCGGGCCATGGGGTGGTCGGTGCGCGGGAACAGGAACAGGAAGCTGGACTGGACGGGCGCGCCGCGGGCGGCCAGGGCGGTGCAGCGGTCCGCGCCGTTTTCCGGCGTGAGGATCTGGGTGAAGTACTTGTTTTTGACGGCGACCCAGTCCACATGGACGGGATCTTCATCGGGGCCGGGGATGGTTTGCTCCTGGACGGATCGGTCCTTGGCGGGGAACCAATCGTTGAATTTGCCGGCCCAGTATTTGACGGACTGGCTGCCGGTGAGGGTGTCGATTCCGAGCAGGGGGGTGCGGTCTTCGGCCTCGCCGGCGAGGTTTTCCATGAAGCCGGCCTGGAGGCCGTACCGGCGGAGGGCGATCGGGGCGGAGGAGGTGTTCCGGACGGTTTCGCGGATGCGGATCTGATAGCCTTCGCCGAGGGTCAGGGTGCGGGAAAGGACGAGCCCGCCGGGGAGCGTTTTGCGGTAGGTGACGGATTCCGCGGAAGCGTCGGCCACTTCGAAGTCGTCGCGGTCGAGCAGGCCGGGGTAGCCGACGGGGGCGGCGGCGGGGCGGTCGGAGAAATCGAAGGTGACGGGGGTATCGGAGCCGGCTTCGGCGGGGAAGCGCAGGGAATCGTGGAGGCGGTCGATCAGGGCGGCGCGGACCACGCCGGCGCCGTGCGAGGAGAGGGTGAGTTCAAGGCGGCTGTTGGCGAGGACATGGAGCCGTTCCGGGGCTTTTTCGCGGTCGGGGGCCGGTTCGGTGGCCGGTTCGGAGACGGCATCGGCGGGGGCTTCGGTTTCCTCCCGGACGGGGACCGGGGCGTTTTCGGCGGCCGGGGCGGTCCGTTCCGCGGGGGCTGTTTCGCCGGCGGGTGCGGCGGACTCCTCGACGGCGGCCGGGGGCGGGGTTTTGGGGGGGAAGAATTTGGTGACGACCTTGCGGTCAATCGTGGGATAGGCCAGCAGCAGGACAAACAGGATGGCGACCGGGATCCAATCTTTTCTTTTCATCGTTTCAGTCTCTCGCAAGGGGTTTTGTCCGGCGGGGAGGGACAGGATCAACCCCGCCGGGGTTCCAGGGATGGCATCGGGCAATCCGCCGGAGGCCGAGCCAAACGCCGTACCCTACTCCATGGATGCGGATGGCTTCCAGCATATAATTCGAGCAGGAGGGTTCGAACCGGCAGCAGCGTCCCAGCAGCAGGCCGAGGGTGTGCTGGTAGAGGCGGATCAGAAAGCGGAGCAGATGGGCGAGGGGGCTCATGGGCCGCCGGGGGAAGAGGTCAGGCCGGCCTGGCGGGCCAGCTGGAGCAGGTCGGCGACGACGGCCGGCCAGGGGGCATGGAGGATGGCGCGGCGGGCGACCAGGACGATATCGTCGGTGCCGGGGGCGGTGAAGGCGTCGCGGTGGCGGCGGAAGGCTTCGCGCAGGCGGCGCTTGGCGCGGGCGCGTTCGACGGCGTTGCCGACGCGCCGGCTGGCGACCACGCCGAGGCGGCGCGAGGCGTCGGGGGCGGCGCGCAGAAACAGGACCATACAGCGGCCGTGCCAGCGGCGGTTCTGGTCATAGGCATCGCGGAACTGCGCCGTGCGGCGCAGACGCTGTTTTCGGCAAAGGGATTGCCGGGGCGGAGCCGGCACGGGAGCGGAATCTCCCGCGGGGAGGGGGGCCGGGCTGGGTCCGCCGGGCTGCATGGAATGGCCGCCCCGGCGCATGGGGGGCAGAGAGAGCCGCCTACTTCTTCGAGACGCGGACGGCCAGGGACTTGCGGCCCTTGGCGCGGCGGCGGCTGAGAATCTTGCGGCCGTTGGCCGTGGCCATGCGGGAGCGGAACCCGTGCTTGCGGGCGCGCTTGATCTTGGACGGACGATAGGTCGGTTGCATGAAGAGGCCTCTTTCGTGGATAAATTGAACGGCGTGTTTATCCTGTTTTCGCCGGAAGTGTCAATCCCTTAATCGCAATTTAACCCTCCGGCGGCAGGTTGGGCTTGTCATGGGGACCGGAATTCCCATACTGGGGCGAAACAAAACCCGGATCCGGCGGCATGCCGGAAGATCAAAGGAGCAGCAATGAAGCGGATGCAGACATGGCGGTTGGCGCTGGCGGCGGCGGTGATGGCGGGAGCGGTGACGGTCCAGGCGCAGGGCAACCTGCGGTATTCGATCACGGTCAGTAAGTTCCCGAACGAAGCGGGCTGGTCGGGCCAGTGGGACATCGGCGACGGGTTCACGACGATCCTGACGGATGCCCTGCAGCAGAGCGGGAAGTTCATCGTGCTGGGCGACTCCGAGATGCGCAAGGAAGCGATGGCCGAGCAGGATTTCGCGGCGAGCGGCCGGGTGGCCGGCGGGCAGAAAGCCCCCAAGGTCGGTCGCATGACGCCGGCGCAGCTGCTGGTGCGCGGTTCGATCACCCACGTGCAGGATGAGACGAGCGGGGGCCGGGGCGGCCTCAGCTTCAAAGGCATCTCGCTGGGCGGATCGGGAGGCAAGGCCGAGGTGAACATCACGATCTACCTGGTGGACAGCGAGACCGGCCAGGTCAAGGCATCCAAGAAGGTGGTGGGGCAGGCCGGACGCCGCGGGCTGGGCGTGGGGTACCACGGCAGCGCGCTGGGCGGGCTGGGCGGCAACCTGGAGGGCTTCCGCAAGGACAACGTGGGCAAGGCCTGCGAGGACGCCGTGGTGGAAGCGGTGGAATTCCTGACCCAGCAGCTGGAGAGCATTCCGTGGGAAGGCACGGTGATGCTGGCAAACGAAAGCCGTCTGGTCATCAACCGCGGCACGCGCGAAGGCGTGGAGGCGGGCATGGCGTTCCAGGTGGGCTCGGCCGAGGAACTGGTGGATCCGGACACGGGAGAAGTCCTGGACGTGGAACTGACCACGGTGGGCCGGACAACGGTGACGGAGGCCAAGGAGAAAATCGCCTACTGCACGCCGCTGGCGGGAGCGGCCAAGGGCATGAGCGTGCAGCCGGCCAACTGATCGGGCCGCGGCAGGGCGGGATTCCGCCGGCCGGCCGAACGATCTCCCGCGGCGCCCGCCGCGGGAGAACGTTTTTCTCCGGCGGGATTGGGCTTGTTTTTCGGCGAAACGGGGGTAGTCTTTCGCCTTTCCCATACTGATATACGGCTTGGAGTGCATTCATGACGCAATTGAAGGAAATCGGAGTGGCGGTGCTGGGGTTCGGCACGGTGGGAGCCGGCGTGGTTGAAACCCTCCAGAAGAACGGCGAACTGCTGGCGGAGCGCCTGGGGCTGCGGCTGGTGCTGCGTGGCGTGGCGGACCTGGACCTGGACACCGACCGGGGGGTGGCGGTGGACCGGGCGCTGCTGACGAACGACGCCAAGAGCCTGATCGAACGCGACGACGTGGACGTGGTGGCGGAGCTGATCGGGGGGACGGGCGCGGCCCGCGACCTGATTCTGCAGGCGCTGAAGCTGGGCAAGCCGGTCGTGACCGCGAACAAGAAGCTGCTGGCGGAGCATGGCCGGGAGATCCACACCGTCGCGGAAGAGAACGGAACCGAGCTGTTGTACGAGGCGTCGGTCGGCGGCGGCATTCCGATCGTCAAGGCCCTTCGCGAAGGGCTGGCGGCCAACCGGATCGAGAGCCTTTACGGCATCCTGAACGGGACCTGCAATTACATTCTGACCCGGATGGAGGAAGAGCATCTGCCGTTCGACGAGGTGCTGTCGGCGGCGCAGGCGGCGGGCTACGCCGAGGCGGAGCCGAGCCTGGACATTGACGGGCACGACACCGCGCACAAGGCGGCGGTGCTGGCGTCGCTGGCCTACGGCTGCATCGTGCCGCTGGACAAGGTGCAGGTGTCGGGCATCCGGGGGATGGCGGCGGCGGACATCGCCTATGCCGCGGAGATGGGTTACCGCATCAAGCTGCTGGCGATCATCCGGGGCGGGGCGGACGGCGTCGAAGTGAGCGTGCAGCCGACGCTGGTGGAGCACCGGCATCCGCTGGCCACGGTGTCGGGGGTCTACAACGCGGTCCTGGTGCACGGGGACATCGTGGGCACCACTCTGTACTACGGGCGCGGCGCGGGCCGCGCCGCCACGGCGAGCGCGGTGGTGGCCGACCTGGCCGACGCCGCGCTGAACCTGCGCGCCGGCGGCCGCCGGCGCGACCTCAGCGGCGTGCACGCCCGGACCCCGGTCGTGTTCCGCGAGCCGGGCGGCATCGTCGCCCGCCACTACGTGCGGTTTTCCATGAAAGACCAGCCCGGCACTCTCGCGAAGGTGGCCGCCGTGCTGGGCGCCCACGGCATCGGCATCGATTCCGTCATGCAGCAGGAGGCGCCGGCGGACGCGGAATACGTGCCGGTGATTTTCGTGACCGGGAAGGCGGCGGAGCGGGCGCTGGCCGACGCGCTGAAGGAGATCGAGGCGCTGGACGGCGTGATCGACCGCGCGCCGGTGCGCTACCGCATCGAGGATTCCGATTGAACAGACCAACCAGGAGAAGACGACCTATGGGCTTGTATGTACAGAAATACGGCGGCAGTTCGGTGGCGGACGCCGAATGCATGCGCCGGGTGGCGCGGCGCATCCGCGACACGCAGGCGGCCGGCAACCAGGTGGTGGTGGTGGTGAGCGCCATGGGCGACACGACCGACGACCTGATCGCGCTGGCGAAGCAGGTCAACGCCGAGCCGAACGAGCGGGAGATGGACAGCCTGATGGCCACGGGCGAGATGGCGTCGAGCGCCATCCTGACGATGGCCCTGCACGCGATCGGCGTGAAGGCGATTTCGATGACCGGCCACCAGGCGGGCATCCGGGTGGACGGCACGCACCTGAAGGCGAAGATCCAGGCGATCGATCCCAAGCGGATCCATCGGCACCTCGACCAGGGCTGCGTGGTGGTGGTGGCGGGTTTCCAGGGCACCAACCCCCGCCAGGACATCGCCACGCTGGGGCGCGGCGGGTCCGACACGACGGCGGTGGCCCTGGCGGCCGCGCTGAAGGCCGACCGCTGCCAGATCCTGAAGGACGTGGACGGCGTGTTCACGGCCAATCCGCGCGTGGTGCCCGGCGCCCACAAGCTGGACGCCATCACCTACGACGAGATGCTCGAGCTGGCGAGCTGCGGGGCCGAAGTCCTGCAGTCGCGCGCGGTCGAGTTCGCCAAGAACTACGGCGTGGTGCTGGAAGTGGTATCGAGTTTTGAAGTCAAGCCCGGCACGCTGGTGCGGGAGGAGGTTGAAGAGATGGAAAAGATGATCATTCGCGGCATTGCCGCCGACAAGAACCAGGCCAAGGCGACGCTGCTGGGCGTGCCGGACACCCCCGGGGTGGCCGCGCGCGTCTTCAAGGCGCTGGCGGCGGCCCACATCAACGTGGACATGATTGTGCAGAACGTCAGTGCGGCAGGCATCACGGACCTGTCGTTCACGGTGCCGAAGGACGAAATCGTCCAGACGCGGCGGGCGATCGAGCCGCTGGTCAAGGCGGTGCGGGCAGCGGGCCTGAATTTCGACGAAGACATCGCCAAGGTCAGCCTGGTCGGCGTGGGCATGAAGAGCCACTCCGGCGTGGCCTACAAGATGTTCGACGTCCTGGCGGCCCACAAGGTCAACATCGAGATGATCTCGACCTCCGAAATCAAGATTTCGGTGGCGATCCGCGCTCGGGACGCGGACCGCGCAGTCCGCGCGCTGCATACGGCGTTCGGGATGGATGCCAAGAAGCGCGCTCCGGCGGCCGGGCGGGGGGCCAAAAAGGCCTCTGCGAAGAAGGCCGCCCGGAAAGGGAAGTAACGGTTAGGCGGGGCGGCGGCGCCCCGGGAGATCCGCCATGAACAAGGTCACGGTCTACGACACAACGCTGCGCGACGGCGCGCAGGGCGAAGGCATCAACTTTTCGCTGCCGGCCAAGGTGCGCATTGCGCGCAGCCTGGACGAGTTCGGGATCGACTACATCGAAGGCGGATTCGCGGCCTCGAACCCGAAGGACATGGCGTTCTTCGAGGAGATGCGTCCGGTGAAGCTGAAGCACGCGAAGCTGGCGGCGTTCGGCAGCACGCGGCGCGCCAAGTTCAAGGCGGAGGATGATCCCGGGCTGGCGGCGATCCTGCAGACCGGCGCGCCCGTGGCGACGCTGTTCGGCAAGAGCTGGCTGCTGCACGTGGAGAAGGTGCTCCACACCACGGCCGACGAGAACCGGAAGATGATCGCCGACTCGGTGCGGTATCTGAAGGCCAGGGGGCTGGAGGTCATCTACGACGCCGAGCATTTCTTCGACGGGTATCTCGACAACCCCGAATACGCGATGCAGACGCTGGAGGCGGCGGCGGAGGCCGGCGCGGACGCGCTGGTGCCGTGCGATACCAACGGCGGGCGGCTGACGTCCGAGATCGTGACGATCATGGCCGAGGTGGCGAAACGGTTCCCGAAGGCGCTGCTGGGCATTCATACGCACAACGACGCGGAGCTGGCGGTGGCCAATACCCTGGCGGCGGTGGAGGCCGGGGCGGCGATGGTGCAGGGCACCATGAACGGCTACGGCGAGCGCACCGGCAACGCCAACCTGTGTTCGATCATTCCCGGTCTGGCGCTCAAGCTGGGCCGGAAACTGTCCTGCGGCCCGCACCTGGCCCGGCTGCGCAGCCTGTCGCTGCTGCTGGACGAAATCGCCGACCAGCGCCCGCCGAAGAGCCGGCCCTACGTGGGCGAAAGCGCCTTTGCCCACAAGGCGGGCATGCACGTGGACGCCGTCAGCAAGGTGTCGCAGAGCTTCGAACACATCGATCCGGCCTCGGTCGGCAACGAGCGGCGCATCCTGATGAGCGAACTGTCCGGCGCCAGCAATGTGCGCCTGAAGACCGGCGAGATGGGCCTGGACTTCCAGAAGGACGCCCCGGCGGTCAAGGACATCCTGAAGAAGCTCGAGCATCTGGAGAAGAACGGGTACGCGTTCGAATCGGCCGACGCCTCCTTCAAGCTGCTGGTGCAGAAGGTGCTGAAGAAGCACGTGCCGTTTTTCGAGCTGGAGGGGTTCAGCGTGGTGGTGCAGAAGGACGATACCGAGAGCAAGGCGACGACCGTGGCCACCATCAAGATCAACGTCAAGGGCCAGACCGAGCTGACGGCCGGCGAAGGCGACGGTCCGGTGGACGCGCTGAACGACGCGCTGCGCAAGGTGCTGCGCCGATTCTATCCGGCGATCGACTCGGTGGTGCTCGAGGACTACCACGTGCGCATCCTCGACCCCGAAACCGCGACGCGCGCCACGACCCGCGTGCTGATCGATTCATCCGACGGCCACGAGCACTGGGGCACCGTCGGCGTCAGCGAGAACATCATCGAAGCTTCCTGGGAGGCGCTGGTGGACAGCGTGGAATACAAGCTGTTCCTCGACGAACAGCGCCGCCTGGGCAAGTCCAACGACCGCCTGGACGGATAGCCGGCGGGAATATTTCCAATCCGAAAGAGTGTGAACTGCCATGTCTGAATTGCCGAAACATGTGGATGCCAAGGCCATCGAGGCCAAATGGTACGCCTGGTGGAAAGAGAAGGGACTGTTCCATGCCGAGGCGGACGCGGGGGGCAAGCCGTATTCGATCGTGATTCCGCCGCCGAACGTGACGGGGATTCTGCACATGGGCCACGCCCTGAACAACACGGTGCAGGACGTGATGATCCGCCGCCGGCGCATGCAGGGCTGCAACACGGTGTGGGTGCCGGGCACGGACCACGCGGGCATCGCGACGCAGAACGCGGTGGAAAAAGACCTGAAGAAGCAGGGCAAGAGCCGCTGGGACATGCCCCGCGACGAGTTCATGAACCGGGTCTGGGAGTGGAAGGACAAGTACGGCGGGACGATCCTGCACCAGCTCGAGAAGCTGGGGGCGTCCTGCGACTGGGACCGCACGCGCTTCACGATGGACGAGGGGCTCAGCGACGCGGTCGCCGAGGTGTTCGTCCGCCTGTATGAGAAAAAGCTGATCTACCGCGGGGAGTACATCATCAACTGGTGCCCGCGCTGCTGCACGGCGCTGTCGGACGAGGAGAGCGAGCACGAGGACCGGGCGGGCCACCTCTGGCACATCCGCTATCCGGTCAAGGGCGGGCGCAAGAACGAGTGCGTGGTGGTGGCCACCACGCGTCCCGAAACCCTGCTGGGCGACACGGCGGTGGCGGTGAATCCCCGCGACGAGCGCTATGCCAAGCTCAAGGGCAAGACCCTGCTGCTGCCGATCCTCGGGCGCGAAATCCCGGTGATCGAGGACGATTTCGTGGACCCGCAGTTCGGCACCGGCGCGGTCAAGGTCACGCCCGCGCACGATCCCAACGATTTCGAGATGGGCCGCCGCCACGACCTGCCGACGGTCAACGTGATGACCGAGACCGGCGAGATGAACGAAAACGCCGGTCCGTACCAGGGGATGGAACGGTTTGCCTGCCGGAAGAAGATCGTGGACGACCTGCAGGCGACGGGGCTGCTGGTGAAGGTGGAGGACCACGCGCACGCGGTGGGCCACTGCTACCGCTGCCACACCGTGGTCGAGCCGCGCCTGTCGCCGCAGTGGTTCGTGAAAATGAAGCCGCTGGCGCGTCCGGCCGTCGAGGCGGTCAAGGACGGGCGCGTCCGCTTCGTGCCCGAGCGCTGGAACAAGGTGTACCTGGACTGGATGGAGAACATCCGCGACTGGTGCATCAGCCGGCAGATCTGGTGGGGGCACCGCATCCCGGTGTTCTATTGCGACGAGACCGACTGCCAGCACCAGTGGGCCGCCAAGGGCCGGCCGGCGAAATGCCCGCGCTGCGGGTCGGACAACATCCGCCAGGATCCCGACGTGCTCGACACGTGGTTCAGCTCGTGGCTGTGGCCGTTCAGCGTGTTCGGCTGGCCGAAGGACGGGCCGGACCTGAAGACCTTCTATCCGACCAACGACCTGGTGACCGCGCCCGAGATCATATTCTTCTGGGTGGCGCGGATGATCATGGCGGGCCTCGAGTTCATGGGCGACGTGCCGTTCCGGCGCGTGTACCTGCACGGGACGGTCCGCGACAACCAGGGCCGCAAGATGAGCAAGAGCCTGGGCAATTCGATCGACCCGCTCGACATCATCGGGGAGTTCAGCGCCGACGCCCTGCGGTTCAGCCTGATCGCCCTGACGGCGACCGGCCAGGACGTCTACATTTCCAAGGACAAGTTCGAGCTCGGGCGCAACTTCGGGACGAAGATCTGGAATGCCGCGCGGTTCCTGCAGATGTTCACCGGGGAGCGGGCGGTGGACGTGCGCGATCCGCAGTTCGATCCGGCGCTGCTGACGGCGGACGACCAGCACATCCTGGCGCTGCTGCAGAAGACGGTGGCGGCGTGCGACGAGAACATCGACCGCTGCCGGTTCAACGACTACGCCAAGGCGATCTACGACTTCTTCTGGCACGAATTCTGCGACTGGTACGTCGAGTACGCCAAGCTGCCGCTGAACGGGGACGACGAGCCCCGCAAGGCGGAGGTGCTGCGGGTGATGCACTACGTGCTGTCGCGCGCGCTGTGCCTGCTGCATCCCATCATGCCGTTCCTGACCGAGGAGCTCTGGCAGGGGATGGGCTACGCGGCCGTCTCGGAGTCCATCCTGACCGCCCCGTGGCCGGCGGCCCTCGACGAGGAGGAGCTGGCGGGCTGGGGAGTGCATCCGGAAGCGGTGGCCTACGTGGATGCCAAGCACGCGGCGATCGGCCTGGCGCGCAACCTGCGCGCCGACTACGGCCTGGCGCCGTCGCAGACGGCGGACTTCGTGCTGCGGCCGGCGGATGCGGCGACCGGCGAGCTGGTGCGCGCCGACCGCGCGGCCTACCTGCCGTATCTCAAGGCCGGCAAGCTGGAGGTGGAGACCGACTTCACGCCGGCGAAGCCGACGCCGAGCGTCATTACGCCGCTGGGCACGCTGTTCATGTCGCTGGAGGGCCACGTGGACGTCGAGGCCGAGAAGAAGCGCCTGACGGAGCAGCTGCACAAGACCGAGCAGGAGCTGGAGGCGTCCGGCAAGCGGCTCGACAACGTGAATTTCGTCAGCCGCGCTCCGGCCGAGGTCGTCGAGCAGGCCCGGGCCCGCAAGCGCGAGCTGCAGGAGAAGCGCGACAAGCTGGCGAAGCTGATCGAAGCGATGGCGGCGCCGTGAGGCGCCGGCCGGTGATCATATCCAACAGGAGACAGACCCCATGGCGAAGGAACTGGCATTTGTACTGATCAACCCCTACACGGTGGCGAAGTCGCGCACCGGCGGCGTCATCGCCCGCTACATCAGCCGCACGGGGCTGGATTTCGTGGCGGCGCGGATGTTCGCGCCCGACGCGGAGCTGGCCCACGCCTACGCCGAGCTGATCCGCAACGATTCCGACGTGGACCCGGTGATCCGCCCGCTGCTGGCGGACTACGTCGAGCGCGAGTACGGGCCCGACCCCGCCACCGGCCGCCGCAAGCGCGTCATGATGCTGCTGTTCGAGGGCGAGAACGCCATCGAGGCCGTCAAGGAGGTCACCGGGCCGATCCGCCCGAGCAACAGCGGGGAAACCGTCCGCGACACCTACGGCGACTACATCCTGGATCCGGCCGGCGCGATCCACTACCTCGAGCCGGCGGTCTTCATCGGCCCCAACCTGAACGCGGCGGGCGAAGCCCTGAAGCTGTGGGCGGGCTACAGCGACGAGTGCGGCGGGGTGGTGGATGCGGCCGGCGACGTCCCGCAGGGCGGCACTCTCGAAGAGGCGCTGGTCATCATCAAGCCCGACAACTTCCGGTTTGCCAGCGCGCGGCCGGGGCTGATCATTGACATTTTCTCGCGGTCCGGGCTGCGGATCGTGGCGGCCAAGATCCACCGCATGACGGTGGCCGAGGCCGAGGAGTTCTACGGGCCGGTGCGCGGCGTGCTGCGCGAGAAGCTCAAGGGAATGGTGGCCGAGCGTGCGGCCAAGGCGATCGCCGCCGAGCTGGGCCTGACGCTGCCGGAAGAGGTCAAGGGGCCGCTGGGCGAGCTGCTGGGGCCGCGCTACGGCGACAACCAGTTCTACCAGATCGTCCAGTTCATGACCGGGCGCTGGGGCGAGGGGCTGGTGGCCGAGGAGAAGGCCCGGCCCGGCACGACCCAGTGCCTCCTGCTGGTCTATGCCGGCGTCAACGCCATCTCCCGCATCCGCCACATCCTGGGCCCGACCGATCCGAGCAAGGCCCTGCCGGGCTCCGTCCGCCGCGAATTCGGCCAGGACATCATGGTCAATGCCGCCCATGCGTCGGATTCCGTCGAGAACGCCCGCCGCGAAATGAAGATCACCCAGGTCGGCGCCGACACCATCCGGCCGTGGGTGCAGACCTATTATCCGTGACCCCGTTGCATTCACTCACCGCCAACCCCCCAACCCCAGGAGGCTGACATGTTCTTCCCCGCCATCGAACCCGCGCCCGCCGATCCGATTCTCGGCCTGACCGAGGCCTTTCGCAAGGATTCCCGCGACCCCAAGGTGAACCTGGGCGTCGGGGTGTTCGTGGACGACCAGGGCACCACCCCGGTCCTGGAGTGCATCCGCCGCGCCGAACGCGTGCTGTGGGAGACCGAGCGAACCAAGGGCTACCTGCCGATTTCCGGCTCGGCCGAATTCGCCCGCGAAGTCGCCCACCTGGTGTTCGGCAGCGAGTTCCATGCGCTGGCGTCGGACAGCGTGGCGGTGTGCCAGACCCCCGGCGGCACCGGCGCCCTGCGCGTCGGCATGGAACTGCTGAAATCGTTCCGTCCGCAGGCCACCCTGTGGATGCCGGATCCGACCTGGGGCAACCACAACGGCCTGTGCGCCGCCGCGGGCCTGGCGGTGAAGACCTATCCCTACTACGACGCGGCGAAGAAAGCCGTGGATGTGGAGGCGATGTGCGCGGCGCTGGAGCAGGTGCCCGCCGGCGACATCGTGCTGCTGCACGTCTGCTGCCACAATCCGACCGGGGCCGATCTGGACGCCGCGGCATGGACGCGGGTGGGGGATGCGGCGGCAAAGGCCGGCTGGCTCCCGTTCTTCGACTTTGCCTACCAGGGGTTCGGCGCGGGCCTCGAGGAAGACCGCGCGGGGCTGCTGGCCGTGATGCAGAAAGCGCCCGAGGCGCTGGTGGCCTCGTCGTTCTCCAAGAACATGGGCCTGTACGGCGAGCGGGTCGGCGCGCTGCTGCTGGTGGCCGAAAGCGCCCGGGACGCCGCGGCGGGCCTCTCGCACGTCAAGCGCCTGGTCCGCGTGCTCTACTCGAATCCGCCGCGCCACGGCGGCGCCCTGGCCGCCGCGGTGCTGGCCGACGCCGACCTGCGCCGCCTCTGGGTGCAGGAGGTCGAGGGCATGCGCCTGCGCATCCGCAACGTCCGCCGCCAGCTGGTCGAAGGCCTCGCCGCGCGCGAGACCGGCGCGGACTTTTCGTTCATCGAACGCCAGAACGGCATGTTCTCGTTCAGCGGCCTCGACGACGACCAGGTCCGGTTCCTGCGCGAGGAAAAAGCCATCTACCTGGTCAAGGGCGGACGTCTCAACGTCGCCGGCCTCAACGCCGCCAATCTCGGCTATGTCTGCGACGCCATCGCCGAATGCCTGAAGCGGTAGTCCGGATTTTCCATGGCGTGGAAAATAGTTTTCCATGGCGTGGAAAACCGGCGGAAAAATTTTCCATAGCGTGGAAAATCCGGAAAAGCCAGGGAGACGGAAAATGACGACGATCGCGCTGTTTGCCTTCAACGGGGAGCCGATGTGCTTCCTGCACGTGCTGCTGAACGCGCTGGACATGAAGGCGCGGGGGTTCGGGGTGAAGCTGGTGCTGGAGGGGGCGTCGGTCAAGCTGGTCCCGGAGTTGTACGCGCCGGGCGGTCCGCTGAGCGGCCTGTGGCAGAAGTGCCTGGACGCGGGGGTGGTGGAGGGCGTCTGCGAGGCGTGCTCGGCCAAGCTCGGGACGCAGGCGGCGGCCAAGGAACACGGCCTGGCGCTGCTGGGGGGGATGTCGGGGCACCCGAGTATCGCCGCCTACCGCGACGCCGGCTGCGAGGTCATGACGTTCTGATGCGCCGGCTGGTTTCATCCCTGCTGATTCCATTTCTTATCCCGGGGCTGCCGGCGGCGCCCGCCGCGGCGGAACCGATGTCGGCCCAACTGGCGAATGAAGCCGCCTATCTGGGCGATGCGGACGAGTTGCGCGAAGCCCTGGGCCCGGAGCGGTCCTACGAGGCGTTCGGCCGGGCGGGGCTGGATCCGCAGGGGCTTTTCCGCCATGCGCTCATGGGGCGGCAGCAGGACGTGGCGGCGCTCCTGATGGAATACGGATTCCCGCCCAGCCGGTGGGAGGCGGAAAAAATCCTGGGCGACCGGCACATGACGCCGGACGTCCTGCGCCTGTTCCTGGAGAAGGTGCCCGGATTTGCGGAGGAATACGGGCCGGTCGCGCTGCTCGTGGCCGCGCGGACGGACAACGCCGAAATGTGCCGGCTGCTGATGGAGGCGGGGGTGCCCGCGACGCCGAAGACGATGGCGGCCCTGTTCCTTCACCGGGACCTGGAGCTGATCGGAACGATGATCGGGCACGGGGCCGATCCGTATGCGCGCGAGGACGGCATCACCCCGGTGGAACTGGCCATGCAATGGCGGTCCGCGGATCTGCTGCGGGTGCTGGATGTCCGGGGGCTGCACGCCGAACGCCTGGCCGAACTGGAGCGCGAGCACCGGCCGGCAGACGGAAAGGACTTTCTCGGCTCCTGGAGATATCACCCGCCCGGCGGCGGATTCGGGGAGATGGTGTTCACGTTTTATCCCGACGGCACCGGACTGTTCGCCGGGGGCGTGGGCGGTGCCATGGGGGTCTGGAAGGCCGACGGGGATGCCGCCACGATCGTTCCGATGGATGAAAAAGGACGGCTGGCGGAAGAGCAGTCCATGGTGGTGAGGCGCACGGCGGAAGGGCTGGAATTGCCCTCCGGACCGCGCGGAACCAGCGGGCCGATCCGGATCGCCCGGAAAATCACGGAGGCGGACCTCGGATCCGACTGGCGGTATCCGCCGTTTGTCCGGGTGGAGAAAGTGGTGCTGACGGGGGAGGGGGATCTGCTGGTCCAGATCAACCGCCGGCATGTGTCCGTGCCGCTGCGGCAGCTGGTCCGGGCCGCGCAGGAAACCCCGTACGGGCGGACGCCGGTGGACGGCAATCTGCTGCGGTGGGACGACTTCATTCCGGGCGCGATTCCCGCCGTTCCGCCGGGATCGATCGAACTGCCGTTCGTGGACCGCCACACCAGCCCCGGGTATTCCGTCAAGTGGGACAAGCTGGGCTTTGATCACTCCACGATGGCCGTTTTGAAAGAGGGGCATTCGTTCACGGTGTTCCCGTCGGAAACCTCCGAGCGGTATTACGGTCCCGGCTTCGAGCGCTTCGGGGAATCGGTCCGCGGATATGCCATTCTGGCGGACCGCCCGTTTGAACACGGCAAGGACTGGGTGCTGTTCTATTTCCTGCGGTCAAAGGAAAACCGGTGAGGCACGGGCAGGGGAACGGGCTGTGTGCGGGGACAGAAACGACCGGATGGGCCGGTTGGGCGGAGTGAAAGCAGGGCGGCGATGAAGACGGCAGGCGTCAACGGGTTTGAATGCGGGGCGGTGCGGGTGCAGGTGCTGGGGCCCTGGCTGGTGCGGGTGGAGCAGCGGGGACCGGCGGGATTCGAGGACCGCGAAACCTTTACGGTGCGGGAGCGGGCGGCGGAGCCGGTCCGGGTCGGGATTCATCAGGAGGCGGGATTCCGCGTGGCGGCGACGCCGGAGTTCCGCGTGGCCGTTCCCGAGGACGCGAACGGTCTCGAAGACGTGCGCATCGAGTCGGCGGACGGCACGCCGCTGGCCGTGCTGTCACCCGCCATGCTGCGGGCGGCCCATCTGCCGTCGCCGTCGGCGCTCCCGGCCCTGTGGGTGCTGGGGGACCATCCGCGGGTGGTGCCGCCGCCGTGGGGCGCCCTGCCGCCGCCGGAAGGGTGCCGCGATGCCGCTTCGGGCTGGGACCTGGCCAACGACGCGCCGGATGCCTATGTGTTTTTTCCGGCGGCGTCCGGCTACGAGCGGTTCCGCGCCGACCTGTTGCGCCTGACGGGGCCGGTGCCGCTGGTGCCGCTGCATGCCCTCGGCCTGTGGTACAGCCGTTATCACGAGTACAGCGGGGACGAGGCGCTGGCGGTGATGGACCGCTTCCGCGCCGCCGGGATTCCGCTGGACCTGTTTGTCGTGGACACGGACTGGCGCGTGGGCGGATCGAGCGGATACGAGATCAACGAACGGCTGTTTCCGGACCTGGCGCGGTTTGCGGCGCGGGCGCACGAGCGCGGGGTGCGGATCATGCTGAACGACCATCCCGAGCCGAGGGGCGCCCATGCGCTGGATCCGGCGGAGCTGCGGTTCCGGCGGGACGGGCTGGTGTCGCTGCTGGCGAAGGGAGTGGATGCGTGGTGGTTCGACCGCAACTGGCACACGCATCTGCAGTCGCCCGCGCCGGGGCTGGAGAAGGAAGTCTGGGGCATGCGGCTGTATCGCGACGTGACCGCGGATTTCGCGCCGGAGCGGCGCCCGCTGGTGCTGTCGAACGCGGACGGGGTGGGCAACGGCTGGCGCACGGGGCCGTCGCATCCGGCGGCGCATCGCTTTCCGGTGTGGTGGACGGGGGACACGCGCGCGTCGTGGGGCTATCTGCGCATGGGGGTGGCCAACAGCGTGGACTGGGGCCTGCTGGCGCTGCTGCCGTACGTGCACGAGGATCTGGGCGGGCATCACGACCAGCCCGACGAGGATCTGTATGTGCGCTTCATGCAGTTCGGGGCGTTTTCGCCCGTGGCGCGGATCCACTGCACCAAGGGCGTTCACCGCTATCCGTGGGAATACGGTCCGCGGGCGGAGCGGATCGTCGGCGACGGTTTCCGCCTGCGGTACCGCCTGCTGCCGGTGCTGTACGCGGCGGCGGTCGAGGCCAATCAGAGCGGGACGCCGCTGTTGCGGCGCGGCGACCTGGAATGGCCGGAGCATCCGGAGGCGGCCGATTCCACCCAGTTTCTGCTGGGCGACGATCTGCTGGTGGCGCCGATTCTCGATCCGGCCGGAGCCGATGGCCTGTCGCGGCGGGCGGTGTGGATTCCGCCCGGCGGGTGGCAGGACGCGTGGTCGGGGCGGATCCACCGCGGGCCTTTGTTGATCGGCGCGGCGTGCGCCCTGGAGCAGGTGCCGGTGTATGTCCGGCGCGGCGGCATCGTATTCCACATTCCGCAGCGGCCGGTCGCCGGCGAGGCGGTCTGGCCGGAGCTGACGGCGGAGGCCTATGCCCCGCCGGCCGACGGCGCGCAGGCGCGGACGTTCCACGAAGACGACGGCTGGTCCCGCGCCCACGAGACCGGACAGACGGCGGCCACGGATGTCGAGTTGTCCCGGAGCGGGGACACCTTGAGGCTATCGGTCCGCCCGCAACCCGCGCCGGAAGGCATTCGCCCGGCGCGGCGAGCCTGGACCCTGCGGTTGCACCTCCCGCCGGGCGCGGCCGTCGGCGACGTCCGACTGGACGGATGCCGACTGGATGCCGCGGAATTCGTTGTATTCCCACCGGCCGAACATCCATCCGCCGGGCTGTTCACGGGGCCGGGAGCGGCCCCGCCGCCCGAGGCCGGCGCGGTGGTCGAATGGCGCGGCGCCCGCCCAACCAACGCCCCGTGCGAGCTGGCGGTGGAGATGCGATTAGCCATAGGGGGCATGGAAAAATCGCAAAAAGTTTCCATACTGTGAAAAACTTGCCAACAAGTGGAACCCCTTGAAATACAAGGGAACAGGGAGGGCTTAGGGCTTGCTCCGGCAGCATAAAACGATCAGACTTTCGGCCATGATAGCAACTGGCAAACTGGATAACGAAAGCAAGCAAAGGTAACGGGTGATGGCTAAGCGGGAGAAGACCAGCGGGGGCGACCTGTTTATCGTGGACAACTCCGATGCCGATTGGAAGGTTGCCGAGTACCTCAAGGAATGGTGCGATCTCTCCAACCAGTTTGACATCGCGACGGGATATTTTGAGATCGGGTCGTTGCTGGCCCTGGATGGCAATTGGCAGAAACTGCAGAAAATCCGGATTCTGATGGGCGATGAGGTTTCGCGGCGTACCCGGCAGGCATTGTTGGCCGGGATACAGGAAGTGCAGCGCACGCTCGATCAAAGCATGGAGCACGAGAAAGAGAAGAATGATTTTCTTGAGGGGGTTCCGGCGATTGTCACGGCCATGCGCAAGGGGCAGATCGAGTGCCGGGTATATGCCAAGAACAAATTCCACGCGAAAGCCTACATCACACATGCCAAGCAAGCGGTGGTCGGTGCTGCGGCCCTGGTGGGATCGAGCAATTTCACTTGTCCCGGCCTGACGGCCAATGTGGAATTGAATGTCCAGTTGCGCCGGGAGGTGGAGCAACTCCAGGAGTGGTATGAACGGCATTGGAAGGATGCCGAAGACGTCAGCGAAGAAGTCTTGAAAACCATCGAGCGCCATATCGCCGAATATCTTCCGTTCGACGTGTACGCCAAGGCGCTCCACGAATTTTTCCGGGGCCATGAAATGACCGCCGGCGAGTGGGAGCTGATGCGGTCGAAGATGTACCCCCGCCTGAGTCTCTACCAGCAGAAAGGCTACCAGGCGCTGATGAAGATCGCCTCGCAATACAACGGCGCGTTTTTGTGCGACGGAGTGGGGTTGGGCAAGACCTTCATCGGGCTCATGCTGATCGAGCGGCTTATCCTGCACGATCGCAAGCGCGTGGCGTTGTTCGTGCCCAAGGCGGCCCGCGAGGATGTATGGGAAAGCCATTTGGCCCGGTACTTGCCGGATTTGCTGGGGACCAGCTATTCCAACCTGGCCATTTTCAACCATACGGACCTGGGGCGCGGCGGAAAATATCTGCAGGAATTGCGCCGGGTAGCGGAGATGGCGGACGTCCTGGTCATCGACGAGGCGCATCATTTCCGAAATCCCGGCATCAAGGGGGAAGGCGAACGGCGGCCGTCGCGCTACCGCCTCATGCAGGATTTGATCAACCAGGGCGACGTGCCCAAGCAGGTCTTCCTGCTGACGGCGACACCGGTCAACAACAAGCTCGAAGACTTTCGGCACATGGCGGAGCTGTTCACTCGGCAGAAGGACGATTTCTTCAGCACACGGTTGGGCATCCATTCGCTCCGGCGGCATTTCGTGAAGCTGGAGCAGCAGCTCAAGCGGCAGCTCTATCCGGAGGCCGATCCCCAGATGCAGTTGCCCATCGAATTGCCGGAAGCGGAAGTGGCGCTTTCGGAAGACGCCATTTTCAAGTCGCTGGTGGTTCAGCGCAGCCGGGCCTACGTGCGGGAAAGCCAGCGGCAGGAGGGCAAGGGGGAGGCCATCTTTCCGGAACGGCAGCCGCCGCAAGTGGTGGCCTACTCGGTACGGAAGACCTACGGCCGTCTGCTGGATCTTCTGGATGCCGCCACCAAGAGGGAAAAGCCGTTGTTCATCCTGGGGGTGTACTATCCATTGTATTACTACAAGGGCAAGGAGCCGATCGATCCGTTGGCGGAAAACCGGCAGAAATCCGTGGTGGGCCTGATCCGCACGCAGTTCCTCAAGCGGTTCGAGAGCTCGGCCTTGGCCTTCGAGCTGTCCTGCACCCGGCTGTTGACCAAGCTTCTGGCCTGGGTGACAAAACATTCCGAGACGCCCGCCGAGCAGCGGCGGCTTGATATCTGGAAGCAGAAGCACGGGGAGTTGATCGGCTACGTCCACCAGCAGCAACTGGAGCTTTGGGGCGAAGAAGAGGATGAGGACGCCGACGAGGACGTGATCACAGAGGAAATGCTGGAAGTCATCGAGCAACTCTCCCGGGAAGAGTTCCGGGTGGAGGACATCCTGGCCGACAGTTTCGAGGATATGAACCAGTTGGTGGAATTCCTGGTCGAACTGCGCAAGTTCGAACCTGCCCACGACGACAAGCTCAAGGCGCTGGTCCGGTTGCTGGGGAAGGATTCCGTGCTGAAAAAGCACAAGGTGCTGATCTTCTCGGAGTATGCCGAGACCGCGCGCTATCTGAAAAAGCAACTGGCGGCGAACGGGGTGGATGGGGTCGAGGAGATCGACAGCGCCTCCAAGAAAAACCGCAGCCAGGTCATCCAGCGGTTTGCGCCCTACTACAACGGCAAGACCAGCGCGGAACTGGCGGCGGCGGGGCAGGGGGAAATCCGGGTGCTGATTTCCACCGACGTGTTGTCGGAAGGGTTGAACCTGCAAGACGCCACCCGGCTGATCAACTACGACCTGCACTGGAACCCGGTGCGGCTGATGCAGCGCATCGGCCGCGTGGACCGGCGCATGAACGTGGAGACCGAAGCCCAGATCCTGCGGGACCACCCCGACCAGAAGGGCGTGCGGGGCACGGTGGCCTATTGGAACTTCCTGCCGCCGGACGAACTGGATGCGCTGCTGAAGCTCTACGCCAAAGTTTCCCACAAGACCCTGCGGATCTCCAAGACCTTCGGCATCGAAGGGAGCAAACTGCTGCGCCCGGACGACGATTTCGAGGCGCTGAGGAACTTCAACCACGCCTACGAGGGCGAAGTGTCCAGCGTGGAGAACATGCGCCTGGAATACCAGCGCCTCTGCGATGAATACCCCGGGTTATCCGAACGCCTCGATGCCCTGCCTGGGCGGGTGTTCAGCGGCAAGGAACACCCAAAACCCGGGACGCAGGCCGTGTTTTTCTGCTATGCCCTGCCGGCCTGCGCGCCGGCGGGAGTCGGCGGCGGAAACGAATGGAGCACCGATCTCGGCACCGCCGCGTGGTACCTGTTCGAACTCGCCTCGGGCAAGATCGCCGAGGAGCCGGCCGATATCATCGCCGCCATCCGCTCCACGCCCGAAACGCCCCGGAAGACGAAAGCGCCCGCCAAGACGCTGGCCGACATCCGTGCCACGGTCGAAAAATACATCAAGGACGGCTATTTGAAGCAACTGCAGGCGCCGGTGGGCGTTAAGCCCGTCCTGAAATGCTGGATGGAACTGGCATGAGCCAGCCGAAGAGCATCAAGGCTCCGGGCGGCGAAATCGTCCTCTACCGGGCTCCTGACGGACGCATGAACCTGGACGTCCGGCTGGACCGCGACACCATCTGGCTTTCGCAGGCGCAGATGGCGGAATTGTTTGGGAAAGACGCGGACACGGTCGGGGTTCATATCCGCAACGCATATCGGGAGAGGGAGTTGAAAAAACCGGCAACTTCCGAGGATTTCTCGGTAGTTCGGCAGGAAGGCCGGCGGCAGGTGACCCGCAAAATCCGCTTCTACAATCTGGACGTGATCATCTCGGTGGGCTATCGGGTCCACTCCCGCCGGGGCACGGAATTCCGCATGTGGGCCACCCGCGTCCTGCGCGAGCACATCCTGCAGGGATACACGCTGAACGAGCAACGTCTGCGGGCCGAGGTGGCGCGGTTGGCCAGCCTGCGGGATGCGGTCGACGTCATGGGGCGCATTCTGGAGGAGAAGGACGTCACGGGGGACGAAGCCAAGGGGCTGCTGGGGGTCATCAAGGACTACTCGCTGGCCCTGCGCCTGCTTGATCAGTACGACCACGAGCGGTTGCGGTTGCACGGCACAACGGAAACCGCGCGCTTCAAGCTGACTTACGAGGCGGCCCGGTCGGTCATCGCCCGGATGGCCGAGACGCTGGGTTCCGAAGCCGGCGGTCTGTTCGGCCGTGAGAAGGACAAGGGACTGGCCGCCGCCATCGGGGCCATCTACCAGACCCAGGATGGGCGCGACCTCTATCCCAGCCTGGAAGAAAAGGCCGCGCATCTGCTATATTTCGTCGTGAAGAATCATGCTTTCGTTGACGGCAACAAGCGGATCGGCGCCTTCCTGTTCATCTGGTTCCTCGACGCCAACGGCCTACTTTATCGCGCCGACGGCACCAAGCGCCTGGCCGACAACGCGCTCGTTGCTCTGACCCTGCTGATTGCCGGCAGTAAGCCGTCCGAAAAGGATATCCTATGCAAAGTCATCGTCAATCTGATCAACCGGGAGAACCATTGATGCCCAGGCGTCAGCCTGGACATGATCCGCAAGGTGCTGAAAGACATGCGAAAAACAGGCGAAGTCGAATGCACCAGCCGGGGTAAAAACGCCACATGGCGGGTATTGGGTAATCAGCTTGGTAATGGGTAATATAATGGGTAATGGAATAGCCATCCGTTTCCACTTTGATGGCAAGCGCCAGGCGCCGGTCGGCGTGAAGCCCGTTGTGAAATGCTGGATGGAGTTGACATGAAAACAAGCAAACTGACAACTATTCCGGAGGACGTCATCCGGACGATCCGCGGGCAGCGGGTGATTCTGGACTTCGATCTGGCCGAAATCTACGGGGTGCAGACGAAAGTGCTCAACCAAGCGGTCAAGCGCAATGCCAGCAAGTTTCCAGAAGACTTCATGTTCCGTCTCACCCGGGACGAGGCCGAAGATCTGCGGGCTTCAAGGTCACAATCTGTGACCTTGAAGCGCGGACAGAACGTCAAATACCTGCCGCATGCCTTCACCGAGCACGGGGCCATCATGGCGGCGACGGTCCTGAACAGTCCAAAGGCCGTGGAGATGAGCGTGTTTGTGGTCCGAGCCTTCGTGAAGATGCGGGAACAACTGCTGGCCACCGCCACGCTGGCCAAGCGTCTGGCCGAGGTGGAGAAGGATTTGCTGATCCACGATGCCGCCCTGCGCGAGCTGTTCGACCAAATCCGCCCGCTGTTGCTGCCGCCCCCCGATCCCCCGCGCAACCCGATCGGATTCAGTGTGAACGAACGCCGGGGCACCTATCGGGTGCGCCGCCCCCAAAGGAAGCGCTAACAAAACTTGCCGCTCGAGGAGCCCAGGAGAACCGCCCATGCCCGCTGACGTCCGAATCGACCGCCTCCGCGCCATCAAGACCCTGCCGGCACTGCTGGCTTATCTGCGCGACGAACTGGACTGGCCCATCGAGACCGACGACGTCGAGGAGCTGACTTTCGCCTACAAGCCCGAGGAATTCGGGCTCGATGCGGCGGCGGCGGTGAAGATCAAGGAAATCAAGCAAATCCGGCCGCTGGTCGGGCAGCAGCCGTGGGGCATCTTCTGGATCAACTTCGAGAAGAAGCGCCTGCCGGTGGTGGTGATGCGGCGCATCCTGCGCGCCTTGGTGCTCAAGAAACGCGCCTCCGCGAAGGCCGCCGAGCGCAAGGCCTGGCTGCCCCGCGACCTGTTGTTCATCTCCGCCTATGGAGAAGAGGACGACCGGGCCATCACCTTCGCCCATTTCGTCGAGCAGGAGGACCACGACCTGGCCGAACTGCGCGTGCTGGGGTGGGACGACGACGACACGCCGCTCAAGTACGACTGGATTGCCCGCACCCTGGCCGAGAAAATGCGCTGGCAACGGGAGTTCGAGGTGGATGGCGACGCCTGGCGCGCGACTTGGCGCGCCGCCTTCACCCTGCGCCACCGCGAAGTCATCACCACCTCGCAGGAACTGGCGCTGGAACTCGCGGCGCTGGCCAAGCGCATCCGGGGGCGCATCCGCTCCATCCTGCGCATGGAAGACGGCACCGGCCAGATGCGCACCCTGTTGCGCGCCTTCCAGCAGGGCCTGATCCACGACCTGAACGACGACGACTTCGCCGATATGTTCGCCCAGACCGTCACCTACGGCCTGTTTTCCATCGCCGTCCGGCGCACGTTCCCGGCCTGGGCAGCGCCGTGACCAAGGACGACGTGCCCAACCTGATCTTCACCAGCCCGTTCCTGAAGGAAATGCTGGGCGTATTCCTCGGCCTGAAGTCGCGGAAGGGGAAGATCGACTTCGACGAACTCGGCCTGGCCGACGTGACCGACCTGCTCCAGAGCCCGGACACCCACATGGAGGCCATCCTGCGGGACTTCGGCAACCGCACCCAGCGCGAAGACCCCGTCATTCACTTCTACGAACTGTTCCTGACCGCCTACGACAAGGCCAAGAAGGTTCAGCGCGGCGTGTTCTACACCCGCAGCCCGTCGTATCCTACATCGTCCGCAGCGGTGCACAAACTGCTCCAGACCGAATTCGGGCTGGCTGACGGCTTGGCCGACACCACGACATGGGGCGAGATGGTCAAAAAGAATCCCAAGCTGAAATTGCCGCCGCTGACCGACGAGCCCGGAGAAAAGCGGACCATCGACCCCAAGGAGCCCTTCGTCCAGATCCTCGATCCCGCCACCGGCACCGGCACGTTCCTCGTCGAAGTCATCGACGTCATCCACAAAACCCTGACCGCCATGTGGGAGAAGCAGGGGAAGTCCAAGGCCGATGTCCTCAAGCTCTGGAACGAATACGTGCCGAAAGACCTCCTGCCGCGGCTCTACGGCTATGAACTCATGATGGCGCCCTATGCCATCGCCCACATGAAAATCGGGCTCAAGCTCTCCGAGACCGGCTACCGTTTCACCATCGAAGAACGCGCACGAATTTATCTGACCAATTCCCTCGAACCCAAAGTCACCCAACTCCCGCACATCGCCGTCGAAGCCCTTGCCCACGAAGCCGCCGCCGTCAATGAGGTCAAATGGTACAAGCGGTTCACCGTTGTCATTGGGAATCCACCATATGCAGGGCATTCGTCTAACACCGGCGACTGGATCACGGGGCTTGTTAATGACTACTACGTTGTTGACGGAAAGCCGCTTGGAGAACGAAATCCAAAGTGGCTACAAGACGACTATGTGAAGTTCATTCGGTTAGGTCAGCACCTTATTGAACAATCGGGGTACGGCATTCAAAGCTATATCACCAATCACGGCTATATCGACAATCCCACCTTTCGGGGTATGCGCCAGCAGTTGATGGCGTCATTCTCTACCATAGATCTGCTCGACTTGCACGGTAACACTACCAAGAAAGAAGTTTGTCCCGACGGGACGGAAGATGTGAACGTCTTCGACATCAAGCAGGGTGTCGCGATCTTCGCCGCTCGCTGTCACAACGTAAAACAAGCTAGTTCTTGTGTGGTCCAACACGCACATATATATGGCTCACGGAAGAAGAAGTGTGATCAGTTGGCCGTTGCCAGTTGCTCTCACATGCCACTTACACCAGTGCATCCTTCTTCTCCATTTTATCTCTTCGTACCCCAGAACTCGGACCTTAAAGGCGAATACGGTGCCTTTCAGAGGATGACAGACGCCATGCCGGTAAACGTCTTGGGTTTTCAGACGCATAGGGATGAAGTCGCGGTGGCCTTCCATGCAGATGATTTGTATCAGCAAGTAAAGAACTATCTCGGGCACCCTCCGCAGAAACGAGATTGGGACCGATTACAGTCACCGTGCACTTATCGGCTTTTTGACGTTCGCGCTGTTTATCTTCACACTAACATTTGCGATCGGCCACGGCGTGAGCTTCTTGACCATGTCGTCCACCAAGATAATCTTTGCCTTGGGCTGGGGCGCCAAGGGATTGCCGTTCAAGACATTGTATGGTCGCTGGTAACGGCATCTCGGTTTCCTGTGGATGCGAACATATTCCGGCGCGGCGGCATCAACATCTTTCCTCTCTACCTTTATCCTGACACAGATGGGTTGGCCCTTCACTTGAACCGGCGTCCCAATTTCTCTAGCATTTTCGTGGACAGGTTCGCGGCAGTGGTCTCGCTCCCTCAGGTGTCAAGTGGTGAGATGCCTCGCGGGATCACACCGGAGGATATTCTTCATTACGCCTACGCCGTGTTTCACAGTCCTACCTATCGCACACGCTATGCAGAATTCCTTAAGATCGACTTCCCGCGCCTTCCGTTGACCGCAAGCCTCGACCTGTTCCGTTCCCTGTCAAAGCTCGGGGGCGAACTGGTTGCTCTGCATCTGTTGGATTCGCCGAAGCTGGAGAAGCCGATCACGAAGTGGGTAGGCGGCAAGCGGCCGGAGGTGGAAAAGGTGTCGTATGCGGACGGTACGGTGTGGATCGACAAGGCGCAAACGGAGGGGTTCAAGGGTGTGCCAGAGGACGTGTGGAACTTCCACATCGGCGGCTATCAGGTTTGCGAGAAGTGGCTGAAAGACCGCAAGGGGCGGGTTCTTACCAAGGATGACCTGTTGCACTACCAGAAGATCGTCGTGGCCCTGCGCGAGACCATCCGCCTAATGGCCGAGATTGACAAAGTCATCGAAAAGCATGGTGGCTGGCCCGGGGCGTTCCACACTGTGAAAGAGAATAAGGCGTTGAAATGACCGAATCTCTAGACAGCCAGTTTAATTTGA
>JAXGNL010000043.1:0-25792 GCA_040768005.1 Kiritimatiellia bacterium
AACACAATCCGGGCGGGGGCGGATCGGAAATTTCCGGATTTTCCACGGTGTGGAAGAAAGTTTTCCATAGCGTGGAAAAATGGCCCAACAATTTTCCATAGCGTGGAAAACGGGCCGGAATTTTTTCCATAGCGTGGAAAATCCGGATTTTTAGGGGAGGTTCAGGCCTGGAGCCAGTCGAGCCAGGCGGGGAAGCCGTCGCCGGTTTTGGCGGAGAGTTCGAGGATGTCGGCGCGGGGGGCGGTCTGGCGGATGTTGGCGAGAGCGGTGTCGCGGTCGAAGCCGACGGCGCCGGCGAGATCGGTTTTGGTGACGAGCACGAGGTCGGCGCGCAGGAACATGACGGGGTACTTGAGGGGCTTGTCTTCGCCTTCGGTGACGGACAGCAGGACGACGCGGCGGTCTTCGCCGAGGTCGTAGGAGGCGGGGCAGACGAGGTTGCCGACGTTTTCAATGAAGAGGTAGCGGAGGCCGTCGGCGTCGAGCTGGTCGAGGGCGTGCAGGACCATGTGGGCGTCGAGGTGGCAGGTGGCGCCGGTGGTGATCTGGACGGCCTGGGCGCCGGCGGCGCGCAGGCGGGCGGCGTCGTTGTCGGTCTGCAGGTCGCCGACGATGGCGGCGGCGCGGGGAAGTTCGCGCAGGGTGCGTTCGAGCAGGGTGGTTTTGCCGGAGCCGGGGGAGGACAGCAGGTTGAAGACGGTGAGGCCCTTGGCGCGGAACCAGCCGCGGTTCTGGTCGGCATGGCGCTGGTTGAGGGCGAGGGCGGGTTTCTGGACCTCGATGGTGCGCACGGAGCCGGAATCGTGCGGATGGGCATGATCATGGGGATGGGCGTGGGAATGGTCGTGGGGATGGCCGCAGCCGCAGGTGTCACACATGGTCGGGTACCTCGATGGAGATCAGTTCGAGTTCGTGGCCGCCGATCAGTTCGCCGTCGGCGGCGCCGCAGCCGGGGCACTGGTAGGAGCCGACGGGGGTTGGGTATTCGGCGCCGCAGCGGGGGCACCGGAACAAGGGGACGGTTTCGTCGATGTCGAGCCGGGCGCCCTCGGCGGGGGTGCCGGGGGCGAGGGCTTCGAAGGCGAAGCGCAGGGCTTCGATGACGACGCCGGAGAGGGGCCCGACGCGGACGCGCAGGGCGCAGACGGGGGCGCCGTCGGCGGCGGCCACGGCATCCTCCAGCAGGTTCGTCATGAGGCTGAGTTCGTGCATCGGGGAAGGACTGTAGCACAGGAAGCCGGCTTTTGGGGGGATTTTCGGGGCGATTTTTTCGGGGGAAGACCGGGCGAAAAAAGGGGAGGCGGCGGAGGGTTGTCAACGGCCTGTGAACAACTTGTGAACGGGGGAGGGGGGGCGGGAGCGGACGAATTTCGTAACCGGTTGATGCGAATGGGGATGAGAAAAATCAACAAATCGAGGTTTTTTCTGTTGACGATTGGTGGGGCGAAGTGGGATAAAGTGGTTCGTGAGGTAGGGTAAATGGAGCGTCGTGTCACAACCGAAATGCAGGAGCTGCTGAATGCCGGGGCATTCGTCGGGCGCTACACGCATTCGCTGGACGGCAAGAAGCGGGTGACGATCCCGGCGGACTGGCGGGAAGCGTCGGGGGATCCGGTGCTGTTCGTGCTGCCGGGGGTGAACGAGAAGTGCCTGTATGTGTACACGGCGCGGGAGATGGCGCAGCGCCTGGAGAAGGTGCGCACGGCGTCGGTGGCGAATGTGCAGGCGCAGAAATTTCTGCGGGATTTCTTTTCGCGCGCGGACCGGGTGGTCCTGGATTCGCAGGGGCGCATCCGCGTGAAGGATGAATTGCTGGAGTACGCGGGGATCCTCAACCAGATGGTGCTGGTGGGGATTGGCAGCCGGTTTGAATTATGGAGTCCGGAATCATGGAACGAGCAGACTTCGCAGCTGGATCAATCGAAGTTCGCGGAAGCCGCGCAGTACATCGGATTCTGAGCTTCCTGGGCGCGTTCTTCCTGGGCATCGGCCCGGCGGCGCAGCGCGAGGAGGAGGAGCGGAACTGGTGGGACCGCGAGCCGTCGGCGGACGAGGCGGATTCGGTGCCGGTGACGTTCGGGCGGCAGACGGAGCTGTTTGATGAAACCGGGCAGGCGGCCTATTCCCCGCCGGCGCGGATCGAGGCGCCGGCGGCGGTTGCGCCCGTGCCGGCGGCCGCGCCCGCGGCGGTGCGTCCGGCGCCGCGCACGGTGGTATCGGTGCAGTCGCGTTCGCGGCGGACGGCCCGGGTGGTGACGACGACGCGGGCGGCGAAGGCGATCCGCGTGGCGGCGGTGCCCCGGGCGGCGTCGGCCGGCGGCGACGTGGCCCGGCACCTGCTGATGAGTCAATCCCTTTCGAGCGGCAAGGAGGAAGCGCGTTGGTTCTCCGTTCCCCAGCGCGCCCTCCTGCCGCGTTTCCAGTTGTTTGAAGGCGAGGACGGCGTAACCGAAGAGGCGGGCGGATCGCTGCGCCTGGCGTCGCGGTCGCTGCGGATGCAGCGCGGCCGCGTGTGGTTTGTATGACCGCCATGAGGTGACCCCATGCTCCATGTTCCGGTGCTGCTGGAGGAAACCGTTGCCCGGCTGGTGACGGCGCCCGGCGGCTGGTACCTGGACGCCACGGCGGGGGCGGGGGGGCATGCCTCGGCGCTGCTGGCGGCGGCCGGACTGGATGCGCGCCTGCTGGCGCTGGACCGCGACGGGCGGGCGCTGGAGCTGGCCCGGTCGGCGCTGGCGCCGTTCGGCGGCCGGGCGGTGCTGGAGCGGGCGAATTTTTCGGAGATGGCGGCGGCGGCGGCGCGCTGCGGCGTGACGGGCTTCCGGGGCATTCTGATGGACCTGGGCGTTTCCTCCATGCAGCTGGACGAAGCCGCGCGCGGGTTCAGCTTCCGGGAGGAGGCGCCGCTGGACATGCGGATGGACGACCGGCAGGAGCTGACGGCGGCGGAGCTGCTGCGGCGGCTGGCGCCGGAGGAGCTGGCGCAGGTGCTGCGGCGCTACGGCGAGGAGCCGATGGCGAAGCGGATCGCGAGAGCGGTGGGCGAGGCCCTGGCGCGCGGCGAGCCGCTGGAGACCACGACGCAGCTGGCGGCGCTGGTGGAGCGCGCGAAGGGCGGCCGGCGCGGGCGGATCCATCCCGCGACGCAGACGTTCCAGGCGCTGCGGATCGCCGTGAACGGCGAACTGGAGGCCCTGGAGCAGGCGCTGCCGGCGGCGCTGGACCTGCTGGAGCCGGGCGGCCGGCTGGCGGTGATCAGTTTTCACAGTTTGGAAGACCGGATGGTGAAGCAGTTCATGACGGCCCACGAAGGGCGGATGGAGTCGCTGGCCCGGGGCGGCGCGCGCTGGAGCGGAACGCTCCCGCGGGCGCGCCGGGTGGCGCGCAAGCCCGTGACGCCGTCGGAGGAGGAAGTGCGAAGGAATCCGCGGTCGCGCACGGCGAAGCTGCGGGTGCTGGAAAGGATGGCGTGAGATGGCGAGGCGAAACCGTAAAAACGGGCATGACGGCAGCCGGGTGGTGTTCTGGGGCGTGCCGCTGGCGGCGCTGGCGGCGGCGCTGGGCATGGTGTACCTGCACCTGTACAACACCTGCGAGCGCATCGGGCGGCAGATCAAGGAGCTGGAGCGCGAGAAGGTAGAACTGCACAAGCGGGTGGTGAACGAAGAGCACCACTGGGGCACCGCCAGTTCGATCCGCAACGTGGAGCAGCTGATGACCCGGCACGGGATCGTGATGACCTGGCCGGACCCGGACGATATCATCCGCGTGCCGCAGCCGGAGCGCGGCGAACCGGCGCTGTACGCCCGGCAGGGCAGCCCGGCCTGGCGTGATTGAACGCGGCACCATGTGGCGGGTGGCGGCGGTGGCCATCCTCGTCCTGGCGGCGTGGGGCGTCCTGGCCGTCCGGCTGGTTCAGCTGCATCTCGGGGACAACGAGACCTTGCGGGAGCGCATCCGGGAGCGGCGCAGCATCCGGGTGGATCTCCACACGGGGCGGGGGCGCATCCTGGACCGCAACGGCAATCTGCTGGCGCTGGACCTGACGCTGCAGAACGTGGTGGTGTCGCCGGACGTGATCGCCCGCAGCAACGCCGCGCAGGCGGTCAGCGCGCGCCTGGCGACGGTGCTGGGCCTGGACACCCGCTGGGTGTTCGAGCGGGCGAACCGGTCGTGGCGGAAGTACGAGCTGATCCAGCCGAAGGTGACGGACGACGTCGTGGAGCGCGTGGCGGCGCTGAAGCTGCCGGGGGTGCGGTTCGAGGCGGTCAGCACCCGCCATTATCCGCAGCAGGAGCTGGCCTGCCACGTCGTCGGCTTTGCCAATTTCGAAAGCGTCGGCAGCGCGGGGATCGAGCAGCGCTATCATCATCTGCTGAAGGGGCGCCCGGGGATGCGCCTGAGCGAGAAGGACGGGGCGCGGCGCGAGATCTACACGCGCCGCTCGCTGGACATGGCGCCCCAGGAAGGCGCCAACGTGTACCTGACGCTGGACCAGAACGTGCAGTACTTCACCGAACGGGCGCTGGATGCGGCGATGACCGATTTCCATCCGGAGGCGGCCTGGGCCATTGTGCAGGAGGTGCGCACCGGGGCGATCCTCGCGATGGCCTCGCGTCCGGCCTATGATCCGAACGAGTTCAACCGCTACGAACCGCAGGACCGCCTGAACCGGGCGGTGGGGGTCAACTACGAACCGGGGTCGGTGTTCAAGGTCGGGGTGGTCGCGGCGGCGCTCAACGAAGGCATTGTGGCGACCAACGACCTCTTTGACTGCGAGAAGGGGATCTGGTATTTCGGGGGACGGCCGCTGCGGGACTTCCACGCCTATGACGAGCTGGACGTGACGGGCATCCTGCGCAAGTCCAGCAACATCGGCGCGGCGAAGATCGCGGTCATGCTGGGGGAGGAGCGCCTGTACGGCTATTTGAGGGCGTACGGGCTGGGGCAGCCGACGCGCATCGAGGTGCCGGGCGAAGAGGGGGGCATTCTCAACCCGGTGAAGCGCTGGTCGAAGCTGGACATCACGCGCATTGCGATGGGGCACAGCGTGGCGGTGACGGCGCTGCAGATGCTGGGGATCATGAGCTGCATCGGCAACGACGGGTTCCGGATGAAGCCCTATCTGGTGCAGAAGGTGGTGGACAAGGACGGGGTGGTCCTTCGGGAGACGCGCCCCGAGGCCGTGGCGCGGCCGATCACGGAGCGCACGGCCGGGCTGATGCGCCGGATGCTGCTGGAGGTGACGCGCGAGGGCGGCACGGGGACCAAGGCGGCCGTGAAGGGCTATACGGTGGCCGGCAAGACGGGAACGGCCGAAAAGATCGATGCGGCGGGGCGCTACGTGCGCAACGCGAACATTTCGTCGTTCGTGGGGCTGATTCCCGCGGACCGGCCCGAAGTGGCGATCATCGTGGTGCTGGACAATCCCCAGCCGATCCGCACGGGCGGTCAGACGGCGGCGCCGGTGTTTGCGCAGATTGCCGAGCCGGTGGTCCGCTATCTGGACCTGAGGCCGTCGGAAACGTTCGGGCCGCTGGCGGCGGGGCGCGCCGGGGAGGGAGCGCCGTGAAGGCGGAATCCGCGACGGCCGCGCGCGAATGGAAACTGTCCCGCCTGACGGAAGGGATCGGCGGCGTGGAAGCGCCGGCCGGCGGCGGGACGGTCGTGACGGCGCTGGCCTACGATTCGCGGCGGGTCCGGCCCGGCGCGCTGTTTTTTGCGCTGGCGGGCGAGACCACCGATGGCCGGCTGCACATCGAGGAGGCGGCGCGGCGCGGGGCGGCGGCGGTATTGCACGAAGGGCCGCTGCACGGGCTTCGCGGTCTGCCTGCCGTCCGCGCGGAGAACGCCCGCGCGGCCATGGGCGAGATTTCGGCCCGGTTCTACGGGGAGCCGTCGCGCGCGCTGCGGGTCATCGGGATCACCGGGACCAACGGCAAGACGACCACGGCGTTCATGGTGCGGGACATTCTGGGCGAAGCCGGCCTGCCCGCCGGCCTGATCGGCACGGTGTATCACGAATACGGCGGGCGCCGGATCGCCGCGTCCCGGACCACGCCGGAATCCCCCGACCTCCAGCAGATGCTGGCCGAGAGCCGGCAGGCCGGCGACCAGGCCGTGGCGATGGAGGTCTCGTCGCAGGGGCTGGCGGCGGAACGCCTGCGCGGCACGGATTTCTGCGCCGCCGTGTTCACGAACCTGAGCGTGGACCACCTGGATTTTCACCGCACCATGGAGGACTATTTTCTCGCCAAGAAGCGGCTGTTCGAAGCGCTGGCGGAGGCCTCCGCGGCGGCCCCGGCCATTGTGAACCTGGACGACGCCTACGGGCGGCGGCTGGCGGGGGAGCCGTTTCTGGCCGGGCGGGTGGTGGGCTACGGATTCGATCCGGCGGCCGTTGTGCGCGCGGAGGACGTTCGCTGCGCCGAACGGCAATCGGTTTTCCGCGCGATCACGCCGTGGGGAGAGTGCGCGGTGGACCTGCCGCTGGCGGGGCGGTTCAATGTGTCCAACGCGCTGGCGGCGCTGGCGGTGTGCGGCGGGTTCGGCGCGGCTCCCGCCGTGATGGCGCGCGCGCTGGCGCGGATGGCGCCGGTGCCCGGCCGCCTGGAGCGGATCGAAGATCCGCGCGGCGGGCGTCACCTGTTCGTGGATTACGCGCATACGGAGGACGCCCTGCGCAAGGTGTTGCAGACCCTGCGCGAGACCGCGCCCGGCCGCCTCCTGTGCGTGTTCGGCTGCGGCGGCAACCGCGACCGGAGCAAGCGGCCCCGCATGGGCGCCGCGGTGTCGGAACTGGCGGACCAGGCCTATGTCACCAGCGACAACCCGCGAAACGAAGACCCCGGGGCCATTCTGGACGATATTGTGTCCGGCATGGATCCGCAGCGGCCCCGGACCGTCGAACCCGACCGCGCCGCCGCCATCCGGCTGGCCCTGCGGGACGCCCGGGACGGCGACACCGTGCTGGTGGCGGGAAAGGGTCACGAAACCTACCAGGAAACCGGCGGGCGCATGGTGCATTTCGACGATCGCGAGGTGCTGCGCGACGCGCTGGCGGCCGAGGCGGGAGAACACCCGGGCTGAAACGCCGGGCTAAAACGCTTGCCAATGCCCGCCGGGGCATTGGAAGATCGGCGGGGATGAGCGAGAAGCTGCTGCAGGTGGAGGAATTGCGCGTGGGGTTTGAGACCGCGTCGGGGTTCCTGCGCGCCGTGGACGGCGTATCGTTTGAGATCCGCCGGGGGGAAGTGCTGGGGCTGGTGGGGGAATCGGGCTGCGGGAAGACCGTGACGGCGCTGTCGCTGCTGCGGCTGCTGCCGAAGCCGCCGGCGGTGATCGAGGGCGGGCGGGCGCTGTTTCACGGCCGGGATCTGCTGCGCCTGCCGGCGGAGGAGCTGCGGCAGGTCCGCGGGGGAAAGATCGGGATGATTTTCCAGGAGCCGATGACGGCGCTGTCGCCGCTGCACCGGATCGGGGATCAATTGGCGGAGTCCGCGCGGCTGCACCGGGCGCTGTCGCGCGACGAAGCCTGGGCGCTGGGGCGGGACTGGCTGAAGCGCGTAGGGCTGCCGGATCCCGACCAGCGGATGAAGGACTGGCCGCATCAGCTGTCCGGCGGCATGCGCCAGCGGGTCATGCTGGCGATGACCCTGCTGCCCGAGCCGGAACTGGTGATTGCCGACGAGCCGACGACGGCGCTGGATGTGACCATCCAGGCGCAGATATTCGAGCTGCTGCTGAGCGTGCGCGGAGGCGATACGGCGGTGCTGCTGATCACCCACGACATGGGCGTGGTGTGGGACGTGTGCGACCGGGTTCATGTGATGTATGCGGCGCGGCTGGCGGAAAAGGGGCCGCGCGAGGCGGTGTTCGACCGCCCGGCGCATCCGTACACCCGCGGCCTGCTGGCGGCGATGCCCCGTCTGCACCGGAAGGCGGACCGCCTGCCGGACATCCCCGGGCAGCTTCCGTCGCTGGCGAACCCGCCGCCGGGGTGCCGGTTCGCCCCGCGCTGCCCCCTGGCCCGGGACGTATGCCGCGAGCCGCCGGAGATGCGGGAGGTGGAGCCGGGCCACGAAGCCGCCTGCTGGATGGCGGATCGGAAATTGGAGTGAGGGAAGGATGGAATGGTGGAATGATGGATAAAGCGGAAGAATGGGATGATGGAGTGGTGGAATATGGGAAGGATGGAATCGAGGCAGGACATGACGGGACAGCCGGCAAGTGGATGTTCCTGCATTCCGGTATTCCAACATTCCACTATTCCAACCTTCCCCCTTCCGGCTTTGGAGGCATGACATGAAAGCATTGGCGATCAACGGGAGCCCGCGCAAGGGCGGCAACACGGAAATCCTGCTGCGGAAGGCGCTGGAGCCGATTGCGGAAGCGGGCCATGAAACCGACTACCTCCAGGTGGGCGGCACGCGCATTCGCGGGTGCACGGCCTGCGGGGCCTGCGGGCGCATGAAAAACCGCCGGTGCGTCATGGATGACGACATCTTCAACCTGGCCTTTGCCAAAATGATCGACGCCGATGCCATTCTGATCGGATCGCCGAGCTATTTTGCCAACCTGTCGGCCGAAACCAAGGCGCTGATCGACCGGGCGGGGTACGTGGCGCTGGCCAACGGGGGGCTGCTGCGGCGCAAGATCGGCGCCGCGGGTTCGGCCGAACGCCGCGGCGGCGGGGTGCATGTGATGGATTCGATCAACCACCTGTTCCTGATCTGCGAGATGATCGTGCCGGGGTCCACGTACTGGAATTTCGGCATGGGGACGGCGCCGGGGGATGTGCTGACCGACGAAGAAGGCTTGCGCAACATGCAGAACCTGGGCGAGCAGATTGCCTGGCTGTTCGGGCTGATGGAGAATCATGTCTAGGCCGAGCGCCCCCCGGTTCGGCCTGGTCAGCCTGGGCTGCCCGAAAAACACGGTGGATTCCGAAGGCCTCCTGGGCAGCATGGCGCTGGCCGGGTTCCGGTTTGTCGCCGACCCGCTCCGGGCGGACGTCTGCATCGTCAACACCTGCGGGTTTCTGGACGAGGCGCGCCGGGAGGCGGCGGAGGTTTTGCGGGAGCTGGCCGCACACCAAAACCGCCGGGGCCGGCCGCTGCTGGTGGCGGCAGGCTGCCTGGTGGAGCGGGCGGGCGGCGCGCCGGAACTGGCGGCCTTCCTGGATCAGGCGGATGCCCGGGTCGGGTTCGCCGACTATCTGCGCCTGCCGGACATCTGCCGGGAACTGCTCGAAGGCCGGCGGGACCCGTCCCGGACCGCCCGCGGGTTCGCTGGGCAGGCGCTGCCCCGGGGCTATTTTTCGTTTCTGGACCGGCCGCGGATGCGGATCGGGTCCGCCGCCTCGGCCTACCTCAAGCTGGGGGAGGGATGCTCCAACAACTGCTCTTATTGCTCCATTCCGCTGATCCGCGGGACCCGGGCCAGCCGGCCCCTCAAGGCGGTGCTGAACGAAGCCCGGCAGCTGGTGGAATCCGGCGCGCGGGAATTGAACCTGATTGCGCAGGATACGACGGCGTACGGGCTGGACCGGGCCGGTCGGTCGCAGCTGCCGCGCCTGCTCCGGGAGCTGTACAAACTGCCCGGGCCCCTGTGGTTTCGCCTCCTGTATGCGCATCCGCGGCATCTGACGGCGGAGATCCTGGACACCCTGGCGGCGGACGTGCGGGTCTGCCCGTATCTGGACCTGCCGCTGCAGCACATCAGCGACCGGATGCTGAAGGCCATGGGGCGGGGCTACGGGCGGCGGCGCGTGGAGCGGCAGCTGGCCGGGATCCGTGCCGCGCTGCCGGACGCGGCGCTGCGCACGACGTTCATTGTCGGGCATCCCGGCGAACGGGAGAGCGATTTCCGTGAGCTGCTGGAGTTCGTGCGGGAGGGGCATTTTGATCACATGGGGGTGTTCATCTGGTCGCCGGAACCGGGGACGGCTTCCGAACAGATGAAGCACCGCGTGGCGTTCCGGACGGCGGAAGAGCGCCGCGACCGGCTGATGCGGGAGCAGGCGCGGGTCTCGTCCCGTCGTCATCGCGCCCGGCGGGGGCGGGCGACCACGGTGCTGCTGGAGCGGCTCGAGGCCGATGGCTGGCACGGGCGGACCCCGTGGCAGGCGCCCGAAGTGGATGGCGATACGCGCCTGGAGAACGCCGGCGAGCGCGCCCGGTCCGGGGATTTCATCCCTGCGGTGATTACAGGAACCCGCGCCTATGACTTCCGGGCGCGGCGGGCGGAGGCATGACGACCGCCCTGTCCATCCGCCGGATCGCCGCCTGGATGCTGGCCGGGCTGCTGGCGGCATCGGTTGCGGGCTGCGCCCGCTTCCGGCATCGGCCGCCTTCTCCCGAAGGAGCGCCGGCGGAGGGAGCCCGGCGGCAGAGAAGCGCCGGCGGAGGCGGCGCAACCGCCGGCCGAAGCGTCAGCGGACGCGGATGCGCCGGCGGCGGCAGAGGAAGCAGCGGAATCCGGGCCGGAGGGCGACGCCGAGGCGGAAAAAGCCCCGGGAAACGGACGCCGGCGGAACGGCAACGGGACGGTTTGCGTGGATGAGCAGCAGGTCCGAGCCATGCAGGACCAGGCGCTTCATCAGCAGGACGGGGGCCGGGACCATGGCATGCTGCGCCACACGAACGGTGTGACCCGCTGGCTGGACCGGACGCATGACACCTGGTACCGGCGGATGGACAACGCGGTCCGGAGCGTGGATACCCGCTGGCTGGGGGAGGAGATGGAATACGAGCCCGAGTTGTCGTCGTTCCGGTTGAGCGCGCTGGGCCGCATCGGCGGCACGGACAGCCAGAAGGATACCGATGTCAAGGTGCGCTTCCGCGGTGATCTGGCCCTGCCCGGCCTGGAGAACAAGCTGCACCTGATTCTGGAAAACGCGGACGACGGAGCGCTGCCGGGCGCGGATCCCATGACCCGGGACGAGGACACCCAGCTGGGGCTGCGGGCTGTCTGGGATACCCTGCTGGGCAACCGGGCGCAGGCGGATGCCGGGTTGAAATGGCGCAATTCCAATCCCGTGGCGTTCCTTGAGCTGCAATGGAAATGGCAGCGCGACGCCGCCGGCGGCAGGTTGCGGCTGAATCCCCGCGGGCTCTATTTCAGCGACGAGGGGTTCGGGCAGGTGACCACCCTGTCGTGGACGCGCGATCTCGGCGAGCGCACCTGCCTGCAGATCCGCCTGGCCGAACGTTCGTCGGAAGCCCGCGACGGCGTCAATTTCGAGCAGACCTTCCGGTTTGCCTGGCGGCGGTCGGGCCGGGGCCGGGGATGGGTGGCCCAGGCCAGTGTGTTTCCCAGTCTCGTCAGCTCGGACTGGCTCTGGGAAGACACCCTGGTGAGCCTGACCTGGCGCGACGCTTTTTACCGGCGCTGGATCTATTGCACGGTCACTCCGCAGGTCCAGTTTCCGCGGGAGGACAGCTATGAAGCCCGTTTTTCTCTTCGGATCGGCTTAGAAGTCCTGTTTGGAGGACGGGTCGGCGATTTGATGTAAGGGGCCCTTCGGGTTTGACAGGGGCGGCGGAAATTCCTTACGTTCCGGGCGATAGAACATCCATAACCGGAGGGACGGGTTCGCATGACAACAAACAACCTGCTGTACATGGCACTGGGATCGGGGCTGATTGCCCTGGCGTTTGCCTGGTGGAAGACGCAATGGATCAACCGCCAGGAGCCGGGCACGCCCCGGATGCTGGAAATCGGCGCGGCGGTGCGCGAAGGGGCCATGGCGTTCCTGAAGCGCGAATACAAGGTGCTGGGCCTGGTGGTGGTGCTGGTGGCGGTGCTGCTGGCGGCCATCAATACCGGCGCGGTGCGCCTGGTGTCGCTGGCCTTCGTCTTCGGCGCCTGCTGTTCGGCCCTCTCGGGCTTTTTCGGCATGCGGGTGGCCACGGCGGCCAACATGCGCACGACCCATGCGGCCCGGACGGGGCTGCCGGCGGCCCTGCAGGTGGCGTTTTCGGGCGGCGCGGTGATGGGCATGAGCGTGGTGGGCCTGGGCCTGACCGGCCTGACCCTGACGCTGCTGGTGCTCCTGAAGCGCTACGGCATGGATGTGGACGTGATCAAGGCCACGGTCCTGCCGATCCTGACGGGCTTCTCGATGGGCGCCAGCTCGATTGCGCTGTTTGCGCGCGTGGGCGGCGGCATCTACACCAAGGCGGCCGACGTCGGCGCCGACCTGGTCGGCAAGGTGGAGGCCGGCATCCCCGAGGACGATCCGCGCAACCCGGCGGTGATCGCCGACAACGTGGGCGACAACGTCGGCGACGTGGCCGGCATGGGCGCGGACCTGTTTGAATCCTATGTGGGCGCCATCGTGGCGGCCATGGTGCTGGGCGCGACCATCACCGTCAACGGCGTCAAGGACATCACCTTCATTCTGCTGCCGCTGGTGATTGCCGGCGCGGGCATTCTGTTCTCGATCGCCGGCACGTTCTTCGTCCGGACGAAGGAAGGCGGCAATCCGCAGACCGCCCTGAACCAGGGCACGTTCGGCGCCTGCTTCATCATGGCCGTGGCCACCTACTTCATCTGCAAGCGCATGCTGCCGGGCGAATTCAACATCGCGTCGGCGGTGGCGGGCGCGGGCGCGCTGACCTGCACCAGCGGCGGCGTGTTCCTGGCGACCGTGGTCGGCCTGATGGCCGGCGCGGTCATCGGCCTGCTGGCCGAGTACTACACGGCGGAAGGCAAGGGGCCCTCCAACAGCGTGGCGGACGCCTCGGAGACCGGCGCGGCCACCAACATCATCGCCGGCCTGGGCGTGGGCATGGTTTCGACGGCGGCCCCGGTGGTCGTGCTGGCGGTGGCCACCATCGCCTGCTACTACTTTGCCGGCCTCTACGGCATCGCGCTCGGCGGCCTGGGCATGCTGGCCACCACCGGCATCCAGCTTGCGGTGGACGCCTACGGGCCCATCGCCGACAATGCCGGCGGCCTGGCCGAAATGGCCCAGCTGCCGCCCGAGGTCCGCCAGCGCACCGACAAGCTCGATGCGGTGGGCAACACCACCGCCGCCATCGGCAAGGGCTTTGCCATCGGGTCGGCCGCCCTGACCGCCCTGGCGCTGTTTGCGGCCTTCCGCGAGACCGTGGATCTTCCGATCATTGACGTGACCGACCCGAAGGTCATGGCCGGCCTGCTGGTGGGGGCCATGATGCCCTTCCTGTTCTCCGCGTTCGCCATGAAGGCCGTCGGCAAGGCGGCGTTCGCCATGGTCGAAGAAGTGCGCCGCCAGTTCAAGGAAATCCCCGGCCTGCTGGAAGGCAAGGAAGGCGCCAAGGCCGACTACGCGCGCTGCGTGGATATTTCGACGGCGGCCGCCATCAAGAAAATGACGGTGCCGGCGCTGCTGGGCATTCTGACCCCGGTCGTGATCGGCTTCATCTTCGGCAAGGAAATGCTGGGCGGGCTGCTGGCGGGCGTGACGGCTTCGGGCGTGCTGATGGCGCTGTTCATGAGCAATGCCGGCGGCACCTGGGACAACGCCAAGAAGCATATCGAAGGCGGCAGCCACGGCGGCAAGGGCAGTCCCTCGCACAAGGCGGCCGTGGTGGGCGATACGGTCGGCGATCCCTTCAAGGACACCGCCGGGCCCTCGCTGAACATCCTGATGAAGCTGATGAGCGTGGTCTCGCTGGTCATTGCGCCGGTCCTGCTGGGCTGGGAGCCCCTGGTGACCCGCTTCCTGACCAACTGGTAGACGACCGGCTGGCAAAAAAGCCCCCGCGCCCCGCGCGGGGGCTTTTTGTGTTGCGGGGCGGCGCATCTGCGATTAGGTGCAATCCCGATTCAAAATGGCCTTGTGGTCCTGTATGGCTGTCATCCCGAGCCTTGCCTGCCCGCCCGTGGAGGGTCGAGGGATCTCAGCCTAGTCCCGCAGGCTGGCCATCGGGATTGTGCCCAGATCCCGCGGTGGCGGGACAAGTAATTTCGACTCCGGCGCTGCGCGCCTTCGCTCAATATGACCCGAGCTTGCACCCAATCGCAGATGCGCCCTTGCGGGGGGCGGCTGGTGCGGCGGGCTTGTCACCATGTACCCCTTATGCTAGGAAAATCCAGGATGCGCTCCGCATCGGGAAGAGGTGGCCATGAAGTCGAATTGGATGCCGTTTGGTTGGGTGGCAATGCTTCTGGGGATTCTCGTGGCGCTCACGGGTCCGCTGGGGTGCAGCGATGACGATGACGACGATGAGGGGGGGCAGACGACCGTTGTGGTGACCAATGACGTGACCGGCGCGGTGACGACCAATGTCGTCGCGGCGGCGGGGGAGTCCGATGAGGCGGGGAACGCCCCCGCGGCGGCGGCGCTCGACGTGACGGGCGAATGGAACGGCATTTATCGCAATGACCGGGTCAGCGGCCATCTGGAAATGGATCTGCGGCAGGAGGGGACGGACGTGCGGGGGCAGGTCTATATCCAGCCCAATGGCGGACCGTCCAGCATCGGCACGGTCCGGGGGGCGGTCCAGGGGTCCCGGATGGACCTGACGCTTCAGGAAGAGACGAGCTTTGCCGATCCGGTGGTGGTGCCGGCTCCCCGTATGGCCGATCCGGGGCTTCCTGCCAAGGCGCAGGCCGAGGTGGTTCTCTCCGGTCAGGTGTCCGCCGACGGCCGTTCCTACGAAGGCGTGATCCTCGGCGGACTGCCCGACAGCACCTTCGCACTGCAGCGGTAGTTCAATCCTTTGACCCCGCGCCGCCCCTGTCCTGCACAGAGGGGACCTTGCTTTGGATCGCACGGGCGACAGCCGCAACCGGAAATCGAGCGAAGGACGAATGGGGAAGGCCGGTTATTTCCTCGGGGTCATGGGCCGGATTCGCGGGGAAAAGCGGTTCCGGATTTTCCACGGCATGGAAAAAATTTCAGCGAGTTTTCCACGCTATGGAAAACTTTTTTCCACGCTATGGAAAATCCGGATCAGAGCGGCACGAGGGTGATGCGGCGGCGGCGGAACTGGGCGCGTTGGGTGTAGCCGGCGGCGCGGGCAAGGGCGATGGCGGTTTCGAAGTGGCGTCCGATCTGGGCGGGGTCGTGGGCATCGGAGCCGAAGGTGACGGGGATGCCGCGTTCGCGCATCAGGGAAAGGATGAGCGCGGAGGGATAGGGTTCGCCCGCGCCGTGGTCCCGGCCGCTGGTGTTGATTTCGATGGCCATGCCGGCCTCGGCGACGGCATCGAGGGCGGGGGGAACGATTTCCCGGAGGAGGGGCTCGGGGGCATGGATGCCCGCGCGTTTGACGATGTCGAAGTGGGCGCAGACGTCGTAGAGGCGCGTGCGGGCCAGTTCGGCCATCCGCCGGTAGTAGGTGCGGTTCATCTGTTCGACGAATTCGGGCGTGGCGGCGGGGTCGCCGGGCGCCAGGTCCCAGAAGGGACCGGTGTGCAGCGAGCCCAGCACGATGTCGAAATCGGCCAGGTCGAGAACGGACTGGATGTGGCCGCCGACGAGATCGCGCTGGTAGTCGGCCTCGATGCCCAGCAGGACGCGGCAGAGACCGGCGTCGCGGGCGTCGCGGACCATGGCCAGATAGGAGGGGAAGTCCTCGCGGGGCATGCGGATGGACGGGTCGGGGTCGTCGGGGAAGGGGATGTGGTCGGTGCAGGCGATTTCGGCAATGCCGCGTTCGGCGGCGGCGCGGGCATAGTCCAGCGGCGTCCCGCCGGCGTGGCGGCACAAATGCGTATGCGTATGATAGTCAGCAGGCAACGGATTCATGGGAGGCCACACCGTACCCCCGGGGCACGGGCTTGTCAATGGACGCAGGGCGCATCTGCGATAAGGTGCAGGTCCCAGTCATATTGAGCGAAGGCGCACAGCGCCGGAGTCGAAATTACTTGTCCCGCCACCGCGGGATCTCGGCTCCATCCCAATGGCCAGCCTGCGGGACCAGGCCGAGATCCCTCGACTCCGCTCGGGATGACAGCCGATGGCCTTCGTGGCACGCGGCTCCTGTCGCGTGCGGTTGCAAGGATTCGCGCGGGACGGGAGCCTCGCGCTACGAAGGCCAATTCTGGCGACACCTTATTGCAGATGCACTCGAGGCTCATCCTTTGCATTCCTTTACATTTGCCTGGCGCATGGTATTGTTTGACCTTTCAAACATTTCACGGAGACCTGAAAACGGCCATGAAGATCGAGCGGTTGAGCGCCAAGGCGGAAGATTACCTGGAGACGATTCTGCGGCTGTCGGAAACGCCGCGGGGAGCGCGGACCGGGGATATCGCCCAGGCCCTGAACGTGCAGCCGTCGACGGTTTCCGCGGCGCTGAAATCCCTGAACGAGCAGGGGCTGGCCGATTATGCGCCGTACGGGTCGGTGGGCCTGACGCCCAAGGGGCGCCAGGTGGCCGAAGACATCGCGGGGCGTCATGTGTCCCTGCGGCGGTTTTTCACCGAGACTCTGGGGCTGGCGCCGGAGGATGCCGAAGTGGCGGCCTGCGGCATGGAGCACGACGCCACGCCGCTGGTGCTGGACCGGATGGGATTGCTGGGCGACTTTCTGCGCCGGCATCCGGGCATGATGGAGAAGTGGAAGGTGGCGCGGGAGTCGGCCCGGGGCGAGCGGGCGCCGGGGGTGGAATCGGGGTTGGACGAACTGCCCCAGGGGGTGCGCGGGGTGGTGATGTCGGTGAACGTGGACGGCTCGCTGCGCAAACGGCTGGTGGAAATGGGCGTGACCCCCGGGGTCCTGATCGCCGTGGAGCGGGTTGCGCCGCTGGGCGATCCGATCGCCGTGGAGGTGCGCGGCTACCGGCTGTCCATGCGCAAGGCCGAAGCATCAAACATCCGGGTGAAGTGGCGGCCCGGGCTGGTATGAACCGGGGGGCGCCATGAACGGAAAGACCGCCCGCGCGCGGGACCGGGTCATCCTGCTGGCCGGGAATCCCAACAGCGGCAAGACCAGCGTCTTCAACTGGATGGCCGGGGCCCACCAGCACGTGGGCAACTACCCCGGCGTGACGGTGGAAAAAAAGTCGGCGGTGTTCACGCGCGGCGGCACGCGCATCGAGCTGGTGGACCTGCCGGGGGTGTACAGCCTGCTGGCGGCCTCGCCCGAGGAATCCATCGCCCGCGACGAAATTCTGTCGGGCTCCGCAGACGTGGTGATCCAGGTGATGGATGCCACCAACCTGGAACGCAATCTGCACCTGACGGCGCAGCTGACCGAAATGGGCGTCCCGGTGGTGTACGCGCTGAACATGAGCGACGAGGCCGAGGCCAACGGCCTGCGGTTCGACCTGGAACGGCTGTCCGGCCTGCTGGGCGGGCCGGTCGTGCCCACGAACGGCAGCAACGGCGACGGGGTGGGCGCGCTGCTGGAGGCGGCGCTGGAGACGGCCGCGTCCGGCCGCATCTGCACGGGCCGGGTGTATTACGGGCTGGACATTGAGTCGTCGCTGGCGGCGATTGCCGAACGCTTCGAGGGCGACGATGCGGTGTCGGCGCGCCGCCGGGCGATCGCGCTGCTGGACGGCCTGGAGGATCCGCACGCGCCGGCCGGCGCCGTGGAGACGGCGAGGCAGGAAGGCGTCCGGCTGGAAAAGCGCGGGGGGCGTCCGGTGGATGTGCAGCTGGCCGAAGCCCGCTACGGGTTCGCTCTCGGCGCGGCCACGGAAGCCAGCCAGTCGGAGGCCCATCACGTGCGGCGCGACCGCACGATGCGGCTGGATGCCGTGCTGCTGCACCGCATCTGGGGACTGCCGATTTTCGTGGCGCTGATGTGGGCGCTGTTCAATCTGGTGTTTGCCCTGGGGGAGCCGCCGATGCAGTGGATCGAAGCCGGCCTGGGCTGGCTGTCGGATCGGGTGCTGGCGGTCTGGCCGGACGGTGCGGCGCCGCTGCTGCAGTCGCTGGTGGTGGATGGCATCCTCGGCGGCGTGGGCGGGGTGATTTCGTTCCTGCCGAACATCCTGCTGCTGTTCCTGGGCATCGCCTTCCTCGAGGACACGGGCTACATGGCCCGGGTGGCGTTCCTGATGGACCGGGTGATGCACAAGATGGGGCTGCACGGCAAGAGCTTCATTCCGATGCTGATCGGCCTGGGCTGCACCGTGCCGGCCATTCTCGCGACCCGGACGCTGGAAAGCCGGCGCGACCGGTTCACGACCATCATGGTGTCGCCCTTTGTCAGCTGCGGCGCCCGGCTGACCATCTATGCGCTGCTGATTCCGGCCTTTTTCGCGCCGGCGTGGCGGGGATGGGTGCTGTGGGGGCTGTACATGGCGGGCATCCTGGCGGCGATCGGCGTGGCGCGGCTGCTGCGCGGCACGCTGCTGCGGGGGGAGAGCGCGCCGTTCGTGATGGAACTGCCGCCCTTCCGGCTGCCAACGTGGCGCTCGGTGGGCATTCACATGTGGGACCGCGCCTGGATGTATCTGCAGAAGGCCGGCACGGTGATCCTGGCCATTTCCATTTTGCTGTGGGCGCTGGGCACCTTTCCCCGGCGAACGGAATTCAGCCGCGACTATGCCGCGGCCATTGACCAGGCGGCGGGTCCCGCCGAGGCCGCGGAGCTGGAGGCGGCGTGGCAGGCGGAGCGCCTGGCGCATACGGCTGTCGGCCGGATCGGCCGGGGGCTGGAGCCGGTTCTGAAGCCCCTGGGCTTTGACTGGCGCGTGGGAACGGCGCTCGTCGGCGCCTTTGCCGCCAAGGAAGTCTTCGTCGCGCAGATGGGCATTGTGTTTTCGCTGGGAAGCGTGGAGGACGAGCCTGACAGCCTGCGGCGGACCCTGCGGGAACAGTATACCCCGCTGCAGGGGCTGGCGATGATGCTGTTCTGCCTGCTGAGCGCCCCGTGCATGGCGACGATTGCCGTCACCCGGCGCGAAACGAATTCCTGGAGCTGGGCGCTGGGCATGCTCGTCGGCATGACGCTTATCGCCTGGGGGGTCACGTTCGTGGTGGTTCAGGCCGGGCTGTGGCTGGGCTGGGGGGGCGGCTGACATGAACGCGCAATGGGCCGACTGGATGGCCGTGGGGCTGGCCGTGGCGCTGGCCGCCGCCTGGCTGGGATTCCGGATCCGCCGCCAGTGGCGGCGGCAGAAAGACGCCCGCCCCGGCGAAGGCGCCTGCGGATCGAAATGCGACGACTGCCCCTTCAGCCAGGGGTGCGGGGGGCGGAATTAACCGGATCCGGGGCTGTCCCGCAGGGGCCATTCCAGATCGAGGGTCAGGCCTTTCCGGGTGGGGAAGGCGTGATCGGTTCCGTCGAACGACAGCGTGGCGGTTTCCCCGCCGGCGCGGACGGCAAAGGGAATCTCCGGCTGGCGGGCGTGGAGGATGGCGGCGAGGGTCACGGCTTTTTCCAGGCCGTCGCCGCGGCGCGAATTCCAGACTTCGTCGGGCTGGGCGGCGCGGGTGGCGTCATAGATGGATTCGCCGGGCATGTCGCGGAGGACGGCCGCGGCCGCGGCCGGATCCATGGCGCGGGCGGCTTCGACGCAGACGGGCGAGCGCTCGATGGCGGCCTTGAAGAAGGGGCGCGGATCGGTGCGGGCCAGGTCGCGGGCGGCGTAGAAGGCCAGGTCCGCGGCGGGGTTGGTCGCCCGCTGGGCTTCCAGGGCACGGATGATTTCTTCGCGCGACAGGCCGGGGGGCAGGTCCAGGCGCGGGCCGGCGGCAAAGGTTTTCTCCCCGCCGGCATCGGGCCAGCGCGGCTCCAGTTTGCAGAAGGCGCGCAGCTCGCGGATGATGTCGCAGGCGTCGGACGAGTAGCAGTTGAATTCGCGGCCGAGTTTCTGGCGGTCTTCCTCGTTGTCGAGGTCAATGCGGTTGTGGTGGAAGTAGTCGTCGAACTTGTTCAGGGGGATGCGGTCGGTCAGGGGCTCGGGGAAGAACTCATCTTCATCCATTTCGGCGAGCAGCTTTTCGCGGGTGCGGTCGGAGACCTTGTAGGGACAGGAGTTTTCAAAGGCGTAGGCCTGCTCGGCGGGGATCCAGCGGCGCTTGCCGAACACGATGTGTTCGATCTGGAAACAGCGCTGCCGCTGGGGGTTCTGGCGAAGGAAATTGAACAGGATTTCGGGCGACACGTCGGTCTGCAGGAAGCCGCGGAGACGCGTCCGGAAGCGTTCGTAGGCCGCCGGGTCGATGCCGGCGTCGGGATAGACGGTGTGGATCCAGCCGGTGCAGTGCGAGACGATGGTGATCTGCTCGTGTTCGAGGGCGCGCCGGGCCTTGGCGCTGAGTTCGGTGCCGTTGAACCACATGGCCTTGGTGACCAGCCGGCGGTTGTTGGTCAGGATGCCCTCGTGGACGTCCACGAAGTTCTGCGAATGCAGGGGGGTGGCGACCAGAAAGAGGTCGTCGAGGGAAATCCCGCACAGGATGTAGAGCGCGGCGGCATAGAGGGTGGAGAGCGACACGCATTCGCCGGCGCCCTGTTCGTGGCCGGGCTGGAAGCGGAAGGCATCCATGGCTTCGACGGTTTCGGTCTTCCAGTAGGGGATGACGTCGCGGGTGTACTTGTCGAGGCCGAAGTGGCGGCGGATATCGAGGTCGAAGTAGAACCGGTCGCCTTCGTAGCCGAACAGCGCGTTGCTCCGGGCGATGGTGTCCCGGTCCATGAAGGGCGCGAAACGCGCCATTTCCTTCTCCTGCGTCGTCAGGCCCCAGGTCTCCAGGTCCAGGTTGAAGGCATAATGGTCCATGATGAACTGCTTCAACCGCAGGATGCGCCGGTAAGGCGTCAGCCTGGCGAAATTGGCAAACCAGGGATCATCCCGCCACTGCCAGATCCGGGGCGACATCAGGTTGGCGAGCACCAGCGGATACAGCAGGCTGGGGAAGATGAAGATTTCCATGTCCGACAGCGTCGCCGCGGAGGAATATTCCTCCCAGCGCGACATCGGAACCGGCGGAACAGTCGGGGGCAACTCACTCATGCGCACCACTATGCTCCGTTCTGTTCGCCCGCGCAATCCGGAACGGACCGACCGAACGGGCTTCGGTTGATGACGGGGGGCGCCGGCGGGGGGTGGACACGGATCCCGGTCCGGCCTGAAGCGGCCGTCCGCCAACCGGATCTGGCATGCCGGATTCTGCTCCGGGCTTCACAAAGGCCGCGATCGCCGTTGAAGCCATTATGGAAGTTATAACAAGCATAGTATGGTTGTTATAACAACCATACTCCCGGGAGGGTGCGGGCAGCGGCGGGGATGGGGTCATTTTGAGATTGCGGGAGCATGGGGGTTTGGGGAGACTGGCGATCTACATGGAAGCACAAAAACAGGCGGAGAGCGGGGGGGGCCGGGCATGGCGCTGGGGCCACTTGATTCTGGCGGTTGCGACCGGAGCGGCCTGGCTGGGTCTGGCGGGCATGAATCTGTGGATGGGGGAGCTGAACCAGGATGAAGGCTGGTACCTGTATGCCGCCGGGCAGATCCGGGACGGCCGGCTGCCGTATCGGGATTTCGCCTTCACCCAGCCGCCGCTGATGCCGCTGGTCTATTCGTGGGGCTATCACTGGATCGAGCGGTTCGGGGTGGCGGGCGGCCGGGCGCTGACCTGGTTTTTCGGGGCGCTGGGTTTGCTGCCAGCCGTCTGGCTGGCCATGCGCACCGGGCCGCGTCAGGCGCAGCGCCTGACGGGCGGGATCTGTTTCATCCTGGCGGCGGTGAATCTGTATCAGTCGTATTTCACCACGGTGGTGAAGACCTATGCGTTGTCGGGCATGTTTCTGGCGGCGGGGCTGGCCCTGCTGTCGTTCGTGGGGCGTCGCCATGCCTTCCGGGCGGCCTCGGCGGCCGGTTTCCTGCTGGCGTGCGCGGCGGCCACGAGGATTTCGCTCGGGGCGGCGCTGGCGCTGGGCGGGCTGTATCTGCTGGCCTGCCGCAGGCGAATCAAGGCCTGGGCCTGGCTGGATTTCGCGCTGGGCGGGGGGCTGGGGCTGGCGGTGACGCTGCTTCCGTTCATGGCGCTGGGCCGCGAGGGGTTCCGGTTCGGCATTCTGGAATATCACACGCTGCGTGAAGCCGGTCCATGGCTGGTGCAATGGGCCTACAAGGCAGGCGGCCTGTCGCGGCTGGTGCAGGCCTACTTCCCCGCGGCGGGGATCGGCCTGTTCCTGCTGCTGGCGGCGCTCCGGCGGCCGGCCGGCCGCGCGGCCGCAGCGGCCGGCGCGTCCGGTCCGGGGCCGGAGGCCGGGGCCGACGACATGGCGCCGTGCTTTTCCGGCTTCCTGTGGGTGGTCGTGGCGGCGCTGGCGCTGGTTCATTTGTCCGCGCCGTTCCCGTACGACGACTATCAGGTGCCGGTGTATCCCGTCTTCTGCGCGGCGCTGGCCGTTGCGGCGGCCCGCTGGTGGGTGCGCATGGAAGCCCGGTGCGCCGGCAACCAGGCCGGCGACGTGCGCAGTGCGCGGCGGCTGGCCGTATTGACCGGCCTGTGGCTGGTATGCGCGCTGCATGTGTTTTCCTCGCCGATGGCGCAGAGCTGGTTTGTGGCGGGGCGCGACCGCATCTGGTGGCGGCTGCGCGAGCAGAGTCCCATGGCGCAGCTGCGGGACATGGGCCGCTGGGTGCGGGAACTGACGCTGGCCGAACAGGGCACGGAGCTGCTGACGCAGGACACGTATCTGGCGGTGGATGCGGGCCTGCCGGTGCCGCACGGGCTTGAAATGGGGCCGTTCAGCTACTACCCGGACTGGCCCCGCGAGCGCGCGGAACAGATCGGCGTGGTGAACCGCGACATGCTGCGGGAGCTGCTGGCGGCATCCACCAACGCGCCGATCGCGGCGTTCAGCGGGTACAGCCTGGCCATCCGGTCGCCGGAGGTCGAGGAGATCACCCGCGACGACCGCCAGGCCCTGGACGCGATCCTGGCGGAGCATTTCGAACCGGTGGAAAGCGTGCCGGGCTTCGGGCAGGCCGGGACGGTTCTGGAGATTCTGCGGCGCAAGCCGATCGAGGACGCCGGGGAGCCGGCGGCAGCGGCCGGGGAATGAAGCTGTCCATCATCGTTCCGGCCTACAACGAGGAACGCCGGATCGGCGGGATGCTGGAGGCCTATCTGGCGCACTTCGCGCAGCGCTACGGCGATGAGTTCGAGATGATTGTATCCGTCAACGGCTCGACAGACCGCACGGAGGACGTGGTCCGGGAATTCCAGCCGCGGTTTCCCCAGCTGCAGGTGCGGGTGACGCCGGAGCCGATCGGCAAGGGCGGGGCGGTGATGGCGGGGGGGCGCATCGCCCGGGGCGATTTGATCGGGTTTGTGGATGCCGACGGCGCCACGCCGCCCGCGGCATTCGAGGATCTGGTCGAGCAGATCGGCGACGCGGGGCTGATCATCGCCTCGCGGCGCCTGCCGGGGGCGGTGGTGAAGCCCCGCCAGCCGTGGAAGCGCCGCGCGGTTTCGCGCGTGTTCAACTGGCTGGTCCGAAAGCTGTTCAAGCTGCCGATCACGGACACGCAATGCGGCGCGAAGCTGATGACGGCGGAGGCGTGGCGGGCGATCGTGCCGCACATCGGCCTGACCAAATGGGCGTTTGACGTGGACATGCTGTTCAAGACGCGGCGGGCGGGCTGCCGGATTGCGGAAATTCCGACAACGTGGAGCGACATGGCCGGTTCCAAGCTCCGGATCGGGCGGGTGTCGTTCCAGATGCTGCTGGCGATTGTGCGGCTGCGCCTGCTGTATTCGCCCCTGCGCTGGGTGGTGACGCTGTACGACCGCCTGCTGGGGCGCGTGATCGAGCTGGAGCCGGCTCCCCGATGAATGCCGCGCCGGCAGGGCGGGACGCCTCGGGACTGTTCCGGCACGGCAGCATGCTGGTGGCCGGCACGCTGACGGGGGCGGTGTGCAATGCGGCTTTCCACATGGTGGTGGGGCGGGAGCGCGTGCTGCCCAACGCGGAATACGGCTCGCTGGTGGCCATGCTGGGGATCATTCTGGTCGTCAGCACCCCGATGCTGGCGCTGCAGAACACCCTGGCGCATTTCATTTCGACAAGGGACCGCGCGGGACGGCGCGAGGAAATCCTCCCGTTTTTCCTGCATTGGGTTTATCTGTTTGCCGGGATATCGGCGGCGATCGCGGCGGGGGCCTGGCTGTTCCGCGAGCCGCTGGCGGCCTTCTGGAACGTGGGGCCGGGGCTGATGTTCATGACATTCGCGGTGCTGGCCGCGAGCCTGTGGATGAGCCTGTTCCAGGGGCTGCTGCAGGGCATGCAGGCGTTCGGCTGGCTGGCCTGGGCGCCGCAGGCGTGGGGGGTGACGCGGCTGGCGCTGGGCGCGCTGTTCGCCATCGCGGTGTCGGCCACGGCGACGGCGGCTCTCGCAGCGCAGGGCATCGGCGTGGCCGTGGTGCTGCTGCTGTGCACGTGGGCGCTGCTGCGCATGCATCTGCCCCCGGGCGGCGCGGTGCGGCGCCCGCCCGGCAGCTACCGCTATCTGGGGTCCGCCCTTCTGTGCCTGGCGGGCTACGCCATGCTGATGAATCTGGATGCGGCGCTGGCCAAGCGCTATTTCGATGCGGAGACCGCGGGTCTGTTCGCCAAGGCCGCCACGATCGCCCGCACGGCGGTGTTCCTGCCTGTGCCCATCGCGACGGCACTGTTTCCGAAGGTGTCTTCCGGCGGGGACCTCAGCCCGGAGAGCTGGGGGCTGCTGGGACGGGCGCTGGCCTACGCCGGGGGGCTGATCGGCGCCGCCGTGGCCGTCTGCGTGGCGTTGCCCGTTCTGCCCTGGACCATTCTGTACGGCGCGTGGCCGCCGGAAGCCGCGGCATCCGCGGCGGCGCTGACCCGCGCGATGGTGCTGGCGATGGCGCCGCTGGCGCTGGCGTATCTGCTGTTGAACTTCGAGATGGCCCAGCGGCACTTCCGCCGGAGCCTGCTGCTGGTGCCTGCCGGCATCGCCTACGTAGCCGGCGTCGCCCTGTTCCACCGCCACCCGCTGCAGATTCCGGCCGTGCTGGGGACGCTGAATCTCGCCGTATGCCTCTGGCTGGCCCGGGCGGTGTTTCGCCGCCGTGCCCGGGGGTGAGGGGGGTGTAACAGCCCGTCCTGCCGAAGAGACCGCAGAGGGACAGGCCCGGGGATGGCGCCCTGGGGGGGGAGCGGACAGCCGCGGAAGGGGGGGAGATAGGGGATCAGGTCGCCGCGCGCAGTTCGGCGGAGTCGGACGCATGCACGGCCTTGTCCGCATTGATCCACGCCATGCTGACCCGCTGGAGGCGCCGGGGCATCTGAACGCCGCCCATGACGCGATGCGAAGGCAGCAGCTGGGGGGTGTCATAGCGGACGAGGAGCCGGTCCTTCTGGACATCCATCTTCACCACTACGCCCGTGATCGTGACCTGGCGGTCATACAGCATTACGTCGTAACTGCATTTCATCCCCGGAGACCAGTCATCACAAAACATGCCAGACCTTCCTTTCGTTCCGCGGATCGGAAGACATCGTCGGCGAAGCACCTTGCCGACAGCGAACTCTGGTTAAAAATTACCAGACGTCGGCGAACAGAGAACAGGCCTGGATGGTTAAAATACGATTAGGGAAACGAGGGATGAAAGACAGGGGATCGCCACCAGCCAAACCCGCCAAGATCCCCTAGGGGTGAAGGGGGACACGGAGGCGGGATTGGTTGTAGAGTGCGGCGGGAAGGAGCGCAGCGCCATGCCACTTTAGATCGAACAGCCAAACTACGAAAGGCGCGAAAGGCACGAAAGGGGGATCGGGAAAGGCAGGGCGGTCTCGCCGAGAGCGCCGGGGCCGAACGTCAGGGGTCAGGGGACCCGACACCTTGTGGAGGGTACCCTGGACCCG
>JAXGNL010000044.1:0-24983 GCA_040768005.1 Kiritimatiellia bacterium
TGAAGGGCCTCGCCCTTCTTTTGCGCCTATGGGGCGACGCTCTTCGATTCGTTCCCGTTCCGCTTAAGCAAGCGGCTTAATGCCTTTGGTGCCCAAAACAGGCTTTTTCAGCAGCGACTAATTTAATAATTTAGGCATTTCCTTCTTATGGTTGCGGTTAGAAAGGACATTTTTTGCGTTTTTTGGGGACATAAATGACTGAAAAGTGCCTCAAAATCGAGATTTCAGGCCTGTTTTTTGCATTTTTGGCCTGAGATGGCAATTTTTGAGCGGTTTTGAGCGATTTTAAAGCCGTGAGGAAAAGAGGACCGCCCGCGATACCACACCGTGGAAAATCTCCCCCCTGCGCGGACCCTCAGGCCGGTTCAGGCAGCGCCTCGCCTCGATCCCTGACCTCCTGCACCCGCCGCGCCACCTGCTCGATGAAATCACGGCTGCACATCAGCACGATCTTCCAGCCCGTCTCGCACACCAGGACGTATTCGCACCGGACCACCTGGATGGAAAACAGGTTCCGGAGCATCCATCCCACCGGCCGCGGCCAGAACCAGAGCCGGCTGAACCAGAACCAGATCAGATTGTTTTCCCCGGTGCCGTGCGCCGTCGGCCCCACCGCCCGCCACCGGTCCACCTGGACCACTTCCGCCAGATCCACCCGGTACAACGGAATCATCCGTCCCAGCAGCAGAACCAGGTTCCGATCCGACAGCCGGTAGCTGATCAGGAATCCGAAATATACCTCGCCGCCGGCTCTCCGGCGGAACAATCCGGCCACGGCGGCCACGGCCAGCGGAAGCAGCGCAACCCCCAGCCCCACCGGAAAGAGAATCAAAGGTCCGTGCAGATACACCGCGAAAAGCAGAAGGCCCGCAACGGCATTGCACAGCACGTAGGCCGGAGCCGACGGCGCCATGTAATGACGCCTCCACTCCCGGAACCGCCGAACCGCCTCGCCCGGTCCCAGCCGTCTCCGGCCCGCTGCCTGCCTTCCTCTCATCCCGCCGTCACGGCTCTCCCCCTCCTAGTCGGCCGGACGGTCCGTTCCCCCGTGCAGATAATGGATCACCTCCACCTTCTCCATCGTCACCAGCCCCCCGCACCCCGATGTCTCGAACAGCTTCTTCAATACCGGCAGGAACGCCCGGATCTTCTCCTCCGCATCCGTGATCTCCACCACCACCGGCAGATCCGCCGACAAATCCAGCACCTTCGCCGTCCGGATGCGGCTCGTGGGCCCGAACCCCATCACCCCCCGCCACGCCGTCGCCCCCGCCAGCCCCGCCGCCCGCGCCTCCCGCACGATCGCCTCGTAGAGCGGCGCGTGCTTCGCCTGGTCGCCTTCGCCAAGAAAAATCCGCAGCAGTCTCGCCTCCGCCTTCAGTTCCATGCGCCACCTCCCAGCCGGGCCAGCGCCCGCACCATCACCAGTCCCGCCGCAAATCCCGCCGCCGACAGCGCCAGCGTCCCGGCCAGGTATCCCGCCGCCTGCCAGACGCCCCCCCCGCGCGCCATCGCCGCCGCCTCGTAGATCAGCGACGACATCGTCGTGAAGCCCCCGCAGAATCCCGTCGCCAGCGCCAGCCGCGCCGCCGGCGGCAGCCCCCCCCGCTCCGACAGCCCCGCCACCAGGCCGATCGCCAGGCAGCCCAGCACATTCGCCCCCAGCGTCCCCAGCGGCCACGTCACCCCCGCCCGCTGCGACGCCAGACTCAGCCCGTACCGCGCCACCGACCCCGCAAAGCCCCCCAGCCCCACCCAGCACGACATGATCAACGGTTGGCTCATTACCCGGCCATCCTACCCGATTGGCATGCTTCCCCGCAATCCTGCTGTCCCTTTCGCGCCTTTCGAGCCCTTCATAGTTGATTCTTTGGCTGTTCTCTTTCTTCCGGCTGTCCTCTTGAACATGGCGTCCTTCCTTCTCTGTGTTCTTTGTGTTCTCTGTGGTTCATCCCGCTTTCGGCTGCTGCTCCTTCCCTTTTCGTGCCTTTCGAGCCTTTCGTAGTTGTATCTTCGGCTGTTCCCTGCCCTCTGCCCCCTGACCTCTGACCTCCTTTCCTGATTCCGCGGTTGGCTCCGCCCCGCCGGTTGGATTATCCTGCTGTTTCGCATGTTGCCCATCCACTCCATCCGCCCCGACCTCGAAGCCGCGCTGAAGCGTTCGCGGCGCCTGCTCGTCACCGCCCCCACCGGCTCCGGCAAATCCACCCAGATCCCCCAGATGCTGCTCGACCTCGGCGCGCTCGGCGACGGGAAAGCCGTCGTCCTCCAGCCGCGCCGCCTCGCCGCCCGCCTGCTCGCCAAGCGCGTCGCCGAAGAGCGCGGCGGAAGCCTCGGCGGCGAAACCGGCTACCAGATCCGCTTCGAATCCGTCTGCGGCCCCGCCACCCGCATCCTCTTCGAGACCGAAGGCATCCTCCTGCGCCAGATGCTCTCCCAACCGGATCTGCCCGGCGTCTCCGCCATCCTCTTCGACGAATTCCACGAACGCCACGTCTATGGCGATGTCACTCTCGCCCGCGCCCTCCAGCTCCAGCAGACCACCCGCCCCGACCTGCTGCTCGTCGTCATGTCCGCCACGCTCGATACCCGCCTCCTCCAGCCGTATCTCGAGCCCTGCATCCGCCTCCACTCCGATGGCCGCACCTTTCCCGTCGACATCGAACACATCGCCAAACCCCTCCATCCCGACCGCGACACGCCGTGGGACGCCGCCGCCGCCGCCTACGAGCGCGCCGTCCGCAGCGGAGAGGATCCCGGCGACGCGCTCGTGTTCATGCCCGGGGCCTACGAAATCCAGCGCACCCTCGACGCCCTGCGCAACACCCCCGCCGCCAAGGGCGCCCTCCTCCTGCCCCTCCACGGCGAACTGCCGCCCGCCGACCAGGACGCCGCCGTCGCCCGCCACTACCGGCGTAAAATCGTCGTCGCCACCAATGTCGCCGAAACCTCCCTCACCATTGACGGCATCCGCCTCGTGATCGATTCCGGCCTCGCCCGCGTCGCCCGCTTCGACCCCTGGCGCGGCATCAATACCCTCCTCGTCGAAACCATCTCCCGCGCCTCCGCCGATCAGCGCGCCGGCCGCGCCGGCCGCACCGCCCCCGGACGCGCCGTCCGCCTCTGGACCGAAGCCGAACACGCCGGCCGCGCCTCCCACGATCTGCCCGAAATCAAGCGGATCGACCCCTCGGAAATCCTGCTCACCCTCAAGGCCCTCGGCGTCGCCGATCTCGACGCCTTCCCGTGGCTCGAACCGCCCGAACCCCGCGCCCTTGAACGCGCCCTGACCCTCCTGCGCGACCTGGGCGCGCTGGACGCCGCCGGCGACCCCACGCCCCTCGGCCTGCGCATGCTGTCCTTCCCCGTCCATCCGCGCTACGCCCGCATGCTGCTCGCCGCCGCCGAATGCGGGGCCGTCCGCCCCGTCGCGCTCATCGCCGCCATCGCCCAGGGCCGCCCCCTCCTGGTCCGCCACGCCGGCAAGGCCGCCGCCGACCTCCGCCGCGACACCCTCGGCGACGCCGGCGGCTCCGACCTCCTCCTGCTCATGCGCGCCTGGAACTACGCCCGCCATCACCGCTTCGATCTCGGTCCCTGCCGCCGCCTCGGCATCCACGCCGCCGCCGCCCGCCAGGTCGGCCCCCTCTGGGAACGCTTCCTCCGCATCGCCGACTCCCAGGGTCTCCCGATCGAATCCTCCCCGCCCGAGGACGAAGACATCGCCAAATGCGTCCTCGCCGGCTTCTCGGACCAGGTCGCCCGGCGCCTCGACCGCGGCACCCTCCGCTGCGAACTCGTCCACCGGCGCCGCGGCGAACTCGCCCGCGATTCCGTCGCCGACGACGCCCCGCTCCTCGTCGCCAGCGAAATCAACGAAATCGGCCGCGGCGACGGCGAAGTCAATGTCCTCCTCACCCAGGCCACCGCCATCCGCGAGGAATGGCTGCGCGACCTCTACCCCGGCGATTTCGCCGAACGCGCCGCCGTCGAATGGGATGCCGCCTCCCGGCGCGCCGTCGCCCGCCGCGAAATCGTCTTCCGCGACCTGCCCCTGTCGTCCAGCCCCCTCGATCCCCCGCCCGCCGAGGAATCCGCGCGGCTGCTGGCCAAAGCCGTCCTGTCCGGCGAGTGCCCCCTGAAAAAATGGGACCGCGCCGTCGACCAGTGGATCGCCCGTGTCAACCTTCTCGCCGCCGCCTGCCCGGACTGGGCGCTGCCGTCCTGCGGCGAAACCGAGCGCGAACTGGTCGTCCAGCAGATCTGCCACGGCGCGGCCTCCTACAAGGAAATCAAGGACCGCCCGGTCCTGCCCACCGTTAAAGCCCTTCTCTCCCCCGCCCAGACCGCCCTCGTCGAACAGCACATGCCCGAGCGCGTCACCCTCTCCAACGGACGCTCCGTCAAGGTCCAGTACGCCGATGCCGCGGAACCGTTCATCTCCGCCCGCATCCAGGAGCTGTTCGGCGTCGAGACGCTCCCTGCCCTCGCCGCCGGCCGCATCCCCCTCGTCCTGCACATTCTCGCCCCCAGCCACCGCCCCGTCCAGATCACCAAGGATCTCCCCGGCTTCTGGCGCGACCACTATCCGCGCATCAAAAAGGAACTCTCCCGCAAATATCCCCGGCACGAGTGGCGCTGAGACCGAGGCTAGGCCTCTGCCATGCGCCGCAGGTGCTGGTCCAGGATCACGCTGCCGGCCGCCCAGCCGCGTTTGATCTTCCCCAGATCCAGCAGCAGTTCCGTCATGTCGTGCAGCAGCTGCTGGCGTTCCGCGCCCTCCCGCGACTGCATGCGGCGGCCAATGGCCGCCCGCTCCGCTTCGAGGCGCCGCCGCCAGATGCGCAGGACCAGGTCCTGCGCGGCCTTCAGCGTGTTTTCCTCTTCCTCCCGGTCCGCAATCTTGGACGGCGCATTCGCAATCTGCGCCGCCAGCGCCTTGCAGGAATCGCTCGCCTCGTCCAGCGCCGGCATCAGCTCTTCCTCCTCCTCCGCCAGGATCTGAATGATGGCCCGGCAATCGGGATCGGTCACCAGCGGATACGGCAGCCAGCGCCGGATAAAACCGGCCAGCTCGGATTGCGACGCCCCGCACAGCAGCGCCGCCAGTTCCACTTCGTCCACGGGCCGTTCCGGAGCCGCGGCGGGCGCCGCCGTTTCGCCGGGCCCCGCCGCCGCGGCGGGGCGCCCCTTCAACCGCTGGGCGCGGCGCAAATCCTCCCGCAGCGCGGCGTAGCCCACCTGCAGGCCCGCGGCGGCTTCGCGCAGCATCTGCTCGGCCTGCACCGCCCCCTGCGCATGCGCCGCCAGTTCCAGCACCGCCCGGGTCGCGCGCAGCATGCCCTCCGGAGTTTCCAGCCGGCCGCGCTCCCGCAGCATCCCCACCAGAAACCCCATGGCCGTGCGCGCGCCGTCGAGCACCGCCGCAAACGCCTCCGGCCCCTGGTTCAGGATCAGCGAGTCGGGATCCTCCCCGGGCGGGAGCGCCGCCAGCGATACCGCCAGGCCTTCCTCCAGCAGCAGCTCCGCCGTGCGCAGCGCGGCCTTCCGGCCTGCGGCGTCCGCATCCAGCACCACCATCACATGATCGGCATAGCGCTTGAGAAGCCGGGCGTGTTCTTCCGTGAACGCCGTCCCCTGCGACGCCACCGCGGTGCGGAACCCGCCCAGATGGCAGCGGATGCAGTCAATCTGCCCTTCCACCAGCACCACCTTGCGCTGGTCGAGAATCTCGCGCTTGGCCTTGTCCAGCCCGAACAGAATCTTGCTCTTGCGGAACACCGCCGTCTCCGGCGTATTCACGTACTTGCCGCCGGCCTTGTCGTCGGCCTTCAGCACCCGCCCGCTGAACCCCACCGCCCGCCCCAGCTCGTCGCGGATCGTGAACATGACCCGGCCCCGGAACCGGTCGTACACGCTGCCCTTCTCGCTGGTGGACAGCAGCCCCGCCGCCTCCAGCGCCTTCATGCGCGCGCTGCCGCGGCCTCCCGCCTTATCCGAGAGAAACCCCCAGCCGTCCGGCGCATACCCCAGCCCCCACTCCTTCCAGGCCTCGAGCTCCAGCGCGCGCCCCTTCAGGTAGGCCCGCGCCGCCTCCGCCTCCGCACTCTGCAGCAGCTCCTTCTGGAATCGCCGCGAGGCGTCTTCGTTGGCCTTGAATATCTCGTCCTTGGCCGGCCCCTCCCGCCGGGCCCCGCTCCCGCTCTCATCAAACTCCAGCGCCACCCCCGCCCGCGACGCCAGCAGCCGCAGCGCCGTCGGAAAATCCACGTTCTCGTACAGCATCACGAACTTGAACACGTCCCCGCCCGCCCCGCAGCCGAAACAGTGGAACGCCTGGCGCGCCGGATTGATGTGGAACGACGGCGTCTTTTCCTTGTGGAACGGACACAGCGCCTTCGCCGACGACCCCGCCCGCTTCACCTGGATGTACGACCCGATCACATCCACGATGTCCAGCGATCCGCGGATCCGGTCGATCACCTCCTTGGACACCATCCCCGCCATGCGGCCCCTACTCCCCGTAGGCTTCCGGCGGCACTTCCGGCGGCATCACCGCATGCGGCAGCTCCACCCCCACCGGCACCTCCGCCTGGATCACCGCAATCCGCTCCGCAACCGCGTTGTACCCCTCCACCAGGTGCGGCAGCACCGCCGACCCGACCCGCGACTGGAACATCACGGCCCGCTGCAGCGCGCTCCAGGGCACGAAGCTCGCCAGCAGCAGCGCCAGCAGGAACACCGCGCCCCGCCGCACCACGCCCGCCAGCAACCCGCCCACCCGCTCCACCGGGCCCTTGAACGAAAACGTCATCAGCGCCCCCAGCCCCTTGCGCAGCGCGTGCATCCCCGCCAGCGTCACCGTCACCAGCGCCGCCACCGCCACCAGCCGCGTGATTTCCGGATGCAGCTCCGTCCAGTGCCCGCACAGCCACGCCGACACCGGCTCGTAAAACAGCCACGTCACCGTCACCGCCGCAATCATCCCGATCAGCATCGCCAGCTCGTGCGACAGCCCCCGCACCGCCCCCATCGCCCCGCCGTACAGCAGCATCGCCACGAACAGCCAGTCCACCCAGTTCCATGTCGCCCAGTCCATGCGCGCCTCCTCCTCCTGCCGCTCCCGTCAGCCCGCCCTCTCCGCGGAAGGCGGCTCCACGTCCAGTTCGCTGCCCAGCATGATTTCGCCGTCAAACAGAAACCGTCCCGAAAACCGGCGCCCCTCCAGCACCAGCGGATACCACAGGCGGTCGTCCGCCCACATCTGGCTGTAGGGCATCTCCCGCTCGTCCACCCACAGCGGAATCGCCTCGGGCGTCTGCGTCGGCACCCCCTCGTAGGACGACGCCGTATACACATGGCAGCGCAGCGAATAGCCATCGATAAACTGAAACGCCAGTTCCCCGGCCTTCCGCACCCCGATCGGCGTCACGTGCAGTTCCTCCTGCGCCTCCCGCACCGCCCCCTGCTCCGGCGTCTCGCCGGGATCCACCCGCCCCCCGGGGGCATTGATCAGGCCCGCGCCCATCCCCATCAGCTTCCGGATCAGCAGCACCATGCCGTCCATCCGCACAAACATCAGCGTCGCCGTCTCCCGCGGCTCCCACGTCGTCCAGTCCATTTCCGTAAACTTCACGTTCTCCCTCAATTCAGTCCCGGCACCCTATCATGCCCCCGCACCCCCCGGAAAGCAAAAGCACCCCCCTTGAAGATTGGATATTGAACATTGGACATTGGATATTCTCCTCTGTCCTCTGCCCACCCAGACTATTTGTCTCGGTTATAATTATAAGCGAGACTGCGCCCCACTTGACTCCAACTCGCCGCTCCTGTCCCCTGTCCCCCCTGGGCCCCGGCTGTCTCCTGGCCTCTGAACCCTGCCCCTGCCTGCCCCCTGCCTGCCCCCACTGCACCCCGCTGGATGAAATCTCCCGTCCGCGTATCCACCCGCACCCGCTCGCCCGGCTCCATGTACTCGGGCACCTGGATCACCAGCCCCGTCTCCAGCGTCGCCGCCTTCGTCCGCGCCGTCACGCTCGCGCCCCGCATCGACGGCGCGCATTCCGCAATCTGCAGTTCCACCGCGTCCGGCAGCTGGATGCTCAGCACCTTGCCGTCCTGCAGCAGCGCCTTGATCCCCTCCATCCCGTCCACCAGATAGGGCACCGCCGGCTCGATCTCGTCCTCCATCAGCTCGTACGGCGTGTAGTCCTCCAGGTCCATGAACGTGAACCGGTCCCCCTCCCGGTAGCTGTACGATACCATCCGCGTCTCGAAGTCCGACTCCTTCAGCACATCGTCCCCCTTGAACGTCTGGTCCAGCTTCGCCCGCGTCCGCACGTTGCGGAACCGCACCTTGTACAGCGTCGAGGCCCCCCTCGCCGACGGCGACTGCGTCCGCATCTGCTCCACCACATGCGGATCCCCGTTGATTTCCACCACGCTGTTTTTCGACAGTTCACACGCCTTGATCATGCCGGACCTTTCCATCCCTTCCATCCCGGGGCCGCCGGAATTTCTTCCCTTTTCGGGTTTCCCAATGTAGGATATCTTTTGTTATACAGTCAATGGGCGCATGCGGAGGCGCCACCCATGGAACAAATCGCCGAAAAATCCTGGCAAATCGCCAACCGGCTCCCCGCCATGGCCGACGCGGCCCGGGAGGTTTTCGACTGGCTGGCCGGACAGCCCTTGCCCTCCCGGGTCAAGTACTCCGTCGGCCTCGCCATCGAAGAGCTGGCCACCAACACCATCAAGTACGGCTACGATGACGACGCCGAACACCTCATCCGCTTCTCCATCTCCATCCATCCCGATCACTTGAAAATCGTCTTCGAGGACGACGGCCACCCCTTCGATCCCACCCGCTACCCCCCTCCCGATGTCGAACGCATCGTCCGCTCCTCGCGCATCGGCGGCCTCGGCATCGAACTCGTCCGCCGCGTCACCTCCCGGATGACCTACGAACGCGACGGCCGCATCAACCGCAATACCCTGCACATCCGCCGGATGGAACCCGGCGACACCCAGGTCATCCGGCTGGAACTCTAACCCCCCAAGGCCGTCTGCATGCCCCGGCTGTATGGAGAACGAAGCTGGCAGATCCCGAACGAACTGGGATCCGCCACCGCCATGGCCCGCGAAGCCCTCGCCTGGGCCCAGGTATTCCCCATCTCCGAACAGGCCCTCTATTCCCTCCGCCTCGTCCTCGAGGAACTGCTCTCCAACACCGTCAAATACGGCTATTCCGATCCCGATCCCCATACCATCTCCATCTGGATCTCCGTGGACAGCGATATCATCCAGGTCGAACTGATGGACGACGGCCATCCCTTCGACCCCACCGGCCACCCCGCGCCCGATATCCTCCGCCACATCGAAACCGGCGTGGACGGCGGTTTCGGCATCGAACTCGTCCGCCGCATCTGCCGCCAAATCGCCTATCGCCGCGAACCGCACGGCAACTGCCTCTCGGTTCACATCGGTTCTTTCGACCCCGACGAACTCCCCCCATCCACCCCCTCCGGCCCCAAGGAATCCCCCGCATGACCGCCCTCCTCCGCCTGTCCGCCGCCGCCGCCCTCCTCCTGCTCCTCGCCGGATGCGCCACCACCCCCGCCCGGCGCATCCAGCAGAACCAGGAACTCTTCGACTCCCTGCCCGTCGCCGACCAGGCCCGCATCCGCGGCGGCCAGATCACCCTCGGCTACACCCCCGACATGGTCCGCATCGCCCTCGGCGACCCCCAGCGCCGCCTCGTCCGCCGCTCCGCCGGCGCCGAAACCGACGTCTGGCTCTACCTCGATACCGTCCGCCGCTACGAACGGCAGCGCGCCGACATCGACGGCCTGCTCGTCTCCGGCCCCGGCGGCATGCGCTCCATCGGCGGCAGCGCCTGGGTCAATGTCCTCCAGGAACGCGAATTCATCCGCCGCCGCGTCGAGTTCCTCAACGGCCTCGTCACCGCCATCGAGGAACCCGCCGAAGACTCCCCCGCGCCATGAAGATTGTCTGCGCCGCCAGCGTCCTGCACGGCCGCGACGCCTTCTCTCCCCTGGGCGACGTCACCCTCCTGCCCGACCGCGACATCCGCCGCGAAGACCTGGCCGGCGCCCGCGCCCTGATCGTCCGCTCCAAAACCCGCGTCGACCGCGACCTGCTCGACGGCACCCCCGTCGAATTCGTCGCCACCGCCACCGCCGGCGCCGACCACTTCGACACCGAATGGCTCGCCGAAGCCGGCATCGCCTGGGCCGCCTCCCCCGGCTGCAACGCCAACGCCGTCGCCGAATACGCCCTCACCGCCCTCGCCTGCCTCGCCCGACGCCGCGCCGTTCCCCTCGCCGGCAAACTGCTCGGCATCGTCGGCGTTGGCCAGGTCGGCTCCCGCGTCGCCCGAAAAGCCCCCCTCCTCGGCCTGCGCCCCCTCCTCAACGACCCCCCTCTCTCCCTGAAAACCAGCTCCCCCGACTATCTCCCCCTCGACGCCATCCTCCCCCAGGCCGATATCCTCACCCTCCACACCCCGCTGACCGACGGCGGCCCCTTCCCCACCCGCCACCTCGCCGACTGCCGCCTCGTTGAACAGCTCCGCCCCGGCGCCTGGTTCCTCAATACCTCCCGCGGCGAAGTCGCCGATCCCGACGCCCTCCAGTGCGCCCTCGACCACCACCTCCTCGCCGCCTGCGCCCTCGATGTCTGGGAACACGAGCCCGAACTCGCCGACGCCCTCGCCGGGGCCGTGGACCTCCTCACCCCGCACATCGCCGGCTATACCCTCGAAGGCCTCCTCAACGGCACCCTCCAGTGCCACCGCGAACTCTGCCATTACCTCGAAGTCGAACCCTCCTGGTTGCCCCCGACCCCCCCCCCCCCCCCCCCCCCCCCCCCCTCGACGCCGCCCACCGCACCGACGACGAAGCCCTCGCCGACCTCCTCGCCGCCGCCTGCCCCATCCCCGCCGACGACCAGGCCTGGCGCGCCGAAAGGACCGCGGCCGCCGATCCCGCCGACCTCCGCCGCCGCTTCGACCGCTTCCGCAAGAACTATACCGGCCGCCGCGAATTCGCCGCCCTCCGCGTCCACCTCGACCACGCCTCCCCCTCCCTCCTCGATACCGCCGCCGCCCTCGGCTTCCAAATCTGCGCACGGCAGCCGTGAGAGGCCGGGTTCAGGGTTCAGGGTTCAGAGTTCAACGGTTCGCTGTCCGCCGGCTTGCCACGCCATGGGCGTGGACGTGGCAGCAGAGGATTTCTTGCGGATTTTGGCGGGGCTGTTGCGCGGAAATAACCGGTAGATTTTCCGATGACGGCGCGTTGCGGACGACCCGAGCGCGACTCATGTCGGCGAGTGGTCGGCCGCGACGCGACGGCGCGGAAAAGATGCCGGTTGGTTTTCGCGCCGCCAAAATTCGAAAGAAATCCTCTCTCTCAAGCCCCCTCCTTTCCCCCCCGTCCCCATGACCGCCGCCCCGCCGCTTGCCTTCACCCTCGACCGCTCCGCGCCCCGCCTCGACGCCTGGCTCGCCGCCGCCCACCCCGCCATCTCCCGCTCCCGCTGGAAACAGCTCATCGAATCCGGCCGCGTCACCCTCAACGGCGCCCCCGCCCTCAAACCCAACACCCCCCTCGCCCCCGGCGACACCCTCCTCTGCATCTTCCCGCCCCCCGAACCCGCCGGCCTCGTCGCCACGGACATACCGCTCGACATCCTGTTCGAAGACGCCGACCTCATCGTCCTCAACAAGCCCCCCGGCCTCGTCATCCACCCCGCCCCCGGCCACGCCGCCGACACCCTCGTCAACGCCCTCCTCCACCACTGCACCGATCTCGCCGGCATCGGCGGCGAACTCCGTCCCGGCATCGTCCACCGCCTCGACAAAGACACCTCCGGCGTCCTCGTCGTCGCCAAGAACGAACAGGCCGTCGCCTCCCTCGTCGCCCAGTTCTCCGCCCACACCGTCGAAAAGGAATACCTCGCCCTCGTCTGGGGCACGCCGAAAAAACCGGCGGGAGTCATCGAGTTGCCCATCGGCCGCCATCCCGTCCACCGCAAGAAAGTGGCCGTCACGGACAAAGGCCGCCCCGCTCTCACCCGCTACGAAACCCTCGCCGCCGGCCCCCTCGCCAGCCTCCTGCGCGTGCGCATCGAAACCGGCCGCACCCATCAAATCCGCGTCCACATGGCCCGCCTCGGACACCCCGTCGTCGGCGATACCACCTACGGCCGCGCCCGCCACGGCCTCCCCGACGGCCTCGCCATCCCCCGACAGATGCTCCACGCCCATTCCCTGAAACTCCTCCACCCCCGCACCGGCGCCCCCCTCGCCTTCACCGCCCCCCCGCCCCCCGACTTCCTCGCCGCCCAGCGCCTCCTGATCCCACCGCCCTGATTTTTCTTCTGTTAGTTAACATTCATTGTGGATGGAATGTATGACATAGTTAATTAACTATGTTGCTAATTTATAATTATTATCTTTGATTTCCTTTCATTCTTATCCACATAGTATCCACACAGTTAATTAACTATGTGGAATCCTGCTCCCCTGATTTCTTCCCTTCCGACCGCTCTCCACCTCCGCCTCAGATCACCATCCGGACGCTTCGATCCAACACGTGAGGGCGGTCCCGGAAAGTCTTGTTGCTTCACCCCGCCACCCCTTCCGGATTTTCCACAGCGTGGAAAACTTTTTTCCATGGCGTGGAAAAAATGCGATAACTTTTTCCATGCCGTGGAAAATCCAGACCCGCTTTTTCCACACCGTGGAAAACTTTTTTCCATACTGTGGAAAACGCCGCGTAAAATTGTCCATGGCGTGGAAAATCCCATGATCGCCCGCCTCTGCCCCATCTGCACTGTTGCGCTCGACCCGGAAGACTACGAAGGCTTCCGCGTCCTGCGCTGCCCGGACTGCGCGGGCCATCTGGTCGACCTGACCCGCTACGAGGCCATCCGGCGCCTGCCGCGCAAAACCCTCGCCGAACTTGAAACCGAAGCGCGCGACGGATTCCAGGGCGACTCCGCCCACGTCCTCCGCTGCCCGCGCTGCCATGCCGCCATGCAGAAGCGCCCGTTGAACGTCCCCGGCTTCGACCTGCACCTGGACCTCTGCAAGGGCTGCTCCCTCGCCTGGTTCGACGGCGGCGAACTCGCCATGGCCCAGCTCGGATACCAGGCCTCCCCCGGATTCCGCGACCGCCAGGCTCACCGCGAACGCGCCGAAGCCCTCGAGGCCGACCCCGGCCGCAAAGCCGCCTTCGACGAAGCCCTCGCCAAAATGCCCCTCGAACGGGACGCCTTCTCCCAAGGCATGAAGGAATCGGTCATCGACGCTCTCGGACACATCCTCTTCCGCACCACTCTGCGCTGGCCCCTGTGATGAAATCCCCCCCCCTGAACCCTGAACCCGGTCCCCTGCCCCCCCTCCCCGGCGGCGTCCGTTTGCAGAAATTCCTCGCCTCCGCCGGCGTCGGCTCGCGCCGCCATTGCGAAGAGCTGATCACCGCCGGACGCGTGCAGGTGGACGGCCAGACCGTCACGCAGCTCGGCACGCGCGTCGATCCGGACCGGCAGCGCGTGGCCGTGGACAGCCGCCCCGTGCGCCCCGAACCGCACCGCACCTATCTCGCCGACAAGCCCCGCAACCTGATGTGCACCTCGCACGACCCCGAAGGCCGCCCCACCATCGTCGAATGGGCCGCGCGCATGGGCGCGGACCCGCGCCTGCGGCTCTACACCATCGGCCGCCTCGACTGGGACAGCGAAGGCCTGATCCTGCTGACCAACGACGGCGAACTCGCCCACGCCTTCGCCCACCCGCGCCACCACGTCGAAAAGGAATACCGCGCCTGGACCGACCGCTTCGCCACCCGCGAACAGATCGCCGCCATGCTCCAGGGCGTCGAGGACGACGGCGAAGTCCTGCGCGCCCTCTCCGTCACGCCCGAAGCCTCCCGCCCCGGCCGCCCCCCCTCCCTGCGCATCGTCCTCGGCGAAGGCCGCAACCGCCACATCCGCCGCATGCTCGACGCCCTCGGCCTGCGCGTGAAGCGCCTCCGCCGCATCCGCATCGGCCCCCTCACCGAATCCGCCCTCCGCGGCAAACCCCTCCGCGAACTCTCGCCCGCCGAACTCGACGCCCTCTCCCGCGATTTCTGACCCCGGCCGCCTGCAACAAGAGGAAAACCGGGGTAGATTGCCCGCCATGAAACCACCTATCGCCCGGTTGTTGTTCCTCGCCTTCCTCCCCGCCCTGCTGCTCTGCGCCGGCTGCAGCGATGACGACGACTCGTCCGGCGGCGGCACCGTCCTGCCCGACCGCTACAAGATCACCTTCTACTACACCCCCGTCGAATCCTTCTTCGGCGGCACCCCGCAGGCTGTCACCGGCTGCACGTCCATCGATTGCTCCTCCGGTCTCCAGGACCTCGGCGCCTATCCCGCCGACTTCATTGCCGCCGTCCGCCTCGAAGGCTCCGGCCGCCTCACCTCCGGCCCCTATGCCGGGCAGTACCTCAACGGCTCCTACGGCGGCAACTTCTGGATCAGCTCCTTCCCGCCCGACGCCTACCGCTCCTCCCTGCGGCCCTTCGAAACCGCCGCCGCCAACGAAAGCGGCCTGCCCCGCGGCACCCGCTTCCGCCTTGTCGGCCCCCTCCTCGAAAACGGCTCGCCCATCCCCGCCGCCGTCGAAAGCAAACTGCTCGCCTCCACCTGGAACGTGCAGGACCGTTTCGAGTCCGGCTATGGCGGCACCACCCATCTCGACCTGTATGTCGGCGACCAGACCACCCCCTCCTTCGCCTCCAGCCCCTTCTATCTCCTGCTGGAGAACACCGCCATCGAAGTGTTCTGAGCACGAAAAAGGGCCGCCCGAAGGCGGCCCGTGGTCGCAACCGACCGGCCGGTCAGAACGCGTAGCGGATGGCCACCTGCACGCGGTTGTTGCAGGCCTCGTCGCCGTCCACGTAATCCGTGGTCATGTTGGCGTACTCCGCCATGACGGTCACCGCCGGGGTCAGCTTGTAGAAGCCGTTCACGAATGCCTGCTGGTTCTTGGCCCGCATGCCCGGGCTGAGATCGTCGTCGTCGGGATCATCCATCGAGTAGCCCAGGCCGAAGCACAGCTTCTCGGTCGGATCATACAGCAGCTGCGCCCAGCCGCCCTTGGACGCCACGGCTTCGCCCAGCCCCATGTTGACGCCCTGCCCGATGCCGCCGTAGTACGTGTCGAGGTTCTCGCCCGTCCACAGGTTGCCCTGCACGGCCAGGCACTTCGTCAGCGGCAGATACACCGACCCCTGCGCCGACCACGTGTCGTAATCCTCCGCATCCAGCCCCGTCACCGCATTGCTGACGGCCGCATCCAGCGTCTCGCGCCCGTAGTGGCCCGAAAACGCGAAGCGCGCGGACTTCTCCGCCCACAGCTTCTGGTGCAGCGCGACATTGAACTGGAACGTCGGCCAGTCGGCATCCGCCCCGTCGTCAAATCCCCCGCCGTCCAGGTCTTCGCCCACGGTCTGCGCCACCGCCGCCTTCGCCACCAGCTTGGTCGTCTCGCTGATCTTCAGCTCCTGCGTCACGCGCGCCTGCGGCCGCCGCAGCCCCAGCGCCCCGATGTCCGCCAGATAGGCGAAGTTCACGATCCGGGGAATCACTTCCACGAACGTCTCCCAGTCCTGGCCGGCGCGGATGGACAGCCCGGACGAGTGGGCCAGGTCCAGATAGGCCAGCCGGATACGCGGGCTGTAGGAATTGGGATTCCCGCTGCCGTAGAAATCCACTTCGATCTTGCCGGTCGTTTTCCAGTCGCCCGCGTCCGGACCAAACAGGTTCAACCCCACACGGGTTTCCCGGGCGCCCAGATGCGTCTGGGCGTCTTTTTCGCCGTCGAGCTCGGGCAGCACCCAGAAGGCGAAATCGGCCTTCGGCGCCGTCGCCTGCGAATCGTGCGACAGGTCCGCCCGGATGTAGCCGTACAGCTGCAGACGCATGTCGGCGTCTTTCAACGTGATTTCCACCGCGCCGGCCGACGCCGCGCACGCCAGGATCAGAACCGGAACCAGCCATCTCGTTTTCATGCGGAATCCTCCTTGGGGTTGTTCCATTTGCCCTGAATTGTCACAGAACCGGCAAAACCGGGTCAATGACCATATCCCGCCCACCCTCACTTTTTTCGATCCGGGATTTGGCAGTTCCTTGCGGTCTGTGATAGGCTTCGCCATGCAAATCCAACCACAGGAGGAATCTCATGTCTGAATTCAACAGCACCATTCAAAGCGCCGACTGGAAATCCGAAAAGCACTCCCCCGTCATCGAAGCGCCGGATTCCGTCAAGGCCGGCGAATTCTTCAGCGTGACAGCCGGCCTCGGCAAGGCCATCGCCCATCCCAACACCGTCCAGCACCACATCCGCTGGATCTCGCTCTACTACCTGCCCGAAGGCGCCAAGCTGCCCATCCAGCTCGCTCATGCCGAATTCACCGCCCACGGCGATTCGACCACCGACGACCCCGGCCCCGCCTTCACCAACCCCAGCATGACCGCCAGCGTCAAACTGGCCAAGTCCGGCGTCTTCCAGGCCGTCGCCTACTGCAATATCCACGGCGTCTGGCAGTCCTCCAAGGCCGTCCAGGTCGAAGCCTGACCGCCGGGCGACCCGCCCCGTGCCCGGAGTTTTCCATGCCGTGGATAAACGGTTTCCACGGCGTGGAAAACCCGTCTTTCTGGCTTGCGCAGCCGCGGCCTGCGCCATGACCGCCGCCGCCCAATCCAATTCCTTCCGCGCCCCGCTCTACTGGAGCGTCTACGAAAACCAGATCCTGAAGGAACAGGCCGGGCAACACGACATCCATGTTTCCGAAGCCGACTGGCTCGCCGGCATCGACTGGGTCGAGACGGCCCTCAAGCCCTTCGGCTACGACATGGTCTGCATCGACGGCTGGGGCGACACGTCCCAACTCAATGAAAACGGCTACCGCCTCTCCCACTCCCGCCACTGGGAACACGATTATGCCTGGTGGTCCGAACATCTCCAGAAGCGCGGCATGCGCCTGGGCATGTACGGCAACCCGCTCTGGATCCACGTCGCCGACGACGACACCGAACGCAAAATCGTCGGCACCGACATCCCCGTCTCCTCCCTGAAAAACCCCGCCGAGAACGCCCGCTTCCCCTGGGTCCAGGTCGACCGCCCCGGCGCCGAGCAGTACGTCAAGGGCTGGATCCACTTCTACGCCGACATGGGCGTGAAGTACTACCGCATCGATTTCCTCTCGTGGTACGAGGACGGCCAGGACCTCTGGCTCGGGCGCGTCGGCCCCGACCGCCCCCGCGAACACTACGAAACCGCCCTGCGCTGGATGCGCGAAGCCGCCGACGAACGCGGCATGTTCCTCAGCCTCGTCATGCCCCACCTCTACCACGACGCCGCCGCCGAACGCCGGTATGGCCACATGATCCGCATCGGCGAAGACACCGGCGAAGGCGGCTGGACCAAGTGGAGCGAGTGGTTCCGCGGCCAGAAGCGCGAGGGCTGGTCGGTTTATGGCAACGCCGCCGACGGCCTCGCCTACTGGTCGCGCATCGCCGGCCGCGGCCAAGTCATCCTCGACCCCGATTTCATCCGCCTCAACACCTTCGCCACCGACGACGAAAAACGCAGCGTCATTTCCCTGTGCCTGCTCGCCGGCGCCCCCATCGCCGTCGCCGACCAGCACGACACCATCGGCGACAACCTGCGGTTCTATACCAACCCCGAACTGCTCGAACTCAATCGCGACGGCTTTGTCGGCCAGCCCCTCTCCTGGGAACCCGCCGACGAGGACAGCCAGATCTGGTTCGGACAACTGACCAACGGCGACTGGATCGTCGGCCTCTTCAACCGCGAAAACGAACCGCGCACCCGCCGGGTCAACTTCGCCATGCTGGGCTTCGCCGGCCCGGCCGAAGTCCGCGACCTCTGGGCACACAAAGACCTCGGCCCCATGGACTCCTTCTCCGCCGACCTCCCCCCCCGCGCCTGCCGCGTCCTGCGCCTCTCCGCCCCATGACCCCCGCGGGTCGGACGCGTTTGCCAAACGCACCGCGGCTGTTTCCGTCCCAAGACCCCCACGCCCTCGCAGCGCGGGTGAATCGGTCCTGTGTCCTGACGGGCGCATCTGCGATTCGGTGCATGCTGTGCAAAAAGGCCTTGTAGTCCTGTATGGCTGTCATCCCGAGCGGAGTCGAGGGATCTCGGCTTGGTCCCGAAGGCTGGCCATCGGGATTATGCTCAGATCCCGCGGCGGCGGGACAAGTGATTTCGACTCCGGCGCTACGCGCCTACGCTCAATATGACCCCAAGGGTGCACCGCAGATGCGGGATATTGGATATTCCTTGTTGAATATTGAATGTTGATCCCCCGCCCCCCTATATTCCCCGCTTTCCCGCCGCCCGCAATTCTGCTACCCCTTGCCCCGACATGAAACCGCCCCCCATCCGCATTCTCGACGACGCCTTTCTCGACCGGCTCTCCGCCGAGGCGGCCGCCGCCCCGCGCCGCCGCAAGAACTTCAACCTGCATGCCGCCGGCGATTATCCCTGCCAGCGCTTCTTCAACGCGATGTGCGCCGACACCTACGTCCAGCCCCACCGCCATGCCGATGCCGCCAAGGATGAATCCCTCGTCCTGCTCCGCGGCAGGCTCGGCGCCGTGATCTTCGACGAAGCCGGACAGGTGCTCGCCGCCCGCGTCCTGCGCCCCGGCATGACCGCCGATGTCCCCTTCAACACCTTCCACACCTGGATCGCCCTCGAAGACGGCACGGTCTTCTTCGAGACCAAGGCCGGGCCCTACATTCCCTTGACCCCCGGCGAAAAAGCTCCGTTCGCCCCGCCCGAGGGCGACCCGCGCGTCCCCGAGTACCTCGCCTGGCTCAAATCCCTCTGCGCCGGCGCATGATCCCGCCACCCCCCTCCCCCGCCATCGCCATGATCCAGGAAAATCCGTTTGCCTCCCCCGACTGGGCCAAGGACGCCGTCTGGTACCAGGTCTTCCCCGAACGCTTCCGCAACGGCGCACCGCAGTCCGATCCCCGCCCCGGGGACATCGGCGCCGAACACGTCCCCGGCTGGCGCATCTGCCCCTGGGGCATGGAGTGGTACGGGCGCGACACCTGGGAAAAGCCGCGCGAATCGCATTTCTTCTCCACCGTCTTCCACCGCCGCTTCGGCGGCGACCTCGTCGGCCTGCGTGAACAGCTGCCCTATCTCCAGCAGCTCGGCATCAACGCCATCTACCTCAATCCCGTCTTCATGGCGCCGTCCCTGCACAAGTACGACGCCGCCTGCTACCACCACATCGACCCCACCCTCGGACCCGATCGCGACGGCGACATGGCCCTGCTGGCCGCCGCCAGCGAAACCGAGGACCCCGCCACCTGGATCTGGACCGCCGCCGACCGCTTCTTCCTCGACCTCGTCGCCGACGTCCACGCCCGCGGCATGCGCCTCATCCTCGACGGCGTCTTCAACCATTCCGGCACACGCTGCTTCGCCTTCCTCGATCTGAAAAAGCACGGCAGGGCCTCCCGCTATGCCGACTGGTACCGCATCGAAAAATGGCACGACGACGGCACATTCGATTATGCCGGCTGGGGCGGACACGGCGGCCTGCCCGAATTCGGCCGCACCGGCGACACCCTCAACCCCGGCATCAAACAATACCTCTTCGACATCACCCGCCGCTGGATGGACCCCTCGGGACAGGGCCGGCCCGAAGAGGGCATCGACGGCTGGCGGCTCGACGTCGCCTACTGCGTCCCGCACGGATTCTGGCGCGAGTGGCATGCACACGTGCGCTCCATCAACCCCGACGCCTATACCACCGGCGAAATCGTCGGTCCCGCCCGGGACTGGATCCAGCCCGACCAGTTCTCCGCCGTGATGAACTACGAATGGGCCTATCCCACCATCGCGTTCTTCACCACCCATGCCGCCTCCCTCGGCGCGGCGGAATTCCGCCGGCGTATCGATACCCTGCACGCGCGCCATTCCCCCGGCACGGCCCTGATCATGCAGAACCTGCTCGATTCCCACGACACCGGGCGCATCCTCACCCTGCTCGAAAGCGCCTGTCCCCCGTTCACCCGCTGGGATGACTATTTCAACTGGCCCAAGGCCGCCGACAATCCGGAACTCAAAACCCACCGCCCCGGCCCCGAGGCCAAACAGGCCCTGAAACTCGCCGCCGCCTGGCAGTTCGCCGGCCCCGGCGCCCCCATGCTCTACTACGGAACCGAAGTCGGCCTGTGGGGCGCCAACGACCCCTGCGACCGCCAGCCCATGCTCTGGAGCGATATCCCCGCCGGCGACGAAACCATGGGCTTCCGCGCCCCGCTCCCCGTTCCGAATTCCCGCGCCCCCGACATGGATCTCTTTGCGTTCTACCAGAAATTCATCGCCCTGCGCAAAGCCCAGCCCGCCCTGCGCCGCGGATCCTTCCGCTGGCTCGACACCCCCGGCAACGACACCCTCTTCTTCGAGCGACGGCTCGACGGCGACACCCTCTGGTGCGCCATTCACAAAGGCGGCGAATCCGTCACCCTGGACCTGCCCCTCCCCGCCCGCGACCTCTGGACCGGCGACCGTCTCCCCCCCGGCCCCCTCGTCCTCCCCCCCCGCTCCTTCCGCCTCCTGCAGGCTTCCCGGTAATCCCGGGCAGATCTTCCCTCCTCCTTCCTTTTTCACGATCCTCCGGCTTTATAGTTATTGCAATATGTATACATATTGCAATAACTATAAAGCCGGCCTGTTGGGGGTTGACCTGAAACCGGACGCGGACGAAGCGGCTCCCGGCGGTTAGCGCATTTGAAGAAAAATATAGCCGTGAGGTCGTAGCGAATGGGTCCTGGCCAAGGAAGGCGAAGCAGGAATAGCATCGCTGTTTCGATACAGCCTGACAACGGCCAGAACCAATGCAGTAGACAAAACGGCTACAGAATTGATGAAAATGCTCTAAAGAGCTTCAGAACCGCGCCATCCGCTCTGCCGTCCAGACCCCGGATGCCCCCCCTCTCAGTACCACCGCTCCTCGCCGCCCGGACGCCAGGTGATCACGAAACGGTCGGCGTTCAGGGCGTCGATCCGGGACATCTGGCCGGCCGTCAGTTCGAAATCAAACACATCGGCGTTTTCGCGGATGCGGTCCGGATGCTGCGACTTGGGAATGACGACCAAGCCGTGCTGCAGGTGCCAGCGGATGACGACCTGGGCCGGCGTCCTGCCGCATTCGGCGGCCACCGCCGCCAATTCCGGATGATCCAGCCCCTTTGCCCGCGCCAGCGGCGAGTAGCTTTCCACCGCGATGCCCTTTCCGGAGCAGTATTCCCGCACATCCGGTCGGCTGTTGAACGGATGCAGTTCCACCTGGTTCACCGCCGGCACGATGCCGGTGTGCCGGAAGAAAAATTCTTCAAAGCGCCTCACGGTAAAATTACTCACGCCGATGGACCGGACCGCCCCTTCCGCACGCAGGTCAACCAGCGTCTCCCACGCCCCCATCATCGTTTCGTCCACCGGCCAGTGCAGCAAATAGAGGTCAATGACATCCAGTCCGAGCTTCTTCCGGCTGGCGTCAAACGCCTTCCGCGTCTTGTCCCGCCCGAAGTCGTCCACCCAGCACTTGGTGGTGATATACAGCTCCTCGCGCGGAATGCCGCTCCGGGAAATGGCCCGGCCCACCGCTTCCTCGTTGCCATACACCGCCGCCGTATCGATGTGCCGGCAGCCGCAGTCCAGCGCCGCCGCCACCGCCCGTTCGCAGGCCGCCGCGTCCTCGATCTGAAACACCCCCAGCCCCAGTGGCGGAATCGAGTGCCCGTCGTTCAGGGCTATCCGTGTCGTCCTGTCCAATGCCATGCCGGCCTGCCTTTCCGCGGCCCGCCGCCGGTCCGCCGGGACAGTGTACCCCGCCGGAGGATTTTTTTCATATATTGATATTGACATATTATAATAACGATATATGTTGGAGGTCATGAAAGCAAAAACCAAGTCTTGTGCGCAGGATCTGCCGGTGGAGGAACTGGGCCGCATGGCGCAGGTGCTCAAGCTGCTGGCCCACCCTCACCGCCTCCAGATTGTCGATCTGCTGGAGACCCGCGGCGAAGCACCCGTTCATGAACTGGTCGGGCGCCTTTCCCTGCCCCAGGCGGTCACCTCAAACCATCTGACCCGGATGCGCCGCATGGGGCTGGTCGCCTCCGAGCGCCGCGGCAAGGAAGTCTGGTACCGCATCGGCGACCGCCGCTCGCTGACCATTCTCAACTGCATGCGCGCCAAAAAAGGAGCCTGAGATGAAACAAACCGCATTCCTTGTCCTGGCCGCCCTCCTCTTCGCCGCCCCCGCCGCCCGCGCCGTCACCCTGGATCAGGCTGTCCAGGCCGCCCTCGACCACTCCCCCACCCTGCAGGCCGCCGAGGCCCGCATCGGTTCCGCCCGCGCCATGCTGCGCCAGGCCCGCTCCTATTATTATCCCTCCGTCGGCGTCTCCGGCACCTACTCCGCCAGCGACAACCCCATTCAATCATTCATGATGCAGCTCAATCAGCGCACCTTGAACATGCAGGATCCCGCCTTCAACCCCAATGACCCCGACGACACCGACAACCTCCGCCTGAGCGTCGGGGCCCAGTGGCGGCTTTTCGACCGCCAGCGCGACGCCGGCAGGCACATGGCCCGCTTCGGGGCCGAAGCCAGCGCCGAAGCCCTGGCCGCCGCCCGCAACCAGCTCATCCACGAAATCACCCGCGGATTCTACGGCGTCCTCCAGGCCAGGGCTTTTGCCGACGTCCAGGCCGAATCCGTTACAAGCATCGGGGAAAGCCTGCGCATCGCCCGGGCCCGGTTCGAAGCCGGCAGCGCCGTGCGTACGGACGTGCTGAACCTCGAAACCCAGCTCGCCCAGGCCAACGAAGACCTCATCCGCGCGCGCAACGGCCTGCAGCTCGCCGTCGCCGCCCTCAACGCCGGCATCGGCGCCGATCTCGTGGCCGCCGACTCCATCGAATCCCCGGGCACCGCCGCCCTCGAAGCCCCCCCGCCCGAATGCACCGATCCCGACGCCTACGAAAACCGCCCCGAACTCCGCGCCGCCCGCCTCATGCGCCGGGTCAAGGAGCAGGATCTGGCCAAGGCCCGCGGCGGCTATGTCCCCACCGTCAGCGCCTTCGCCTCCTATGACCTCGACAGCGATGTCTCCAGCGATTTCGAAAACAGCTACATGGCCGGCGTCATGGCCGAGGTGAATATCTTCGACGGCGCCCGCACCCGCGCCGCCGTCCAGGCCGCCCAGGCCGAACTCGATGCCGCCCGCGCCGACGAGGACCAGGCGCGGCTGAATCTCCAGCTCGACCTGCAGCAGGCCTTTCTCGGCGCCCGCGAAGCCTGGGAACGCCTCAACGTCACCCGCAAAAGCCTCGAAACCGCCGAAGAAGCCCAGCGCATCGTCCGCGAACAGTACGAACAGGGCGCCGCCGATATCGCTCTCCTCCTCCAGACCCAGGTCGGCGTCACCGCCATGCAGACCCGCAGCATCGCCGCCCGCTACGACTATTTGACCGCCCTCTCGAACCTTCAGCGCGCCAAGGGGGAGCTGGGCGGCAGCCAGGAGCCAGGAGTCAGGAGACAGAATGATTCCCTGTGATCCATCTCCTGTAGGGGCTGAGCTGGCTCAGCCCGGGCTCAGCAAGCTGAGCCCCTACGGGAAAACCATTTCAAAGCCCAATCGGAGGAATCCCACATGAACAAGATCTCAACCCAACTGAAGAAATACCTGAAACTCGTTCTCGCCCTTGCCGGCCTCGCGGTTGTCGTGGTCTGGTCCGGCGGGTTTCTGGGCGACAAGACGGCACCCGGCACACTGGACGCCGAAACGGGGTTCCCCCTGCCCGAAGACGCCGAGACGTTTCAGATTGAAATCCAAACCGTCCCGACCCGTGTGGACGTCGTCGGCACCACCGCCTCCGAAGAGAAAATCAACCTCAGCGCCCGCATCCCGGCCTATGTCAGCGAAGTCTTCGCCTCCGCCGGCGACCGCGTGACGAAAGGGCAGGTGCTCGTCACCCTGGACGACCGCGACATCCGCCAGCAGCTCGCCGCCGCCGAGGCCCAGCTCCACCAGGCCCGCACCGAATACGACCGCGCCAAAAGCCTCTATGAAAAAGAAGCCACCACCCAGCAGGCCCTGACCGCGGCCGAATCCATGTTCACTGCCGCACAGGCCCAGGTCGAACAGGTCAAGGTCATGCTGACCTATGCCCAGGTCACCTCCCCCATTGACGGCATCGTCACCGAACGCCGCATCGAAGTCGGCGATCTCGCCAATCCGGGAATGCTGCTGCTGGCCGTCTATGATCCCGCCCGCATGCGCCTCGAAGCCCCCGTCCCCGTCCGCCTCCTCGACCGCCTGGCCATCGGCCAGTCCGTCGACGTCTCCCTTGACCGCCCCGCCAAGGTCTTCCCCGGCTCCGTCTCCGAAATCGTCAGCGAAGTCGATCCCGCCTCCCGCACCCAGCTCGTGAAAATCCATCTCGACGGCGTCGCCGGCGACGTCCTCCCCGGCACTTTCGGCCGCCTCTGGGTCGATGCCGGCCCGCGCGAGATCGTTTCCGTCCCCGCCTCCGCCGTTGTCCGCGTCGGCCAGCTCGAATTCGTGCAGGCCGTCCGCGACGGCCGCGCCGTCCGCCGCCTCGTCAAGACCGGTCCCGCCCGCGGCGATGCCGTCGAAATCCTCTCCGGCCTCTCCGCCGGCGACGTCATCCTCGTGAACCCCGTCCCGCAGGAGGGCTGATCCCATGGAAGAACGCAAACACTCCGTCACCTCCGGCATCCTTCAGGCCTTCCTGAAGGGCAACCTGTCGATCCTGCTGATCCTCATCAGCCTCGCCGTCGGCGCCGCCGCTCTCCTCATCACGCCGCGCGAAGAGGATCCCCAGATCGTCGTGC
>JAXGNL010000045.1:0-20539 GCA_040768005.1 Kiritimatiellia bacterium
CGGTGCTCTACGACCACGACGAAGACGGGCACTACGACACGATTTCGGCGTTCATCAAGAGCGTGCGCGGCTCGGATCCCAATGCCGCGCTCTACTGGCTGGCCAAGATGATCTATGCCGGCGAAGACCCCCGGTTCATTGCGCGGCGCCTGGTCATTCTCGCCAGCGAAGACATCGGCAACGCCGATCCGCGCGGGCTCAGCGTTGCCGTGGCCGCGCTGCACGCCGTGGATTTCGTCGGCATGCCCGAGGCGCGCATCGCCCTGGCCCAGGCCACCACCTATCTGGCCACGGCGCCCAAAAGCAACGCCGCCTACCAGGGACTCGAAGCCGCCCTGGCCGACATCAGGGAAGGCCGGACCCTGCCCGTGCCCAAGGCCCTGCGCAGCACCGGATCCAAACGCGCGGCCCGGGCCTTCGGCCATCAGGGTTACCAGTACGCCCACGATTTCGAAGGGCATTTCGTGGATCAGGAATATGTCCCGACCGACAAGGTGTACTACGCGCCGGAATCCCAGGGATACGAAGAGGTGATTCGCAAGCGCATCGAGCACTGGAACCACCTGCGCCGGACGGCCCGCCGGACGCCGCCCGACGGCCAAGGAGCCGGCGGGAAAAAGCCGCCGGAACCGGCGGCCGCCTCCGGTGAACCGGAACCGCCGGATGAAGGGCAGGAAGACGGGAAAGGCCAAGGATAGGCTTGATTTACCCCTTCGGGACGGATATACCTCGCGTGATCAGCATAGCAAAAGGTGGCGGGATGATGACTCACATGAAATGGGCCGCGGCGGTCGCGGTCGGACTGATGGCAGGCGGCCTCTCCTGGACGATGGCGGCCAGTGCGCCGGATTCCTATCAGAAGATCGAGGCCGAATCGCTCCAGCGCACCCCCCAGAATGCCTGGGCCCGCGCCATCCTGTTCTCCGACACCCTGGAATCCCGCCCCGGCGGCCGCGCCCGGCGCCTGGATCGGAAAACCTATCTTCCCATGCGCCTCAAGGCAGCCGGCACGGTGTGGGTTCCCGAAGACCTCTCCGGCAAATTCCAGGCCCTGGAGCCGGGCGGCACCTATTCATTTGCCGGCACCGTGGACCAGATCTCCCGCCGCTATTATGTCATCGTGGACGCCTGCTACCGGGTCCAGACCACCGAGGACATGACCGAGCACTGGACCGACATGCTCAACCCGGAAAACCAGGAGGCCGCGCAGGCGGATGCGCTCTCCGAAACCGCCATGCAGGCGCTGCTGTTGAATGCCCAGAACAGCCTGATCAAGCTGGCAAAAGAAGACAACATGACCGTGGCCCAGCTCATCGAAGCCCAGACCGATGGCGGGCAGCGCATCGCCGAGCATATCGTGGCGGATGCCCTGCAGGGCGAGCTGCGGGCCCAGGGCAAAACCGCCGATGAACTGATGATCGGCGCCGTCCTTGCCCTGTTGCAGAAACAGGCCGTCCTCGATGAATCCGCGCGCGTCGCGGCGGAAAACGAAGCGGCCGCCGCGGCGGCAACCGAACCGCCGGTCGCCGCCGAACCGGTCCCGGAGCCGGAGGAGCCTCCCCAGGAGATGGCCGCCGTCAAGGAAGAGCCCGTTGATCAGCCCGTCGAGACGCCCGAAGAAACCCCTCCGACACCCGCGCCGGAAGCCGTCCTGCCGGGGAGCGAAACGGACATCGCCGCCGTCCTGCCGGAACCGCCGGAGGAAATCCCCCCCATGCCGACGCCGGAAGCCGTCACGGCTGAAACCGAGGTGGAAACGGCGGCGGCCCCTGAAATCGAAGCGGAAACCGGGTCCGTCGAAATCCCGCCTTCCCCGGAGCCGCAGACGGATCTGGCGACAGGGGAGGGAGAAGCCCCTGCGGAACCCGTGGCTGAAGAACCTGCCGCTCCGGCGGAGACCGATTTGGCCGCGCTGCTTCCTTCCGTGGAAGAACTGAATTCCGCTCCCACCGAGGACCAACCGCTCCCCGAACCGCCGCTGCCCGAAGAGCCGAAAGCCGAGCCCGCCCCGGTCGAACCCCAGGCGGAAGCCGAAGCGATTCCCCTTCCGCCGCTCCCGGAAGGGGAGATGGCGGCCGAGCCCGTCGCCGCTCCGCCTTCCAGCATGCTGGTCGTGCCGCTGACCGGCGATTCCCCCGATGTCGTTCCCCTGGTCAGCACCGAACCCACCAAGGCCGAGCTGGCCCAGATGGAAAAGGAAGAGCAGGCCCGCCTGAAGGAAGAACAGCGGCTGGCGCGCATCGAGGCCAAGCGGAAAGCCGCCGAGGAAAAGAAGGCCGCGCGCCTGGCGCGCATCGAAGCCAAGCGCCAGGCCGCCGCCGAAAAGAAAGCCGCCGCGGAGGAACTGGCCCGCCAGCGCGAAGCCGAACGCCAGGCGGCACTGGAAGCCAGGCGGCTGGCCGCAGAGGAAAAGAAGGCCGCCGCCAAAGCCCGCAAGGCCGAACTGGCCCGCCAAAAGGCGGAAGAAATCAAGGCGCGCGAAGAAGAGGCGGCGCGCAAGGCCGCCGAATGGAAGGCCAAGCAGGAAGCCGCCCGGCTGGAAGCCGAAGCCAAGAAGGCCCTCAAGGAACAGGAACGCCTGCTGGCCGAACAGGAAAAGGAAGCGCTGGAAGCCGTCCGCCAGGCCGAAGAAATGGCCCGGCAGGAAGAAGAAGCCCGCCGTCTCCGCGAAGAATCCGAAAAGCGCATCGCTGAATTCGAGGCCCGCAAGGCCGCCGCCGAAGCCGCCCTGGCCGAGGCCGAAGCCCAGCGCCAGGCGGAACTCCAGCGGATTCAGGAGGAGGCCGAAGCCAAGCTGGCCGCCCAGGCCGCGGAAGAAGCCGCCCGGATCGCCGAAGAGGAAGCCCGCAAGGCCGAGGCGCTTCGCATCGCCCAGGAAGTGGCTGAACATGAGCGCCGTGCCGCGGAAGAAGCCGCCGCCCGCATTGCCGAAGAAGAAGCCGCCCGCAAGGCCGCCGAAGAACGGGTGGCCCAAATGAAGCGCGAAATCCAGGAAATGGAAGCCCGCCTGCGTCAGGCCGAATCCGCTAAGGCCGTGCCGGCCCCGGCGGAACAGCCGGCCGCTCCCGAGATGTCCGCCCGGGAACGCCGCCGCCTCGAGGCCGCCGAACGCAAGGCCCGGCAGGAAGCCGAAAAAGCCGCCGCCGCCCCGGAGCCGGCGGACGAAACCCCGACGGAACCCGGCGAACTCCCCGAATGGATGCAGCCTGTTGTATTCTAAACGGACCGGCGGGTCCGGATTTTCCACGGTGTGGAAAAAAGTTTTCCACGGCGTGGAAAACCGGAGGCGCGGCATGAGCCTGAACCACGCCTATGCGGTCATCATGGCCGGCGGAAAAGGCGAACGCTTCTGGCCGCTGAGCACCTCGCGGCGTCCCAAGCAGCTGCTCGCGCTGGCCGGCGGCAAGCCCCTGATCGTCCAGGCCGTGGAGCGACTGGCGGGCGTGATTCCGCCGGAACGGGTGCTGATTGTCACCAATGAATCCCTGGTGGCGCCCATCCGCGAACTGCTGGGGGAGGGGAGTCCCGTGGGGATTCTGGGCGAGCCGGTCGGCCGGGACACCGCGGCCGCCATCGCCGCAGGCGCCGCCTGGATCCGCCGCCGCGATCCGGAGGCCGTGTTCTGCGTCCTGACGGCCGACCATGTCATCGGCGATCTGCCGGTGTTCCGCGAGACCCTGGTGCAGGGCCTGACGCTTTGCGCCGCGCACGAGGTGCTGATGACCATCGGCATCGGCCCGACGGAGCCCAGCAGCGCCTACGGATACATCGAAGCCGGCGCACCGTGGCTGTCCTCCGGGGGCATCGATTTCCACCGCGTGAGACGGTTTGTCGAAAAGCCCGACGCGGACACCGCCCGGGAGTATCTGGCCACGGGGCGCTATGCCTGGAATTCCGGCATGTTTGTCTGGTCCGTGCGCAGCATCCGCGCCGCCTTCGCCGAATTCCAGCCGGCGCTGGCCGAGCGGCTCGACGCATGGTCGGCCTGCGCCGGCGACGCCGAATTCCAGGCGGCCCTGGAGCGGGATTTCCCCGACCTGCGCAAGATATCCATCGATTACGCGGTGATGGAGAAGGCGCCAAACATCGTGATGTGCAAAGGGGCTTTTGCCTGGGATGATGTCGGTTCGTGGCCGGCCCTGGAAAAGCATCTGCCCGCGGACGGGCAGGGGAATGCCGTGCAGGGCGATGTTGCCGCCGCCGGCAGTTCCGGAAACATCGTGGTCAGCGACGGCCGGCTGACCGCGCTGGTGGGCGTTCGCGACCTGGTGGTCGTGCAGGCCGACGGCGTGACGCTGGTGTGCGACAAGGCGCATTCCCAGGACATCAAGGCCCTGCTGGCGCAACTGCGGGAACAGCCCGGACGGGAACCGATCCTGTAAGAGAAAACAAAACCCAACCAAACCCCCAAAGGAGACAGACCATGAAATACCTCTGCACCGTATGCGGCTACATCTATGATCCGGCCGTTGGCGATCCCGATGGTGGCATTGCGCCCGGAACCAAGTTCGAAGACATTCCCGACAGCTGGGTCTGCCCGGTGTGCGGCGTTGGCAAAGACTCCTTTGTCCCCCAGGACTGAGCCGAGTCCGCTTTCGCGCCCGGTTGCACGATCGTGCAGCCGGGCGGTTTTTTTCGTTAAGCATAGTATTGTGATACCATGTCACATATTATCCGGCCAGGGGGTGAGGCCAAGGCAGGCGAACAGGTCGAACATGAGTGGGTTTCAGACCGAAGCCCGGCAAAAGTTGAGCCAGAACCCGGGCGGCAGGAAGGGATCAAATCCAAACCGTAAATCGAGCATGTTGAAAGTACCTGAGACCGGCTCACAGCCACTAGCATTCATTACAGAGCAGGGATGGACTGCGGGGTTTCGGAAGGCTTCCACAAGGTGGGCTCAGGACATCGTTGGATCCGAATTCGCTTCAATTGGGATTCCCATGGTTCGGCCGACCGTAGGGCGATAATTCAACGGTTCAAATCTGGCGGCATCGTTTCAGGCGGGAAACCGACCATGAGCGGATTTCGGGAGCGGAAGGGCTGCTCCACGGCATCGGCAAGACCTGATCCTTTGTCCGTTTTCGGAAAGCCTCCACGAAGGATTTACTCCCAAGGTTTGCGCGACGTCTTGAAGACGGGGATCGCGTGCGGATAAGCGTGATGAACTGGACGCACAAGGTCCCTAAAATTCTCAGGAAATCGCAGATGGAAACCAAGGGAACTTTTTCGGGAAGCCGTTTGTTGACGGGATAGAGACAGGATCAGCCCGAACCTGGGGAAGAACCGAATCCGGCCGTTGTCAGGGACTTATATATAACGTCGCATAATACATATTATGTTGACATACGTCAGAAAGGCCCCGCTATATATGGTGGTTCGTCTTTGAGGGGCCGGGTTTTCAGCCCGACGATAACTTGTGGAGAACTCTGTGAATAGTGTGGATATTCCGATGAGTCTGGTTGGATTTCCCCCGCACCTCTGAAGCCCTGAGTCTCGGATATAATTATAACCGAGACACTGATTGCGGGAACTGTTTGGTGACTCCGATGCGGCTTTTTGCTCGTGCATTCAACATTCATTCCGCTGCGCTTTGGGATTCTTCGACTCGCAGCAGCCCGGGGCTTCCTAGGGGGTGAAAAGCGTCAGGCTTCCGAGCCGCTCGGGCCCACTGGGGGGGTGTCCCTGGCTTCCTGAAGGGTGGATCAGGCGAGGGGGCATCCTTTTGTCCCTCCCCTCCCCTGCCCTGCTTCCGGCGGGAGCTTGCCAACTAGTTGACCAGGGCCAGGCTCAGGGCGGGCCAATAGGTAATCAGAGCGAGCACGCCGAGCATCAGGCCCATCAGGGCCAGAGAGGCGGCGGCCAGCTTCATCAGGGGCCGATTGAGGCGCATGGCCGCAATGAAGAGATTCATGCCGACTGGCGGTGTGCTGTAGCCGATGGCCAGGTTGGCCAGGAAAATGATGGCGAGATGCACCGGATCGATGCCGTAGCGGACCGCCAGCGGCGCGAGCAGCGGTACAATGACAATGGTGGCGGTATAGATGTCCATGATGCAGCCGACGGCCAGCAGGAAGAGATTGAGCGCCATCAGGAAAACCAGCGGATGGGTGATGCGGGCGCCCACCCATTCGAGAATGAGCTGGGGCACCTGTTCGAAGATCAGGAAATTGGTAATGGCCATGCCCATGCCCAGAATCAGCAGCACGCCGCCGACCAGCACAACCGTATCCCGCACGATGAGGGTCAGACGGTGAACGGGAATTTCCCGGTAGACCAGCACTTCGATCACCAGCACGTAGGCGGCGGTCAGGACGGCGGCTTCGCTGGCCACCAGCCAACCGCTGTAGATGCCGCCGAGCACCACGAACGGCAAAGGAAGTTCCCACTTGGCCTCCCACAGGGCGGCGGCCAGTTCCCGTCCCTGGAAGGGATGCCGGGGAATGCGGGCGTGGATGCCGGCGCGGATGCCATAGAGGCTGAGGACGGCCAGCGCCAGCAGGCCGGGCAGCACGCCGGCGCGGAAAACCGCCTGCACGGTCACGGAGGGTGAAACGGGCTGGGCAATGATGGCATACAGGATCAGGGGCAGACTGGGAACGAACAGGACGCCCATGTTGCCGCCGGTGGTGACCAGGCCCAGGGCTGCCTTTTCGCGGTAGCCGTCCCGCAGCAGCGCCGGCAGCAGCAGGCCGCCGAGCGCCACAATGGTCACGCCGGAAGCCCCCGTGAAGGCGGTCATGAACGTGCAGGTGACGATGCACACCATGGCGAGTCCGCCGGGCATCCAGCCGAAGGCGGCGCGGGTGATGCGCAGCAGGCGCTCGGAAGCGCGGCTGCCGGCCAGCACGTAGCCGGCCAGGGCAAACATCGGCAGCGCCTGCAGCATCGGCATGTTGGTCAGGCGCGTGAGTTCGCCGATCACGATGGCGAAATCCATGCCGCCGGACTGGTAGGCCAGCATGGCCAGCGCGCCGAACACCGCGAACAGCGGGGCGCCGAGCAGGGCCAGGACGACAATGCCCCAGATCATGGCGAGGTTCTCCCCTCCCCCGGCATTTCACCGGGCTCGGGCGGCGGGAGCCAGGCCGAAGGCAGAAGCGCCTGCAGACCGATGCGGAAGGACATGAGCCAGAAGGCCACGGGAATCACCAGGAAATACTTCCAATGGGGCCAGCCGAGGAGTTCGCCCATGGCCATGTCGCGCTGGAATCCGACATAGCGTCCGGCGGCCCAGGCCAGAATGCCGCACGCGACGGCGGCGAACAGCGAAGTGGCGCGCCGGATCCAGCCGGACCACCCGGACGGCAGCAGCGCAGCGGCCAGATCAATGGCAATATGCCTTCCCCGGCCGGCGGCGGCCAGCGCCCCCAGCATGGTCAGCCACAGCAGGCCCATTCCCAGCAGCGGTTCGGCCCACGGGAAGCCGGTTTGCCAGAGATTGCGCAGGAGAATCTGCAGCGCGGCCAGCATCACCATGGCGGTGACCAGCAGCGTCAGGATCGCGCGTTCCAGTCGGTCCACCGCGTCCCGGACCCGGCGGCCGAGTTTCGCCGCCCGCCCGCTCATGAGCCGCGGCGTTCCTTCAGAACCGCCTGGAGCCGGTCCCAGGCCTCGGCCGAGAACACCTGGCCCTTGACCTTTTCCAGGGCCTGCGCGGCGATCCGCTCGAAATCCGCCCGGCCCTCCGGTGTTTCCGGGATGGCGGTCACGCCCTGCCCGCGCATGAACTCGAGCGCCTCGGCGTCGCTTTGGCGCACCTTGGGCGTGAGCAGGCGGCAGTGCTTGTCGAAGGCGGCCTTGACGACCGGCTGATGGCGGACGGGCACCAGGTTCCAGCCGGCCTGCGACAGAAAGACGCCGCCGATCCCGTAGGTCAGTTTCATTTCGTAGAGGTAGCGGATGCGGGTGTGCCACTGGACGGCCACGGCGGCGGTGGGCGGGCCGAAGACCGTTTCCAGCGCGCCGGTCTGCAGGGAAGGCAGGACGTCGGTAACGTTGGCCGGGATGGAGGGAATGCGGCCGGCGCCGAACAGTTCGATCAGCATGGGCGAATCCAGACCCCAGACCTTGGTGGCGCGCAACTCGTCGAGATTGGAAAAGGGCTTCATGCTGTAGGCATAGCTGAAGCCGACCTCGGTCCAGCCCAGGGCTTCATAGCCGTTGGCCCGCGCGCCGGCTTCAAGAAACCCGCGCAGGGCTTCCAGGGCGGCATCGGCCTCGTCGTAGCTGCGCAGCGCCAGGGGGAACATCAGCGCGCCGGCATCCGGGCAGATGGCGCCGGTGGCGTAGCCCATGAAGCCGCCGCCGTGAAGCTGGCCGCTGCGGATTTTGAAGAGCACGTCTTTTTCGGTGCCCATAATGCCGCCGGGATAGATCCGCACCCGGACCTCGCCGTCCGTCGCCGCCTCGATTTCCTCTTTGGCGCTGTTCAGCGCCTGCATCCAAATGCTGCCGTCCGGGGCCAGGGTGGCCAGATTCAGGCGCACCTGGGCCAGAACCGGCGCGGACGGCAGAGCCATGAGAAGCAGGAGGAACAGAAAACGCGGGCGGATGGCGGGCATGGGCTCTCCTTTTCTAAAAGTACTCATCGATCTGATCGAGCAGTTCGCGGGCGCGCATCTGGGCCACGGAGTTCATCAGGGTGAACTCCGGCACGTCGGGGGCGGCATCCACCACGTCCTGCAGGGTGCGCTCGAACAATTCCCGGTCGAAGGCGTAGCGGGCGTAGAATTCGGCAAAGGTCACGCGCGTCAGCAGATAGTCGGGACCGGCGATCTCCATGCTGCGTTCAAAATGCGCGCGGGCCTTTTCCAGATCCCGGCCGCCGCCCAGCGGCAGCACGGTGTAGTAGATGCCGTAAAAGAGGTCCACGCCGCCCTGCCGGATGCCGGGATCGAGTTCGCGGACGCGTTCCATCATGGCCAGGACCCGGGGCATGTCGCCGAGAGCCGCGGGAGAGTCGGAGTTGGCAATGATCCACATGACCCAGGCGGTGGCCGTGGTGATCAGGGCCCGGGCGTCGGCCTTGCGGAACGACTGCAGGGAGGCGGTAAAGGTGTCGGTGTCGGCGTCGCGCGCCCGGGTGAAGCGGGGATTGGATTCCGCCAGCGTCCGCAGGCCGTAGTCCCGTGCCTTCCGGTACATCTGCCGGGCGCGTTCGCGCCGGGACTTGTCCACAAACGCCGTGGCATAGGCCAGCTGGGCTTCGGCCGCGGACAGCAGGACGGCCGGATTGTCGGGATGGGATTCGGCCAGCGCATCCAGCACCAGCAGGAAGGCCGGGGCGCCGTCGCGCACCAGTTCGACGTCCTCCTGATGCATCAGGCCTTCGGACAGCTGGCTGGCCATGGGCGAGATCATCCGGGCGGCGCCTTTGCGAATCAGTGCGCAGCCGCTGAACGGCAGCAGGGACGCCGCCAGAACGGCGGCAAACAGGATGGAGGCATGACGTTGCATGATGGAACAACCTTTCTACCCTGCCCCCTCCCCCGCCACAAGCAAAACCTAGGCATCCAGCAGGCCGGGAAACGCCTGGCGCACCCGTTCGAGGGCCTCCGGCGCGGCATTCCGGGCCCGCAGCACCTCCAGCAGCGCCAGCAGATCATCGCTGCCGACCTCGAACCGGGCGGGACGCGCCTTGAGGCGCTTGGCGGCGGTGCGGAAGGTCAGGGGGCGGGGCGCGGGACGGCCTTCGGGCTTCTCCAGGGCCGCCAGCCGGGCCTCCAGCACGGCGCGTTCATCGCCGGGCGCCGACGACAGCACGGCGCGGCAAATGGTCTTGGCCCTGGCCCAGCTGATCTGTCCCTGCTCCAGCCGTCGTCGCACGCGGGGATCCATTCCCGGCGCATACCGCAGAATGTCTTCCACCCAGGCCTCCGACTTGTCCAGAAAGCGGGCGATGCGCCCCGGTTCCCAGTTGGCGTTGGACATGAACAGAATGGCGTCAAAATAGTCGGTGATGCGCGCATCCAGGCGGTCGGCGTTCAGCTTCAGGTTCAGCGCCTGGATTTCATCAAGATCCCCCTGGATCACGCGGACATCCACGCGGTCGAAATAGCCCGGGTTGCGCGACCGGATCCGGCGGATGGCGGCGTGGCGGTGAAATCCTCCGACCAGGAAAAACTCGCCCGGATTCCGTTCCCAGACCACGATCGGCTCCAGCAGGCCGTTGGCGAGGATGTCTTCGGCGTAATGCGCCACCTTGGCTTCCTGCAGCGGACGGTGGTTGGCGACCGACGGATGCAAATGCACCTGGTCGAATGGAACATAATCGAAACGTTTCGTAGCCAGCATCAAATGTCTCCTTGTCGAAAAAGGGTTGGTTCCGGCGCACTCTACCGGATTGACGTCCGGCGCAAAGACTTTTTCTTTCCCTTTCGCCTTCCCTTTCGCCCTCTGCGATTAGGTGTACGCCCAAGTCATATTGAGCGAAAGCGCGTAGCGCCGGAGTCGAAATCACTTGTCCCGCCGCCGCGGGATCTCGGCCCCATCCCAAAGGCAGGCCTGCGGGACCCAGCCGAGATCCCTCGACTCCGCTCGGGATGACAATCATACAGCCCATTGCCGTCGTGACACTCGGCTCCTGTCGCGGCGGTTGTTAGGACCCGCGCGGGACGGGAGCCCCGCGCTACGAGGGCCGATTCTGGCGACACCCTGGATTCGCCCGATTCGTGTGCGGCGGGCGTGCGAGGCGATGCTTTCGGCTTTACTCCCGGGAGCGTCCTCCGTTTAATGCTGGGCTTTCGGTCAAACGCCATCGAACACCATGTTCAGCAAGACAGTGACACCTCGTTTCGGGGATGTGGACGGACTGCGCCACATCAACAACACCCGTCTGCCCCTGTGGTTTGAACTGGGCCGCGAACCGCTCTTTCGCCTGTTCAATCCCGGCATGCAGCTGGACAACTGGAATCTGATCATGGCGCATATTGACGTGGATTTCATCGTGCCGATGGGGCTGGGCGCCGATATTGAAATCCGCACCGCGGTGGCGAAAATCGGCACCACGTCCTTTACCGTGAGCCAGGAGGCCTGGCAGAACGGCGAACTGGGGGCCAGGGGCAGCGCCGTGGTCGTGCATTATGATTTCCGAAACCGCAGGCCCCTCCCCATTCCCGAAGACATCCGCACGAAACTGAAGGAGCACCTGGCATGAACCGCCGATCCGGAATCACCGTTGTCGAAGCCACCATCGTGGTGGCCATCCTGCTGCTGCTGGCGGCCATCGCCCTGCCGGCCTTTTTCCAGAACCAGACCCGGAAGCGCGCGGCCGAGTGCGGCATGACCCTCGAGGCCATCTCTGCCGCCTGCCGCCAGCATGCCTCCGAACGCGGCGCGTTTCCGGCCAGCCTCGAAGCCCTCGTCCCGGACTACCTGCCGCAGATGCCGGTCTGCCCTTCCGGCGGCACCTATACGCTGGGCACCCCCGAAGGCGACCCGCCCGCCTGCTCCATCCCCGGTCACACCCTCTAACCCGATTGAAAGGATCAACTCCCATGAAAAAAGCCCGATACCACCGGATTCTCCTGAAACTCAGCGGCGAAGTGCTGCGCGACCCGCAAGGCGGCGACTGTCTGTCGGATGACATCCTGGCCCGGATGGCCGAACAAATCCGCGCCGTGCGCAAAATGGGCGTGCAGGTAGGCGTTGTCATCGGCGGCGGCAATATTTTCCGCGGACTGAAAGGCCAGGACCGGGGATTCGGCCGGGCGCACGGCGACAACATGGGGATGTTCGCCACGCTCATCAACAGCCTGGCGCTCCAATCCGCCCTCGAGGCGGCGGGCGTGCCCGCCAAAACGCTGTCCGCCACCGCCATGCCGGCGTTCTGCGAACTCTTCACCTTCCGCCGCGCCATCGAACTGCTGGAAGCAGGCACCGTGGTGCTGATCGGCGGCGGCACCGGCAACCCGTTTTTCACCACCGACAGCGCCGCCGCCCTGCGCGCCGCCGAAATCGGCGCGGAAGTCCTCCTCAAGGCGACCAAGGTGGACGGCATCTACGACGCCGATCCCGTCACGAATCCACGGGCCGTCAAGTTCGACCGCCTGACCTACTCCGAGGCGCTGGCCCGTCGCCTGAAGGTCATGGATGCCGCCGCCTTTTCCCTTTGCATGGATAATCAAATCCCTATACTGGTTTTCGATTTCTTCAAGCGCGGAGAGCTGCTCCGCGTGGTGCGCGGCGAAAAAGCCGGCACTCTGGTCACGGCGTGAATAGTGAAAGGAACCGCGATGCACGAATCTTCAGATGATGTCCTGCTGGAAGCCGAAGAAAAAATGGAGAAGACGGTCGAGCATCTCCAGCAGGGGCTGTCCGGGTTGCGCACCGGCAAGGCGTCCACCGGACTGGTGGACCAGATCAGCGTGGAATGCTACGGCACCCAGACCCGCCTGAACCAGATGGCGCTGATCAGCACCCCCGAACCGCGCCTGATCGTCATCAAGCCCTACGATCCCTCGTCCCTGCCCGCCATCGAAAAAGCCATTCTGGCGGCCAACATCGGCGTCACCCCCCTGAACGACGGGCGGATCATCCGCGTGCCCATTCCGGAACTGAGCGAAGAGCGTCGCAAGGACCTGGTCAAGGTGGCCAACCGCATGGGCGAAGAGGCCCGCGTGGCTCTCCGCGCCGTCCGGCGTGAAGCCAATGACGGCATCAAGGCGCTGGAAAAGGCGTCCACGATCAGCGAAGACGACCGCGACCGCGCGCTGGACGAGGTGCAGAAGACCACCGATGCCTATGTGCAGAAGGTGGACGCTCTGGTGGCCGCGAAGGAAAAAGACGTCATGGCCGTCTGACCGGCCATGCGATCCCGCGCGCGCAAGTCCCCCCTGCGCCATCTGGTTTGGATTCTTCCCCTGCTGGTGCTGGATTTCTTTCTCTTCCGCTGGCTGGCCCTGCGGCAGGGCGGCTGCCGTCCCGCCCCCACCCCGCTGCCGGTTCCCGCGGAAACCGCCCTGGACACGCCCCGGCCGCCTCCCCCCGTCTGGCAGGCCCTGGTGCCGCCGACGCCCCAAACCAATCTGCTGAATCCGGACGAACCGGGCGTGCTGATGCCGACGGCCTCCGGCCGGCTGGAGTCCGCCAGGTACGGCAGCACCCGCACCGTCAAGCGGGGCAGCCGTTTCGTGGCGTCCTTCCATGAAGGGGTGGACATTGCCCCGGTCGAGCGCGACCGGCGGGGCATCGCCACCGACCCGGTCGTTGCCGTCGCGGCCGGGCGCGTGGCCTTCGTCAATTCCAGCGCCGGGGCGTCCAACTACGGCAAGTATGTGGTGATTGAGCATGCCGATCCCTCGCTGGGACAGGCGGCCCGCCGCGACGGCGCGATGGAACCCGCCGTGGTCTACACACTCTATGCCCATCTCGCGGACGTCCGCTTCGGCATCCGCCCCGGAAAGAATGTCGAAGCCGGCGAGCCCATCGGCACCCTGGGCAGCACCAGCAATACGCGCCCGCCGATCCCGGCGGCCCGCGCCCACCTGCACTGGGAAATCGGCGTCATGCTCCACGCCCGCTACGATGTCCGGGCGCGCGAACAGAAAACCCAGAATCCGTTCGGCGTCTATAACGGCGGCAATCTGTTCGGATTCGATCCGCTGGACTTCTATGCGGCGCACGCGCGCGACCCGGGCCTGACCCTGGCGACCTACATCGCCTCCGTACCTCCCGCCGCCGAGATCGTTCTGCGCGGACGCACCCCCGACTACTTTCGCCGCTTCCCGGCCCTCTGGCGCGGACTTCCGCACGATGGCGGGCCCATGTGGATGGCGGTGTCCGAGTCCGGCATCCCCCTGGCCGGCCGCAATGCCTCGGCGTCCGAAATCCAGACGCTCGGCAACCGCCGCCAGGCCGTGCTGCGCGTGATCCCGGAGGTCCTCGGCCGAAACGGACGCGGACTCTTTACGCAGATCCGCGGGACCTGGGATTTTTCGGTCCGGGGACGGCAGTGGGCAGATCTGCTGCTGTACTAGGTCCGCTGCTCCGTACCGGTTTCCGGGCGGTTTCCGCTTGAAACGCCGCCGCAATTGGCAGACAGTGGCGCTTCGGGAAACGCGCCGGTCGCGTCCCCGTCACCCATTCCAAGGAGATTCCATCATGACCGCCAAAACCCGCATCAGCGACCAGGTGCTCAAAGGCCCCGAACGCGCCCCTCACCGCTCCCTGCTTTATGCCCTCGGCCTGACATCCGAAGAAATGAAACGCCCGCTGATCGGCGTGGTGTCCGCGTTCAATGAAATCATTCCCGGCCACATCCATCTCGACAAGATCGCCGAAGCGGCGAAAGCCGGCGTGCGCATGGCCGGCGGCACCCCCCTGCTGGTGCCCGCCATCGGCGTCTGCGACGGCATCGCCATGGCGCATCCCGGCATGAAGTATTCCCTGCCGTCGCGCGAACTGATCGCGGACTCCGTTGAAACCCTGGCCATGGCGCATTGCTTCGATGCGCTGGTCCTGATCCCCAACTGCGACAAGATCATTCCCGGCATGCTGATGGCCGCCGCGCGCATCAACATCCCGTCCATCATCGTCAGCGGCGGGCCGATGCTCGGAGGCGATCTGGACGGACGGCATCTCAGCCTGTCAAACGTGTTTGAAGCGGTCGGCGCCTGCAAAGCCGGCAAGATCGGCCAGAAGGAACTGACCGACTACGAAGAGACCGCCTGTCCCGGCTGCGGTTCCTGTTCGGGCATGTTCACCGCCAATTCCATGAACTGCCTCTGCGAGGCCATCGGCATGGCCCTGCCCGGCAACGGCACCATTCCCGCCATCGCCGCCGCCCGCACCCGCCTGGCCAAGCAGGCCGGCATGCAGATCATGAAGGTGCTGGAAAAGAACCTGAGGCCGCGCGACATCCTGACGCCGGAAGCGTTCGTCAACGCCCTGCGGGTGGACATGGCCCTGGGCTGCTCCACCAACAGTGTGCTGCACCTGACCGCCATCGCCCACGAGGCCGGCGTGCCGGTACCGCTCAAACTCATCAACGACATCAGTTCCACCACGCCGAACCTCTGCCACCTGAGTCCGGCGGGCCCCGATCTGATCCAGGATCTGCACCTGGCCGGGGGCGTGCCTGCCGTCATGAAGGAACTCGCCAAGGCCAAACTGCTGAACACCCGCCTGCCCACGGTGACCGGGCGGACCGTCGGCCAGAACATCGCCGGCGCCGTCAACCGCAATCCGGAAGTCCTGCGCCCGATCGGCAACCCGTTCAGCCCGACGGGCGGCCTGGCCGTTCTGTTCGGCAACCTCGCTCCGCGCGGGTCCGTCGTCAAGCGCTCGGCCGTTGCCCCTGAAATGCTGGTGAAGACCTGCACCGCCCGCGTTTTCGACAGCGAAGAATCCGCCATCGCCGCCATCTACGCCCGGAAGATCCGGAAAGGCGATGTCGTGGTCATCCGCTGTGAAGGGCCGAAAGGCGGCCCCGGAATGCGCGAAATGCTTTCGCCCACTTCCGCGCTGGCCGGCATGGGGCTGGACAAGGACGTCGCCCTGATTACCGACGGCCGTTTCAGCGGGGCGACCCGCGGCGCCGCCATCGGGCATGTCTCGCCCGAAGCTGCGGACGGCGGACCCATTGCCCTGGTGCGCAACGGAGACAAAATCGCCATCAACATCCCCGCCTACTCGATCAAACTGCTGGTTTCTCAAAAGGAGCTCAACGCCCGCGCGGCCCGCCTGAAGCCCTTCAAGCCCCGGGTCAAGACCGGCTGGCTGTCCCGCTACCAGCGCCTGGTCGGCCCCTCCGACATCGGCGCCGTCCTGCAGTAGCGTCTGTCTCCACCGGAGAAGACCCAATGCTGCACGGCACGGGTTGACCCCTCTGGAGGCTATAAGGATTGATTCGCCTGCGGGGCGCCGATAGGATGGCCGCTTGGAATTCCGATCATGGCTGATGCCGACTGGTTAATCGAAGTGGATCAACTGACCCGGCGCTTCCCCCGGTGCGAAGCGCTGGGCGGCATTTCGTTCCGGGTCCGGCGCGGGGAAATCGCGGCCCTGCTGGGCCCCAATGGCTCCGGGAAAACCACCACCCTGCGCATCCTATCGGGTTTTCTGGCCCCCTCCTCCGGGCGGGTTCGCGTGGCCGGCTGCGACCTGCAGACCCATCCGCTCGACGCCCGCCGCCGCATCGGCTATCTGCCGGAATCCGCCCCGCTGCCGCTGGACATGCGCGTCGCGGAGTATCTGGCGTTTCGCGGACGCCTGCGCGGACTGCGCGGACGGCATCTGACGGTTCGCCTGCGCGAGGTCGCGGACCGCTGCGGACTCGGTGACGTGTGGCGACGCCGTCTGGGCTCGCTGTCGCGCGGATTCCGCCAGCGCACGGGGTTGGCGGACTGTCTGCTGCATGAGCCGGACGTCCTGCTGCTGGATGAACCGCTGGCCGGACTGGATCCCGCCCAGGTGCAAGCCATGCAGGAATGGCTGATAGAAGCCGGCCGCCAGGGAGCCGTCCTGTTTTCCACCCATGTGCTGTCCGAGGTGGAACCGCTGTGCCAGCAGGCTTTGATTCTGAACGCCGGGCGGCTGGCGGCCGCGGATTCTCCCGAGCGGATCGCCCGCGCCTCCGCCCGCCTGCGCGCGGAACTGTTTGCACCGGCCGACCGGCTGGCGGCTGCGCTGGAAGCGCTGCCCGGCGCTTCGGACATCCGGCTTCAGCCGATAGCGGACGGCTGGACCGATGTCGGCTTCCATTCCGGCCCCGAGGAGTTGTCCGGCTCCCTGGAAGACCTGGCCGCCGATCATCACTGGCCGATTCGTTCTGTGCGGCGCGAAAGCCGGACCTTTGCCGAGGCCTACCTGCGCCTGACGTCTGCGCTGCCCATCGTGAAAAACCCGCCTCAGAGGCAGGCCTCGTGAAAGCGTTCCTCCCTCTTTGGAAACGGGAACTGCAGGCGTTCTTTCTGACCTCCATCGGCCCGGTGGTCGCTGCTTTTTTCCTGTTGATCACGGGAACCCATTTCTGGCTGCTGGCCTCGCGCCTGGCACAGGGGCCGGCCGACGGCGGCCTGACGGCGGCCTTTTTCGGTTCTCCCGTGTACTGGCTGGCCATGCTGGTGGCTTCCCCCCTGCTGACCATGCGGCTGTTTGCCGAAGAATACCGTTCCGGCACGATGGAGTCCCTGATGACCGCCCCGGTCTCGGAAACCGAAGTGGTCCTGGCCAAGTATGCCGGAGCCTGTGCGGCGTTTCTGCTGCTGTGGCTGCCGACGCTGTCTTATCCGTTCGTCCTGGAACTGTGCGGCGCCCGGCTGCCGCCGCTGGACTGGGGCGCCATGGCCGCCGGCTATCTGGGAACGGCGCTGATCGGGGCGTCCTTTCTGGCGCTGGGCCTGCTGTGCTCCCTGTTTGCGCGTCATCAAGTGGTTGCCGCCATCGCCAGTCTGACCCTGCTGGGCCTGCTGCTGGCGCTGGGGTCGGTTGAACTGCCCGCCCGGCTGGACAGCGTCCGGCACCTGGCTCCCGTTCTTTCGGTGCCGCTGCACATGGCGGATTTCCGGTCCGGGATCGTGGATTCCCGCGCCGTGACACTTCATCTGAGCGCCACCGTCCTGCTCTTGTTCACTTCCATCCGGATTCTGGAGGCGCGCCGGCTGCGGTGATGGGCATGAACCTTCTATCCAAACGCCTCCCTCTGGCCGGACGGCTGCACCGGCTGCTGTTCCGCGCCAACCTCGGCCTGGTGCTTCTGCTGGCGCTTTTCATTGCCGTCATGCTCAATGTGCTGTCCGCCCGGGCGCCGGTCCGCTGGCATTGGAACCGCGATCCCCGCTCGCGCCTCTCCGATCGCAGCCGGCAGATCCTGCACTCCATCCCGGAGGTCATTCAGGTCCACGTGCTGATTCGGCCCGGCCACGAAGCCTATCCGCGCACCGTGCGTCTGCTGCGGGAATACGCCGCGGCCAGCGACCGGGTCCTGGTGAATCTGGTGGATCCCGACCGTCAGCTGGCCGAGGCGGAACAGCTGGTGCGGCGCTACCGGCTGGAGAGCGGTGAAACCGTGGTGTTCGATCTGGCCGGGCGCCACAAGGCGGTTTCCGCAAACGATCTGGTGGAGTACGGCTATCCCGGCGGCGAGACCCGCTTCCCGCAGCGGGCCTTTCGCGGCGAAGCGCTGTTCAGCAGCGCGATTCACTCCCTGGCCCAGTCCGTCCGGCCGGCCGTCTTTTTCATCCAGGGCCATGGCGAGCGTTCACCGCTGGATTTCGACCAGCGCACCGGGGCATCCCGGATCGCCGCGCGCCTGCGCGAAGACAACCTCGACGTGGATGTGCTCAATCTGGGCAACGCTAAAGCCGTGCCCTCCCACTGCGCCCTGATGATCGTGGCCGGTCCTGTCCGCGAGTTCGCTCCGTACGAAATCGCGCTGATCCGCGACTATCTCGACCGCAAGGGCCGGCTGCTTGCGCTGCTTGACGCCCGGACGCGCACGGGCCTCGAATCCCTGCTGCAGAACTGGGGCGTCCAACTCGGAGATGACATCGTGGCGGATCCCGCCCGAACGCTGACGGGCCGCGAACTGTATGTCACCGCCTATGAAGACCACCCGGTCACCGCTCCTCTCCAGGGGCTGGCCTCGGTCTTCTATCTGCCCCGGTCTGTCCGGCCGCTGGCCGTCTCTTCCGGAGCCGACAAACCCCTGCTGTCGGCCCTGGCCGCCAGCAGCGCGGACGGCTGGGCGGAATACAATCCCGACGAAGCGGCGCCGCATTTCGACGCCCCGGTGGACATCGCCGGCCCCGTGCCGGTGGCGCTGGCCGTTGAGCGCGGCCCCGTCCCCGGCGTCCATGTCCAGATCCGCCCGACCCGCCTCGTCGTGGTCGGCGATTCGGCGTTCATTACCAACGGCGGCCTGACCGGCGCCAATGCGGATTTCTTCCTGAATTGCGTCAATTGGCTCCTGGAACGCGAAGACCTGCTGGCGGTTTCTGCCGCGCCCCTGGACGAATTCCGTGTGGTGATGGATGCCCGGCAGCTTCGCTGCCTGTTGGGCATGATCGTGCTGGGCTGGCCGGGGCTGGCCGCGGCAGCCGGGCTGGCCGTGGTCTGGCGGAGGAGGCGCTGAGATGAATCTCCGCCTGACATGCCTTCTTGCCTTCGTTGCCCTGATGCTCGGGTTGCTGGCGTCCTTCTGGGCGCGGGATGAAGACAGCGCGCGCGACCGGTATGAACAGGCGCGGCGGGCCTTTCGTTTCGACCCGACACGCGTTCAGCGCCTGATCATCGAGTCCGGCGACTTGTCGCTGGAGTGCCGGCGAAGCCAGGACCGGTGGCGGCTCGTCCGGCCGATCTCCGCCCGGGCCGAGTCGGTCGCCGTCGAGCGGCTGCTGGGGGGGCTGCAGGAGCTGTCGCGCGGGGACATCATTCTGCCCCCTCGCCGCTCCCCCGAACCCTACGCCCCCTACGGTCTCGACCGCCCCCGCGCCGGCATCACGCTGATCGAAAACGGGCTGACCAACCGAATTCTCATCGGCCGCCGCACCCCGCTGGGCGACGGCGTCTATGTGCGCCAGGCGGACCAGCCGGCAGTGGCCCGGCTCCATGCGGATCTGATGGAACTGCTGCCCGCCAGCCCGGACGCCCTGCGGGACCGCACCCTGCTGGCCGGCGATCCCGCCGCCATTGACCGGTTTGATATCCGCACGCCCGCCGGTTACATCCAGCTCGCCCGCGACGCCGACGGCGCGTGGCGCCTGTTCCAGCCGTTTACCGCCCGGGCCGATTCCGCCACGGTGATGGCTCTGATTGAACAATTGCTGGCGGGCCGGATTGCCCAGTTCGTTCAGGATGGCGTCGGCGACCTGGCACCGTATGGCCTCGACAGTCAGGGTGCCATCACGGTTGTGCTCAACACCGGCACCGGCAACGGGTCGCAAATGCTGTCCCTGGGCGATGCCCTGCCCAATGCTCCGGCGCTCGTTTATGCCCGGCTCCAGGCGGAGGATTCCATTTATGCCGTTCCCGCGGAACTGCGCAATGCCCTGAACATCCGCCCGGACGACTTGCGCGACCGGCGCCTGCCCGCGCTGCCGCTTTCCTCTGTTTCCCGCATCCGCATGGAGGAAAACGAATCCGTGCTGGCCTTTGAACGGGACGCCGGAGGCCGCTGGATCATGACGATGCCGATGCAGGCTCCCGCGGACGACGAAGCCGTGAATTCCCTGCTCCGGGCCTGGGGGGATATCCGCCTGGCCGCCTTTGACGGCCCGCCCTCTCCCCCGGATGCCGCCCTGCCCCGGTCGCTTTGGATCGAAATGGGCACTGCCGAAACGCCGCCGTTGCAGATCCGCCTGGGACCGCATCCGGAGAAGCCGGATCAGATTTTACTCGAAACGGACGGCCAGGCGGCCTGGGCGGTGGCCTCTCCCTCCGGACTGCTTGACGCACCGCTGGACCCCCTCCGGTACCGTTCCCGGGACATGTTGACGATTCCTCCCGGCGACGTGGAGGAAATCCAGGTGACCACCTCCGCGCAGTCGCTGCGGCTTGCGCGCGATCCGGCCACCGGTCAATGGTCTGCCGATGCGTCCTG
>JAXGNL010000046.1:0-19887 GCA_040768005.1 Kiritimatiellia bacterium
TTCCGAAGCCCCCCGCCATCATTCCCCATCCCGTCACCGGCTTGCCCAGCAGCGACCAGCGGAATCCTTCCACGACGCCGGTCATGGGGTTCAGCTGAAGCAGCCACTGAAAGCGCGCAGGCAGCAGGTTCACGGCATACACCACCGGCGTGACGAACAGCCCGATCTGAAGCAGATACGGCACCAGATGGTGGACGTCGCGCCACCGCACGGCCGCCGCGCTCAGCCACAGCGACAGTCCGCCCGCAAACGTCACGGCCGGCACCAGGAACACCGGAAAGAGCAGCATCGGGGCCCCGAACACGATGTCGGCGCGATACCAAACCATCATGCCGAAAAGCACCAGCATGGACAGCGCCAGATCGATCAGGCCGGTGAACAAATAGGAAAACGGAAGGATCATGCGGGGAAAATACACCTTGTCGATCATGTTGCCGCCGGCCAGCAGACTGCCCGACCCGCTGGTGATGGTCGTGGAAAAATATGTCCACGGCACCAGCCCGGCATAGAGAAACACGGGATACGGCACACCGTCCGAAGGCAGGCCGGCCATGCGCCCGAAAACGACGCTGAAGACCACCATCTGCATGAGGGGCCTGAGGATCGCCCAGGCGATGCCAATGGCGCTCTGCTTGTAGCGCACCGCCAGATTGCGCCACACCAGCGTGCCCAGCAGATCACGATAGTCCCAGAGTTCGCCCAGCGCGAGATCGAACCAGCCCGTGCGCGGATGACGCACATATTCCCGCTGCCGACGGCCCATGGCTCATCCCCCTTTCGGCGGGCGGGTGCCGACCCAGAGGCCGGCCCAGGCCGTGGCCAGCAGCGCCAGCAGGGGAATGCGCAGGGGGAAGTCGATCAGACCGTGGAGACCGAAACCCGCAAGGGCCCAGCCGAACGCGCGTCGCTCCAGATCGGCAAAGCCCGGAAGCTCTTCGGCAGCCGGCGGTCGGGAGGCCCGCAGGGTTCCCAGGAGAACCAGCGCGGTCCCCGCGATGAACAGTCCCGCCACGCCGAATTCCATCAGGAACTGCACCGGTTCGCAGTGGGCATGCCGGATGGTCCGCCCGGTAAACAGCTCGGACTGATAGAAGGGAAACACAGTGGAGAAGGTTCCCGGTCCGGTGCCCCAGACGGGCCGATCCCGCCAGGCCGCCAGCGCGTCCTTCAGCATGCCGGATCGATAGGCCCACTCCTTGCCAATGGTTTCGATCTGCTGCCATTCCGCCCAGAATGCCCGGACGGCAAACGCCAGCGCAGCGGCCACGGATCCGCCCGCCAGCCATTTGTCCAGCCGCGTCGGCGGGATGCCGACAAACGGGTACTGGCGGATGATCCGGCGGCACAGCCCGACGTGCGCCGCCACCAGCAGGGTCATCACCGCCACGCCCGCCCGCGAGCGGCAGACCACTACCGCGGCGGCCAGCAGCACCGCCATCAGCACGACGAGGCCGGCCGGACTGGATGGGCGGCCGTCCCGCACCGCGCGGAAACGCGCCCGGGACGCCATCACCAGCACCACCGGCAGCAACAGGTTGGCGAACACCGCAAAATGGTTTTCATTGACGAAAATTCCGGTGTAGGAGCGGATGCGGGACGGATCCGGCCCCAGCCGCTGGAACAGCACCGCCAGGGCCATGCCGGCGGCGGCCGCCAGGGCGGCTCCTTGCAGCCAGCGGATCTGCACGTGGGGCAGGCGGAACGCCAGCGCATAGGCCGCCATCGCCGCCAGCGCCAGCCGGAAGGCCTGCCAGGTCCCGGCCGGATCGGCCGATCCCGGCAGGGCGGCCACATGCGGCCGGGGCAGCAGGCCCAGGCCCGGGATCCATTCATGGGTGGCATTCCAGGCGTAAAGCGCGGTCAGCCCCAGCAGCAGCCCGGCGCCCAGCCAGAACCGGACCGGCAGGCGGCCGCAGGCCAGCAGGCCCAGAACGGAAAGACCGGACAGTCCCCATGCCGACCACGCCGCCGGCACCGGTCCCGGCCAGCCCGCCGCCAGCAGCAGCAGGAGCAGCAATGTCAGCAGCAGCATGGGGCGCGGTTTCATTCGGCGGCGGCGGACTCGGAAGAGGCCTCGGGCGGGGCATAGGCATATCCGCCGTAGCGGCGGTAGTAATAGTAGTTCGCCATGGCCTTGAAATTCACGCCGTTCATGATGCAGCCCAGGCAGGGCGTGCCGCTGGTTTCAATCCGCGTCATCGCATGCCGCGCCATCAGGCCGTGCGTCACGCCGTAGCGCACCACGAACAGCACCGCGTCCATCTGGGGCAGCAGCACGAGCGAGTCGCTCAGCCCCAGCAGCGGCGGCGCATCCACCACGACATGGTCGTAGCGCTCCCGGGCTTCGCGCAGCAGATCGGCGAATTCCCGTCGTCCCAGCCGCTCGGATGGATTCGACGGGATGCGTCCCGAGGGCAGAATATCCAGGAGGGGCACATCCGGCCGGTAGAGGGCCTCCGTCCAGCCGCGTTCATTGGCCAGCACTTCCGCCAGCCCCGTCTGGCTCTCCGGCATGTCGAACATCCGGTCCAGGACCGGACGGCGCAGGTCTGTTCCGATCAGGAGGGTGCGGCGACCGTCCTGGGCCAGGCTGATGGCCAGATTGGAAGCCACCAGCGACTTGCCCTCGCCCGGTCCCGCGCTGGTCACCATCAGGGCCGCTCCGGAGCGGACTTCTTCCCGGTTCGTCAGGCTGGCGCGCAGGGTCCGGAAACTCTCGGCCACTTCGCCCGACGGCTGGAAGTGGGTGATGCGCCCGCGCCGCTGCAAAGAGCGTTCCGCGATCAACGGGATGGTGGCCATCACCGTCAGCCCGAACATCCGCTCGATCTCTTCGTTGCGCCGGAAACGATGGTCGGTGTAATAAAACAGCCAGATGGCCGCAATCCCCAGCGCCAGTCCCAGAACCGACCCGCGCAGCATGGCCTGGCGCAGGTTCGGGCGGAAGGGCGTCTTGGCCGGACGGGCCTCCTCCACCAGCCGGATGATTTCGGTCGGCTGGGATTCCGACAGGCTGGCTTCCTTCATGCGGGCCAGAACGGCCTGGTGGATGCCCTGATCCGCCTCGACATTGCGTTTCAGCTCGTTGTAGCGCACCAGCTTTCGGTCCAGGTCAAAGGCTTCCTGCTCCTGGGCCTTCAGGGCTGCCTGCAGACTGCGCTCCTGATCGGCGAGCAGTTCGTAACGCGCTTCCAGCGTCAGCATGGCGTCGGCCACGGCGTCATCGAAACGGGCTCGGTAGGCCTGTTCCAGTTCCACGGCCTGCTGCAGTTCGGGGTGCCGCTCCAGATAACGCCGGCGCAGGCGCGCGACCTCGCGCTGCTGGGTCTGCCACTGGTCCAGTGCGGACTGCACTCCGCCGTCGTTCAGCAGCGGCGCGAGCTGCGGCGGCGGCACGCCCTGCTCCCGCTGGGCCTGCACGGACTGCCAGAGCGTCTCGGCCTCGATCCGCTCCGCCTGTGCGGAAGTCAGCTCCGCGTTCAGGGCCTTGAGCTTGGCGATGACGATGTTCTGGTCCTCCTCGAGCGAGACGGAACCGGTCTGCTCCCGGTAGGCCTGGAGTTCCAGCAGGCCCTCCTCCAGCTTGGCACGGTATTCCTCGGACCGCTGGCGAAGCCATTCGATGGCCTCCAGGGAGCTATTCATGCGGTTGTCGAGTTCCTGCTCGATGTAGGCCTGAGCCAGGGCGTTGGCGAAGTCGCTGGCCATCGCCGGATCGGGATGCTCGACCACGATGTTGATCATCCGGCTTTTTTCGATCGGCGTGATCTGCACCAGGCGTCGCGCGGCCTCGATCCGGGCTTCGGGGGTTTCCGCACCCGGCGTGAACGCCGGGTTCCGTGCCAGGCCGCTTTGCGCAAGCGCGCGCTCGATCATGGTGCGGCTGTGCAGGGCGTTGAGATGGGTGTTGAAGTACTCCAGGCTGCGGAGGTTGAAGCTCATCACGTCCTGGTAGTTCAGCAGCTTCGGGATCTGGGTCTCCACCAGCAGCGTGGCCGTGCTGCGGTAGTAGGGCGTCTGCCGCCGGGCCTGGAACGTGAAGAAGAGAAAAACCGCCGCCGCCGCCAGTACGCCCAGCCATGCGCGCTCCATCAGGATTGCCACGATCTCGCGCCAGTCGGGCAGCCTGGACAGGCGGTCGTCGGATTCGCCGGCGGACGTAGAGGCAATGTACGGGGAAGCGGCCACTAGAAGAACACCTCGTCCACCATGATCACGTCGTTGGGTTCCAGCGGAATGTCCTGCTTGCCGCCCTTGCCGCGGGTCAGGTCCGACATCCGCACGCGCAGCGTGGCGGTGCCGCCCTCGGGGTTGCGGCGCACGATCCGGATGCGCTCGGGGCTGGCCAGTTCCGTGAAGCCCCCCGCCCCCGCAATGGCCTGCAGGAGCGTCAGGCCCTCCCCGTAAGGCAGCGGATACACCCCCGGCTTCATCACTTCGCCCAGCAGCACCACCTGGGCGCTGCGTGCCGACACGATCCGCAGCACCAGCCGGGGATCCACCAGATAATTCTCCCCGAGCAGCCGGGTCACTTCTGATTCAGCTTCGTGCACGGTTTTCCCGGACAAGGCCAGGGTGCCCGCCACCGGATGGCGCAGTTCGCCCGATTCGTTCAGGCGGAACACACCGGACATTTCCGGCTCCCGGAAAATCAGCAGTTCCACTTCGTCACCCGGCATCAGAATGTAGCCGGACGACGGCTCTTCCGGCGTCGCCGGTGCGGCGGCCTTCTTCCGGGCCGCCTTCTTTCTGCCCCCGGCCTCCGCCGCCTGTTTCCCGGCGGCTTCCCGCTTGGCCTGCGCTTCGGCCTCCCGCCGGGCTTCCGCCTCCGCCCGCGCCGCGGCTTCCGCTTCTTTTTTCGCCCGCGCCTCGGCTTCCCGTTGGGCTTGCGCCTCCGCCTTGGCCTGCGCCGCCGCTTTTCTTCTGGCCTTGGCTTCGGCCTTGGCCTGCGCCGCGGCCTCTTTCTTTGCCCTGGCTTCCGCCGCCTGTTTCCCGGCGGCTTCCTTTTGGGCCTTCGCTTCCTCCCTGACGGCGGCGGACGCATCCGGCGCCGGTCCGGCATCGACCGGCGCTTTCGATGCATCCGATGCCAGCAACGCCCCGCCGCCGTCGCTCAGGATCCCGTCCGGCGGCATGACGACTCCGCCGGGCGCCGCGCACCCCCACGCTCCCCACCCCAGCGCCGCGCAGAAGACGGCAGACGTCACGTTCCGGACCCAACTGTTTATCCATGCACGCACGACTGTTATCTAACAGGTTTTCCCTGCATTGAAAATGCCGGATTCATCATCAGTAATTCCAGCTCGCCCGAAGGGTCCATCGGCCATAGTCATAGGATCCGTCGTCCTCGGCGCCCCCGCGGGTCCGCTCCATGTAGGAATAGGCCGCCCCCAGCGAGCAGTTCCACCGCGTCCAGAAGTCCAGCCCCGCCGTGAAGCCCCAGTAGTCGTCGGTCTGGCCGTCGGTCACTTCCACCGGTTCGTCCGCGGCAACCGTCGTTCCGCCGCCGATGTATTCGACCTGCCCGAAGGTGACCGACACCGTGCCGCGCAGCCGCTCCATGAACAGCCGCCGCGACGCCCCGAAAATCACCTCCCGGTCCACGGCATCCACGCCGGCCGCATCCACCGCCGGCCGCACGTCGGCCTGCAGTTCCGCCGTGAACGTCGTCAGCCCGAACGGCGTCGATTCCGCGTTCAGCGCGGCGATCCAATGCTCGCTGTCGGGCCGATCCGCGGCGTCGTACTGCCGCCACATCACGCCCGCCCGGCCGCCCAGGTGGAACCTGGGCGACTGCTTCCCGCGCAGCCCCAGCGACAGGTCAAAGAAATCCGCCGCATTGGCTTCCCCGCCGTCCGAACGCGGCTCGTCGCGTCCGAAGCCGCCCTGCACGAACACCTGGCTTTTGGCGGAGGCGCGCCGGTAGCAGCGCAAGGCCCCGTAGTACCGGTCGTAATCGGAATACTCTTCGGCGTCGAAATCATGCCGCTCCGCCCGCGCCAGCGCCCCCAGGCTCGACTTGCCGCTCACGCGATGCTCCACGCTGAGATCGGCGAACAGGTCCCGCTTGGCCACCCGTGCACCCAGTTCGGCATCCACATCCTCCATGTGCCGGAACCCGCCCTGCAGGTTCGCCTGGCTCTTGCCCGTCCGGTAGACCACGCCCAGCCGCAGCAGGTGGCTCGGGCGGTCGTCCAGTTCCTGTTCGCTCTGGTGGACCGGAATGCTCAACCCGTAGTCGGCGTACACATGATTGTCCGCCGGCCGGCCCCAGATGGCCAGCAGGCCCGGCGCCAGCCGAACCGTGGTGCCCTCCCTCGGCTCGTCGGGATCCAGAAACAGGTTGTCCTCGTGGGTCAGCGTCAGCGTTGTCCGCGGCAGAAACGCCCATTTCTTCGCGGGCACGTAGAATGGATCCAGCACCGCGTCGCCCTGGTCCATGTACATCGCCGCTTCCACTCCGCGCGTGTAAAATCCGTCTCCGTAGCGGTCCGCGGCCAGGGCGGTCCCGGAGGTCGCCAGCCATGCGGCGACCAGCCTGAGTGCCGGAATGGAAAACCGTTGGAACATTTACGGGGTGTCAAGAAACCGGAAGCCCTGGATCAGTTCCAGTTCGCGTTCGTCATAGGGTTTGCCGTCGTCGCGCAGCACGTCGTGCTGCCAGAGATCAGGATTCTCCGCCGACCGATACCGCTCCTGCTGCAGGAAGGTTTGCGTGCGGCCCGCCACGAGCCCGTGGTTGAACCAGCCCACGCGGTACGCCGCAAACAGCGGCAGGATTTTGTCGAAGTTGTTGCCGGCCTGGCGCAGCAGCCAGTCGGAACAGATGATCGGCCGATCGAGGCGCTGCAGCATCTGCAGCCGCGCCTCGACGCTCTCCACGTTGTCGAAGCTCTGGAACGTCACCAGGTCGGAGCGTTCCAGCTTCCGCGCCGCCATCGCGCTGCCGAACTCCCGCCAGGCCGCCACCGCCAGCGGCTGGGACGCCCCGACGGACCGCGCCCAGTCGAATGTCCGATCCATCAACGGCAGGCTTTCCTCCCACAGCCCGTTGTTGCCCGCCGTGTTGTACAGGTCCCAGTACAGCACGCGGTCGTCGCTTTTGAACCGTCCCATCACGTCCTTCACATAGCGTTCCAGCTCCGGCCATTGACCGCGGTCCGTCACTGCCGCTTCGGACGGACTGGGCACCCACCGGCTGTTGAACCGCCCCGGAACAGGATCGGGCTGCTCGCCCGCGACCGGCGGACGGCCCGCCAGGTTCAGGTCATCGAACAGCACCGGCACGACCCGCAGCCCGTGATCGGCCGCGAGCTCCAGCAGCTTGTCCACGCGGTCCGGGAATCCCCCGGAGTCCGCCTGCCACACCACGAACTGCAGCTGCACGCGGATGGCCGTATAGCCGGCGGCCCGCGCCCAGCCCAGTTCCTCGTCGATGGTGTCCGGATCGAACGTCTCTTCCATCCACATCTCCACGGAATTCACGGCCGTGCGGGGGATGTAGTTCACCCCCTTCACGGTCCCCAGTTGCTCGTACCAGGTCCAGATCCGCTCCGGACTCCAGCGGGCGCCCCGTTCGCTGCCCGGCGCCATGCCGGGGGGCACTGCCGCCGGCACCGCGACTTCCGTGCGGATCGACGGGCTGACATCCGTCACCAGCGCCCCGTTGTCGAGGCATATCACCGGACCTCGCGCGCCGAGATAGCGCTCCAGGCCCGCGCGGTCGAACGGCCGACCCGACTCGATGAACGGCTCCAGGTCCGCGAAGTAGGCGTTGCAGAGTTCGAACTGGTGCAGTTCCGCCTCCACGCCGACCCCTTCCCGTTCCAGGCGGACTTCATTCGTTTCCTCCAGCCAGAACCGGGCGGCCTCGCCCGCGCCGACCGTCACGGCGGTTCCGTCGCGCGGCTCGATCCGCACCTCGCCGGCGTCGCAGTAGATGTGCCAGCGGCCCTGATCGTCTTCCGCCGCCACGAACGAACCGCCCTGCGCCGCCGCCACGCCCGCGGGCGTCGCGATGCGAATGTCCATCGTCGCCATGGGTTCGCCCGCCTGCACACGGATCCGGCCCTTGCGCAGCGTCAGGTGAATGCGGCGGATCAGGTCGTCTTCGGTCTGCGGCAGCCCGTCGGCCGTATGCCGCAGCTGGTCGAATGAAAATTCCGTCTCGGGCGCCACGCACAGAATCGCCCCCGGCGAACACACCAGGCACAGCCGTCCGTCGCGCCCGGTCTCCACACGGGTCTGCTCGCCCACGGCCATGCCTTCGTTCAAGTCCCTCAGTTCGGTTTGGCCTTGATGAACCGGTGCCGTGTACACGCGGACCCGGGCCCGGCCGGTCATGGCCGCCACGACCGCCTCGCCCGTCGGGCGCATCGCCTGGGCCGCATGGAGCCATCCGGCCGCCGCCAGCGCCGCTGCGCCCGTTCCCGCCATCTTGAAAACAGAACTTGTCTTGTTCACGGCAATCCCTACCTTTGTTCCGTCCCGCTCATGCCTGACATCCCGACCATTCTCACTTCGCTGCTGGCGCAGCAAACGCCGGTGACTTTCCAGGCATGCGGCCCGAGCATGAACCCGACCATTCACGACGGAGAATGCATCCGGATCGTGCCCGCGTCCGCCGGCGTCCTGCGTGCCGGCGACCTCATGCTGTACGCCATTCACGGCCGGATGGCGGTGCATCGGTTGATTCACCGCCATCCGCGATCGGACCGGTGGCTGGTGGCGGCCGATGCCGCCCTGCACGGCGGCGATTGGGTTGCGGCAACGGACCTCCTGGGCGTGGCCGAATCGGTGATCCGCGGGGGCCATGAAGTCCGCCTGAACACCCGACGGGCCCGCTGGACCGGTCTGCTGCGGTTTTACCTCCGTCCCCTGCGGCGCCTGGCCGTGACGTGTCATCATGCCGTGTTCCGCTCCGGGTAGGGACGCCGCGCCGCCGGCGTCCGCCGGGTTCCGTCCAAAGGGGACGGCGCGGCGCACCATCCCACCTGTCCATCCACCCCTTGAAGGTTGGATCCTGGACAGGAGAGATTGGATATGGAATCCGGGGTTCATGCCATTACCGCCTCTCCCGCCAGCATCCGCACCGCTTCCGCCGTTCGGGTGAAATGCAGCCGCACCGGCGGAATTTCCCGCACCAGGCGATCCAATCCATCCAGAACCCCCTGCGACCACTCTTCGGCGAACCACGGAACCGCGGCCACGTCCAGCAGCGCCAGGCGCGCCTGGGAAGCCGTGAGGGATTCGAACCGGTTCTCCGGCGCCTGCGCCAGCAGCGCCACCCCGCCCAGGGGAACTTCCGCGGCTTCGGCAAACCGGCCCGACCCGTGCCAGGGCGTACCCGCCACCCGCCACCCGCCGTCCCGGCGGAACACCATCACCCGGTCGTCGTTCAGGATCCGCCAGCCCTGCGCATGGCACAGCCCGGCCAGCGTGGACTTGCCCGCCCCGCTGCGCCCCGCCAGCACCCATCCCGTTCCGTCGGCCTGCACCGCGGCGGCGGCATGCAGCAGCACGCCGCCGATTTTCGACAGCAGCCCCCAGCTCAGAATCTGATCCAGCGGATACCGCAAGGGCGACTCCCGCACCGCATCCGGCCCCGCCGCCGGGTCGATCGTCAGCTCCGCCCCCGACAACCCGCGCGGGACCCGGCACGCCCGCCGAAGGGACGGCGGCGCCTGCAGACCCACGGCAAACAACCACTCCCCGCCCGTCTCCCACACCCCCCAGTGGCCGCCCGCCTGAAACAGCGGCTTGTCTCCCGGCAGCGCGAGACACTCCGAACGGATGTCCACCGGCAGTTCCGCCAGGGGCAGATGAACCGGCGACGCGCAAAAACCGGCATACGCCGGGGCGGAATACCGCACCGGCCCGTCCGGCTCCGGCCGCAGCACAAACCGCAGCGGCCCGATATTCAGTTCGCCGACGGATCGGCTCACGAACCGCCCTCCAGGGCCGTGATGGGCGGCCCGACGCAACCGGGATTGGTCTCCAGCTTGCAGCCTTCCGACAGGGTTTCCGCCAGCGCCAGGTCCACGCGCACAATCCGTGGTTTCTCGTAGGGTCGTCGAATCGTCAGCTCATCGCCGTCGAGCGGTTTGTTGTCGGGTGACCTGTTCATTTCATTTCTCCATCGCTGCCGCATACCGCAGGCGGGTGGTCTGCTTCATGTAGTCGGATTCCGTCTCTTCGTCGCCCGTCTCCAGCCGGTTGAAGGCCGGGCAATGCGTGCAGGCGCCGCGCAGTTCCCCCGCGAAACTGCCCCCCGTCGTCGTCCGGCGCCGCCGCCGGATCTCCCCCAACTCCCCTTTCCATCGCGTGTAAAAGCTTCGGCCGTCCGGTGCGCAGCGATAGGCCGTCGCCATCAGGCATGGCGACAGCCCCCCGAACGGATCGGCATGAAACTGCGTCAGGCCCGCCGAGCACGGATAAAGACGGTCGTCGTCGTCCGGCCGCGCCGCCATCTGCCCGATCTTGTCCCGCCACATCGCCCGCCGTTCCGGCGTCGCCATGTCCGCGGCCACCGCCTCCTCCGGCGGCACCCGCAGCGCCAGCGGTGCGCGCGACCCGCCTTCCAGGCAAGGGAACAGCGCCGCGTCGTGCCGGAAGCCTGCGCCGATCTCCGCCGCCTGCTTCTCGATCTCCGCCAGTTCGTGGCGGTTGGTTTTCATCAGCAGCGTTTTCAGCACCAGCCGCACGCCCGCCGCCGGCAGCCGCCGGATGCCCGCCCAGGCGCGGGCGTGCGAGCCCACCACGCCGGTCGCCGCGTCGTGCGTCGCCGCTGTTGCGCCGTAGAGACTGATTTCGACCTTGCGCGGCGGCAGCTCCCGGAACAGATCCGCGATGGCCTCCGTCACCAGCATCCCGGTGCAGAACACCGTCGCCACCATCCCGGACTCGCGTACATGCCGGTAGATCTCCGCGAAATCCTCCCGCACCATCGGATCGCCGCCGGTGATCGTCACATACAGGCAGCCGGCCGCCGCCCAGTCGGACACCGCCGCCTTTACGGCCGCCGTGTCCAGCTCCTCTCCGCGCCGCCGCGCCTGCGCCGCCTGGTCGCCCAGGTAGCAGTGCGCGCACCGCAGCGGACAGCGCCGCGTCAGCTCCAGCGTCGCCGCGATCGGAATCCGCGCGCGCGCCGCCCGCAGGCGGAAGGCCTCCGTCCAGCGCGCATCCTCCAGGCTGGAAACCGGACAGCTCATTCCCCGCCTTCCTCCAGAAGACCCATCCCCATCAGTTCCGCCGCAAACGCGCGCGCATGCGCCAGCGCCGATTCGATCTCCACCTCGAACGCCGCGGCCAGCCCCGCCGCCGCCGCCCCCAGCGTGCGGCCTTCCGCCAGCCGCGACCACAGAAACTCGCCGGTCTCGTTCACGGGAAACACGCTGTTGGCATGCGCGGCTTCGCCCGAGACCGGCACCAGCAGGCGGTCTTCGCCGATCCGGCGCAGCACCACCTTCCCCTTCATCCGATAGGTCGTCGTCTCGTTCATGCCGCCCTCATCCTAACACACCGCCGGAATGTACATCGTGTGGAAAACGCGCGCAAAAGGTTTCCATCGTGTTCCGGGGCGCTCCTGTTTTGGCGTGCGGCGGCAAGCGCAGCGCGACACCGCTTTTGTTCCCCGTCGCCATAGCGTGGAAAAAGGTTCCGCAACCGGGATCCGTCCCGACCGCTCCCCGGAAAACCCGGACAACACGGAGATCGTTCCCCCAGGGAAACGCGGACGGCGCAAAAGCCATTGGCCGTTTGCCCCGTCACTTCCGCTCCGCCTGGATGGTCAGGAAGACGCGGGGGGCGTTGGGACGCTCGACGCGGGTGCGCACGGTTTCCATCACGCCGTCCGGGTCGGGTTCGCTGCCCACCTCGTCGAGGTCGGGCGAATCGGCCTCCCACGATTCCAGGTCTTCGGACAGGGACAGGCGGTAGCGGATGTCGCCGCGCTGAATGCGCCGTTTCCAGCGCAGGATGAAGCCGTTGCCGGCATCCTCCGGCAGCAGGAAGCCGAACTCCGGCAGCTCCGCCAGCACGGGCTCGCCATCCCCCAGCGCATAGCCGGCGAACGCGCCGGCGCCGGCGCTGATTCCCGGATCGGCCAGGTCCTGCGGACTGAAACGCTGCCAGCGCCACTGGGCAAAGCTCTCGCTGGACGGATGCTCGCCCAGGTTGTCCGCAATCCGCAGGGCGGGATCACCCAGCAGATTGTACACCGCCAGCGTATCCTGCGAGTAGATCGTGGGGGCGATCCGGTCCACGGCCTGCCGGACGGCCAGCCCCATGATGCCCAGCCCGTCCTGCATGACGCCGCGGTAGAAGGCCTCGCCAAGATCCACGGCCGGATCATTGTGGGACAGTCCGGAGGGCCCCCAAGCCGCCACTGCACCACCTTCTTCCTGCCGCAGCAGCAGTTCGCCCAGGCTCTGCGCCGCCGGCCCCGGCGCTTCAAACCGTCCTACCAGGCAGCTCAACGCCACGGTGACGGGTGGCCGGTTCGGGTTGTGCAGCGAAGCCACATCCGATGCCCGCAACAGGCTCTGACCGCTCCAGTTGGCCGCTCCACCGTGACCGGTGTAGTGGATGATCCCCGCTCCACTGTTGAAATACGAAACAAGCTTATTGCGGGCCGGTGTGACGGCAGTTTCATTCAAATCGATGGTGTCCAGCACCGGGTGCCGGCCGTCGGTCAGGGCGGCCAGCCGGGCATTGGCCGCCGAAAAATCGCCCGCCGCCGGATCGTTCAGGTCGGCCGCCAGGACCAGTTGGTTCTGCCAATTTTGGCCGAACCCCTCCTCATAGGCCTGGATCTTGTCGATCATGACGGCAAGATCGTTGGTGGTGATGGCCGGCAGGCGTCCGATCGCCGCGTCCGGCCGGCCGTCGCCATCCGCGTCGGCCATCCGGTTGTCCGCCGCGAAAATACCATTCAGGGTCTGCACCATGAGCGGCGGGATGTGGTTGACCTCGTTGCTGAGGGCACCTAGGAAATCGTAGTGGCCGTTGCCCGCCAGCACCACCAGCCAGGGCGCCTCGACCCACGTCTCCTGCGCATACGCCAGCAGTGCTGGAATCGCCTCGGGCGTGCGCACGCCGCCGGTCATCCAGTCGCAGACGTCCTCGAAGGCCGCCACGCCCGCGCGCAACCCCTGCCCCGCCCGGTAGTCCGCCAGCGCCTGCGCCGTGCTCTCGAGTTCGCGCGATGTCAGCACCAGATAGTCGATGCGGTTGCTGTCCGCCAGGAACCACGGATCGTCATCCACGGGTTCCGGCTCCAGAACGGGCACGGCATCGGTCTCGATCACCGCATAGGCGGCATCCGCCGCATCCACCGCCCAGGCCTTGCCCGGCAGGCGTCCTTCACCATCGGCCGCAATCCACGTGGCCCGGCCGTCTGCATCCAGCGCCACGGCCCACGGCTGTTCAAAGGCCGGCACCCAGACCGCCGACGCCTGTCCCGGCTGAAAGCAAGCCGTGCCGTCCAACGGCGAAATCCAGCGGTCGAAGGAGGCATCCACCCGGTCCACCACGAAATAACTATGTGTGCGTCCGTCCTGGAGCACCCCTTTCACCGTCAGGCTGTTCGCGCCGTCGAGCACCTGCTTCGCGGGAACGACCAGATCCACCGTGACTGCGTCCTGCCCGTCGAAGGCAAAGGTGCCGATCGGTTCGCCGTTGAGAGAGAGCTCCGCCAGGTGGTCGGGATCGTTGGTCGTGCTTGACCAGCCCTGCAGCCGGACCACGAGGCCCACATCGCCGTCCGCGCCGGACAGGTCCAGCGGGAAGTTCCGCTCGCCCATCGTGGCATGGCCGCTGATCACGTAGTCCCAGTAATAAAGGTCCTCGGGCATCACCGCGGCGCTGTCGAAGGGATAGCGGTCCTGCTCGAACCGCTCCTGCACCGGGAATACCGCGGTGCCGCGGCTGGCGCCCGGTGCACGGCGAGGCATCGATTCGCCGGCTCCCGGGAAAATCAGAACGGCATTGTCGCGCGCGTACCAGTTGTCGACCGCCGGACCGTAGAACACCAGGCGGCCGCGAGTTTCGTCGTGAATCGTTTGGATCCGACGGCCGCCGCATTCCAGGCGGAGGCCGTTCGTGGCGGAGATCGACTCCACCTGGGCCGGAGCCAGCCCCATGCCCGCCGCCAGATCGTTGAACCGCAGCGCGTACAGGCCCTCTTTGCGCCACGTCGCCCTGAGCCGCCCCGAGGGTCCCGATCGTTTCAACCGTGGCTGCGCCACGGCCCGGACGGCCTTCCGGTTCATCGCACGCGGACCGGCCTTTGACGCGGTCGAGACCGGCCGGAAGGCCACGGCATGCCGTCCCAGATCCCGGATCCCGCCCGTCAGTTCCGTTTCCTCCAGGCGATAAACCCCCGCCGCATTCTTCTCCGCGAGCGGATCCTCCAGTTCATACCGCGCCCCCGTCCCGTCCAGCGCGGCGTGCACCAGCACCGTGTTCACCCGCGCCTCCGCGCCGGATTCCGGATCCACCCGGTAGACGTGAAACCCCGCCGTGTTCCATTCCGAAGCGGTTTGCCAGACCACCCGGCCGGACCCATCGTACCACTCTCCCCAGACGTCCGCCAGCATCGCGCGGGTTGACCCCAGCAGCCGCAAGCCCATGTCCAAGTCCAGGTTGGTCTGGCCGCCGATCAGCGTGAAGTTTGTCGTCCAGGCGTAGCCCCCGACGCCGCCGTTAGGCACATCGCTGTCCAGGCTGCCGTCGCCGCCCGCACCCGCCGGCGACAGCGCCGCGTTCGTCGTCACCTCCGTCAGGTCGAAACGGATGTAGTACGTTCCGGGCAACAGGTTCTCGAATTCGTACAGGCCCTCGGCCGAGGTCACCATCGAGGTCACGACGACATCGTTGGTGGACAGCAGCGCCACCGGCACGTTGGCGATGAAATTGGTTTCGCCCGCGTCCTGGATGCCGTCGGCGTTGAGGTCGAGCCACACCCGGTCGCCCACCGTCGCTCCGCCGGTCGGCACGATCACGACTGAACTCGTGTCGTTCGACGCCACCGGATCGTACAGGTCGCGCGCCATGATGGTTGCGGTGTTGGTGATCGATTTGCCGCCCGTGCCTTCGTACACCGTCACGTTGAAATAGAGCGTTGTGGAGGCTCCGACTGCCAGCGTGCCGATGTCCCAGACGCCGGACAGGCTGTCCCAGGTTCCGTTGGAATGGCTGTTGTACTGGACGTCGTCCGGCAGGAGGTCCGTCACCTCCAGCCCGGTGGCCGTCTCCGGCCCGTTGTTGGTCACCACCACCCAATAGTCGATGATCTCGGCCTGGTCCGGTTCGGTCTCCGTCACAAATTTCGTCACACCCACGTCGGCATACACCGCGCAGTTGGTGACGGAGGCCTGGACCGCGGGCTGCACGGCGCTGTAGGCACTGGCTGTGTTCAGCAGCTGCGTCACTGTCGGCGGCGAATCCAGCGTGGTCTGGAAGACCACCGTCGCCGTTTGGCCGGTGCCGAGAGTCAGGTTCGTCACCAGCGCCGGCGGCGCCCCCGCCGGATTGGTGGCGATGCCGGAGCGAACCGCCTCGATCTGGATGTTGTCGATGTAGGCGTATTCGCCGCTCTCCCAGTTTTCCGTACCCGGGGTCGCCTCGAACCGCACCGTGGTGCCCGTGGAGATATAGGCGGTGATGTCGAAGTTGGTGGTGCCGCTGGCCGTGCCGCCCAGTTGCGCGAGCTGCGTGAAGGTCCCGTCCGGCCCCGTGGCGATCCGGACGTCCAGGAATTCGTTGGCGTCCAGGCCGTCGGTTTCCCAGTCCAGCGACAGCGTGGCGTTGGTCTCGCCGCTCAGGTCCGCCCAGCGCCAGGCGGCCTCATCCCCCACGTACAAATAGTGGAAAGTCAGGCCCGCCGCCGTGACCCCGACATAGTCGCCGGTGGGGCCGGCGGTCCCGGCCGGATCCGCCTCTTGCCAGTCCACCGCCCAGTTGGCGGTACCGTCCTGCCCGGCGTAGGAGATGGCGCTGAATTCGTCGCGCCATGTGTTGGTGACAGAGCCCCAGGCGGCTACCGTGGCCGAATCCGTCACGTAGGTCAGGCCGGCCGGAAGAACGTCCTCCAGCGTGATGCCCGCCTGGCTGGTCGTGCCGGTGTTTTCAATCGTCAGCGTATAGGTGATGGTGTTGCCGCCCGACAGGCAGGTCGCCGCATCGGAGGTCTTGGACAGCGTGAGTCCGTAAATGATCTCGGCCAGCCCGGCGTCGCGGCTCGTGTCTGCCGTGCCCGGCGGCAGGTAGAAGATGGCCGTCCGGCCGGTCACGGGCGATGCATCGCTGTCGGCGGCATCGCTTCCGCCCTGGTCCGGCAGGGTATAGGTGAAATCCGCCGGCGGGGTGAACTCGAGGAAGTAGCTCCCGGTGGGCAGGTTCGTGAAACTGTACGCGCCGGCCACGGATGTCGTCGTCACGCCCACCACGTTCGATGAGGCGCCGTAGAGCGTCACCACCACGCCGGGCATGCCGGTTTCGCTGCCGCCGTCCTGCACGCCATCGCCGTCGAGGTCGTTCCAGACGAAATTGCCGATCGACGACGCCGGCTGGTAGAAGCCCGCGTCCCGGGTCGTGTCGGTCGTGCCGCCGGAGAGCGTGAAGACCGCTGTTTGACCGGTATTCGTCGATATGTCGCTGTCGAGCGCGTCGCTGCCGCCCTGGTCCTGGGCCGTGGCCGTGTAGTTTGACGGCGCCGAAAAATCCAAGAAGTAGTCGCCTGTCGGCAGGTTGGTAAAGGCGTAGGCCCCGTTCACGCCCGATGTCGTCGTCAGCAACAGATTGGTCTGCGTGTCGTACAGCTGCACCACGACGCCCGTCAGGCCACCCTCGCCGCCGTCCTGGACGCCGTCGCCGTCCGCGTCGAACCAAACGAAGTCGCCGACTGCGTTGGCTTCCGAGAAGTTGGTGACAGACGCCTCGCGCGGCGGCTGCTGGCTGCTGATCAGCGTGGCGGTGTTGATGAACTGCGTCGAGGCCAGCGGCAGGGTCATCGTCGCCGCGAACCGGACCGTGAGCACCACGCCGGTGCTGAGGGTGGCGTTGGAAACCAGGTTCGGAGGTGCCTTCACCGCCACGGGGGGCGGCTGGCTGTAGCGCACCAGCACGATGCCCGAGCCGCCGGAGCCGCCCGTGGTGGTGGCTCCGCCGCCGCCGCCGCCCGTATTGGCCGTGCCGGAGGTTCCGGCGCTCCCCGAGCCGCCCGCGCCGCCGCCGCCCGTGCCGCCGCTGCCGGGATTCCCGACCGTTGTTCCGGACCCGCCGCCGCCGCCGCCGCCGAACCATCCGCCCGGCGAACCGTAGGCCGTGAAATTCGTGAACTGCAGACCGTCGCCGCCGTTGCCCCCGCCCGCCGCGCTGCCATCCGCCCCCGCTGCGCCCGCGCCGCCGCCCCCGCCCGAGGCGCCGTCGCTCGTGCCGCTGCGCGCCGCGCCGCCGTCGTTGCCGTAGCCGCCCGAAGCCGAGCCGGGCTGCAGGCCCGACCCGCCCGGCGTATCGCTCCAGCCGTTGCCGCCGCCGCCGGACCCGCCGTCGCCGCCGGTGCCCAGATGCGTGCTGGACGCTTCGCCGCCGCCCAGTCCCGTCAGCGTGTCGAAGTCGGAATTGCCGCCGGCCGTCCCCGCCCCGCCACCGCCGCCGACGGTCACCGTGTAGGAACTTCCGCCCGTCACGGCGTAGTTAGTGCGGTGCACGATGCCGCCCGCCCCGCCGCCGCCGCGGCTGGCCGTGCCGCCCGTGCCGCCGCCGCCGCCGCCGCCCACCACCAGGACTTCCACCCGGCTCACATCGTCCGGCGCCGTGAAACTCGTCGTGCCCACGCTCGTGAACGCCTCCACGGTGTAGACCGGCGGCGGCGACTGCGTCACCGTCACGCTGCCGGACACATACACCGCCCCCGTCGGCAGCACATCCGTCAAGAACACCCCCGTCTGCGCCACTGTGCCCGTGTTTTCGATCGTGATCTCATACAGGTTCGTCTCGCCCAGATCCCAGGTCCCGGACAGCAGCGAGGTTTTCGTGACCGACATCCCCACGATGCCTTCCGCCTCGTTCGTGACGCTCGATGTCAGCGGCGTTGTCTGCTGATCGCTGGTCATCGTCGCCGTATTGACGAACTCGAGCGCCTCGAGCGGGTCGTTGACCTCCGCGGTCATCGTGACCGTCATGTTCGTCAGCGGCGGCACGGTATAGCCGTCCAGCAGGACCGGCGGCGGCGGCAGGGCGTTGGTGGCGTTCGCGGCCGACACCGTGATCCGGATGTTGTCCAGCCAGACGTAATCGGCGCCCCCGCGCCCCCCCCCGCCCTCGAACCGCACCACCGTGCCCGTCGAGGCATAGGCCGAAATGTTATAGTTCGTCGGGAAGTACGACCCGTCGTCCTCGTCCGTGCCGATCTGCCCCACCTCGGTGAACGTGCCGCCGCCGTTGGCGGAGACCTCGACCGACAGGTATTCGCCGGCCTCCATCCCCACGCTGCGGTAATCGAGTTCCAGGACCGCATTGGTGTAGCCTTCCAGGTTCGCCTCGCGCTGGATACCCGCCGTCCCCGCCGTCCGCAGCGCGTAGGTCTGCCCCGGAATGGCCGTGCCGTCGACCGCCACGTCGATGTCGCCGCCCGTCGGGCTGCCGTCGTCGCCGGTCTCGACCCACGGCCCGGTCCAGGCCACGTTGCCGTCGCTGTTCGTGTAGACTTGCAAATCGAACCAATCCAGGAACTCGTTGGTGTGAAGGAACGGCCGGAACAGCTCCGCCGAGACGAACGTCATGCCGGGCGGCAGGGCGTCTTCCAGGTGAATGCCCGTTTGCGCCACCGTCCCCGTATTGACGATTTCGATCGTATAGACCAGGCTCGTGCCCGCCGGCAGGATGTTGGTCGTACCCGAAGTCTTCTGGATGTACACGCCCTCCGTCGCGTTGATGGCATTGGTGACCGGGTTGGAATCGGTCCACGTCGAATACTGGTCCGCCCGCGTCCGGGCCGTGTTGACGGCCTGCGTCGCCACCGGCGGCAGGTCCACCGTCACATCGAACGTCGCGGTGATCGTCCCGCCCGGCGGCAGGGTCAGGTTCCGGCCGATCAGCGGGGGCGACTCCCCGGCGAAAGTGGCGTTGCTGCCGACCAGCGTGAAGGTCACGTTGTCGAACCACACAAAATCCGCCGCCCCCATCGTTGCCGAACTCTGGAACCGGATGCCGGTGTTGGTCGAGATCCAGGCCGATACGTTGAAGTTGGTGGCGGTGCGGTTGGTTTCGTTGGCCGCCCCCGCCAGCCGCACCAGCAGGTTGGAACTCGCCCAGTTGTTGCTGGAAATATACGCATCCACGTAATCCGTGCCCCCGTCCAGCCCCGACCGGCGGTAATCGAACGACAAGACCGCGTTCGTATGCCCCGACAGATCCGCCTGCCGCCACGCTCCGCGGTTGGCGTTGCCGACCATCAGCGCGTACGCTTCCAGCGGGATTCCGTTGGTACCGTCCGCCCGGATCTGCACGCCGCCGGCCGCCACCCCGTCCGATTCCCCGATCTCCGTCCAGCCCGACAGCCACGGGATGTTCCCGTTGCTGTTGGTGACCGTCCGTTCGTCGAACCGGTCCAAAACCCGGTTCGTGATCCCCCCGGAAAGCTGGATCTGCGCCGACCCTGGCACGTAGGTCACGCCCAGCGGCAGGTCGTCCGAGATCTGGATGCCCGTGTAGGTCACCGTCCCGGTGTTGGCCACCGTCACCGTGTAGGTGAAGTTCGTCCCCGGCTCCAGCCGGTTCGTCGTGCTGGTTTCCTTCGCGATCGACAGCCCGCCCACCCGCACCGGGATCGTCCAGCCGCCGGTCCAGTTGCCGTTGGTGCCGCCCACCGTCGCGTTGTTGTGG
>JAXGNL010000047.1:0-18974 GCA_040768005.1 Kiritimatiellia bacterium
CCGGGTCTTCGCCGCACGGGACGGCTTGCAAGCCGAGTTGGATTTCGATGCGGCTGTCTTCTTCTGTTTGATCGTGGACATGAGTGTGGGGAAGGAATCCTTGTTTGTTTTGACGCAATTATACACTATCCACGAAGAAGAAAAAGATGTCAATGATCAAATAACGATTTTCGCCGCCTGTCCAGGCGTGCCGGTGCCCCTTTTCCATTGCCGCCTTCCGCCTCCCCGGCTATTCTGCGCCCCGTGAGAAGGTGGTGCCATCCGCTCGTCCTGCTGCTGGCCCTGGCCGCGCTGCCGGCCCGGGCCGAACCGTTGGCGCGTCTTCTCATCTGGATCAACGGCGACAAGGGGTACCGCGGCATCGAGGAAATCGGCCGGATTTTCGAACGCCACACGGGGGTCCCCGTCGTCGTCGAGCATCCCGAAGGCGCCACGGACAAGTTTTTCCATGCCGCCCGCAGCGGCAAGGGCCCCGACCTGATGATCTGGGCCCACGACCGTCTCGGCGAGTGGGCCGATGCCGGCCTGCTGCTGCCCATTGATCCCGATCCGGACCTGCTGCCTCGCGTCTTCCCCAAGGCCTGGGAGGCCTTCACCCACCGGGGGCAACTCTGGGGCTATCCCCTCGCCATGGAGTCCACCGGCCTGATCTACAACAAAGCGCTGATCTCCGAAGACGAGATTCCCCGCCGGCTGGCCGACTGCGCCCGCCTGGCCCCGCGCTTCCGGGAACAGGGCGCCCATGTCCTCATGTGGGACTACAACAACACCTATTTCACGTTCGGCCTGCTGGCCTCCGCCGGCGGCTACGTCTTCGGCCGGCATCCCGACGGCTCCTGGAACACCGCCGATGTCGGCGTCAACCACCCGGCCTCCGTCCGCGCCATGGAAACCGTGGTCTCCCTGATCCGCGCGGGCGTCCTTCCCGCCAGTCTCTCCTATTCCATCGCCGAATCACGAATGAACCAGGGCAAACTCGCCATGTTCATCTCCGGCCCGTTTGCCTGGGAAAACCTCCGCAAGAGCGGCATTGATTTCGGCGTGACGACTATCCCCGGACTGGATGGAAATCCCGGCCGCCCCTTTGTCGGGGTCGTCGGAGCCGTTTTCAACCGCGCCAGCCCCAACCTCGATCTCGCCCAGGAGTTCCTCGAACACTACCTGCTCACGCCGTCCGGCCTCGAAGCCATGGACCGCCACGTGCCGCTGGGCGTCCCCGCCCTCATGGACGCCTACCGCGCCAAGGCCGCCGACCCGCTCATCGCCGGCTCCATGGCCAACATCGAAGCCGGGATTCTGATGCCCGGCATTCCCCGGATGGGCGTCTTCTGGAGCGCCATGGAATCCGCCCTCTCCACCATCACCTCCCTGCGTGCAACGCCGCAAGACGCGCTCGACAACGCGCGCGACCGCATTCTCCGGGGGCCCTGACCGATGACCGCGCTCAACCGCCTCCTGTGGGGACTGCTGCTGGCCGGTGCCGCCTTCCTGGCCGTCCGCATGGCTGCCGCCGGCGCCCTTCTCCTGGCCGTTCCCCTCCTTGCCGCCGCCGGATTCGTCGCCTGGGTATATACCTCCCGGCGCACGCGCGCCTCCCGCTATCTCCTGCCCGGCCTCGCCGCTTTTGCCGTCTTCGTCCTGATGCCCCTGCTCTATACCGTCTATATCGCCTTCACCAACTACAGCGGCGAGCACCTGCTCTCCCGCGAGCAGGTCCGACACTGGTTTGCACAGGATCCATATGCCCCGCGCGACGACCGCTACGCCTTCCGCCTCCACCCGTCCGCCGAGCCCGGCCACTTTCAGGTCGTGGCCGTCGTGCCTCGCCAGCCGGAGGCGTTCGGCTCGGGCGAAACGTCCCGGCACGTCGTCAGCGGACCCGAAGACGAATTTGGAAACCGCCTGCTGGTCTCCCGCCCCTTCACACCGGAAGAAGCCGCCGCCGGCCGGCCCGTCACCCTCGCGCTCAACATCGTGCCGCCCGCCGCAGGACCGCTGGGGATTCGCGAGGTCATTGCCGCCCGCCCCTGGCTGAATGCCGCGCGCTTCACCTTTCCCGGTTCACCCGTCCCCCTGCGCCTCGTCAGCCTCCGCGCCCTCGGCTTCCGCCTGCCCCTGTGGCAGGAAGACGGCGAAAGGCTAGTCAACGCCGAAACCGGCCGGACGCTGGTCCCGGATCCCGCCCGCGGCAACTACGTGGACGAGCAGACCGGCGAACCCGTCGGCCCCGGCTGGCGCGTGTGGATCGGCACGCGGAATTTCCGCCTGCTGTTCACCGATCCCGCCATCCGCCGGCCGTTTCTTCAGATCTTCACCTGGAACGTCGTCTTCGCCCTCCTGTCCGTCGTCCTGAGCTTCGCCCTCGGCGTCACGCTCGCCTGCCTCCTCCAGTGGAAAGCTCTCCGAGGACGTGCCGTGTACCGCACCCTCCTCATCCTGCCCTACGCCATCCCCGCCTTCATCCCCATCCTCGTTTTCCGCGGACTCTTCAACGAAGGCTACGGCGAAATCAACCTCGTGCTGTCCTCCCTGTTCGGCATCGCCCCCCGCTGGTTCACCGATCCCGCCCTCGCCCGGACCATGATCCTGATCGTCAACACCTGGCTGGGCTATCCCTACATGATGATCGTCGCCTCCGGCATGCTCCAGGCCGTCCCCGACGAACTCTACGAAGCCACCGCCATTGACGGCGCCGGCCCCTGGACCAACTTCTGGAAAGTCACCCTGCCCCAGATCCTGCCCCCGACCCTCCCGCTGCTGGTCGCCAGCTTCGCCTTCAACTTCAACAACTTCTCCCTGATCTACCTGCTGACCGGCGGCAAGCCCGACATCGTCGGCTCCGCCACCGTCGCCGGCACCACCGATCTGCTCGTTTCCTACACCTTCCGCATGGCCTTCAAGGATTCCTCCGCCCGCTTCGGCTTCGCCTCCGCCGTCGCCTCCCTGCTGTTCCTGCTCGTCGCCCTGCTCGCCTGGCAGCAGCTCCGGCTGTCCCGCCGCCCCGCCCCCGCCCCCGCCAAAGGAGGCACCTGATGGTCGAAGGCCGCTCCTGCCGCATCCGCCTGCTCCTCGCCCACGCCGTGCTGATCGGCTTCATTGCGCTGGTCGCCGTGCCGCTGTTCATGGTGGTCACCATTTCCTTCCGCCAGGGCAACTTCGCCACCGGCTCCATCTGGCCCTCCGCCGACACCTTCAGCCTCGAGCACTGGCGCATGGTCCTCGGCCTGCCCGTCCTCCAGCCCGACGGTACCTGGCTGGAATCCTCCGCCCCGGTGCTGCGCTGGCTGTGGAATTCCGTCAAGATCGCCGCCGTCAGCGCCTTTCTCGTCCTCCTCCTCTCCTCCACCTGCGCCTATGCCTTCGCCCGCATGAAATTCCGGGGCCGCGAGCCCCTGCTCTCCAGCCTGCTCATCCTGCAGATGTTCCCGATGGTTCTTGCCATCATCGCCATCTATTCCATCCTCGAAACCCTCGGCCGCTGGATCCCCGCCCTCGGGCTCGACAGCCATCCCGGCCTGATCCTCGCCTATCTCGGCGGCATCGCCACCCACATCTGGATCATCAAGGGCTACTTCGATTCCCTGCCCATTTCCCTCGAAGAATCCGCCGCCATCGACGGCGCCACGCCCTGGCAGACCTTCCGCTTGATCATGCTGCCCGCCTCCCTGCCCATCTTCGCGGTGGTCTTCATCCTCGCCTTCATCGGCCTGCTCGGCGAATACCCCCTCGCCAGCGTCGTTCTCCAGCGCACCGACCAGTGGACCCTCGCCGTCGGCGCCAACAGCTTTCTCTACGAACAGAATTATCTCTGGGGCGATTTCGCCGCCACCGCCGTCCTCTCCGGCCTGCCCATCACCCTCCTTTTCCTCGCCTGCCAGCGCTTCCTCGTCTCCGGCCTCACCGCCGGCGGAGTCAAGGAATGAGCGGCTTGTCCGACCTGCTTCTCTCCTGGCTTAGCGCCGGCGGCGTTTTCCTCGGCTGGACCGCCTGCGTCCTGCTCTGCCTAGGCGGCCTTCTGCTTGCCGTGTTCTCCATCTCCGGCACCTGGCTCGTGCTCGCCGCCGCCGGACTCGCCGCAATCCTGACCGGCCCCGCCCAGTTCCCCGGCTGGCCCGTTTTGATTGGCATGACCGCCGTCTGCGCCGCCGTGGACATCATCGAATGGTTCGCCGCCAGTTGGGGCGTGCGGCGCCGCGGCGGCTCGCGAGCCGCCGGCTGGCTGGCGCTGCTGGGAACGATTCTCGGCGCCATCCTCGGCGGCATGGTCGTTCCGATTCTCGGCAGTCTCGTCGGCATGATGATCGGCAGTTTCACCCTCGTCTACTGGGCCGAAAACCGCCGCCTCCGTCACACCGCCCACGCCGCCCATATCGCCACCGGCGCCGTCCTCGCCGCCATGTCCGTTCTGATCCTCAAAGTCCTCGCCACCTCCGCCCTGACGCTGTGGCTGGCCGCAGGACTTCTTCTCTGAGATCAGATTGCCCACCGCCTTCGGCGGTCGAATTCGACCCCGTGCCGCAAGGATCGATCGACCCGGACACAAAAATGGCGTACCTGCAGGGAGTCGAACCCCGAACCTTCTGATCCGTAGTCAGATGCTCTATCCAATTGAGCTACAGGTACGCGACAGGTTGTGGTTGTACACCAGCCCGCCGTCTTTGGCAAGCCCTCCCCCGTGATTTTTCCCCTGATTTTTCCCGCCAGTCCGGGAGAACGGCCATGCACGGTTTCGCACGCCCCCGGAAAGGCCCCTGCCCTTGCCGGCATGGCGCGTTCCTGTCAGGGAATACGCAAATGGCCCGGCGTGTAAAGCCGGGCCATGGCAACGGTCGAGTGCCGGAACGGGTTAGTCTTCCGTCTCTTCCGCGGGCTCCGTCCCGGTGACGTCCGACGCATCCGCCGGCTCCGCCGCAGGGGCTTCCGGTTCGTCGTAGCGCACGTCGCCGCGGGCCTTGTGGCGGCGATGCCACTTCCAGTACTTGCGGATTACGACGCTGTCGGGCGGAACGCTCTTGAATTCGCCCTGGACTCGAAAGCGATAGGTCACGTCCAGGTTGTCCGCCGACCCCGTCAGGCGGGCCGCCATCTCCGGGGGAACGTCTTCATAGGTCAGGGTCTGATCGTCCCACAGGCGGAAAAACAGCGACTGGTCTTCGCCGTAGCGGATGAAAGAAAACATTTCCGAGGTGCCGATGACACGGCCTTCCTCCGCCACGGGCTCGGGCGCTGCGGGTTCCTCTGCCGGCAACTCTTCGCCGGCCGACTCTCCGTCTTCCGTCCCGGATTCATCCATCTCTTCCGGCGGGGGCGCCTTCAGGGCTTCGATTTCCGCCTCCAGCCGGGCGACGGCCTCGGCTTTTTCCTCCTTCAGGCGGTCAAGGGTCTTCTCCAGGCGCGCCTTCTGTTTGCCGGCGGCTTCGGCCGCCGCCTGGGCCTCTTCGGTGGCCTGGGCCAGATCAGCCTGGGCCTTGGCGAGGGCTTCGCCCGACGCCGCCAGTTCCTTGGACAGCGAGTCCGCCTGCGCCGTCTGCTCAGTGACCTGCTGGGAGAGCGTGGCCACTTCGTTCCGGGCCGAGGACGCCTGTGTCTCGGCGGCATTCAGACTGTCGCGGGTACTGGCCAAATCCTGCTGCGTCGCCTGGATGGCCGCCGTCGTCCGCTCCACCACGCCGACCAGCACCTCGGGCGTTTTCAGCAAATCAGCCGTCAATTCCTGAACCGAGGGCTCGGCCGGGGCTTCACCCTCCGCCGGTGCCTCGCCTTCGACCGCCGGCGCGGGTTCCGGGGCCGGAGCCGCCACGGCGACATCCTGGATCCCGGCCGTGCCCGCCACCTGCACCACGGCGGCGCGCAGGGCCGCGGCCTGGCCGGACTGCTGTCCGCCCCACAGCCCCAGGACAACGGCGGCGACTGCCAGCACCCCCGCCAAACCCCATGCCACGATTCCAAGTATATTGACCTTGTCCTTGCCTGCCATGAAAACCTCCTCGTGTGTACTCGGTTATGCTGAATTGGACTCCATGCCGTCCGGATTGTCAATCCCGCATCCGGCGGTTGCGTCCGGCCGGCCGCGACCTCGCCGGTCAGGGCAGTCGGGCACCGCAAACCTTGCAGAAGGCGGCGTCCCGATCGTGCCCCGTCCGACCGCAGGCCGGGCAGGTCCGGCGGCCGGCGGAATTCTCCCCGACCCGCCCGAATTCCACGGTCACAATGCCGGTGGGCACGGCGATGATGCTGTAGCCCAGAACCATGACCAGCGAGGCCAGGGTCTGTCCGGCCACCGTCTGGGGAGCGATGTCGCCATACCCCACCGTGGTCAGGGTGACCACGGCCCAGTAGATGCTGACGGGAATGCTGGTGAATCCGTTCCCGGCTCCTTCGATGAGGTACATCAGGGTTCCGATCATGACCACCAGCGCCCCCACGGCCATCAGGAAAACGGTGATTTTCTGCCGGGAAGCCGCCAGCGCCCGCCAGATGGTGTCGCCGGCCTGCACGTAGCGTCCCAGTTTCAGAATGCGGAAGACCCTCAGCAGGCGCAGCACCCGCACCACCAGGAAATAGTGCGAGGAAAACGCCACCAGGCCCAGATAGGTCGGCACCACGGCCAGAAAGTCCACGAGGCCGAAAAAACTCCGGGCATAGCGGGAAGGCCGCCGTACGCAGGCCAGGCGCAGGATGTATTCCCCGGTGAACAGCAGCGTGAAAAACCATTCCAGCGCCTGGAGGCCCGGCCCGTGGGCCCGGCGGAAGGGCTCCATGCTTTCAAGCATGACCACGCCCACGCTCGCCAGAATGGCCGCCAGAAGAACCAGATCGAAGTTCCGCCCCGCCCGGGTCCGGGTCAGGAAAATCACTTCGTGCAGCCGCTGCTGCCAGGGGCGAAGGCCGCTTTCGACGGCGGCGGGATTCACGGGCGCCTCCCGGATGCCGCATGCGGCTTCGGACGGGATCGGCGGCCCGAAGAACCCCGCGGAAAATCCCCGTCTGCCAGCCGGTCGAGCACCTCGCGGATGACGCGCTTGACGGCCATATGGATGCCAGGGGCCTTGCTGCGCCGCGATCCGGCCACGTTCAGCACCGCGCGGTCCGGCAGCCGGCGCTTCACCCAGCGAACCACCTTCGCCGCCGCCGCGGCGCCCTCCCTCGTCAAATCCACCGCCAGCCACGGCTTCCGATGCTGCCGGGCGAAATCAATCGTCAGCCGCGATCCGCCGTCCGGCGGGCCGAAGGTGAACACCACGGTGCCATCCGACTCCACAACGTTTTTCTCCGTCCGCGGCGGATAATGCCGGCTCCAATGCTGGCGCAGGCGGTACGTCGCCGGCACCCGCCCCTTCTCCGACCGCCGCCCTTTGGGCACCCAGCCGCCGTAAGGAAATTTCCTTTGCACGCAGGCCGCCAGCGCCCCCTGATCCGCCCCCGTCTGCCCGCCTGACACGATTTTCCGCAGCTTCATGCCCGCATCGTATCCCATGGCCTGCCGTCTTCCAAGCCGGATCCCTTCGCCCCCGGCGGTCGCCCCCGGCGGTCCCCGCTCACCCCCGACCCATCCGGTACCGCCGGCGAATCCGACGCACATTTCCCGAACCGGATCATTGGCAATTTGTCAGGAATAGGTTATGAATTGAGATTCGTCATTCCGTCCGGAGCGTGAAGTGATGCGGTTGTTTAATCCATGGTCCCCCCTTCGCCGAACCCGGCTGCGCCTGGTCGCCGCCATGCTGGCGATCCTCCTGCCCGGACTGCTCACGGTCCGATGGTCCGTCCGGCGGTACGACCATTTCCTGCGCGAAGAGCTTCTTCGAAAAACCTATATCGTCGCCCAGGCCGTTCCCCTGGACCGCGTACTCGCCCTGAAAGGCGACCGGTCCGACGAAGAACGGCCCGAATACCGCCGCCTCAAGAACCAGCTCATCACCGCGGCCCGGATCGAACCGGCCTGGGAGTGGATCTATCTGATGGGGCGCAACGCCGACGGCGAGGTCTTTTTCCAGATGGACTCCGAGGCGTTCGACGCGGAAGACCCCTCGCCGCCGGGGCAGGTGTATCCGGAAGCGTCCCCGCTGCTGCACCGCGTCTTCGACACCGGCGCGGCCGCCACAGAAGGCCCGCTGGAAGACCGATGGGGCGTCTGGGTCAGCGCCTTCGTTCCCCTGAAGAATGCCGCCAGCGGCCGCCTGGTGACCGTCGTGGGCGTGGACATCGAAGCGGGAACCTGGCGGCGACAGGTCTGGCACGCCGGCCTGGTCCCGAGCCTGCTGACCCTGGCTCTGATGGCCGTCCTGCTCGCCGGCTACGCCCTGCGGGGTCAGCCCGACAAGTCCAGCGGACAGATCAAGCGCCGCTGGCGCCACCTCGAAGCCGGGCTGACCGCCGCCATCGGCTTCATCCTCACCCTGGCCGGCGTATGGCTCGCCCGCGGCGTCGAAACCACCCACATGCGGGAAGCCTTCCTGGCCCTGGGACACATGAAGGCCAACCATCTGCTGAACGCCTTCCAGAGCATCCGGAATTCCGAACTGGAAAGTTTCGGGCGGTTCTTTGAAAACAGCGACGAAGTCACGCAGGAGGAATTCCGCAACTACGCCCGCTATCTGAACCGGATCCCCGAAGTCAGCGCCTGGGGCTGGATTCCCCTGGTCGAATCCGGTGCCCGCGAGGCCTTCGTCCGGCAGAACCGCGGCGAGGCCGGCGACGGCTTCGACCTCTGGGAGTTCGATTCCGACGGCCGCCGCACACCGGCGCAGGAGCGTCCCCTCCATTGTCCCCTGCTGTTTCTGGACTCGTCCGGACCGAAAGCCCCCCCGGCCCTCGAACCCGGGTACGATCTGGCCGCACTGCCCGGACTGGCCCGGCTCCTGGACCCGGCCGACCGTCCCCTTCTTCCCTTTGCCAGCGACCCGTTCGTCCTGACCGGCCGCAATCCGGATGTCCCCCGCATCGGCGTCTTCCGCCCGGTCCGGCACCGTTCCGAACCGGACCGCCTGCGGGGCTACGTCATGGCCGTCCTGCGCCCCCAGCATCTGCTGGACACCATCCTGAATGCCCACCTGGACCGGAATCCGCTCATCCATATGGAACTGCTGGAGCTGCGGCAGGACGCCCCCCCCCTCCGTCTGGCCTCCACCTTCCCCCCCGCCACAGATCCGCCCGGCCTGTCCGCCTCCCCTCCGACATCCCCCTCCCTGACCCTGCCGATCCTGGCCTTCGGCCGGACCTATGCCGTCCGGGCCTATCCTTCCCCCGAATTCTTCCACCGGCATGCCGCCTACCTGGCCTGGATCACCCTGCTCGCCGGCCTGGTCGTCACCGCCGCCTGCACACTGCTGGTCCGTTTCATCGCCCACCGGCGCGAAGACCTGGAACGCCTCGTCGAACAACGCGCCTCCGATCTCGCTTCCATGATGCGCCGCTACGACCAGCTCTCTCACCACAGCCGGACCATCACCTGGGAACTGGACGCCGACGGACGCTTCACCGATGTTTCCGGCGTGGCCCGCGAGGTCTGGGGATACGCCCCGGACGACCTGACGGGACGGTCTTACACCGATCTGCACCCCGAGGAGGGGCGCGCCGCCTTCCGGCAGCAGCTCCAGGCCGCCTTGGCCGGCCGCCGCCCCTTCCTCAATCTCCAGCATCCCGTCCAGACCCGCTCCGGCGACCTCCGGTGGATGTCCGCCAACGCCATCCCCCTCCTGGACGACCAGGGCCGCCTCCGCGGCTGCCAGGGCACCGACACCGACATCACCGAGCGGAAACAATCGGCGGACGAACTGGCCCGGCTCGCCCGCCAGAACCAGGCCGCCATCGAACGCTACCAGGCCCTGATCAGCGCCTCGAACACCGGCGCCTGGGAATACGACGACCAGACCGCCCGCCTCTGGACCAGCCCCGAATACTTCCAGATGCTCGGACGGGACCCCCGCGAAGCGCCCGGCACCGATGACTCCACCGTCGAATCCGCCTGGCTCGACCTGCTGCATCCCGACGACAAGGAGACGGCCATGCGCCGCTTCTCGGCCTATCTGCGCCATCCCGACCGCCTGTACCAGCAGACCTTCCGCATGCGGCACGCCGACGGCAGCTGGGTCTGGATCCTTTCCCGCGGCCGCGCCCTGCTCGATGCCGATGGCCGCCCCACCTCCATTGTCGTCGGCACACACATTGACATCACCGAGACCAAACGCGCCGAACAGGCCCTGCGCGACAGCGAAGAGCAGTTCCGGCTGCTCACGGAAAACATGGTGGATGTCGTCTGGACCCTCGATACCGAAACCCTTCGCTTCCGGTATGTCAGCCCTTCCGTTCAAAAAATGCTGGGCTTCCCGCCCGAATCCCTGCTCGACCGCCCCCTCGACTCCATCCTCGTCCCCGCCCAGCGCGACGACCTGAAACGCCAGATCCGCACCCGCTCCGGCGAACTCCGCGCCGGCCATCTTGATTCCGGCGAGTACTTCGTCAACACGGTGGACCATCTGCATGCCGACGGCCATCTGGTCCACACCGAAGTCATCACGCGCTACATGATCAACGCCCGGACCGGCCGCGTGGAACTGCACGGCGTCACCCGCGACATCACCGACCGCAAGCGCGCCGAACAGTACCGCGAAATGGGCATCCAGACCCTTCAGATCCTCAACGAACCCGATGACCTGCAGGATCTGCTCCACCGGCTGGTGGCCATGATCAAGGCCAATACCGGCTGCGACGCCGCCGGCATCCGCCTCCAGAGCGGCAACCAGCATCCCTACGTCGCCCAGCAGGGATTCTCCTGCCGGTTCATGGAACTGGAACACGACCTGGACGAAACGGATGATCAGGGAATCCCCCGGCTGGATGCCGAGGGGCGGCCGGTGCTCCGCTGCGCCTGCGGACTGGTGCTCTCCGGACTGCCGGAAGCCGGCCATCCCCTCTTCACCCCCGGCGGCAGCTGCTGGACCAACGACGCCCCCCGCCAGTTCACGGCCGACTCCATCCCGCGCTTCCTGGGCCATTGTGTCTCCGCCGGCTATGCCTCCATCGCCCTCGTGCCCATCCGCGTCCAGGGCCGGGTCAACGGCCTGCTGCAAATCAACGACCGCCGCAAGGGACAGTTCACCCCCGAAACCATCCAGATTCTCGAAAGCCTCGCCGCCCACATCGGCGAAGCCGTCCTGCGCAAGCGCGCCGAACAGGACTACCGCACCCTCTTCCACGAAATGCTCGAGGGCTTCGCCGTCCACGAAATCATCTGCAACCGCCACGGCATCCCGACGGATTACCGCTTCCTGGCCGTCAACCCCGCGTTCGAAGCCATGACCGGCCTGAAAGCCGACCAGGTCGTCGGCCGGACCGTCCGCGAGGTTTTTCCCCGGACCGAGCCGGTCTGGATCGAAACCTACGGCCGCGTGGCCCTGACCGGCGAACCCGCCTTCTTCCAGGAGTATTCCGCCTCCATCCGGCGCCACTTCGAAGTCACCGCCTTCCGCCCCGCCCCCAACCAGTTTGCCTGCATCTTCAGCGATATCACCGACCGCAAGCTGGCCGAGGAAGGCCTGCGCGAAAGCCGCCGCCAGTACGCCGCGCTCCTGGCCAACCTCCCCGGCATGGCCTACCGCTGCGCCAACGACGAAAACTGGACCATGGAATTCGTCAGCGACGGCTGCCGGGAGCTGACCGGCTACGCCCCCGAAGACCTGATCGACAGCCGCACCGTCTCCTTCAACCAGCTCGTCGTAGCGAACCACCGCCGGCGCCTCTGGGACAAATGGCAGGACGTGCTGGCCCGCCGCATGCCCTTCGAGGACGAATACGAAATCACCACCCGCTCCGGCGACACCCGCTGGGTCTGGGAAAAGGGCGAAGGCGTCTTTGACGAGGCCGGCAACCTGCTGGCCCTCGAAGGCTTCATCGCCGACATCACCGACCGCAAGCATGCCGGCATTGAACGCGACCGCCTCATGGCCGCCATCGAACAGTCCGGCGACACCGTCGTCATCACCGACGCCCGCGGCGCCATCCTGTACGTCAATCCCGCCTTCTCCCGGGTGACCGGCTTCTCCCGCGAGGAAGCCCTCGGCCAGAACCCGCGCATTCTCCAGAGCGGCGTCCACGACCGGGACTTCTACCGGCAGATGTGGGCCACCCTGTCCGCCGGCCGCGCCTGGCAGGGGCAGATCATCAACAAGCGCAAGGACGGCTCGCCCTATACCGAAATGGCCTCCATCTCCCCCGTCCGGGACGGCGAAGGCCGCATCGCCTATTTTGTGGCCGTCAAGCGCGACATCACCCAGCAGCTGCTCGACCAGAAAGAACGCGAAGACCTGCAGTCCCGCCTGGTCCAGGCCCGGAAAATGGAGTCCATCGGCCGCCTGGCCGGCGGCATCGCCCACGACTTCAACAACATGCTCCAGGCCATCCTCGGCTACGCCGAAATGGGCCTCGAAGAAGTCAAGGAAGGCCAGCCTCTTCACAGCGACCTGATGGAAATCCAGAAGGCCGCCCGCCGTTCCGCCGCCCTCACCCAGCAGCTCCAGGCCTTTGCCCGCAAGCAGCCCGTCTCCCCGAAGATCCTCGACCTCAACGCCGCGATCGACGGCATGACCGGCATGCTCCGCCCACTGCTCGGCGAGCAGATCGCCCTGGAATGGGTCCCCGGCACCGGTGCCGCCCGCATCCAGGTGGACCCCAGCCATCTGGACCAGGTCGTCACCAACCTCTGCGTCAATGCCCGCGACGCCGTCTCCGGCCAGGGCCGCATCCGGATCGAAACCGATACCGTCCGCCTCGACCGCCCCCTGCGCAACCTCCACGGCGACATTCCCCCGGGCGACTACGTCCGCCTCACCGTCTCCGACAGCGGCTGCGGCATGGCTCCCGGGATGATCGAGCACATCTTCGAACCCTTCTTCACCACCAAGACCGTTGGCAAGGGCACCGGTCTGGGCCTGGCCACCGTGTACGGCATCCTCCAGCAGAACCACGCCATCCCCCGCGTCCACAGCCGCCCCGGCAAAGGCACCATTTTCCAGGTCTATTTTCCCCGCCTCCCCGACCAGGCCAAACCCGCGGCCGTTGGCACGCCCGACGACCCGGCCCTTCTCCACGCCCTGCGCGGCACCGAAACCATCCTGATTGCCGAAGACGAAAAATCCCTGCTCCAAACCGCCCGCCGCATGCTTGAATCGCTGGGCTACACCGTCCGCGCCTGCGATACGCCGACCGAAGCCCTTCACCTGCTGGAAACCTCCCCCCGCGCCTTCGACCTCCTGCTGACGGATGTCATGATGCCGGACATGAGCGGTCCGGAACTCGTCCGGCGGGCGCTGGCCGTCCGCCGCGACCTGCCTCATCTCTACATGTCCGGCTACGCTGCCAATCTGCTGGCGGAAAAAGGCGTCCGGGACACCGGCGCCGGATTCCTCCAGAAGCCCTTCAGCCGGATCCAGCTCGCCCGGAAAATCCGCGACGTCCTCGACCGCACCCCCTCCGCCTGATCCCGCGTCCGGCGCGGCCGGACATCAGACCGCGGCCCGGGAATGAATCATCCGGGCTTGGGCGGATTGCGCACCGGCACGCCTTGGCCGGCGAGATACACCTTGAGCTGCTGCACGGTGAACATGCCGAAATGGAACACACTGGCCGCCAGCAAGGTGCTGGCGTGGCCTTCTTTCACCGCCTCCAGAAAATGGATCAGCTTGCCGGCCCCGCCGCTGGCCACCGTCGGCAGCTTCGTGGCGTCGGCAATCCCCCGGATCAGATCCAGGTCATAGCCCTTCTTCGACCCGTCGCCCAGCTTGCTCGTCGGCAGCATCTCCCCCACCCCCAGACCGGCCATCCGGCGGGCAAACTCCACCGCATCCGTCCCCGTCGGCGTCCGCCCCCCGTCAATATACACCTCCCGCTGCGAGGGCAGCTTGCGGTTGCGGTCCGCGTCAATCGCCAGCACAATCCGCTTCCCCCCGAACTGCTTCACCGCCTCCGCCACGAAATCCGGATCCCGGAACGCGGCGGAGGAAATGCTGACCTTCGCCGCCCCGGCCGCCAGCGCCGCCTCCACATCCCCCGGCGTCCGGATGCCGCCGCCCACCGTCACCGGAATCTTCACCGCCTCCGTCACCCGCCGCAACACGTCAAACACCGTCCGGCGCTTCTCCACCGTCGCCGTGATGTCCAGAAATCCCAGTTCGTCCGCCCCCGACGCCTCGTACGCCGTCGCGCACGCCACCGGATCGCCCGCATCGATCAAATCAACAAAATGGATGCCCTTCACGACGCGCCCGCCCCGGATGTCCAGACACGGCATGATGTGGATCGTCTTCTTCATGGAATACACCTTTCTCTGCAAACCGACGGAAGCATACGCACCCCCGCCGCACCCCCGCAAGACATTCCATGGGGAAGACACGACACCCGAATCCAATCAAAGCCAATGAGATTCGTTTATCCTGAAATCCAAGGCCGGGAAATCCCCCCCCGGGGAGCAACCGGTATCAGCCGGGCAGGTCGGCGGCGGTGCCGATTTTGTAGCCCAGGGTGGCTTCGGCAATGTTCCGGCCGTCGCGCAGGCGCGGGGTGACGCGGGGAACCCACAGCATGCGCCGGCGGGCCCGCAGCACCATGTGATGGTCCGGCAGGAAAAAGAAAACGGCATCCAGCAGGCCGGCCAGCCAGAAAACCGGGATGAAGGCCGCATAGACCGCCGAAGTCCGGCGCAGCCGCCGCTCGGACAGCGCCGCCGGTTCGCAGGACCACGGAATCACGCCGGCGAACAACTCGGCCAGCAGATTCGCAAACTCCGAGAAAAACCGGCCGTAGCCGCCGGTTTCCTGCACGTCGAACCCGTCCTTGAGCACTTCGAACAGCTCCGTGGGCGTAAACCCCTGGCGCGCCATCGGCCGGGTCGGATCCGTCAAGCCCGCCAGCCGGCGGAACAGGCCGACGAGTGACCGCCGTTTGCGGCGCACATGCAGGATCAGCCGCGTCTTCGGCGCCATCACCCGGTGGAATTCCGCCATCAGGGCCGCGGGATCCTCCACGTATTCGAGCATTTCGCTGACCACCACCGCATCAAACACGCCGTCATCGAACGGCAGGGCCGGCAGTTCCGCCAGATGCAGTCCATCCAGCCCGGTTTCCGCCAGCAGTTCCGCGTGGGTTTCCGAAATCGCCACGGAGTTCCAGTCGGCGCCGCCGCCGCCCCCCGCACTTCGCATCGCCGCCCCGACGGCATCATCCGCCACCATTTCCAGCACCCGCTGCCCCCCCGTTTTGTCCAGCAACCGCATCAGCCGCGACAGCAGCCGGCGGCGCAAGGGCGAACGCAGGAAGATCTTCATCCGCAGCGGGACGACTTCCGGGGCGAGCTCCATGGGGGCGGGTTCGTTCATTTCGATGGGCCACTATGCCGGATTTCCCCGCCCATTGTCCAGCCTGCACGGCAGTTCTTCGCGCAACACCGCCATCTTCCTTGCTTGAGTTTCCCCCCTGTTTCCCGCATCCTGTCGCCTATGAATCCGGGTTTTCCAGCGGTGTGCCGGCATCCGGCGCGGCTTCCTGCGCGGGGCCTTGGAGGTTTTCCATGATCCTGCGCCACCTGCTGCTGCCGGAAATCCTTGAACTGCTCCAGGAAGGCCGCCTCAACGAGCTGCGCGAATTCCTCGCCCAGCAGCCCGCCCCGGAAATCGCCGAACTGCTGACCGCCATCGCCGACCAGGACCGCGTCCTGCTTTTCCGCGTCCTGCCCCGCCATCTGGCCGACGACGTGTTTTCGCTTCTCGAGCCGCCGGTCCAGAACCGCCTGCTGGAGGAAATGGCGCAGGAGGAAGTCCGCCACGTCCTGGCCAAGCTGCCGCCTGACGATCGCACCGCCCTCTTCGAGGAGCTGCCCGCCCGCGTCACCCAGGGCCTGCTCGGACTGCTCAACGAACAGGACCGCAAGAAGGCCCTGACCCTGCTGAGCTATCCGTCCCACAGCGTCGGCCGCCTGATGACCGACCGCTATGTCAAGGTCCGCCCCGAATGGTCCGTCGCCCAGGCCATGGACCACCTGCGCAAAACCGGTTTCGATTCCGAAACCATGACGATGATCTACATCACCGACGACAAGGGGCGGCTGACCGACGACCTGCGCCTGCGCAAGCTCCTGCTGGCCGATCCCTCGGCCCGCGTCGCCGACCTGCTCGACGGGCACTTCGCCTGCCTGCAATCCCTCCAGGACCAGGAAGAGGCTGTCCAGGTCTTCCAGAAATACGATCTCTACGCCCTGCCCGTCGTGGATGCGGACGGCATCCTCCTGGGCATCGTCACCGTGGACGACATTCTCGATGTCGCCGAAGAGGAAGCCACGGAGGACTTCCACAAACTGGCCACCGTGCGGCCCTTGCAGGTCAGCCTGAAGGAAGCCACCCTCGGCCTGCTCTTCCGCAAGCGCATCGGCTGGCTGCTGGGCCTGGTGGTCGTCAATATTTTCACCGGCATGGGCATCAAGATCTTCGAAGTCACCATTGCCAAGCTGGCCGCCCTGGTGGCGCTGCTGCCCCTGCTGATCGGCAGCGGGGGCAACGCCGGCGCCCAGGCCGCTACCCTCGTGGTTCGCGCCATCGCCACCGGCGAGATCGGTACCGGCGACTGGTGGCGCATCTTTCTGCGGGAAATCGGCGTCAGTCTCTGCATCGGCCTGGCCATGGCCTCGGCCGCATTCTTCCTGGGCTGGATGCTCGGCAGTCTCCAGATCGCCGTGATTGTCGCCATCAGCATGGTGGCCGTGGTCGTCATGGGCAGCCTGACGGGCATCCTCCTGCCCATGGGGCTCAACCGCCTGCGCCTCGACCCCGCCACCGCCAGCGTCCCGCTCATCACGTCCGTCGCCGACATCCTCGGCGTCCTGATCTATTTCTCCATCGCCACCGCCATTCTAGCCTTCTGAAAGGAACCCGCCCATGACGCCTGACCGCATCCCCGCCCTTTTGCTGGCCGTCCTTTTCCTGGCCGCCTCCGCCTCCGCCCAGCGCATTGAATTCCAGCGCCAGAAATTCGATCGCTCCCGCTTTGAACGCCCCGCCGCCGCGGTCCGCCCGGATCTGCCGGAACCCGAACCGGCTCCCGCGTTCTCCGCACCCGCCCCCGCGGCGCCCGCCCCGGCCGAACCGGCGTTCCCGCCGCCGACCTCGTCCCCGGCCACGGAATTTTCTTCCGGCGATACCGACGCCGGCACCCCGCCGGCCGACGGCGGCAGCCACTCGCAGGGCTCGTCCTGGACCCCGCGCCCGCCTGCCGTGGACCCGGCGCTGCAGGCCTTGATTGACTCGCCTCATTTCGACGGACTCCCCACGAAAATCTCCAAGGATCCCCGCGACCACGAGGAACTGCTGGCCCTTCAGAAACAGACCGGCGCCTGCCTGTTCCTGTATTTCAAGAATCCCAATGTCACCAGCGAAAGCGGACTGTGCGGCTGGTATGAAAAGCACGTCGCCGGCGACATGGGCTGGCGCAAGGCCATGCGCTACTACCTGCAAATGGAAATCACCCTGCCCGGCAAGAAAGACGCCCAGGAACTCGCCGCCCTCTACCGGGTCACCAAAACCCCGGCCCTGCTCGTGGTCCAGCCCGGCAGCACCCGCCCCGGCCGCCTCTGGCCGTTCGAGAAAAATCCAGGCGAAGGCATGAAGCTCAAGGAAATGGACGCCATCCTCCAGGAACTCAAGGCCGCCAGCACCCCGGCCTACGCCGATGTGTTCTGATTCATGACCCGCGCCGCCCCATTCCTCGCCATTGCGCGGCTGGCCGCCATCGAAGCCATACGGCGCCCTGTTTTCCTGCTGGTGGCCCTCTCCAGCATCGCCGGCATTCTGCTGCTGCCTCTGCTGCTTCATTACACCCTCGGCGATTCCGCCCGCATCATCCGCGACAGCGCCCTCGCCTTCCTGTTCCTCGGCGGGATGCTGCTGGGCACCCATGCCGCCGCCGAAGGCTTCTCCCGCGACCTCCGCCGCGGCACCGCCGCCGCCATCCTGTCCAAGCCCGTCTCCCGCACCGGCTTCTTCCTCGCCCGCGCCGCCGGCATCGTCGCCGCCCTCGTCCTGTTCTCGCTGGCCGCGATCGCCGCCACCCTCCTGGCCGTGCGCGCCGGCGCCAGCGACCTGCGGCTGGACTGGACGGCCGAGCTGCCCGGCCTGCTCGCCCTGCTGGCCGCCCCCGCCCTGGCCGGCGCCTGGAACCACCGGACCCGCCGCCCGTTCGCCTCCGCCGCCTTTTTCCTGCTTCTGGGCCTGCTGCTGCTGGCCCTCGCCGCCGCGGCCTTCTTCCCCACCCCCTTCGATGGCCTGACATTCCCGCGCAATTTCGCCTGGGGAATTCTCGCCGTCGGCTTTCTGCTGACGCTGTGTCTCGCCATGGCCGCCGCGCTGGCCGCCGCCCTGGCCACCCGCCTGGACCCCGCCCCCGTCCTGCTCCTGTGCGCCGTCGTCTTCCTGGCCGGCATCGCCGCCGATTCGTTCCTCGGTCCGCGCCTCGCCGGTTCCGCCCTCGCGCGGACCGCCTACGCCGTCCTGCCCAACGTCCAGGCGTTCTGGCTGGTGGACGCCCTCGATGCCGGCGCCGCCATCCCCGCCGCCTATTTTCTGACGGCGACCGCCTATGCCGCCGCCTGGTCCGCCGCCGTCCTCGCCGCCGGCGCCGCCTCCTTCCACCGCCTGGAGATCGCCTGATGCCCCCCTCTCTCATGAACGCCATCCACGCCGAAAACCTCTCCAAGACCTTCCGCGACTTCTGGCACCGCCCCCGCGTGGACGCGGTCCGCTCCATCTCCTTCGATGTCCCCGCCGGGCAGATCTTCGGCCTGCTCGGCCCCAACGGCTCCGGAAAATCCACCACCATCAAAATGATCCTGGGCCTGCTGTTCCCCACGGCCGGCTCGATTGACGTCCTCGGGGCATCCCCCCGCTCCACCGCCGTCAAACGCCGCATCGGCTACCTCCCCGAGGAGTCTTACC
>JAXGNL010000048.1:0-18700 GCA_040768005.1 Kiritimatiellia bacterium
GCTGACCCTCGGACAGTACCTGGCGCCGTCGGCGGCGCATCATCCCGTGGCGCGGCATGTGCCGCCCGCGGAATTCGACGCGTGGGGAGAGGAAGCCCGGGCGATGGGATTCGCTTCCGTCGCGTCCGGACCGGAGGTCCGATCCTCCTATCATGCCGGAGAACTGGCTTCAGCGGAAAGAGGCACCGCATGATCCGTCCGCCGCGCATCCTGATCTGCTATCTGGTCCGCAACAGCGGGCATCACGCCGCGGCGCGCGCGATCGAAGCCGAGATCCGCCGGCTGAATCCGCTGGCGGACACCCGCTGCCTCGACCTGCTGGAGACGACGCACCCGACCTGGAGCGCGGTCGTCCAGTACGCCTACATGTCCACGATCCGCCGCACGCCGGAACTGTGGGAAGCGCTCTACGACAATTTCTGGTTCGACCTGCTGACGCGGCGCTACATCCGCCCGCTGGTGCAGCGGGGCAACAGCCTCAAGCTGCGGATTCTGATGGAAGCCTTCCAGCCCGACGCGATCGTCTGCACGCAGGCGCATCCGTTCGCCGTGCTGTCGGCCTATGCCCGGCGGCAGGGCCGGCCCCTCCCGCTCTGGGGCGTGCTGACGGACTACCTGCCGCACCGCTTCTGGCATGTGCCCCCCGCCGACCATATCCACTACGTGGCGCCCAGCGAGACGGCGGTGCAGCGGCTGATGATCCTCGGCACGCCCGCGGCCCACATTCATGTGCTGGGCATCCCGATCCAGGCCGACGTGCTGGCGGCGCGCCGCCGGGTGATCGCCCCCTCCACCGGGAATCGCGTTCTGGTGATGGGCGGCTCGCGGGGGCTCGGGGCGCGGTTTGCCACCATCCGGCACCTCGACCGCGCGCAGGCCGATTTCACGATCGATGTCGTCACGGGCACCAACCGGCGGCTGCGCCGGAAGCTGCTGGCGGCGCGGCACCGGTTCCGGCATCCGATCCGCATCCGCGGCTACGTGAAAGACGCGATGGCGCTGATGCACCGCGCCAGCCTGCTGATCGGCAAACCCGGCGGGCTGACCTCCGCCGAGGCGATGGCCGTGGGCACGCCGATGCTGATCATCCGGCCGCTGCCGGGGCAGGAGCGCGGCAACACCGAAACGCTGGTGCGCCAAGGCGCCGCAATCCATCTGGACCGCGACCGCGACCTGCCCGGCGTGATCGAATCGCTGTTTGCCAACCCCGCACTGCTGGAGCGGATGGGCGAACAGGCCCGCTCGATCGGCAAGCCGAACGCGGCGCGCGACATCGCCGTGTCCGTGCTGGCCGCCATTCCCCCGGAGGAGGCCGGATGATTTATTGGTTCTACCGGCTGCTGGCCTTCCTGATCCGCCTTCTGCCGCTGAAAGGCGCGTACTGGCTGGGACTGCGCATCTGCGACTTCATGTTCTTCGTCAACCGCCGCGCCCGGCGGGCGGTGCGCGAACACATCCGCATCATTTTCGACTATCAGGACATCATGCCCTCCCGGCGGATTCTCGACGGCTGCGCGCGCAAGACGTTCCAGTACTTCGGCAAGTACCTGGCCGATTTCATCCGTTTCCGCAAACTCACCCCGGAGGGCGTCCGGGAACATGTCAGCATCCAGGGCCTGGAGCATCTGGAGGCGATCCGGAACTCGAAAAAAGGCGCGCTTCTGCTGACGGCCCACTACGGCAACTGGGAGCTGGGGGGCGCCTTCATTGCCTCGATGGGCATTCCAATCAACGCGGTGGTGCGCCCGGTGGATTCGCCGCCGATGGAGCGGATCTTCAGCCTGTTCCGGCAGCAGCGCGGCCTGAAGGTGATCCCGCTGGCGCAGGCCGGCGTGGGCATTCTCAAGGCCCTGAAGCGCGGAGAAGTCGTGGCCCTCGTGGGCGACCGCGACTTCACCGGCAACGGCCGGCCATGGAAGATTTTCGGCCGGGAAACCTCGCTGCCGCGCGGCGCGGCCTGGTTCGCGCACCGCACCGGCACGCCGATCTACATGGGGTTCGCCACCCGCGCCGCCGACGACTCCTTCATCCTGCGCATCTACCCGCCGATTGACCCGGTCGCTGCCGGCAGCGAAGACGCCATCCAGGCCCGAATCGTGAAGATCATGGAAGACACCATCGCGCGCGATCCCTGCCAGTGGTTCATCTTTGACCCCTTCTGGCCCGGCGAAGGCGAATCCACCCGGCCGCCTCCCGACACCGCCCGGGTCCTGCAGCCCTGAGGCAACGGAAACCCGGCTACGGTTTGAAGCGGGCGAGAAAGTCTTCGAGTTCGCGGTGGCCGGGAGCTCCGGGCGTGAACCACGATCCGTCGCCGTGTTCGCCTTCCAGCAGGACAAACGTCTTGGGAGGGGCGGCGGCGGCATGCAGAAGGCGTCCGCTCTGGAAGGGCACGACGTTGTCGCGGATGCCGTGCCCGAAGAGCTTGGGCAGGCCTTGGAGGGTGGCGGCCCGGGCGGCGCCGTCATAGGACACCGACAGCAGGCGGTGCAGCGGCAGGCGGGGATACCAGCGCCGGGCGAGATCGGCCGCGGAGGAAAAACTCGATTCGACGATCAGCCCGGCAACGGGGCGGTCCACGGCCAGCTGGATGGCGACAGGTCCGCCCAGCGAAACGCCGTAGGCCAGGATGGGCAGGCCGCCGCTCAGCGCCGCGGCGGCGTCATGGGCGGCGCGGGCGTCTTCGTAGAGTCCGCGTTCGGTGGGCCGGCCGCCGCTTCGGCCGTAGCCGCGGTAGTCCCAGAGAAACAGATTGAATCCGCGGCGGGTGAATTCCGGGGCCAGATGGGCCGAACCGCCGATGTTGCCCGCGTTGCCGCGGCAATAGACCACGGTGCCGCGGGGCCGGTTGGCGGGAATCCACCAGCCGAACAGCGGCGTGTCGTCGGCCGATACAAACTGGACCTCCTGGAACAGGGACTGGTACTGGGCCGGCGTGGCCTGGATATCGGCGGAAGGCGCATACAGCTGGGCGCGCTCGAACCGGCGCAGCCAGATCCAGCCGGCCACCGTCGCCAGCGCCAGCGTCCAGAGAATGACAAACAGAATGCCTTTGATGCCCATGGGCGCCTATAGTTCCAGACTTTTGTGGAAGCTGGCGAGTATTTTGCATCCGCCGGGGACCACCGCCACGGTATCTTCAATGCGCACGCCGCCCAGGCCGGGCCGGTAGAGGCCCGGTTCGACGGTCACCACATGGCCCGCGCGCAGGCGGCCGGGTTCGTTGCGCAGGCCGGGATTTTCATGGATATCCAGCCCGACGCCGTGGCCCACGCTGTGAATGAAACCGGATTCGCGGCCGGGCGGCGAGAGCCGCAGGGGATAGCCGGCGCGGGCGAATTCCTCTTCGACGGCGCGCTGAACCGCGCGAGATTCGACGCCGGGACGCACCATGGAAAGCGCCATGGCCTGGACCCGGCGGACGGTCCGGAACATCCGGCGCACGTCGGGGGAGGCGCGGCCCCGCACGACGGTGCGGGTGATGTCGCCCCAGTAGCCCGTGCGCTTGTCCCTCGGAAAAATATCCACGACAATGGGCACGTTCGCGCGGAGCGGCCCGGACCCCGTGTCGTGGGGACGCGCGCCCTGGGGGCCCGACGCGACAATCGTGCCGTCCGCCGAGCAGCCGCGTTCCAGCAGCGTGCGCTCGATCACGGCCTTGACGCGTTCGGAGGTCAGCGTCCGCCCGCCGGACTTCAGCACGCCGGCGGACGAAATTTCCGCGGAGCGGATGAGGTCCAGCGCCGCGCGCATCGCGGCAACGGCCGCTCGCTGGGATTTGGCAATGCAGGCGATTTCGCGCGGCGTCTTGACGGCGCGCCGGGGAAAGGGGGAAGCCGATTCCAGCCTCACGTCCACGCCGTTCTGTTCCAGGGCGCGCGCCACGCCGGCGGGAAACCACGGGCCCACGGCGACGGCCTTCGCATTCAGCCGGTCCAGCAGCGCCAGGATCTGGTCCGCCAGGGATCGGCGTCCGGGCGGAGCGCCGGCAAACAGTTCCGCCGGCGTGTGCAGGACGGCGGCAGGACAGGCCTTACGGGCCCGTCCCGCCTCCAGCGCAGAGACGATCAGATGCGTCCGGGGCCCGGCCAGCACGAGGACAAACGGGTCGGGGGCCGTCAGGCCGGTGGCGTAGCGCACATCGCTTTCTTCCATGCCGGCCGCGATCAAAAGACGTGGAACTGTTGATTTCTTCATAAATTCGACAACAAGCCCTCGGGAGAGGGTTGTTAATGGATGGATTTTCAGGGGGTTAGAGCCTGTTTTCAACACCAAAATTTGTTGTCAAGGGGGATTCGGCTCTTTTTCAAAAATCGGCGCAACAGACTGGATGTAGTAGTATTGATCTATTTCAAATCTACAGATGGTGGTTATTTAGATATCTTCTGAAAATCGCCTAGGCAGGTCTTGTCGAAGAGACGGGATATTTTTACAGTCGGGGCCGTTTTAGGGGCTGAAAGAGAAAAGGAGGATGTGAACAAGCTGTGAACAAGTGGCCGAAAGGCCCATCCAGCGGGGTCCGAACGAGACCCCGGCGGGGAAACGAAACCGGAATGGAAATAGGGATTGAATGGCGCGTCGGCCCGTGAGAGACTGGCGGGCCGAGACGGGAATCGAGGATTTTGTCGTGGAATTGAATCAAGCCAATGCACTGTGGACGAAGGCGTGCGAGTTTCTCGCCACGGCGGTTTCGGACGATGTCTACAGCCGGTGGATCGGCGTCATTGAAGCCGAGGGGGACGACGTCGGGGGGCAGCTGACGCTGACCGTGCCGAACGGATTTTACCAGGACTGGCTCAAAGAGCACTACCTGCCGCTGATCCAGGAAGCGCTGGCGGCGGCCGGAGCCGAAACGCTTTCGATTGTGTTCCGGGTGGGGGGGTCGCGGCTGACGGCCCGGGCGGAACCGTCGGCGCCTGCCGCGGAGAAACCGGCGCGGTCCAAAGGCCGCGCGGCCAGGTCCGGGAATGTCGGCGCTCCGCTCAATCCGCGCCACACGTTCGACAACTTCGTCGTGGGGCCGTCGAACTCGTTTGCGCATGCCGCGGCGCTGGCCGTGGTGGAGGCGCCCGGACGCGCCTACAACCCGATGTTCATCCACGGCGGCACCGGGCTGGGCAAGACCCACCTGATCCAGGCCATGGGCGAAGCCCTCCTCAAGCGCGGCAAGGGCACGGTCTGCTACACCACCTGCGAAACCTTCACCAACGAATTCATCCAGGCTCTCCAGCAGCACGAACTCGCCGCCTTCCGGAAGAAGTACCGCCACATTGACCTGCTGCTGATTGACGACATCCATTTCCTGGGCGGAAAGGAAAGCACCCAGGAGGAATTCTTCCATACCTTCAATTCGCTGCATCAAAACCAGAAGCAGATCGTCATGACCAGCGACCGGCCGATCAGCGAAATCGCCAACCTCCAGGAACGGCTCGTCTCCCGCTTTGAATGGGGCCTGGTGACGGAAATGGACATGGTGGATTTCGAAACCCGGGTGGCCATTCTCCGCCGGAAGCGCGAGGAACTGAAGATCCAGCTCGGAGACGAATGCCTGCTGTTCATCGCCCAGCACGTCAAATCGAACATCCGCAAGCTGGAAGGCTCGATGCTGCGCGTGGCGTCCTACGCGTCGCTGACGCGCAAGGCCCCGACCACGGAAACGCTCGAATACCTGCTGCGCGACACCATCGAACAGGAAAACCAGACCGCACTGACCATCGAGGGCATCCAGCGGATGGTGGCGGAATATTACGACATCCGCCTCGGCGACATGACCAGCAAGCAGCGGCCGCATAACATCGCGTTTCCGCGGCAGGTCGCCATGTACCTGTGCCGGGAACTCACCGGGCAGTCCCTGCCGTCGATCGGAAACTCCTTCGGGAGGAACCATGCGACCGTCCTGCACGCGCACCGGACCGTGGGAACGAAGATGAAAAAGGACGCCGGCCTCCGGCAGACCATTCTGTCCCTCCAGCAGCGCCTCGGAGGAGTCGCCGCGCCTTCCTGACATGATGCGGCGTTTTCCCATCCCGCTTCCGTTCCGCGTCGGGGGAAGCGGCCTCCGGGGGGATGTGCATAACCCGGTGGCAACCCGTCGACTGTCTGTGGACAATTCCGCCGCCGTGTGGACAACCCCGGGTTGTTCCACTTGGGCACAGGGGGGAGGGGTCGGTTTTTCACAGGCCGGAGACCCTTTCCAGGCCCGGCCAGCCGATTCTGTTCTTGATGTTCACAGGATTCACAGGACATACTGATAAGACGGTTTGATTACCTTATATAAGAAGACATAACAGCCACGAGGCGGCAGCCATGAAAATCAAAGTCAACAAAGAACTCATCATTGACGGTCTTCAGAAGGTCCAGTCCGTGATCAATCCGCGCAACGCGCTGCCCGTTCTCTCGAACGTCCTCATCCGGGCCGCGGACGGACATCTGGAACTCACCGCCACCGACATGAATCTGACTGTCCGGGCCACCGTTCCGGCCGAGGTAACCGAACCCGGCGCCACGACGCTGCCCGCCAAGCGCATTTTCGGCGTGTTCCGCGAATTGAGCGTGGACGAGGCCGAAATGGAGGTCAATGACGACAACATCGCCTTCATCCATGCCGCCAGCTCGTATTTCCGGATTCACGGCATTCCCGAAGCGGATTATCCGATTCTGCCGGAGATGGAAGACGCCAAGAGCTACAGCCTCGACCAGGCCGCCTTCCGCAACATGCTCAAGCTGACGGCCTATGCGGCCTCCCCCGACCCCAACCGCCAGCTGCTCCACGGCGTGCTGCTCAGCTTCAAGGCCGGCAAGCTCAGCGTCGTGGCCACCGACAGCCGCCGCCTCGCCCTTGTCGAGCATGAAGTCGAATTTCCCGCCGACGCCGAACTGGACATGATCGTCCCCTTGAAGACCGTCGAGGAGCTGATCCGGACGCTGGGGGAAAGCGGCGAGGTGAAAATCCTGGCCAACCAGAAGCAGGTGGCGTTCGAATTTGACGGCACTCTGGTCATTTCCAAGCTGGTGGAAGGCACCTATCCCAACTTCCGCCAGGTCATTCCCCAGTCCTCTCCCGAGCGCGTGTCGATCGAGCGCGAGCCTTTCCTGACCGCCATCCGCCGCACGTCCCAGCTCGTCAGCGACGCTGTCTCCGGCGTCAAGCTCACCTTCACCAAGAACCGCCTCGAGGTGCTCGCCTCCGCAGCCGAAATCGGCGAAGGCCGCGAAACCATGGACGTCAAGTATTCCGGGCCGGACATCGCCATTTCCTTCAACCCCGCGTTTCTGATGGATCCGTTGAAAGCGCTGACCCCCGACGAGGTCTTTCTGGACCTGATTGACGATACCAGCCCCGGCGTCATCCGCTCCACGATCAATTTCGTTTACGTGCTGATGCCCATCCGGGTGACCTGATCGGAAGGACGGAAGGCCGGCGCAAACCAAACGCCGCCTGCGGAGGCGGCGTGCCGAAGATGGTTGCCCGACTAGGATTTGAACCTAGACAAACAGATCCAGAGTCTGCTGTGCTACCGTTACACCATCGGGCAGATGGATTGAAAACGCGCTTGAAGGTACTTTTTTTGGGGGCGAAGTCAAGCCCCTGCCGTTTCCCGGCCGGTGACCGGGCCCGATCGGACCGTCCATGAGCGATTTCCAGAAAGACAACGTGGCGCTGATGTGCGACATCGGCGAAATCGTCGGCCTCTTCGATTTCGAAGCCGGCCTCGACGCGTTTCTGGCCCGCATTGTCTCCACCGTGGCCTGGCACATGCGCGCCGCGGTCTGTTCGATCTATCTCTATGAAACCAAGACCCGCGAACTGGTTCTCCGGGCCAACCAGGGACTGAATCCGGGCCTGATCGGTCACCTGCGTCTCCAGCTGGGCGAAGGCATCACCGGGACCGCCCTGAAGGAAATGCGCCCGATCTGCGAGGCCAAGGCCACCGATCATCCCGCCTTCAAGCACATTCCCGGGAGCCGCGAAGAAGCCTATCTCTCCTTTCTCGCCGTGCCGATTCAGCGGAAAATGAATCCCGTCGGCGTGATCGTCGTCCAGGATCCCCAGTGGAATTACTTCACCCCCAACGACGTCCAGGCTCTCCGCGTCATTTCCTCCCAGCTGGCCGGCGTGATCGAAAACGCCCATCTGCTCATGCGCCTCCACGGCGCCCCGGAGACCGAAACCGCTGCCACGTCCGAGGCCCCGTTCTTCGGCGACAACGCTCTGGAGAGCGGCACCCATTGCATTCGCGGCAAGGGGGCTTCCGGCCGGATGGGCATGGGGCTGTCCACCCGCATCGGCCAGTACCTTGCCCAGAATCCCGCCGACTATCTCTGCCCCCTCGGCCTGACCGAGGCGGATTTCGACCGCGCCATCGAACTGACCGAACGCCAGCTCATGGATCTTCAGGGCCGGCTCGAAGACAAGCTCCAGGACGCCGCCTCCATGATTTTCGGCGCCCATGTGCTGATGCTCAAGGACGAAGCCTTTTCCGGAGAAATCCGCCAGAAGATCCGGGCCGGCAAAAACCCCTGGACCGCCATTCTGGACGAAGTCCGCCACTATGCCGAGCTGTTCGGCAGCAGCCCCAATCCCGCCATGCGCGAAAAAGTTCTCGATGTCGAGGATCTGGGCCACCGCCTGCTGTACAACCTCGCACCGCCCTCCATCGAAAGCGCCAGTCCGGACTATTCCGGCCAGATCGTCATTGCCGAGGAACTCCTGCCCTCGGATATCCTCAAGCTGGCGACGGAAGGCGCCGCCGGCCTCATCCTGCTGGGCGGCGGCCAGCACTCCCACGTGGCCATTCTTGCCAACGCCCTCCAGATTCCCCTGGTGATTGTGTCCGACCGCCGCCTCCTCAGCCTTCCCGAGCACACCCCTCTGCTGCTCGACGGCAAAGACGGCCAGGTCGTGGTCCGCCCCGGCCCCGAAGCCATCAAGACCATGCAGGACATCGTTCGCGCGCTGGCCGATTCCGAGCGCCTGGCCGGTGAAGTCCGGCCCGAGACCCGCACCCGCGACGGCGTGGAAATCCGCCTGATGGCCAATCTGAACCTGATCACCGAACTCGATGTCGCCCTGCGGGTCAAGGCCAGCGGCATCGGGCTGTACCGCACCGAGTTTCCTTTCATCGTCCGCAGCACCTTCCCGACCGAGGAAGAGCAGTACCAGGGATACCGGGGGGTGCTCGAACGAATGGACGGCCGGCCGGTCGTCTTCCGCACCCTCGACATCGGAGGGGACAAGGCCTTGTCTTATTTTCCCGTCGGACACGAAAACAATCCCTTCCTCGGCCTGCGCGCCCTCCGATTCACGCTGCGCAACCCCGAGATTTTCAAGCAGCAGCTCCGCGCCCTTCTCCGGGCGGCTCATGATCATCCGGAAGCCCGGATCATGTTCCCGATGGTCGCCTCCCTTGATGAATTCATGGGCGCGCGGGAGATCGCCTGCAAATGCCGTGACGAACTCGCCCGCGAAGGCATTCCCCACCGGCTGCCGGAACTCGGCGTCATGATCGAGCTGCCCGCCTCCGTCCTGATCGCCGACGAACTGGCCGCCGCCGCCGATTTTCTCAGTATCGGCAGCAACGATCTCATCCAGTACATGCTGGCGGTGGACCGCACCAACGATGAAGTCGCCGTCTGGTATTCCCCCCATCATCCCGCCGTTCTCCGCTCCCTGAAGCGGATCGTCGAAGCCGGCGAACGGGCCGGAAAACCCGTCTCTCTCTGCGGCAACCTCGGCTCGGACCCCCGGATGCTTCCCTATCTTCTCGGCATCGGCCTGCGGATTTTCAGCCTCGATCCCATGCAGATTCCCCCGGTTCAGCGCCGCATCGCCGAAATCGATCTCGACCGCGCCCGGGTTTTCGCCAGGAAACTGCTGAGCCTGGGCCGCACCGGCGACATCGCCGATTTCATAGAGACCTTTGACGGCACCGCCTGATGGATACGCTTCTCCATGGGGTTCTCGGCGCCGTCGCCTGCAGCCGGACCGGGCTTCCGGGGGGGCGCCGCGGGCCCGTGGATGAACGCGGACGCCGGCAGCTCGCGGACTGGACTCTCTGGGCGGCCCTGGGATTCGGGCTGTTTCCCGACATCGCGTCGCTCGGGATTCATTTTGCGACGGACCTGTTCACAGGCAACGGCGTCCGCTGGCACGGCATTCCCGATTTTGTATTCCTTCTCTACAACCTCACCCACAGCCTGCTGGGCATTGCCATCGGCTATGCCCTGCTGGTGGCATGGAAGCGGTCTCTCTGGCTCCCGGCCCTCGCCTGGCCTCTTCATGTCCTGGTGGATGTCCCCACCCACGGCGACGGGCGGTTCATCACGCCCTTGTTCTGGCCTTTTTCCGATGCCGGGTTCACCGGCTGGAGCTGGTGGATCTTTCCCGGGGTGTTCTATGGAGGCTGGATCGCCGCGGGCGTTCTCTGGCTGCTGGTGATCGTCCTGCGCCTGTCCTGGAGGAAACCGACATGACCTTTCTCGATCTGGTCCACGCCCGCCAAAGCGTCCGGGGATTCGAAGCCGGACGAACCATCCCCCGCGACAAGCTGGAACGAGCTCTCGAAGCGGCCCGCCTGGCGCCGTCCGCCTGCAACTCCCAGCCGTGGTCGTTTGTGGTCGTGGATGATCCCGCGCGGGTGCGCGAACTGGCGCAGGCCGCCTGCACCCGGCCGCCTTACGGCATGAACAAGTTCGCCGCCGATGCCTCCGCCCTCGTGGCGGTGGTGACGGAAAAAATGAAGCTGGCCGCCCGGATCGGCGCCCAGTTCCGGGGCGTTCAATACAGCCTGATCGACATCGGCATCGCCTGCGAGCATCTCCTGCTCCAGGCCGCGGAAGACGGCATCGGCAGCTGCTGGCTGGGCTGGTTCGACGAGCGCGCCGTCAAGCGCGCCCTCGACATTCCCCGCCGGTCCAAGGTCGACATTCTTCTGTGCCTCGGCTATCCGGCCGATCCCGCCCTGCGCCCCAAAGTCCGCCGCGCGCTCGACGATATCCGCCGCTACGTCTGACGTTCCAACCGGAGGCTAAAACAGTTTTCATCATCCCATAGCCGCTCCATAGCCCCCCGACGGGGTCCCTCCACCGGCGGGCAGGCAGTCGGGGGCTCCAACGACAAGGATTCAGTGGCTGTTTGGAGCCGGGACGACCTCGTCCCGGTCTGTCGGGAGTCTGTTTGGAGCCGCTACAGCCTGTCTGCCGCTATCCGTGGCTTTCTGGCAGACCGGCAAAGGCCTGATCCCGGACGGGCTGTCCGCCGATCAGATGTTCCTGGATGATGCGCTCGAGCACGTCGGGGGTGCAGCCGTGGTACCAGACGCCTTCGGGATAGACCACGGCGATGGGGCCCTGCTGGCAAATCCGCAGGCAGTTGGCCTTGGTGCGATACACCCCGCCGTCACCCGTCAGCCCCAGTTCGTCCAGGCGCTTCTTCAGATAGTCCCACGAGGCCAGCCCCTTCTCTTTGGTGCAGCAGTTGGGCTTGGTCTGGTCGCAGCACAAAAAGATATGCCGCCGGATGCGCGGCACGCCGCGCTTTTCAGCCTGGGCTTTCAGGGCTTCATTCATGGCTCATACCTCGCAGGAGGCAGGGTTTCAGATTGCGTTGAATGGCTCCGGTTTACTTCACGGCGGCCAGGGCGGCGGCGTAATCCGGTTCCCGGGCGATTTCCGGCACCTGCTCGGTGTACACGACCTGGTCCCGGGCATCCAGCACGACGACGGCGCGGGCCGTCAGGCCGGCCAGCGGACCGTCCAGGATGTCCACGCCGTAGGCTTTGGCAAACTCCGGCGACCGGAAGGTGGACAGCGCCACGACGTTGTTCAGTCCGTTGCTTTCGCAGAACCGGCCTGCCGCGAACGGGAGGTCGGCGGAAATGTTCAGCAGGACCGTGTCGCCCAGCGCGGAGACCGCCTCGTTGAATTTCCGGGCCGATGCCGCACAGACCCCCGTGTCGAGGCTCGGGACGATGTTGAGGATTTTTTTCTTTCCCGCGAAATCCTTCAGCGAAACGTCCGAGAGGTCGGTTTTGGTCAGGGTGAAATCCGGCGCCTTTGCGCCCTTGGCCGGCAGGTTGCCGGAGGTCTGGATGGGATTGCCCTTGAATGTGATGGTGGCCATGAGGTGTTCTCCTGCGGTTGAGTGTTGGTTCAATATACCCCCCGATCCAGAAGATTCAAACTCAGGGAGGCGGGGAGGGCATTCTCACGCCCTGATCGATTGATCGATTCTTCGGTTTCGGATCAGTTTCCTCTGGCCGGGTCTCTCTTTCCGCGCTATTAGATCAAACCCATGGAAGCGTCTTCCCCATCGGTCTTCCGAGGCACCTGCGCCGGCCTTCTTGTGGCGGCCGTTCTTTTCTTCCTCACCCTGGCCGTATTCTGGCCTGCCCGGTCGTATGACTTCGTCAATCTAGACGATATTCGCTATGTCGCCCACAATCCGATTGTCACGCACGGTCTCTCTTTGCATTCCGTCCGGGAGGCTTTCACCACCGTCCACGAGCAGTGGTGGCTGCCGTTGCTCTGGATTTCCTACATGGCGGATATCGACCTCTTCGGCCCTGCCGCCTATGGCCATCATCTGGTCAATCTCCTGCTTCACGCCGCCAACACGGCCCTTCTGTTTTGGGTGCTTGCCGCCATGACCGGCTCCCGGTGGCGCAGCGCCTTCGTGGCCGCCCTTTTTGCCTGGCACCCCACCCGCGTCGAAGCCGTTGTCTGGATTGCCGCCCGCAAGGATGTGCTGAGCGGCTTGTTCGCCATGCTCGGACTGCTGGTCTATTCCCGCTATGCCCGCAACCCCTCCTCCCGGCGCATGACCCTCCTTTTCCTCCTGATGCTCGCCGGCCTGATGTCCAAGGGCATTCTCGTGATGTTTCCGTTTCTGCTGCTGCTTCTCGACATTTGGCCCCTGGAACGCCTCCGGCTTGAATGGTCGCCGACGGCGCGCCGTTCCGCTGTCGACCTGCTGCACGAGAAAGCCCCTCTCTTCATCCTGTCTGCGGTGTTCATCGGCATCAACCTCTGGACTCATGTGTCCGGCCGGGGAGAGAACGTCGCCCTTCTCCACCGCCTGGCCCTGATTCCGCCCAATGTCTTTGCCTATATCGACACGCTCGTTTTTCCCGTCCGCTTGTCTTTCTTCTACCCTGAAAACGACACGGTCCGCTGGTTATCCTCCATTGGGTCCGCTGTTGCGCTGCTGCTCATCACCCTCTGGCTTTTCCTTCGCCGGGGCAAGGCGCCGGCCTGTTTTGTCGGCTGGCTATGGTTCCTGATCGCCCTCGGCCCCATCCTCCGCGGCATCCGCCTCGGTTTGGCCCGGTACGCCGATCGCTGGAGCTACCTGCCTCTCATTGGTCTGGGCATCGCCGTGGCCTGGGGGATTCCTCCCCTGCGCCCCGGCTTGCGCCGCCGATGGATTTCCGCCGCCGCCGTTCTTCTCCTTTCCGCCTGCGTTGGTTTCACCCGCGCCTATCTGCCCTGCTGGCGCGACACGCTCACCATCTTCCAGCGCGGGGTGGAAGTGGCCCCCGACGCCTTCTTCCTCCACAGTCTGTACGGGCCATATCTGTTCAAGGCGGGGCGCCATCCGGAAGCCGCCCGGCATTTGGAACGGGCCCTCGAACTCCAACCCGACGACGCCGAAAACCTGTCCATCCTCGGCATGGTGTGGACTACCATGGGCCGCGCGGACGAGGCCCTCGAACTCCATGACAAGGCCATCCGTCTGAATCCGGACATTCCCGAATTCCACTGCCGCCGCGGCAACGCCTTCCTTGCCCTCCAGCGCTGGTCCGAAGCCTGCGCCGACTACGAGCAAACGCTGCGCCTGGATCCCCTTCACGCCGAAGCCCATTTCAACCTCGCCAACCTCCTTGTCCAGGATGCACGGACCGAAGATGCTCTGCCCCACTACGCCATCGCCGCCCGCGTGCGCCCCGACGTCGCCATGAACTGGTATCACTGGGGCCTTGCCTGTGAAGCCCTCGGACAGACGTCCGAGGCCCTTGCCCATTACCGGCGCGCCCTGGAAATCCAGCCCACCCTCTTCGACATTCACAGCGCAAAGAACACGGCGGGGGTGGAATCCGGAGCCCGATGCGAAACCCGGCCCGGAACGGGATGCGAAGGCAGTGATTCGCCGGGGAGCAAAGGTAAGGCGGAGGAAGGCTTCTGAACCACAGGGGAGTGCCGGTCAGAAACGGACGCGGCAGGGATCCCGTGCCCGGAAGGCCTTGTCGCAGGGCCCGAATGTCTGCGTCTTGACCCGGCTTCTTTCCAGCGTGATCCAGAAGTTCCGGAGCAGCAGCAACGGCGAAAACCAGCACAAAGCAGGCCGGAAAACGGGCAGCCAAACGCCTGGGCAGGCCGCAGCGGTGTTTCTCAGTCCGGGTTCGGAGATGGTGGGGTGGGCGGGAAGCATTCCCGTTCGATTCGTTCTGAGACGATACGGCTGAAGAATCTGGCTCCCCGGGTGTTGAGATGGTGTGTGTCACCGAAATCCTCCAGACCGATTCCCGGGACGGAAATGTAGTCCCAATAGCTCACCCGGCCGACATATCGGCCCATGATTTCGGAAACCAGTTCCTGATAGGATCGGTTCCATTCATCGGATTTGATTTCCGCGTACTGACGAAGCTGGGGATACCGCAGGAGCACAACCTGAATGTTCCGGTCCAAAAGGGTCCGGATCATCCGGTGCAGAGAGGCCCGATTTTCCTGCCGTGAAGGCGACTGCAGAAGGGTTTCATCCTGGTTCAAATCCCGTTTGGCCAGTTCCTCTTCTGTCATGATGAAATCCGAGGAGCGGGATCCCGGACGAAGATGCCACTGGATAGTGGAAGATTGATATCGCAGATCACGGGGGTTCAGTCGGTTGTTGAAAAAGAACGGCTGAGCCAGGGGATTACACATGAGGTACTGGGAGATTTTGTTCCAAAGGGATAAATGACGCATGGCGCGGATGGGCACCCCCTGCTCATACAGCTGGTTAAAATCATGGTATTTCAATCGGTCGTACCACTGCATGAGATTGTCGATTTCCAGAACAGCGACTTTCAGGTTGGGCATGCGATCCAGACTGTGCTCCAGAAGAAGTTCGGCTGTCTGATAATTTCCCGCGTCGATGGACAGGTTAACGGTCTGCCGATTGAAATAATCCGGAATGATGCTGGTCCTGACCAGAGAGGCGCCGAGAAACAGGACCTGGGTGTCTTGAGAAATGGTTCTGAAGGCCATTCGATGAACGGAAGGGGCAGGCCAGTCGGTGTACACCATGCGAATCACGAAGGAAGAGGCGATCAGACAGAGCAGGGCGCCTCCGGCCAGCAGGCCATGCCATTTTTTTTCCATTTTCGGCAGATGAAAATAGGCCTGGACGGCATCAAAATTGAAAATAGATGAAGGCATTCTTGTTCATCACTCCGCTGAGACATATCAGGCTGATCAGCGTCATGTAAATGGCGAAGCGGATTTGCCTGGGCCAGGTTTTTACAACAAACTCGTTTTGATTCCGCTCTTGGGCGAGATCCAGCAGGAGGATTGGAAGTCCGAAAAACAGAATGGTCAGCAGCGCCAGTTTTCCCGTGAAGGCGAAGGGGGAGACCGCATTAGACAACAACAGGGGGATGTCGCTCAATGCATTGACCCGGAAGATCATCCAGCCCAGAAGGGTCACTGTGAAGAAAACGACGAGCCGGACGGCGTGACCGAAACGGGATTGTGAACGACCCAATTTTGGGAAGCGCCTGTACAGGATGAGAATCAAACCGTGGAAGGCGCCCCAAAGGACGAAATTCCATGCCGCACCGTGCCAGAGTCCACCCAGCAGCATGGTGATCAACAGGTTGCGGTATGTTTTACCGGAACCATGCCTGTTCCCTCCCAACGGGATATACAGGTAGTCGCGAAGCCAGGTGGACAAGCTGATATGCCACCGATTCCAGAATTCAGAAGGGTTGACGGAAAAATACGGCCTTCGGAAATTCTGCATCAGTTCAATGCCCATGAGCTTGCTGATCCCGCGGGCGATATTGGAGTATCCCGAGAAATCGCCGTAGATCTGAAGGGCAAATGCCAGGGTGGCGATGGGGATCGAACAGCCGAAGGCGGATTCGGGGGCGTTGTAGACTTCGTTGACAAACACGGCCAGATTGTCGGCCAGCACGACTTTCTTGACGTATCCGAACAAAATCAGCCAAGCCCCTTCGCGAACGTGCTGGTACCGAATAATTCTTCGACCTTCGATTTGAGGAAGCAATTCCGCGGCCCGTTCAATGGGCCCGGCGACCAGCTGGGGAAAATAGGCGACAAAAAGGGCGAAATTCAAAAAGTCCCGCGTCGGCTCCATCTTGTTGCGATAGATGTCGATCGTGTAACTCATGGTTTGGAAGGTGTAGAACGAGATACCGACGGGGAGGACGATCTGGAGGAACCGAGGATCGGCATTCAGTCCCCAAAGGCCAATCAGATCGGCCAGGCTTTCCATGAAGAAGCCGAAGTATTTGAAAAAGAGAAGAATACCCAGGTTGCTGCAGAGGCTCAGGGCCAGGTAAAAGCGCCGCCGCCGCGGATCGGAGGTTTCATGGATTCGCAGGCCGCAGAAATAGTCAATCAGGGTGGAGAGAAAAATCAAAGAAAGGAAGCGAACATCCCACCAGCCATAAAAAACATAGCTGGCCGCCAGCACAAAACGGTTCTGCGTTTTGGGACGCAGCAGCGCATACATGCTGTAGGTGATGAGGAAAAAGACGACAAAGATGAATGAATTGAACAGCATGGATTAAAGCGCGGGAAGCAAAGAGGACATCTCCAGGACGCCCCATGCGGGATTCTGAAGCCGGAGGCGGCCTCCCCACGGGACGAATGACGGATCAGCTCCAGATGGGTTGTCGATATTCAGATGGAACCTTTCGATTGGACGGTCAGGTTAGTCATGAGACTCCCCGCGGTCAATCGCAATCCGGATTATGAGAATTCCAACGCCAAGGATCAGAAAAACAGATTGAGCGGACGAAGTGATCATTCTGTCCATTGGATGGGATGAGGGTTCAGCAGACTTTCTGTTGCATATGTGATGGCCGGAGATAGCTCTCATAAACGAAGCGGAACATCACCCATCCGTCGGGGTTGCGCCATGGGTGGAGGGTGATGCATCGGCGCGTCCAGGGGCAGGGATAGGTCAGGCGGTCGCTGGCGATGGTTAGGTAATGATACAGGGCGTAGTGGGCCAGACGGTTGTCGAATCGATCGTTTGCCGAGACCAAAATCAGGATATGGGCCAGTTGCTCCGGGGTTCCGTCCCAGGTTGGAAACGAATGGGAAAATAACGATTTATAGGTGGGCCAGTAGTCGATCTGGGCGTTGACGGCGCGCCAGAACCAGTCTTACTCGTTATTAGATCCTGAGTTGTGGCCGACGGTCGCGATTTCGATGAGATAATCGATTGGTTTTGGTTAGCGTGAAATTACCTTTGGCCGGCAGGTTGCCGGAGGTCTGGATGGGGGGGCTTTGAGGGTGAGGGTCGCCATGTCGTGTATTCTTTCAAGGTTGAGGGTGACATGTATGTACCCGGCAACCCGCCAGTTTCAATATGACTTTTCTTTGCGCCTTTGCGTCTTGGCGTGAGACGGATGGTAATCGGATTGGTCCACGGCGTCGCCGCAGAAGGCCTTGCGGCGGCAGGTATCGCAGGGTTCGCCGATCCAGACGGAGTCGAACTGGGCGATGGCGGCGGCAACCAGTTCGGGGTCGTTGGTCCAGAGACCCGCCTCGAAATTGCGTTTGCCGTCGCTTTTCATGCCGATGCCGGCCCCGGTGAGGTTGGCGGAGCCGATGTAGGCCTCGCGCAGGTCGAAGATCAGCAGCTTGAAATGGACCCTCGGGCAGAGGACGCGTTCGAGGCCTTCGATCAGGGCGGGATAGCGGTCGAAGTCCTTGCGGAAATTGGGGCCGGGCTCCTTGGCATGGATCAGCCGGACGCTGACGCCGCGCCCGATCAGGTCGGCGAGTTCCCCGAGAAACGGGCGGGCCGTCTTCCCCCGCTTCACAAACACGTCTTTGATGTCCGACGTGCCGATCCAGAGGGTTTGCTCCACCTCACGGACGCGCAGCAGCACATCGGCGTAGTGCGCCTCGTCGCGGACATAGCGGTGGAAAACGGGGGTCTCGGCGGTCATGGGGAAAGTGTTTCATGGAGGGAGGAGGGACTCAATATCCAATATTCAATGTCCAATATCCAATCACCAATGGAACAGTCCGGCGGGCTGGGCCAGCCCGCTCACCCTTCCCGAATCTTGGCGGCTTTGCGTCTTGGCGTGAGACAGATCTTCAGGCCCGGCCGAGGCCGGCGCGGAGGTCCTGGAATATTTCGGACATGCGGGCGGGGATGGCGTGTGGGGACATGGCGATAAGGGTGGCATTGGTCCGTCATGAGGGGGTAATATCAGTTGACGCCAATAAACGGGAGATCTGGTCATGAACAGGAAATTGGGCGTGCTGGGCTTGCTTTGGTCCATGACGGCATGGGCGCAGAATCCCGTCATTACGTCGTTTCCGGGGACGGGGACCCTGACGTGGGAAAATCCGAGCAACTTCGTTTTCAACTATCGCGTTGAATGGGCCTCCCGGGCCGAAGGGCCGTGGTCCGATTTCACCTGCACGGCGCCTCTGGATTACATCATCCCGACCGGTGCGG
>JAXGNL010000049.1:0-17609 GCA_040768005.1 Kiritimatiellia bacterium
AGTCCCGCCGATCCGCAGGCGTAGTCGTACACCGTCTCGCCCTGGGAAGGCCGCACCATATAGGCCATGGCCCAGCCGACTTCCGTGGGCGTGAAGAATTCCCCTGCGCTCTGGCCCTGGCCTTCCGCGAACTTGCGCAGCAGATACTCATAGCACCGCCCCAGGAAATCCGGTTCCACGTCGCGCAGACCCAGCCGGTAGCGCGCATCCGAAAGCGACTCAATCACCCCCGCCAGCGCGGCATCGCTGATTTCCCGCTCGCCGTTGCGCGTCTCGTTGAAATCCACAACATCAATCACCCCGCTCAAATCCTTGTGCGGATCCCCGGCGTTGGCCTTCACGATGGCCCGCATGGTACTCGTCAGGCGCTCCCCCACCGTTTTGGGTTTCTGCCCCTCGGGCCATTCAAACGGCTCGCGCCCGCTCACCACCCCCCAGCGCGCTTCCGGCGGAATGTAAAATCGCACCAGCGCAGGATCCGTCTCGATAATCGACAGGGCCGTCTCGCGGTCGCCGTACGTTTCCGCCAGCCGCTCCACTTCGTCGTCGAACACGTCGGACAGCCGCTTGATGAACACCAGCGGCAGGATGTAGTCCTTGAACTTCGGCGCATCCTTTTCGCCCCGGATCGAGCAGGCCGCCGCCCACAGCATCTGCTCCATGGATTTGGTGCTGAGATAATTCTCGCGCACGGCCCGGCGGCGGCGCGTCCCCGCACCCGGCTGCTCCTCGTCCGCCCCCTGCACCTCTTCCAGCAGCGCCGCAATGGCGTCCTTCGCCTGGCCCCGCGGAGAGCTTTTCCCGTTTTCCCAGCGGTTCAGCGTCGAAAATGCCACGCCCAGCTTCGCCGCTAGTTCTTCCTGACTCAGACCAAACTGGCTCCTTATCTGCTTCAGTATTCCGGGTATTTCTCGATTTTCCATTCAGCAGTTCTCCAAACAACTGAATGTTACGCTATAGCATTTATAGCGACTTGTCAACCCCTCGCGTCGGCCAAACGCCAATTTCAGATCACAAACTGCCTATCATTTCCCCCGGCAATGAGATATGAATTTCGCCCCTCCCCGGCCCCTATACCAGTTCCGCCAGCGCCGCTTCCAGCGCCGTCAGGAACTGGGCGTTTTCCGCGGCCAGGCCGACGCTCACGCGCACGTGGTGCGGCAGGCCGAAGCCGGCCATGGGCCGGACGATCACCTTGCGCTTCGTCAGCGCCGCGGTGAGCTCCCCGGCCTTGTCGAACGGGAACAGGATGAAGTTGGTGACGGACTCTACCGGGTCGAGGCCCAGCTTGCGCATGCCGGCCATCAGCTGCGCGCGGCCTTCCTTCAGCATCTGGCGCGAACGGATCAGATACTCCTCGTCCTCCAGCGCCGCGAGGGCCGCGGCCTGGGCCATGGCCGTCACGTTGAACGGCTGGCGCACTTTGTTCAACAGGTCAATGGCGTCCGGCTGCGCCATGGCATAGCCTACGCGCAGCCCCGCCAGCCCGTACGCCTTGGAGAACGTCCGCAGGGTGATGACCGGTTTTTTGCCGGCCTTGGCGTGCTTCACCGTGTCCACGGCCGCCGCCGGATCCAGCAGCTCCATGTAGGCTTCGTCAAAGACCGTCACCACGTGGTCCGGCACCTGTTCCACGAACCGGTCCACGGCCGCCTGGTCCACCAGCGTCCCGGTCGGGTTGTTCGGATTCGCCACCACCACCAGCTTGGTCTTCGGCGTGATCGCCGCCAGCATCGCATCGAGATCGTGCGTCATGCCCTGCATCGGGGCTTCGACGCACCGGCAGCGGTACAGCGCCGACACCAGCTTGTACACCACGAACGTTTTCTCGGAGCACACCAGATCGTCGCCCGCCTCCATGAACGCATGGGCCAGCAGCACGATGTGCTCGTTCGAACCGCACCCCAGCATCACCATGTCGTCGCCGATCCCGAACTTCTTCGCGATGGCCTGGCGCAGATAGAACGATCCGCCGTCCGGATACAAATGCATCCGCGGAATCGCCGCCTTCATCGCCTCCATCGCCTTGGGCGAGGGCCCCAGGTTGTTCTCGTTCGAGGCCAGCTTGACGATGCCGTCAATGTCCTCCAGCCCCAGTTCCCGGGCCACTTCCTCCAGCGGACGGCCCGGCTGATACGGGCGCTGCGACGCAATCCATGAATTGGCCAATCCGGTGAACAGACTCACTTCTCATCCTCCTCGTCTTCGTCCTCATCCAACTCGTCGTCATCCTCATCTTCATCGTCGAATTCTTCGTCGTCGTCCTCGTCAAACTCGTCCTCTTCGTCGAATTCGTCTTCGTCTCCGTCTGCGGTGCTGTCGCCCCCGTCTTCCTCCCCCCCGACGATTTCCTCTTCGGAGATTCCTTCGCGCTCGAACAGGTCCTCTTCGGCAGCCTCTTCTTCCTCCACGTCTTTGCCGGCCGCCGCCGCTTCTTCAATGGGGCTCAGTTTCATCTGGCCGTCGGCCTTCTCCTCGCTGGCCTTTTTCCCGTCCGCCTTTTTCGCCCGGGCGGTCTGTTCGGCCTCCAGGCGCCGGAGTTCGTCCGTGCCGGGCAGATCGTCCAGGCTTTTCAGACCGAAATGCTCCATGAATTTCTGGGTGGTGCCGAACATCCAGGGCCGGCCCGGCAGCTCGCTGCGGCCGATCACGCGGATCAGCTGCATCTCCAGCAGATTCCGGAGAATGGCATCCACGGCCACGCCGCGAACGGCTTCGATCTCCGACCGGACGCACGGCTGGCGGTAGGCAATGATCGCCAGGGTTTCCAGCGCCGGCAGCGACAGGCGCGTGCCGCGGCCTTTTTGAAGCATGACCCGCAGCCAGGGCCCGCAGTTGGCGTCGTTCTCCAGCCGCCAGCCGCCGGCCACCTCGATGAGGTGGAACCCCAGCTTGCGCTCGGCCAGCTCGCGCTCCAGCTCCGTCACCGCTTCGCGCACCTGCTTCTCGTTCGCCTTGGCAAAGTCGGCGGTGACGCCACCGCGGCGCTCCGCGGTGGACGACAGCACCCGGCGGATTTCCGCCGCCGTCAGCGGCTCCTTGCGCACAAACAGCATCGCCCCGATGATCTGCTTCAGCTCCGGCAATACAAATTCGTTCATGATCTCTCCTGCTCCCCGCCGTCCGCCGGGCCGATCGACTCCTCCACCAGCGGCGGCACCAGCTCCACCACGCCTTCCGCCCGCTCGATGAAAATCTCCCCGTAGGTTTCCTTCTGCACCGCCCGCGCCTGGGCCAGCCGGATCAGCTCCAGCAGCGCCAGAAACGTGCAGGCGATCTCGTGGCGCGAACGCATGCCCTCGAACATCCGCGACAGCGAAAACTTCCCCTCCCGCCGCAGCCGGTCGCCCAGCACCTCGATTTTCTCCGCCACGGTGAAGCGCTCGGCGAAAATCTCGCGCAGTTCCTCGGTCTTGACCTTCTTGAGCGCGTCATTGAACGCGCTGATCAGATCGAACAGCCCCACGTCGTGCAGCGCCACCTCGGCATCCTTGTCCAGCACGGCCTCGGCCCCGTCGCGGCCGAAAATGTCCTCGCGCCGCGCCTCCAGCGCCTCGAGATGCAGCGCCGCATCCTTGAACTTCTTGTATTCCACCAGCTGCCGCACCAGGTCCCAGCGGGGATCCTCTTCCTCTTCCTCCAGCTCGGGACGGTCTTCCACCGGCAGCAGCATGCGACTCTTGATCATCATCAGCGTCGCCGCCATCACCAGAAACTCCCCCGCGATGTTCAGGTCCAGCATCTGCATCAGCTCGATGTACTGGATGTACTGCGCCGTGATGCTTTCCATCGGGATGTTGTGGATCTCCAGCTCGTCCTTCTTGATCAGGTAGAGCAGCAGATCGAGGGGCCCCTCGAACACCTCCAGCTTGACTTTGTATTCCTCGTGCGACATGGCCGTCAGGGGGCAGGCAAAAGGAGGATAGGCTTTCGGTCTTGCTGTAGCCGCGCCCGATGGGCGCGGGGCTGTTCATTTGACCGGCCCCGACGGGACCGGCTGCAGAACAGCCGGTTCAACTGCGGAAGCCCGCTCATTCCAACCCGACCGCTTTCCGCGCCTTCTGCACGGTTTCGCGGGCCAGCAGACGCGCCTTGGCCGCCCCGGCCTGCAGCACGTCCTCGACGTACTTGGGATTCGCCGCCAGTTCCGCCCGCTTTTCGCGCATCGGGGCGAAATGCGCTTCGAACAGCTCCGCCAGCTCTTTCTTGGCGGTGCCGTAGCCCATGCCGCCGGCCCGGTAGCGCGCCGCCAGGTCGGCCTGCTGCTCCGGCGTCGCAAAGAGTTTATACAGCCTGAACACGTTGCAGGTCTCCGGATCCTTCGGATCCTCCAGCGCCTTGCTGTCGGTCACGATGCCCATGATCCGCTTCTTCGCCTGCTTCAGGTCGCCGAAAATCTCGATGGTGTTGCCGTAGCTCTTCGACATCTTCTGGCCGTCGAGGCCCGGGACCACCGCCACGTCGTCGGAAATGGACGGCTCGGGTACCGTGAAGGTTTCGCCGAACGTGTTGTTGAACTTAATGGCCAGATCGCGCGTCACTTCGACATGCTGTTTCTGGTCCCGGCCCACCGGCACCACGTTGGCCTGCACGATCAGGATGTCCGCCGCCATCAGCACCGGATAGGCCAGCAGGCCGTGGTTCGGGGCGATGCCCTTGGCCAGCTTGTCCTTGTACGAATGGCACCGCTCCAGCAGGCCCAGCGGCGTCACGTTCGACAGCAGCCAGGCCAGCTCATGCACCTCCGGCAGGTCGCTCTGGCGGTAGAACGCCGTGCGTTCCGGATCCAGGCCGCAGGCCAGGAAATCCAGCGCCACGTCCCGGGTCCCCTGCCGCATCGCCTCGGCATCCGCCACGCTGGTCAGGGCGTGGTAATTGGCAATGAACAGATAGGCCTCGCCCTGCTCCTGCAGGCGCAGCGCGGGGCGCATCATCCCGAAGTAGTTTCCGATGTGCAGCTTGCCCGAAGGCTGGATGCCCGACAAAATTCTCATGTCTTCTCGTTTCCTGCTCAATGCGCCGTGAATACAACCCGCGCATCCTACCCGCCCCCCTCCCCCGCGAAAAGCGAAAAAGGGACCTCCCCGCCTCGTCCTACCGTTGCACCCCCCCGCGTATAGTTATTGCAATAACTATACGGCTTCGAAACCTCCCGGGGCCTGGAACCCGGTGCCGCCGGACAACGGGGCGCAGACGCGGGCCGGATTCAGAACGGCAGGCCGTAGTCCTGGATCTTGCGCTGGATGGTGCGGCGGGACAAGCCGAGCTGCCCGGCCGTAAGACTGCGGTTGCCCCCGTTGCGTCTCAGCGACTCCTCCAGAATGCGCTTTTCGATTTCCTCCAGGGTCATGCCGGCGGGAACGGACCAGCCGGTCGCCGCCGCGGACGGAGCCGCCGGCCCTCCCAGGTGCAGGCGGTCGGCGCGCAGCACGCCGTCGGGAGCCATCACCACCGCCGCTTCCACCACGTTGCGCAGCTCCCGGATGTTGCCGGGCCAGGCGTAGGCCGCCAGGCGCGCATGCCACTCCGGCTCGACTTCGCGGATGCACCGGCCGTGCTCGGACTGGGCCAGGGCGATGAACCGCTCCGCCAGCGGCCGGATATCCTCGCGGCGCTCGCGCAAAGGCGGCAGCGCCACGCCCACCACCTGCAGGCGGTACAGCAGATCCTGGCGAAAGGCCCCCGACGCCACCTTGGCCTCCAGATCCCGGTTGGTCGCCGACACCAGCCGCACGTCCACGTGGAAGCTTTCCTGCCCCCCCACCCGCATGATCGAGCGGTCTTCCAGCACCCGCAGCAGCTTCACCTGCACCGGCGGCGGCGCATCGCCGATTTCGTCGAGAAACAGGGTGCCGCCCTGCGCCCGCTCAAAGGCCCCCGCCCGCCGCGACACCGCCCCGGTGAAGGCCCCCTTTTCGTGCCCGAACAGTTCGCTCTCCAGCAGCGTTTCGGCAAAGGCCGCGCAGTTCACCGCCACGAACGGGCCGTCCGCCCGCGGACCGTCTGCATGCAGCGCCCGCGCCACCAGTTCCTTGCCCGTGCCGCTTTCGCCGCGGATCAGCACCGTCGCGGAGGTCTGGGCCAGCGCAACCGTCTGGCGCACCACCTCGCGCATGGCCGGCGATTCGGCCACCCAGGTCCGTGCGCTCCACCCGTCGCGGACCTCCGCGCGGAGCCGCTCCACCTGCCGGCGCAGCCGCGCCGCCTCCAGCGCCCGGCCCAGCTTGGCCTGCAGATCATCCAGGTCCAGCGGCTTCTGCAGATAGTCGTAGGCGCCTTCCTTCATCGCCCGCACGCTCGAGTCCACCGATCCGTAGGCCGTCATCAGGATCACCGGCGCGCGCCCCCCGTCCATCTCCCGGATGCGCCGCATCACCTCGATGCCGTCGAAATCCGGCATCACCAGGTCCGACAGCACGACATCCGCCCCGCGGTCGCGAAACGCCGCCAGGCCTTCGCGCCCGCCCGGCGCCCATTCCACGTCGTAGTCCATGCCCCGGATCGCCTCGACCAGCGAGGAACCGTGATCGACATCGTCTTCTACGATCAAGATGCGCGGGTTCATGCCAACTCCTTCTCCGCCGGCGGAAACGCCATCCGCAGCCGGGCGCCCGGGCCGCCGGCATCGGCCACCCCGAGAACGCCGCCGTTGTTTTCCACGGCGGTGCGGGCCAGAAACAGCCCCAGCCCCGTACCCTGCGGGCGGGTGGTGAAAAACATCTCGAAAATCCGTTCCCGGCTGCCGGGCGGGATGCCCGGCCCGGTGTCGCAGACATCCAGCCGCACCCGGCCGGCCTCCCGCGATCCCTCCACGCGCACCTGCCCGCCCGCCCCCGCGTGCTGCAGGGCGTTCAGCAGCACGTTCATCAGCGCGCGTTTGACCGCCGGCGCGGACGCCCGGATGATCAGCGCGCCGGGATCCGCCTGCAGGACCGGTGTGACGCCGGCCGCCTCGAAGCGGGGCGCCAGCATCTCGATGCACTCGCGGGCGCAGGCCGCCAGATCCAGCCGTTCGACCGGCGACTCGCCCGGCCGTGCCAGCATCAGGAATTCCTGGAACACCTTGTCCATCCGGTCGAGGGTATGCTTCATCCGACCCGCCAGCTCCCCCATGCGTTCCGGCCGCGCCCCTTCGCCCCGCTCCGACTCCTTGGCCAGCATCTGCGCATCCAGCCGCAGGCTGGACATGGGGTTGCGGAAATCATGAACAATGCCGTTGGCCAGCATGCCCGAAAACGCCAGGTGTTCTTCCCGGCGGCGGGCCTGTTCCCTCCGTTCCTCGCGGCGCATCATGCCCGCCACCAGCACCAGGCAGATGCCGAAACAGGCCCCCATGGCCACCAGGCTCAGCCGGTACATGGACTCCACCGCGTTGGCCGCCGCCCACTCCTCCCGCTCCACCGCGCGACGGCGAAGCCCCAGTTCCAGCTCGACCGGCTCCCGCCGGGGATGCGTCATGGCCACCGTAAACGTCACGACGGGAATCCGCCCTTCACCGGCCGACAGATTCTGCCGCCCGATCTGAACCGGTTCCGTGAACGACCAATCCGACGCATCGGCCGATCTCTCCGTCCCGTCCATATGCTCCTGGAACAGCGTGACGCCCTCGCGCCGGACCGATACGTATTCCAGGTCCCCCTCGACTTCGCGCAGCGAGCGCAGCAGCTCGGAAAAATCCTGCCAGGACCCGCCCCCGTCATCGCGTGCAGTGGAGGACGCCGCCCGCAGCGCCAGGTTCATCGCCAGCCACTGCCCGCGTTCGGCCACCGCCTGGGCCGCCATTTCATGAATGGCCCGGTTGTGCCAGTGACGCAGCGCAAAAAGCCCGGCGCCCGCCAGCAGGGCGATCAGGGCCACCCAGAGGGCCGCCGTCCACGCATGCGACCCGCGCCGTTTCCATGCGATTTTCATGGCCGGCATTCTAGCGGCCCGCCCCGCATCGGCAAGACAGAAGCGACCTTCCGGCCCCCGCCATCCCCCGCCGCGCCGTTCCGGCGCGGCTCAAGGTTGCGAAGGCCGCCCGTTCGGCGTATGGTGCCTCTGTCATGAGCCAGATGCTTCCCATCCATACCTATGGCGATCCGGTCCTGCGGGAACCCTCCCGCCCCGTGGACGCCATTACTCCGGAAATCCTGGCCCTGGTCGAGGACATGTTCGCCACGATGAAAGCCAACCAGGGTGTCGGCCTGGCCGCCCAGCAGGTGGGCCGCACCGAATCCGTCTGCGTGATCGAACTGCCCGAGTCCTACGACCGCGAAGACGAAACCGGTCCCCGCCTCAATCCCGACGTGCCCCTGCGCCTGGCGCTCGTCAACCCCCGGATCGTTGACGCCTCGGACGATACCTGCAGCCTCGAGGAAGGCTGCCTCAGCTTCCCCGGCATCACCGGCAGCGTCGAACGGTCCTGGTCTGTCACGATCGAGCACCTGGACCTGGACGGACAGCCCCGGACCACGACGCTCCAGGGATTTTTCGCCCGCGCCGCCCAGCACGAAATGGATCACCTCGCCGGCGATCTGTTCATTGACCACTTCAGCCACGTCAAGAAACTCGCTGTCCGCGGCAAGCTCAAGCGCCTGCAGCAGGAAACCCGCGAACACCTGGCGGCCGGCTGACCTCTTGATGACCGGCCGCGTCCCCCGCGAGCCCGGCCATCACCGGCCTAGAATTCGCGCTGGATGGAGAACGTCGCCCGGGGCGTCTCGCCCTCTTCCGACCAGTCATAGCCGACCCAGAGGCCCGACCGGGGCAGTTGCAGTTCCACCCCGCGCAGCTTCGGCTCCAGGGCGTCCGGCGACAGGCTCATCGCGTCCGGCTGCATCATTTTCAGCCGGAAATCCGGCAGACGCGCCATCAAAGGCATGTCTACGTTCACCTGCTCCAGTCCCCCCATCACGCTGGAGGCCTGCAGCGACAGCAGGCGCGGTTCGGACGACTTCCCGGCCTCCTCCTGGGCCGGCGCGCCCCGCCCCGCCGCCAGCAGGGCCGCCATCCACGCCACCCGGAATGTCCATGCACCCTTCATGCCCCCCCATTCTACCCGCCTTCGCTCCGCCTGCCAATCTTCCATCACCCCCGATTCCGGCCGCTCTTCTCGCTTGCCAACCGCGGCGCCGTCCCACACCATGACGCATCATGTCGACGATCCTGATTACCGGCGGTTGCGGATTCATCGGCTCCAACCTTGCCATGGCCTTTCTTCGGCGCGGCGACCGCGTCGTCGCCTTCGACAACCTGTCCCGGCGGGGGTCCGAGGTTCTGCGAAAGCGCATTCAGGAGGCCGGGGCCGAATTCGTCCGGGGGGATATCCGCCATCCCGCCGATCTTGACAGTCTGTCCGGGCCGTTCGACCTGATGATCGAATGCAGCGCCGAACCCTCCGTGCTGGCCGGAATCCACGGCGATGATGCCTCGTTCGTCGTGCAGAACAATCTCGTCGGCTCCCTGCACTGCTTCGAATACGCCCGGCGCAACGGCATCCCCGTCCTCTTCCTCTCCACGTCCCGCGTGTATCCGTACGACCGCCTCAACGGCCAGGCATACCGCGAAACGCCCACCCGCCTGGTTCCCGCCGGAGAATCCCCGGGATTCGGCCCCGGCGGCGTCGGCCTGGATTTCCCCATGGACGGCGTCCGCTCGCTGTACGGCGCCACCAAGCTGGCCTCGGAAATCATGCTGCAGGAGTACAGCCGCCAGTACGGACTGCCTGCCGTCATCAACCGCTGCGGCGTCGTCGCCGGCCCCTGGCAGCTCGGCAAGCAGGATCAGGGTGTCTTTACCTACTGGCTGGTTTCCCACCTCCTGAACCGCCCCCTGGCCACCATCGGTTTCGGCGGCGCCGGCAAGCAGGTTCGCGACCTCCTCCACATCGACGATCTAGTCGATCTCGTCCTGCTCCAGGCCGGCCGCATGGCGGAATTCCGCGGAGACCTCTTCCCGGTCGGCGGCGGACCCGATTCCAGCCTGTCGCTTCTCGAAGCCACCGCGCTCTGCCGCCAACTGACCGGCCAGGCCCCCCCGGTTTCCTCCGTCAAGGACACCCGCCCCGCCGACGTCGCCTGGTACATCACCGACAACCGCCTCGCCGCCGAACGGCTCGGCTGGCGGCCGAAGCACCATGCGGAAGCCGTGCTGCGCGACATCCGCGACTGGCTCCAGGCCAACCCCGGCCTGCTGATCCCTCTGTCGGAGCGCCCGCATGACCCCCTCCCCGTTTTTCTCCATCATCATCCCCGTCCGCAACGAGGAGGGCGGCATCGCCGGCACCTGCGAAGCCATCCTGGACCGGTTCCGCCGGGAGGACATCGCCGATTACGAAATCTGCGTGGTCAACGACGGCAGCACCGACCGCACCGGTGACATTCTCCGCGATCTGGCGGTGCGCCATCCCCGGGTCCGCCCTCTCGACAATCCGGGGCCGAACGGCTACGGGTTCGCCGTCCGCAAGGGACTGGAACACTATGCCGGCCAGTGCGCCTGCATAGTCATGGGCGACCTCTCCGATTCCCCCGACGACATCCTCGCCTACTACCGTGAAATGAAGGCCGGCGCCGAATGCGTCTTCGGGTCCCGCTTCATCCCCGGCGCACGCGTGGTGGACTATCCCCGCCACAAACTGTGGCTCAACCGCCTGGCCAACCGCTTCATCCGGATGCTGTTCCGGCTCGACCACAATGACATCACCAACGCCTTCAAATGCTATCGCCGGGAAGTCATCGACGGCATCCAGCCACTGCTCTCCGCCCACTTCAACCTTACCGTCGAAATGCCCCTCAAAGCCGTCGTGCGCGGCTACTCCTTCAACACCCTCCCCATTTCCTGGACCAACCGGCAGACCGGCGAATCCAAGCTCAAAATCAAGGAGATGGGCAGCCGCTACCTCTTTATCGTGCTCTACGTCTGGCTGGAACGGACGCTCTCCCGCGGCGACTACCGACGCCGCTGACCCCGCCCCTACTTTTTCTTTTCAAACACGACCTTCTTGTAACGCAGGTCGTAGGTACCGGCCCACCGCGAGGAAGGCGGGATTTCATACACCGGCCGGTAGGCCTGCTCCAGCCGGCCGTACAGCGCATAGGAGTTGTCCTCCAGCGGAATATCAATGATCACCAGGTCCCACGGGTCGCTCTCCAGAAACGCCCGCCGCTCCCGGGACAGCATGCCCTGATCGAAGCGCCCCCGGTTCCAGGAATCCTCGCCCGCCTGCGGCCAGGCCGTCTTCCCGGCCAGCAGACTCATGTATCCCCGGTTGATGAAATACGAATCCTGGCCGGGCCGGGACAGGATGTCCATGATCTGCCGGTAGCGCATCCCATCCTCGTCGTTGATGTAATACGGCCGCGGATCCTCCGCCAGCGCCAGCCCCTGCACCGTCAGCAACGCCCCCAGCAGCGGCGGCGCCAGACGTCCCTCGCGCCACATCCGGTGGGCGTAGCCCAGCCCGACCACCAGCAGCCCCATGTAGAAAAACCACATCTGCGACGGCCCCGAACCGTATTTGCCGTTGGCAAAGCTGCCGGCGACCGCCGCCGCCCCCAGCAGAAGCAGTTCCGGACGGAACAGCCTCCGCCAGGATCGCTCGTACAGCGCCACGCCCGCGACAATCAAGGCCACCGACACCGCATACTTGCGCGTCAGGATTTCCTGGAACACCACCGTCCACAGCCTCGACCAGATGATCGGCTGGTTCCGGTTCATCTCGAACACCCAGTACAGGAACCGCGAATCCTCCCGGCCGGCATACCAGGCGATCCCCGCCGCGCTCAGCACCGCCAGCCCCGCCCCGAACCACAGCCCCTTGCGCCAGTCCTGCGACAGCACATAGACCGTGCCCGCCGCCATGTAGGCCAGCCCCAGCTGCTTGGTCCAGAACGACGCAAACAGCGCCAGCCCCGCCCCCGCCAGTGTCTTCCACGACAACCCCGGATCCCGCAGGAACAAATACAGCCCCAGAATCGAAAAGGTCGCATGCAGCGTGTTCGGCCCCACATCCACGTACCATTTCACGTCCAGAGCCGCCGACAGCCCCGCCCCGAGAATGGCCAGGAACCGGCTCCCGGTCAGGCGGTGCACGCAGGCCCCGACCAGGACCATCCCCGCCAGTCCGAACACACTCGTCACCAGCCGCGCCCAGCGGATGTCCAGGCCGAACAGACGGATCGTCCACCCGTAAATTTCCGACGCCAGCGGCGTATAGCCGTCCGTGACATGCTCCACGTCCCCGCGCGGATAGTACGAATGCCCCCCCTCGGAAAACTGATGAAAGTACTGCATGTGCCAGGCATCCGAGCCCGCCGTGATCTCCGGCCGTCGCACGTGGTTCGCCATCATAGACAGCGCAATCCCCAGATGCATCAGTGCCACCGCGCACGCCAGCCAGATCAGCCCGCCGTGCACCCGCCGGCCCGCCGGCCCGGATCCCGCAGGGATCGTTGAATCGCTCTTCATGCCCGCTCCTGTTGCCATCTCCGGCACAGCGTCCGGGTTTTGCCCTTTCCTGGCAAGCCAATTTGCCCCCCGCCAATGGGTCTTCTGGAATCGGCCCGCCCTCGCGGCGCTGTGTCTCGGTTATAATTATAAGCGAGACAAATGAAAAGGGGCCGGCCCTGCGCCGCCCCTGGAATCCAACCGCCGGCATGGCCGAACGGATTTTGGCTTTGCCCTTCTCCCGATCCGCGGTACAGTTCCGTGTTCACCCAATCGAACAGGCAGGAGACGACCATCATGGCAGGCATTTTCAAGGCATACGACATCCGGGGCATCTACGGCGACACCCTGACAGACGACATGGCCTTTCAGATCGGACGCGCCATCTTCGCCTTTCTCGGCTGCCGGAAGGTCGTGATCGGCCGCGACATGCGCCCCCATTCCAAGCCCCTGTTCGATGCCCTGGCCCGCGGGCTGACCCTGCAGGGCGCCGACGTCATCGACCTCGGCCTGTGCTCCACCCCCATGTCCTACTATGCCAACCAGCTTCTCGGCGCCGATGCCTCCATCATGATCACCGCCTCCCATAATCCGGGCCCGTGGAACGGGTTCAAGATCTGCCGCGCCAACGCCACCCCCCTCTCCGGCGCCACCGGCATCCTCGACATCGAGCGTATCGTCCGGGAAGAAGACTTCGCCCCCCCGGCCCCCGCCAAGGGCCAGATCTCCGCCTTCGACATCCTGCCGGCCTATGCCGAACACTTCCGGGCTTTCGCCGACATCCGCCGCCCCCTGAATATCCTGGTGGACTACGCCAACGCCATGGGCATCCTCGAAGCCAAGGTCTTCGACGGACTGTTCTCCATCACCCCGCTGTTCGATACGCTGGACGGCACCTTCCCCAATCACGAGGCCAACCCCCTCGACACCCATACCCTCGCCGATGCCCAGCAAGCCGTCCGCGACGGCCAGTACGACTTTGCCGCCTGCTTCGACGGCGACGCCGACCGCGTGGGCTTCATTGACGAAAAGGGCGACATCATCCCCATGGACATGATCACCGCCCTGATCGCCCGGACCCTCCTGGAGAAGAATCCCGGCGCCAATATTTTCTACGACCTGCGATCTTCCTGGGCCGTCAAGGAAGTCATCGAGGAAGCCGGCGGAATCCCCAACCGCAGCCGCGTCGGCCACGCGTTCATCAAGGCCCAGATGCGCGAAAAGGACGCCCTCTTCGCCGGCGAGCTCTCCGGCCATTACTATTTCAAGGAAAACTCCTTCGCCGAGTCCTCCGCCCTGGCCGTGCTCTGCATCGCCAACCTCGTCTCGCAGTCCGACAAACCCCTTTCCGAACTGATCGCCCCCATCCAGCGCTATGTCGCCAGCGGCGAAATCAATTCCACCGTCGCCGATGCCCCCGCCGTGATGGACAAACTCCGCGTCCGGTACGCAGACGCCGACATCCTGGAACTCGACGGGCTCAGCTTCGAATACCCCGCCTGGTGGTTCAATGTACGCTGTTCCAACACCGAACCCCTCGTCCGCCTCAATCTCGAGGCCAAAACCCGGGCGGAAATGGAACAACGCCGCGACGAAGTCCTCGCCCTCATCCGCGCCTGATCCGGATCGTTCACGATCGGAATCCGCAACCCGCCGCCCCCGATCATCGAAAAAATGGAGCGGGAGACCGGGTTCGAACCGGCGACGTTCAGCTTGGGAAGCTGACATTCTACCACTGAATTACTCCCGCATCCAGTGCGCACATATCTACCCCAGCCCCGGCTGCTTGTCCATTGTGTTTTTGTTTGAACCGCCGGGGGGGGAATCCACCTTGCCCCGTGAATCGCGCAGACGGATTGATCGATCGTCGAAACAAGTCGAATCCAAAGAGAAGAAGAACCGGCGATCCCGCCGCAGGCGGGACAAGCGTTCAGCCCTGCCCCGCCGGAAGCGGGGCCTGCCCCGCTGCAAGCGGGGTTGGGAAGCTGACATTCTACCACTGAATTACTCCCGCATCCAGTGTGCACATATCTACCCCAGCCCCGGCCGCTTATCCATCGTGTTTTTGTTTGAACCGCCGAAGGGATAATGGGGTATAGTGGTTCAGATGAAACGCTTCTGCCGGATTGCCCTGATGACCCTTTGGGGAGCTTTGTTCATGATGGTTTGCCCACCCGCCGATTCATCCGCCGCACCCATGCCCGTTCGAATGGAATTCGCCAACGGCCAGGTGGTGTGCCAGATTCTGCCGTCCGGGACGGCCGTGCCGGACCTGTTGCAAACCGTCCTGCCGGTGGCCATGCGAACGGCGCTGGATGAAATCGGACCGCCGCCCCAACCCGCTGTCCTGACCATCCGCCTGAAAAAGCCCCCGCCGTTCTACAAACGGGCCCTTCTTCTTGTTCCGTCGGACGTTCTGGCCACGCAGGAAGGGGATGAAATCCGGCTGCAGCCGGGCCGCGACCCCTTGAAACTGGCCTTCCGCCTCGGGCATGAGCTGTCGCACTGGCTGCTATATAAGCGCCACCCGGCCCGTCCGCCCCTGTGGCTGGACGAGGGCCTGGCCAATACCCTGGGGGCCGCGGCCGCCGAGGCCGCCGCCCGGCCGCTCGGACAGACCGTGGAACGCCCCGTGCCGGACCGGATCGGGCCTCATCTGCAGCCCCTGGACGACCTGGTCGCGCGCCGGGTCTATCCGCGCCCTCCCGCCGAGGTGGGGGCCTTCTACTGGCAGGCGGAAACGCTGGTCACCGCCCTGCGCGACAAACTGGGACGCGATGCCTTCCGGGAATATCTGAGCCTGATGGCCGTCCCCGAGCCGCCCGGATGGGAAGCTCCCCTGCGGGAACGCTGGTATTTCAACGACGCCGATTTCCGCTGGCTGGCCGATCGCATTGCCCAGGCCCCATGACCCTGATGCATCCCACCCGATCCGATGCCCCGGACCACGCCTGGCTGATCGCCACCCACCTCGGCGACACGCCCCGCGCCGAAGTCGAAGACTCCCTGCGGGAGCTGCGCTCGCTGGCCGACACCGCCCGGGCCGGCATTATCGGCGAGACCATCTGCCGGCTGCGCGACATCCATCCCGCCACCTATATCGGCCGGGGCAAGGCCGTCCAGATTGCCGAAGAAGCCGCCGCCGGCGGCGCCACGCTGGTGATTTTCGACGACGACCTGTCCCCCGCCCAGGGCCGCGCCCTGGAAGACCTGTTCCGGATCCGCGTCGTGGACCGCACCCAGCTGATTCTCGATATCTTCGCCCAGCGCGCTTTGAGTCTGGAAGGCCGGCTGCAGATCGAACTGGCGCAGCTCCGCTATCTGATTCCCCGCCTGCGCGGCCTGTGGACGCACCTGGAACGCCAGAAGGGCGGCATCGGCCTGAAAGGTCCCGGCGAAAAACAGCTCGAACTCGACCGCCGCCGCATCGAACAGCGCATCACCCGCATCAAGGCCCAGCTCCAGATCGTCCGGCAGCGGCGCGCCGAACTGCGCCGCGGCCGCCGCCGTCACGGCTGGGCCCTGCTGACCCTGGTCGGCTACACCAATGCCGGCAAGTCCACCCTGCTCAACACCCTCACCGAGGCCGGCGTCCATGCCGACGACCAGCTGTTCGCCACGCTCGACCCGACCACCCGCCAGCTCCGGCTGCCCAACCACCAGCCCTGCCTGCTGACCGATACCGTCGGGTTCATCCGCAAGCTGCCCCACCACCTGGTCGAAGCCTTCAAGGCCACGCTCGAAGAGGTGAACGAAGCCGACCTGCTGCTGCATGTGATTGACGCCTCCCAGCCGCGGGTGGACGAACAGATCGCCGCCGTGGAAGCCGTCCTGCGCGAACTGGGGGCCGAAGCCAAGCCGGTGCTGGCGGTCTTCAACAAGACGGATCTGGAAAAAGGCCGCAACCAGGCGATCCGCCTGGCCGACCGCTTCCGGAATTCCGTGGCCATATCCGCCGCCACGGGCGACGGCACCGGCACCCTGTGCCAGGCCATCGCCGACCTGCTGCGCGACCGCGTGGCGCATCTGCACCTGAAAATCCCCGCCGGCGAAGGCCGCTGGATGGCCGCACTGCATGCCAACGGGAAGGTGCTGGAGCAGAAGGTACGCGGCAAACAGCTGCACGTCGAAGCCGTCGTGTCGGCCTCCTTTGCCGCCACCCTTCCTCCGGACTGGATCGTCTCCTGACGCCCGGCCGCGAGGGCCTTGCCGTCCTCCGGCTACTCGCAGCGGATCAGATAAAACCGGGCGCGGTTGGTGGAGGCGCTGACGTTGTGCCAGACCGTGGTCGTCGAGCCGGCCCGCCCTTCGCCGGTCAGCGCCGCCACCTCGTTGGTGATCCAGTGCACGCCGTTGGTCAGGCCGCCCGGTTCGATGTCCACATACTCCACCGAATAGGCGTTGCTGTTCACCACCAGGAACGTAATGCCGACCTGGTTGGTCAGGTTGACGATGTCCGTGATTCGCGGATTGTAGAGCGTGCAGGCGTCTTCCGCTTTCCAGAATCCGTTCAGGAACACCTCGCCCTGCGTGTTGGTCGCGATCCAGGGCTGAAGGCCCTGGGCCATGGACCCGCCGAGCTTGAAGACGCCGGCGGAGGCGAACGTCGCTCCGCCGGCCCCGACGCGTTCATAAAGAATTTCCGCGTCGCCGCCCACCCGGCCGGCGGCGGCGGCGAACGCCAGGCCGGCCAGCGCGACCAGTCCCACGACTCCCAGGCGCTTGTTCATGACGCCGGCCTCCTCAATCCTGCCAGGCAAACGGGAAGCCCAGCGCGCCCGCCACTCCGAATTGCGGATAGTTGCCCTGATGCTCCGTGTTGCCGGCCGGATCGATTCCTGTACCGACGCCGGCCTGCGCCCAGCCGATCCCGCCGCCCTTGTTGTTGATGTCGCCGTAGACGATGTTGTTGGCGAAAAACTGCTGGTTGCTGTTCACGCCCACGTCGCCCCAGACCGCATTGTGCACAAACACCAGGGTCGGGATCGGTCCCCCGAAGGGATCATACACCGCCGGCACCGGCGACGTTCCATGCTCCGCCCCCCGGATCACGTTGTGCGAATACAGATGGGGAACCATACCCGGCACTATCGGTTGCAGGTCTTCGATCGCGGCAAACGGCAGCAGATTGACGATCTTGCATCCGATGACCTCCAGGCCCTCCACGCCCGGATTGACCTGCA
>JAXGNL010000050.1:0-17141 GCA_040768005.1 Kiritimatiellia bacterium
GGCGGAGAGGGAATAGGGGATGACATCGCCGTCGCGGGCGGGCGAAGGAAGGACGGCGGTGAACAGATTGCCGGCGGCATTGGTCATGGGGGCGGAGCGCAGGAGGCCGCCGTTGCGCTGCCAGTGGAGGGTGGCGGAGGCGACGCGGTGATTGTCGGTGATGACGGCCTCGACGGGCCAGGGGGCGGGGGCGAGGGCCGGCGACGGCAGGGGGTCGTGCAGGATAACCGGGGGCACGGGCAAGGAATCGGCGTCCAGCGGATCGGTGTGGTCGGCGGCTTCGAGCTCGTTTTCGTGTCCGTCGCCGTCGGGGTCGCCGTAGCGGTCCTGGCCGATCGCGCCGAAATAGCGTTCTTCGAACCAGTCAGGGAGCCCGTTGCCGTCGAGGTCGCGGGTAGAGGGCAGATAGCGGGCAATGGCCGTTCGGGGGGCGGGCATGGGCAGGCCGGTGATCTGGCGGGGAGAGGGCGCGCCGTCGGCGGGCCAGCGGGTGCCGTCGACTTCCCATCCGGCGAAGGACAGTTCCACGGCGCCGGTTACATGGTGTTCCGGGGTCTCGAGGCTGGAGGCCGCGGAGCCGGCGGCATGCCAGGTGATGCCGGAGAGCGCACCGGTCGGCGAGGACCCGTGCGTCAGGGCGGTCTGTTCCTGCCAGAGCCAGGTGATGATGGACGGGCCGGTCAGGGTGAACGAGCAGACGCTGCCGGTGCCGGCGGGGGGAACGGAGCCGGCGCCCTGCCAGCCGGCGCAGGCCGTGCGCCAGCCGTTGGTGCCGTCGGGGGGATAGAAGGCTTCGGCGCGGACCCGTGCATTCGAGGCGAGGGTATGCAGGCCGTAGGCCGGGTCCACGCTGAAGAAAGACCCCGGCAGGCCGCTGACGGCCAGGGCGATGGGCGGGGTGATGTCAAAGGCATGGAGTTCGGCGGGGAATGCGGCGGGATGGGTGGCGGGCAGTTCGGCGGGGCCGGCGGAAAGATAATAATGCACGCGGGTGCCGACGGGCTGGGGGGGGATGGAGGCCTCGAAGAGGCGGTCGTTGGTGGTGGTCATGGCGACGGTCGTGAAGACGCCGGTGTCGCCGGTGGTGTTCCAATGGAGCAGAACGGAGGCGGGATCCAGCGCGCCGGCAGAGGTAACCTCGGCCGTGACGGGGTAAGGCGCATCGGTGATCCAGGTGGTTTCCAGCGGGGTGTGCTCGATGGAGGCCGGCAGGGCGATGGCGCCGCGGAGATAGAGGGCAAAAGGCTGGGGGCCCTCGGGGACATTGGTGGCGGTGACGGTCAGGGTCCAGATGCCGGGGGCGGGGGCGGGCACATCCACGCCTTCGAGATTGTTGAGGGCGTCGGGACCGGAAAGACCGTTGGGATAATGAATCGCGCCGCCGGGGGCGGTCAGGGTCAGGTCGAGATCGTTCACCAGATTGACGGCGGCGGCCAGGGCGGAGGGATAGTCGCTGTAGGCCAGGACGGCGGTGAGCGGGGCCGGGCTGGTGACGGCGAACGGAAAGGCGACGTGCTGGCCGGTGGCGAGCGGTTCGGGGCCTTCCATCAGGACGGCCGCCAGGCCGTTGGTCGGGAACAGGGTGCCGCCGACATCGATCAGTCCCCAGCCTTCCACGGAATTCGGCCTGGGGGCGGGGGGGATTTCGCGGGCGGCGCCGGTGCCGTACTGGCCGGGGGAGAGCGAGCGGGCGCCGCCGGCCAGGGCGGCTTTCAGCAGGGCGGCGGAGGGGCTGTCCAGGCCGAGCACATCGGTGGCGTACTGGCGGACGAGGAGGGCGGAGCCGGCGGCCAGGGGGGTGGACATGCTGGTGCCGCCCATGAAGCAGTAGTTGGTGTTGCCGGCCAGCAGGCCCCAGCCGGTGTCGGAGGAGGCGCGCGACCGCGCCGAAACGATGTCGGTGCCGGGCGCCACGATGTCCGGTTTGGTGCGGCCGTCGGCGGCGGGCCCGCGGGAGGAATAGGCCGCCATGCCCGGCGGTGCGCCGGGGGGGCTGGAGGACACGTAGTCGGATCGGAGGGGTTCGGCGCGGTAATCGATGTACCAGAGCTGCCCGTAGGTGGCCGAGGTGCGGCCGCCGGTGCCCGGCGGCCGGCCGCTCTCGGAGGCGCCGACGGCCAGCACGTTCTTGGCGGAGGCGGGGGAATCGAGCGACAGGGGGTCGACGAGGCCGTCGTAATCGCCGTCGGTGCCGGCGTTGCCGGCGGCGAAGGTGATGAGCATGCCGGGGTGATCCCAGATGAATTCATCGGTGGTCATGGCGTCGCTGGTGTAGTCTCCGGCGACGGCGCTGCCCCAGCTGTCGGAGTGAACGCGCGCGCCGAGGTCGAAGGTAGGCCCGTACAACTCGTTCAAATCGTCGGGGAGGGCGAGATAGTCGTAGGGGTCCATGATGGACTGGAAAACCAGACCGGCGCCGGGGGCGACGCCTCGGTACTGGCCGCCGGAGGCCGCGCCGGTGCCCAGCACGGAGGCGGCGACGTGGGTGCCGTGATAGTAGGTGTCGCTCCAGTTCGTGAAGCGTCCGATATCCAGCACCTGGATGAGACGTCCGGCGAAATCGGGATGCAGCGTGGCGACATCGCCCGAATCCAGGCCGGTATCGGCGATGGCGACGATCTGTCCGGCGCCGTCGAGGCCGTGAATCTCGCGGACGGCATCCACGTTCAGACGTTCGGACGCGCGGGCCATGTCGTTAAGGATTCGGGGCGGCTCGTGGTATTCGACCCATTGGACTTCAGGCAGGCGGGCGAGATCCGCGGCCGCCCGCGCCGGCAGGGCCGCGCGGACAAGTCCCCATCGCCGGCCGGGGGCGGTGCGGATGTCCGATGCTCCGGCGGCGGCCAGTTCGCGGGCCAGGCCCTTCACGTCGTCGGGCGCGAAGGTCTGGAGCGTGACCGGCACGGGCAGGGCGGGTTCCTCGCGGGCGAGAGCCGCCAGCAGCGGCTGGATTTTATGCTCCGGGCGGTATTCGCCGGTCCACGCCACGTGGGGAAGCTGTTCGATCCGCGCTCTCGCCTCCGCGGGCGCCTCCGTCAGCAGCGCGTGGTCGGGCAGATACGAGCGGATGATGCCGCCGGCCTGTTCGATGGCGGTCCGCCACTCGGGACGGACGGGGGCGTCAAACAGGACCAGCCAGGGAAAGCCCCGGGCGGACGGCCGGGCATGGGCGGGCGCGGGGTCCAGCGGAATGCCCGGGCGCACGATGCCGGTTCGCAGGCGGATGGCGGGGCCGTCCGGGGAGGGCTCCGTCGGCGGCGGAGACAACTGCGGACGAACGGCGCGAACCGCGGAACGGGAGGCCATGGCGGCTTCCTGGAGGGTCGGTCCGGGATCGGATGCGGAGGCGCGCGTGGCCTGCCGGCGCGCCGACAGCCAGACGGTCAACCCGGCGGCCAGCAGCAGCAACCCGGCGGCCGTTCCGGTTCGTCGAATAAAAGACGGCAAATTCATGGCGGGTCCGATTCCATTAACCTACCACGCCTCAAGGGCATAAGCCAAGCGGGGAGAATCCGCCTTGGGAGGCCCCGGCCGGAAGGACGGCCGGGCCGTTTGACAAGCCCCCGCACGGGGTGTAGCTTCCGCGGAATTTCATGACTGTTCTGCGCAGCATTCAGGCCTGGTCCCCGATGATTCTGGCGGTTCTTTTGCCGCTGGGATTCGGGGTCTTTCGTCCGGCACCACCGGCCGCGCCGGCTGCTCCGACGGTTCCCGTCCGGAAGGCGGTGGATGCCGGGCAGGCGGCGGCGCGGCTTGTCGAGGCGGTGATCCAGATTGAATCCGGCGGCGACCCGTTGAAAGTCGGCCGCCACGGCGAGCGCGGCTTAATGCAGATCCGGGCCGGCACCTGGCGGGACGTGACGGCCCGGTTGTACGGCGCGCCCCTGCCGTTTGACCGCGCGTTCGAGCCCGCGCTGAACCGCCGCGTCGGCGCCGCCTATCTGGCGCAATTACAGGATCGGCTGCTGACCCGCCGGTCTGAATGGAAATCCGACGAGCGCGCCCTGCTGCTGGCGGCCTACAACGCCGGTCCCGGCCGTCTGCGCGCCGCCCGGTATACCCTCGAACGCCTGCCGCGGTCCACCCGCGACTACGTGGAGCGCGCCAGCGCCCTCCATGACACCCTTCTCGAAGATTCCGCCCAGCCGGTCCGCCGGCGTTTGCAGGCCGCGCTGTGAGCCGCGACCCCCTGTGCCGCCTGGGGCGAAAGGAGATCCGGGAGAATCCGGACGCGATTGCCGATGCGGTGGCTGCCCCCACGCATTTCTGTGCCCGCTGCGCCCGCGCGTCCAACCGGAAGAAGCGCCTCTGCAAGCCGGTGAAGATCGCCAGGGTCCGGGCGGGCTGAATCCCCGGGTCGCCGCCGTTTCCGGGAGAAGCCGGAAAATCGGTGGAAAATGCCCTTGCCAAGGCGGGAGGCGGGTGATAGGGTGCGCGCGATTTTGGTCCCGGACTGCGGTCCGATCCATTCAACGGAAGCCTACAACGATGAAAAAAGACATCCATCCCAAGTACGAAGAAGCGACGATTTCCTGCGCGTGCGGCTACGTGCTCAAGACCCGTTCGACGGTCAAGAGCATGAGCGTGAACACCTGCGCGGCCTGCCACCCGTTTTTCACGGGCCAGGCCAAGTTCATTGACACGGAAGGCCGCGTGGACCGCTTCAACAAGCGCTACGCCCGCAAGACCGCCAAGTAGCTGGCGAACGCGACGGGCCGGAGCTCCCCCCTGCGGGGTCTTCCGGCCCGTTTTGCATTCACTGCGCGCCCCATGGAACTCGATCCCGCCTATTTCAACCAGGTCGCGGCCCGGGCCGAAGAGCTCGAGCAGGCGATGTCCGCGCCCGGCGCGGCCTCCAATCCGCGCACGTTCAAAGAGCTGGTCCGCGAACATCAGCGCCTGCGCGACCTGACGGCCGCCGCGGATGACTTCCGCCGTGTGCAGCGGCTGCTGGCCGAAAACGCCGAGCTGCTGGCCGAGAGCGCGGACGATCCGGAGATGGCGGAAATCGCCCGGGCGGAGAAGGCGGAGCTGGAGGCGGCGCTGCCGCCCGCGGAGCGCCGGTTGATGGCGCTGATGCTGCCGCCGGATCCCGACGACAGCCGCAACACCATTCTGGAAATCCGCGCGGGCACCGGCGGGGAGGAGGCGGCGCTGTTTGCCGGCGACCTCTACCGCATGTATGTCCGCTTCGCCGAGTCCCGCGGCTGGAAGACCTCGGCCCTGGATGTGTCCCCCTCGGATCTCGGCGGCTACAAGGAAATCATTTTCTCGGTCGAGGGCGTGGATGTGTACAAAACCCTTCGCTATGAAAGCGGGGGCCACCGCGTGCAGCGCGTGCCGGAGACCGAAGCCCAGGGGCGCATCCATACCTCCGCCGCCACGGTGGCCGTTCTGCCCGAAGTCGAGGAAGTCAGCGAGGTCGAGATCCGGCCCGAAGACCTGCGCGTGGACCTGTTCTGCGCCTCGGGGCCCGGCGGGCAGAAAGTGAACAAGACCGAATCCGCGATCCGTCTCACCCACCTGCCGACGGGCCTGGTGGTGGCCTGCCAGGACGAGCGCAGCCAGAACCGCAACCGCGAAAAAGCCATGCGGGTGCTGGCGGCGCGCCTGCTCGACCTGCAGCGCCAGCAGGACCACGACAAGATGGCCAGCCAGCGCAAGACGCAGATCGGTTCCGGCGACCGCAGCGAGCGCATCCGCACCTACAACTTTCCCCAGAACCGCCTGACCGACCACCGCATCAACCTCACGCTGTATTCCCTGGATCACGTCATGGAGGGGAATCTCGACGAAGTGATCGGGGCGCTGCAGGCCCGCGACATCGAACTGCGCCTGGCGGCGCAGATGGGGCAGAAGGCCTGATGGCGGCGGAGACGGACCGCTGGGGCGGCCGGCTGGACGCGGCCCGCGCGGCGCTGGAAGAGCGGGGGATCGACGAAGCCGGTTCGCGCCTGCGCTGGCTTGCCGCGCATCTGCTGTGCTGCGGACTGCTGGACGTCGAGCGGCACCGGGCGGAACCGCTCGAACCGGTCCTGGCCCGCGCCTGGGAGGAGGGCGTGGCGCGCCTGGCGGCCGGCGAACCGGTCCAGTACGTCATCGGCGAAACCGACTTTCTGGGGCTGCGCATCCGCTGCGACCGCCGTGCCCTGATTCCGCGCCCCGAGACCGAAGAGCTGGCGCTGTGCGCCGGGGACGACCTGCGCGCGCGTCCCGGGCGGCCGGTGGCGGTGGACGCCTGCACGGGGACGGGCTGCATCGCCTGCGCCCTGGCGCTGCGTGCGCCCCGGGCCCGGATCCTCGCCACCGATCTCTCCGCCGAGGCCCTGGCGCTGGCCCGCGAGAACGCCGGGGCGCTGGGCGCGCGCGTCGAGTTCATCCAGACCGATCTGCTGGCGGGGCTGCCCGACGCCTCCGCCGACCTGGTGGTGTCGAATCCGCCCTATGTGTCCACCGGCGACTGCGGCCGCCTGCCGCCCCACGTGCGCGACTACGAACCCCGAATGGCGCTGGACGGCGGACCGGACGGCCTGCGGATCATCTCGCGGCTTGTGTCGGAGGCCGCCCGTGTTATAGTGCCGTCGGGACGGTTGATGATGGAAATCGGCGACGATCAGGCCGAAGCCGTCCGGGAGATCCTGTGTCCGGAAAACCTGTTCAATCTGGAAGCCCTGAGGTGCGACTGCGCCGGACGGGCACGGCTCGCCGTGGCGAGACGGGTGCCAGCCTCGCCCCGCGCACCTACATGCCCCGGCGCGGGAAGGGGACCTACGGCTACCTGATTCTGCTGCTGGTCGTGATCGGGGCCGCCCTGCAGTGGAACTGGATGCAGCGCGTCCGCCGCGACGGCGCCGAAACCGTCGTGACCCACAGCTTTGCCGAAAAACTCAGCCGCTGGATGCTGGCCAAGCGGGGCATTCACCTCGAGGAGGACGCCGCCGCGGGAGAGTCCGGCACCGAACGGATTCTGTGCGAAACCTGCGGCGGGAGCGGCCAGGTGTTCGGTCCGGACGGCACCCTTGTGCCGTGTCCCATTTGCCAGGGGGTCGGCTACGGTCTGGTCCGCAAGTTCAGTCCCGACGAGAATATCTGTCCGTTTTGCGTCGGCATGGGCCGGGCGTTTATGCCCGGCACCCGCGAGGTCGTCATCTGTCCGCGGTGCCACGGCCGGGGGTTGATCGGCCCCGTGGATATCCCGGACGCCCCGCCGGCCGAATAGCCCATGTTCGACCGCCTGTCCAGCCGTCTCCAATCGGTGTTCCGCCAGCTGCGCGGAACCGGCACCCTGTCGGAGAAAAACATCCAGGACGCCCTGCGCGAGGTGCGCATGGCCCTGCTCGAAGCCGACGTCCACTATGCCACGGCCAAGGCCTTCATCGAGCGCGTCAAGGCCAAGAGCCTCGGCGCGGAAGTCCTGGCCAGCGTGACCCCCGGCCAGCAGATCGTCAAGGCCATCCACGACGAACTGGTCGCCCTGCTGGGCGGCGTCCAGCGCGATTTCGACCTGTCCGCCCTGCCGTCGGAGATCCTGCTGCTGGGCCTGCACGGCTCGGGCAAGACCACGACCGCCGGCAAGCTCGCCCGCCTCTGGCGGCAGAAGGGCAAAAAGGTCCTGCTGGCGGCCTGCGACATCCGCCGGCCGGCCGCCGTCGAGCAGCTCGAGGTGCTGGCGAAACAGACCGGCGCCGGGATCATCAAGCCCGAACCCGGCGAAACCGTTCCCGATCTCGGGCGCCGCGCCTTCCGGCATGCCCGAGAGAACTATTACGACATCGTGCTCTACGACAGCGGCGGGCGTTTCCAGATGGATGCCGAACTTGTCGAGGAGCTCAAGGCCCTGCGCGCCGCCACCGATCCGAAAAACGTCGTGCTGGTGCTTGACGCCGCCATCGGCCAGGAGTCCGTTCACGTTGCCCAGACCTTTCATGAAGCCCTCGGGCTGACGGGCCTGATCCTCACCAAGCTCGACGGCGACGCCCGCGGCGGCGCCGCCCTGTCCGTGGTGTCCGTCACCGGCTGCCCCGTCCTGCGGATCGGCACCGGCGAGCGTCCCGAAGACCTCGAGCCGTTCCATCCCGACCGCATGGCCTCGCGCATCCTCGGCATGGGCGATGTCGTCAGCCTGGTCGAAAAGGTGCAGGAGACCCTGGACGTCGAGGAAGCCGGGCGGCTGCAGGACAAGCTGCGCGGCCGGCAGGGCCTGGATCTAAACGATTTTCTCTCCCAGATGCGCCAGCTCAAGAAAATGGGGTCGTTCGGCAAGATCCTGGAGATGATTCCCGGCGCCGGCGCGATTGCCGGGGACATGCGCCAGCGGATCGACCGGGACTCCGGCCGGCAGATGAAGAAGACCGAGGCGCTGATTCTGAGCATGACCCCGCGGGAGCGCCGCCATCCGGACCTGCTCGACGCCAGCCGCCGCCGGCGCATCGCCCGCGGGGCCGGGCTGGAGGTCAGCGACCTGAACGAGCTGCTGCGGAACTTCCGCCAGGCCCGGCAGATGGCCAAAAAAATGAAACAGATGCAAAAAAGATTGCCTCGCGGCGGGCTTTTCGGCTAAAACCCCCGCCTATTCGTCAAGACCCGGAAACTCGCAATGGATCGGCCGCGTCCGGGGCGGCACAAGGAAACAAAAGGAACCGACATGTCAGTCAAGATTCGTCTCCGCAGAATGGGCGCCAACAAGAAACCCTTCTTCCGCATCATCGCCGCCGACGTTCGCAGCGCCAACCAGGGCAGCTTTCTCGAAGAGCTCGGCTGGTACGATCCCGGCAAGAAGAGCGACAACTACAAGCTCGACGTTGCCAGGACCGAGGCGTGGATCGCCAAGGGCGCCCAGCCCAGCGAGACGGTCGCCGCGCTGCTCAAGAAAAGCCGCGACGCCCAATAGGGCCGGCCTGCCGCCCGCGGCGGCCTTCCCATCCCCCCTCCGTTTTCTCTTCTTCCCCCCCGAGGTATCCCGTGAAAGACCTGATTGAATACGTCGTCAAGACGCTGGTGGACCATCCCGACGAGCTGCGCATTGCCGAAATCGAAGGCGAGCGCACCATCGTGTTCGAACTGCGCTGTCATCCCGACGATGTCGGCAAAGTCATCGGCAAGAGCGGCAAGACGGTCGGCGCGCTGCGCACGCTGATCAGCACCGTCGCCGCCCGGCAGAACCGCCGCGCCATGCTCGAAGTCGTCGAATAAGCCGCGTCCCCCGATGGCCTCCGTGCCGTTGCGGATTGACATTCTCACCATCTTTCCCCGGATGCTCGACGGCATCCTGGGCGAAAGCATGCTCAAGCGCGCGCAGGCCGCCGGGCTTGTCGAATTCCGTTGCATCAACCTGCGCGACTACGCGACCGGCGCGCATCTCACGACCGACGACCGCCCCTACGGCGGCGGCCCCGGCATGGTCATGAAGCCCGAGCCCGTTTTCAAGGCCGTGGACGACCTGCGCGGGCCGGACACCCGGGTGCTGCTGATGACGCCGCAGGGCGTGCCGTTCCGGCAGTCCGTCGCCCGGGAACTGGCGACCGCGTCGCACCTGCTGATTCTCTGCGGCCACTACGAAGGCGTGGACGAGCGCATTCGCGAGGCTCTCGTGGACATGGAAATCTCCATCGGCGACTACGTGCTCACCAACGGCGTGCTGCCGGCCGCGGTGGTGGCGGACGCCGTCGTGCGCCTGTTGCCCGGCGCTCTGGGCGGGGAGGGGGCCGCCGATGACGAATCCTTCACCGACGGCCGCCTGGAATATCCCCAGTACACCCGCCCGCCCGTGTACCGCGGCATGGCCGTCCCCGACATCCTCGTCAGCGGCAACCACGCCGAAATCGCCAAATGGCGCCTTGAACAGTCACTGGCCCGTACCCGCGCCCGCCGCCCCGATCTGCCGGGGCCGGACGGTTTGCCTCGCGCCTGACGGGAGCGGGCAGGCGGGATCGGGCGGGGATCGCAGCGGCAGCGGCCGGCCGGGGGATCTTACTTCACGAGCCAGAGGCGGTCGATTTCGAGGCGGAAGGGGCCGGGGGGAGGGCCGGCGAGAATCTGGACGCGGGAGAGGGTTTGGCCGGGATAGCCGGGGAGATCGAGGCGGTCGCCGTGCCGGATGGCGTAGAGCCGGTCGAACGGGATTTCAACGGCCTGCCACTCTCCGCTGGTTGGAAAATCAAAGGCGTAGGCGTGGCGGTCGGCCGGCGAGGCCTCGACGCGGACCTGGCAGCGGCGTCCGTCGCCTTTCAGGCCGATGCACAGCGCGCGGTAGCCGGAGACGTCCAGGGAATCGAAATCGCGCTGGATGGAGGAAAAGCCGCCGTCGTTTTCAAGAGAAATGGAGCCGGAAAAGACGGCATTGCCGGCTTCGTTGATCTCCAGGCGGCCGCGGGAGCGTCCGCCCATGACCAGGTCGTCTTCGATCTGCCAGTCGCCGGTGCCGGTATCGCGGGTGAACTGGTGAAGGGTCTGGTTGGAGCCGCGCGGGGTGTCGGGCACGCAAACCCGGGACGGACTGTGGGCGCAGCCCAGGACGAACAGCGCGGGGATCAGCAGCGGAAGCGGGGTTTTTATGATCGGAATCCTCCTGATTTCTCGAGGATAGTTCTTTTCGGGGCTCTTGTCCAACACGACGGATGAGGCGACATGTGGCCGGACGCATCTGGATTAGGTGCATCCTCGGGGTCATATTGAGCGTAGGCGCGCAGCGCCGGAGTCGAAATATCTGAGCACAATCCCGATGGCCAGCCTGCGGGACCAGGCTGAGATCCCTCGACAAGCTCGGGATGACAGTCATACAGGACCATGGCCTTTTTGAACGGTATGCACCCAATCGCAGATGCACCATCAGTGCAAGAGGCCGGATTTTCGTATTTCCGCGGGGAGGGGGGGTGGTAGGATGGGGGCATGACGGCAAGAGGCATTGGCGGAATACTGGCGGGCATGATGATCATGACGGGTTGCGGCAGGGAAAAGGCGCCGGAGCCGGCCGTTCCGGCGGCGGAGCCGGTGGTGACGGTCGCGGTGTCGGGGGAACGGGCGCTGGAGGAGGTCCGGAATTTCACGGCGCTGGGGCCCCGGGTATCGGGCACGGCGGGCGCGGAACGCGCTGCGGACTATCTGGCGGGCCGTCTGCGCGAACTGGGGGTGGAGGCGGAGATCCAGGAGTTCCGCGACCGGGCGCCGGGCGGGGAGCTGGTGTTCCGCAACGTGATCGGCCGGATCCCGGGGACGGGCGGGGGCATTCTCCTGTTCGGCTCGCACTACGACACGAAAGCGGGGATTGCGGAGGATTTCGAAGGAGCGAACGATTCGGGATCGAGCACGGGGCTGCTGCTGGAGCTGGCGCGGGTGTTCCGGGAAGGCGCGCCGCATTCGATGGAGATCCGGCTGGCGTTTTTCGACGGGGAGGAATGCGCGGAGGCGTACGGTCCAGCGGACGGTCTGCACGGCAGCCGCCGGCTCGCGGAGCTGATGGAGGCGGACGGGAGCCTGAAGAAGGTCGCGGCGATGATCCTGCTGGACATGGTGGGGGACCGGAACCTGACGGTGACCATTCCGCGCAACAGCACGCCGGAACTGGTGGCGAAGGCATTCGACGCGGCGCGGGCGGAGGGGGTGCGCCGCGCGTTCCAGCTGTATCCGGGGCATATTCTCGACGATCACGTCCCGTTTCTGGATCGCGGCGTGCCGGCGATCAACCTGATTGATTTCCACTACGGCAGCGCCCCGGGCCTGAACGACTGGTGGCATACGCCGGAGGACACGATGGACAAGCTGTCGGCGGAAAGCCTGGGCATCGCGGGGCGGGTGGCGGCGCGCATGGCCCGGGAGATGCTGCGCGAGTCTTCCGGAAAATGAGCCGGCGGGGGCCTTTTTTCTGGACAGCCGGCGGGGGGGCAGTCCAGCATTCCGGAGAATCTGGATGACAAGGAGACCGACGATGTTCAATCCCCAGGCCGAAGCCATGCCCGTTGGAGAATTGCGCAAGCTGCAGGGGCGGCGGTTGCGGGCGCTGGCCGAGCGCGCGTACGACCGGGTGCCCTTCTACCGCGCCAAGATGGATGCGCAGGGGGTGAAGCCGGAGGACATCCGGGGCATCGAGGACATCGTGAAGCTGCCGTTCACGGTGAAGGCGGAGTTCCGCGAGCAGTACCCGTTCGGGATGTTCGCGGCGCCGATGTCGGAGATCGTGCGGATTCACGCGAGTTCAGGGACGACGGGCAAGCCGACGGTGGTGGGCTATACGCGGGCGGACATTGACAACTGGGCGGAGTGCGCGGCGCGGTCGCTGGGGTGCGGGGGGGCGACGGCCGAAGACACGGTGCAGGTGGCCTACGGCTACGGGCTGTTCACCGGGGGGCTGGGGATGCACTACGGGGCCGAAAAGCTGGGGGCGGCGGCCCTGCCGATGTCGGCGGGCAACACCGAAAAGCAGATCATGCTGATGAAGGATTTCGGGGTGACGGTGCTGTGCTGCACGCCGAGCTACGCGCTGCAGATCGCGGAGGTGGCGGCGGCGATGGGCGAGGACCTGATGAAGCTGCCGCTGAAGAGCGGGCATTTCGGGGCGGAGCCCTGGACGGAAGCCATGCGCCGGCGCATCGAGGAGGTGCTGCCGCTGAAGGCGCTGGACATCTACGGGCTGTCGGAGGTGGCGGGGCCGGGGGTGGCCAACGAATGCCTCGAACAGCACGGGCTGCATGTCTTCGAGGACCATTTCTATCCGGAGATCATTGACCCGGCGACGGGCGACCCGCTGCCGGACGGCCAGAAGGGCGAGCTGGTGTTCACGTGCCTGACGAAGGAGGGCGTGCCGCTGATCCGCTACCGCACCCGGGACATCACGATGATCCTGGACGAGGGGCCCTGTCCCTGCGGGCGCACCGGCCGGAAGATCGCGCGGCTGATGGGCCGGACCGACGACATGCTGATCATCCGCGGCGTGAACGTGTTCCCGTCGCAGGTGGAGGATGTGCTGGTGCGGATCGAGGGTGTGCACCCGCAGTACCTGATCATCGTGGACCGGCAGGGGAACCTCGACACGATGGAGATCCAGGTGGAGGTGACCGAGAACCTCTTCAGCGACGAGGTGAAGAAGCTCGAGGCGCTGCGGGACAAGATCCACCACCAGATCAAGACGATGCTGAACGTGAGCGCGAAAATCACGCTGGTGGAACCGAAGACCATCGAGCGCACGCTGGGCAAGGCCAAGCGGGTGCAGGACCGGCGGAACCTGATCTGAGCAAAGGAGCGAACCATGAAAGTGCGTCAAATCTCGATTTTTCTGGAAAACCGTTCGGGGCGCCTGGCCGGCGTGCTGTCGGAGGTGGCGAAGGCGGGCGTGAACATCCGCGCGCTGTCGCTGGCGGACACGAGCGACTTCGGGATTCTGCGGCTGATCGTGGACGACGTGGATGCGTGCGTGAAGGCGCTGAAGGACAGCGGCCACACGGTGTCGCTGACGGAGGTGCTGGCGGTGGAGGTGCCGGACCGGCCCGGCGGGCTGGCGGGGATTCTCGAGGCGCTGTCGAAGGCGGACCTGAACGTGGAATACATGTACGCGTTCGTCTGCCGGGCGACGGAAAAGGCCGTGGTGGTGTTCCGGTTCGAGGACGCCAATGCCGCGATTGCCGCGTTGAAGGACGCCGGAATCTCGATTCTGCCGGCGGAAACGGTTTACGCCCTGTAGCGGCGGCTTGACGCCGCGGGGGGGAGGGGGATATAGTGCGCGGACTTTACTACCTTTCAGTCGAGTCGAGGAGAGAACAATGGCTACAAAATGTCAGATTTGCGGCAAGGGCGCATCGGTCGGTTCCCGGATCGTTCGTCACGGCCTGGAGAAGAAGAAGGGCGGCATCGGCCTGCATACGACGGCGGTGACCAAGCGGACCTTCAAACCCAATTTGCAGAAGCTGCGGGCCCGGGTGGGCGGCGGCGTGAAGACCCTGACGGTCTGCACGTCGTGCCTCAAGGCGGGCAAGGTCCAGAAGGCCTGACGGCGGACGGACGGTCCGTCCGCCAGCCGCCCCCGGCAAACACCCCGCCGCCCGCGCGCGACGAGGTGTTTTGCATTCGGAGGAGCCCCCCCCCCGGCTTCGCGAAAGGAATCCATGAGCACCATTCCCGGGACTGATGCCGCGCTGGAAATCGCCGGCAAGAAAACCGAACTGGACCTGCTGCAGGGAACGACGGGCGAACGCGCCCTCGACCTGAGCCGGCTGCGGGCGCGGACCGGCTGCCTGTCCTTCGATCCGGGCATGGCCAACACGGCGGTCTGCCGCAGCGCCGTCACGTTTGTGGACGGCGAACAGGGCATTCTGCTGCATCGGGGCTATGCGATCGAGGACTTGACGGCGCACTGCAGTTTCATCGAGGTCGCCTATCTGCTGATCCACGGCGCGCTGCCGACCGAGCCCCAGCGCCGGAAATTCTCCCAGCTGCTGAATCTCCATTCGATGCTGCACGAGGACATGCGCAGCTTCTTCGGCAACTATCCGGAGGGGGCGCATCCGATGGCGGTGCTGTCGGCCATGGTGGTGTCGCTGTCGAGCTTCTATCCCGAGCTGCGGCTGGACAGCGACAAGGAGGAGATCGACATCACGGTGACGCGGCTGCTGTCCAAGCTGCGCACGATCGCGGCGTTTTCCTACAAGAAGTCCGTGGGCGAGCCCTATGTGTATCCCAGCCACAAGTACAGCTACTGCGAGAACTTCCTGAACATGATGTTCCGGTCGCCGGTGTCGCGGTACGAGGCGGACGCGGAGGATGTGGCGCTGATGAACCGGCTGCTGATTCTGCACGCCGACCACGAGCAAAACGCCTCGACGACGGCGGTGCGGATGGTGGGCAGCACGGGGGCGAACCTCTATGCGTGCATTTCCGCGGGGATCTGCGCGCTGTGGGGGCCGCTGCACGGCGGCGCCAACCAGGCCGTGGTCGAGATGCTCGAGAAGATCCAGCGGGAAGGGCTGACGGTGGACCAGGTCGTGGCGCGGGCCAAGGACAAGAGCGATCCGTTCCGGCTGATGGGCTTCGGGCACCGGATCTACAAGTCGTACGATCCGCGGGCCCGGATTGCCAAGGCGCTGTGCATGGAGACGCTGCGGCGGAAGAACCTGAACGACTCCCTGGTGGAGACCGCGCTGGCGCTGGAGGAGCACGCGCTGAAGGATTCGTATTTCCAGGAGCGCAACCTGTATCCGAACGTGGATTTCTATACCGGGCTGATTTACCGGGCGCTGGGTTTTCCCAAGGAAATGTTCACGGTGCTGTTCGCGCTGGGGCGGCTGCCGGGCTGGATCGCCCACTGGCAGGAAATGCGGCAGGACCCGGAGCAGAAGATCCTGCGTCCGCGCCAGCTGTACACGGGGCCGGCGCGGACCGACTACGTGCCCATCGAGGCCCGGGGATAGCCGCGATGGGCGGGGTTCCACCGGAGCGGAACAAGGGGCGGGCCGCAAACCGTGCAGAGCGGAACGACCGGGCCCGGAGGGTGGAGCTGGCCTTTCTGGAGGGTGTGCGCGCGCGCCTGCCCCGGAATCCCGCCGTGCTGGAATCCCTCGGCTGCCTTTATACCGAGCTGGGACGCCATGAAGAGGGGCTCCAGGCCGACCGCGACATGGTGTGCCTGCAGCCGGCTTCTCCGCTGGCGTGGTACAACCTGGCCTGCAGTCTCTCCCTGACCGGCCAAACCGACGAGGCTTTCGAGGCGCTCGAGAAGGCGATTGCGCTGGGCTATGCCGATGCCGAATGGATGCAGGAGGACGATGACTTTGCGCCGATCCGGTCCGACCCCCGGTTCGGGCGTCTGCTGGCCCGGCTGATGGTCGGAGACCCGTAGCCGTCACGGCCGGGGAGGGGGACAGGGGACACTCTGGGCTATCCCGCCGGGAACGGTCAGGGGATTCCCGCCAGCATGAAGACGATGCCGGCGGCGGCAGAGCCGGCCAGCAGGGGGAGGGGCGGGGTTTTCCGGCGGAGGATCAGGCCGAGGACGACGGCGAAAATCAGCAGCGGGGGCAGGGAGTCGGGCGCGACGCCCGCCGGGACGAGCGCCAGGCCCAGACGGATGGCGGTGGCGGTGAGCAGTCCGACCAGGGCGGGCATCAGGCCGCGCATCGCGGCCCGGAAGGCGGGGGTTTCGCGCAGATGCGAGGCCATGAGGCCCAGAGCCAGCAGCAGGGCGGCTCCGGGCAGGCAGACGCCGGCCGTGGCGGCGGCGGCGCCGCTTACGCCGGCGACCTGGTATCCGGCGAACGTGGCCAGGTTGACGGCGATGGGCCCGGGCGTGGCCTCGGAGATGGCCAGCATGTCCATGAACCGCCCGGAGGGAAGCCATCCGCGGGTTTCCACTTCGTGCTGCATCAGGGGCACCATGTTGTAGCCCCCGCCGATGCTGAACAGGCTGATTTTGAAAAAGGCCCAGAAGAGCAGCGCATGCGGATTCACGGGGCGGCCTCCGGCCGGCGGCGGAATCCATGGACGGCCAGGCCGGCGCCCGCGCCGGCCAGGATCAGGGGGACGGGCCCCAGCACCCGGCCCAGCATCAGCGCGGCGCCGGCGGCGGCCGCGGCGAGCAGGAGGGGCGAGCGCAGATGACGGCGTCCCAGGCGAACGGCCGCCCCGGCAATCAAGGCGACCACGGCCGGGCGCAGGCCGGCCAGCGCGCCCGCCACCCAGCGGTTGTCCCAGCGGGTGCCGACCAGCGCCGCCAGCGCCAGGATGACGAAAAACGAGGGCAGGGCCACGGCAAAGGCAGACAGCACGGCGGCGCGTTTTCCCGCGAGGCGCAGGCCGGCCAGGACCGCGAAATTGACGATGATGACGCCGGGCACGGACTGGGCGATGGCGTATTCCTCGGCGACTTCGGCGGAGGTGAGCCAGCGGCGGCGGGCGGCCAGCTCGGCTTCGAACACCGGCAGGGCGGCCATTCCGCCGCCGAAGGCGGTGGCGCCGATCCGCAGGAAGCTCCAGGCCAGGGCCGGATAGGTGGGTCGCGTCATGCGATTGACGATAGCATGCTGAAGTGGAAACGCCATCCGGAAATCGGCGGAGCGGGGCGGGAGGTATCGAGAGGACAGGGGGCAGCCGGGACAGCAAGCTACGGATTTCACGGATTGCACGGACGGGGGGGGGGGGGGGCCGTCCGGCCTGGAGCC
>JAXGNL010000051.1:0-16087 GCA_040768005.1 Kiritimatiellia bacterium
CGATGGAGATAGCTGCCCCGTCCGCCGTAGAAAATCCCGTGCGCGGCATGCAGCGCCTGGAAGTTGAACAGCAGATCCTCCCCGATGGAAAGGCTTTCTTCGAACCGGAGGCGCAGTCGGCGGATCAGGGAAGCGGCGTAGAGCTTGTTCCAGACCACGCTGTTGTCCTTGAAAACGATTTGCCGGAACTCCAGGGATCCGCGGCGGTGCAGGCCTTCCATGCGGTAACCGCTCTCCGCGCCTTCGCACACGCGGAGGGAACGGCCGATCACCACTTCGGCCCCGCTTTCCCGGGCATCGGCCAGCAGATGGGCCAGCCAGTCGGGCGATACCCGGTCGTCGGCGTCCACAAACGCCAGCCGGTCGCCGGCGGCTTCGTCGAGTCCGCGGTTGCGGGAGAAGGAAACCCCCCGGTTGCCGGGATTGCGCAGGCAGCGGAAGCGGGCGTCGCGGGCGGCGAATCCCCGGGCAACCTCTCCGCCGCCGTCGGTGCTGGCGTCGTCCACCGCCAGCACTTCGATTTCCCGGCAGGAGGAAGCAGCCAGGCTCTCGAGCGCATCCCCGAGCGTGGCGGCGGCATTATGAAACGGCACAATGACGCTGATGGCGGGGCGGCTCATGCGTGCCCCCTCCCCCGCGCGCGCGTCAGGCGGATCGCTCCGGTTTTCGGAACCAGCTGGTTGAGGCCCAGGCCCAGGAGAAGATAGACATAGATGTAGGCCGTGCGTTCGTAGTGGTAGGTCTCCACCAGATTGTGCAGTTCGAAGGCCAGGGCCAGCCAGAACAGAAACGCCCCCAGGGGGAAACGGCGATGGCGGAACAGCACCGAGAGCAGTCCGAGCTTGAAGACGACCCAGGCCAGGGTGCCGGCCAGGCCGGTCTCGGCCAGCATGCTGATGTATTCGCCGTGGGCGTGCCAGAACGACCACTCGAATTCGCGACTGCCGAGCCGGACGTGTTCGCGGTTGAAGCGGCGGTAGCCGATGCCGTTGACGGGATGCTCCCGGAACACCTCCAGGGCACGCGACCAGATCACGAGGCGCCCGCGGTTGCTGCCGTCGGTCCGGTCGCCGATGGAACGGACGCGTCCAACCGCCACCGCCGTGAGGTCGGGGCGCAGGGCGTGAACCGCGCCCGCCGCGACGACGCCGGCCAGCGCCAGGACAGCCAGGGCGGCCAGCGCCTTCCGGCGGCATTCGACCGCCAGGATGAGGGGCGTCAGCACCAGCAGGGCGAGATAGGACCCGCGAACCCGGTGCATCAGGATCAGCGCGGCAAAGAGCAGGACATTCGCGCCGCAGAAGATCCGGGCATCGCGGCGATCCGAGCGAAGGAAGAACACCAGGAAAAACAGGAAGCCGGACACGGCGACAACCGACGAATGCATGAAAAAATCGGAAAAGCAGTACGGCCGGTCCTGGGCGTAGCCGGTTACGATCGGGGCGAACAGCAGGCGTCCGAGACCGTAGAGCCCGAGCAGGGAAAAGCCGCCGGCCAGGATCCGCTCCAGGCGCGGCACGGGGCGGAACTGGCACATCATCAGGGGCAGGCACACCACCCGGGCGGTCTGGAGCACGCGACGGGGCACCTCGGCGTCGCGCACGTCGAGGGCGCTGGCCGCCAGGCCCAGCAGGCCGACCAGCAGCCAGGGCTCCAACCCGCAGCGAAGATAGCCGTTGCGCCAGACCTGGAAGGCGAAGAGCACGGCATAGATCGTGAAGACCTCGCTCTTGAACCCGGGCCAGATCACGAAGGCCGGCAGCACCAGCAGCGTGGCCCAGCGGTAGAGCCGGTCCGGATCAAACACGCGGCGCCAGTCCGGCGCGGCGGATGCGCCGCCGGATGCCGGAGAACTGAACGAAGCGGACATTCCAGACAACCCCTGCTCAGGCGTTGAGGCCGCTGGTGAGTTCGAAGACGGCAAGCAGCATGCTGATGGCCATGAACCCCACCCCGGCGGCGATCAGCACCATCATCGCGGGTTCGAGAATGGTGGTGAAGAGCTTGACCGCGCGATCGAGTTCGTTGTCGTAGCGCCGGCCGATGTGCTCCAGGGCGCCGGCCATGTCGCCCGACTCCTCGCCGACGGCGAGCATGTCGGTCAGCAGGCGCGGAAACACACCGTCCTGCGCGAGGGGGCGCGAGATGGTCGAGCCGTCGGTCACGCGGTCCCGGGCCGACCGCACGGCACGGGCGATGACGGAATTGCCGACGGTATGCTCGACGATGGACAGGGCCTGCAGCACCTGAACCCCATTGGCCAGCAGGGTGCCCAGCGTATGGGCGAAGTTGGCGAAGGCGTTGGCGCGAACGATATGGCCCAGGGCGGGCAGGCGCAGCAGGACGCGGTCTTTCCATTCAATCCCCGCGGGCGTCTTCAGCGCGCGCCGAACGGCGGCCGCCAGGAAGAAGCCCCCGATAACCAGCGCCCAGCCGTACCGGATCAGCCCCTTGCTGAGGCCGATGAGAATGCGCGTCGGCAGCGGAAGGGTGCCGCCGAGTTCCTCGAACATGGCGGAAAACCGCGGCACGACAAACACCATCATGAAGATCATGGCGCCGACGCCGACGAGCGTGACGATCAGCGGATACACCATCGCCATGGCCACTTTTTCGCGGGCGGCCTGCACGCGTTCGTAGTGGGTGACGAGACGTTCGAGCACGCCCGGGAGCTGGCCGCTGGCTTCGCCGGCCTTGACCATGCTGACGAACAGCGCGGGGAAAGACTCGGGCCACTTGGCCAGCGCGGCGGACAGGCTGGCGCCGGAAACGATTTCGTCGCGCAGATCCACGATGATGGCATCCTGGGGCTTGCCGGTGGACCGCTGGGCCAGCGCGTGCAGGGCGCTGCCCAGGGTCATGCCCGAAGCCAGCAGGTCGGACAGTTCGCCGGTGAACAGCAGCATGTCGCCCATCTTCATGCGCGGATGGGCGCGGAAACGGCGCTCGAAGCGGAACCAGTTTTTTCGCGGGGCCCTGGCGGCGGGAACCGCCGGAGCGGACCGGGCCGGCTTGCCGTCGCCGGAACGGGCGGCGGGCTTGTCCGCCGCGGGAGCGGGAAGCGCCCCCTCCCCCCCTTCGCTCACGGAGATGGGCACCAGACCCTGGCGCGAGAGCAGCAGCATCACCGAGCGCCGGTCAGGGGCGTCCAGCACCCCTTCGCGGCGTTCGCCGGCCCGGCTCTTGGCAATGTAGCGGAACTGCGCCATGGCTGCCCGCGTCAGGCTTCGTCCTCCGACGTGACGCGGAGGACTTCTTCCAGGGTGGTGACGCCGCCGAGGACCTTGCGCCAGCCGTCCATGCGCAGGGTGCGCATGCCGTGTTCGAGGGCATCTATCTTGATGTCGGCGGCGGAGCGGCGTTCGACGATCATCTGGCGGATGGCATCGCTGACCAGCAGGATTTCGTAGATGCCGGTGCGGCCGGCATAGCCGGTGCCGCGGCATTCCTCGCAGCCGACCGGTTCGCAGATGACGCCTTCGGAGAGGCGGTCGAGAGGGAATCCGATGTTTTCGAGAAAGGGCATTTCCACTTTCCAGGGACGCTTGCAGGCCGGACACAGGCGGCGGACCAGGCGCTGGGCCACGAGCGCTTCCACCGAGCTGGCGACCAGGAACGGCTCGATGCCCATGTCCACCAGCCGGGTGATGCCGCCGGCGGAATCATTGGTGTGCAGGGTGCTGAAGACCAGATGGCCGGTGAGCGCGGCGCGGATGGCGATGTCGGCGGTCTCCTGGTCGCGGATTTCACCGACCATGATGACGTCGGGATCCTGGCGCAGGATGTGGCGCAGGCCGACGGCGAAGGTCAGGCCGATTTCCGGCCGCATCTGGATCTGGTTGATGCCGGCCATCTCGTATTCGATGGGGTCTTCGACCGTGAGAATGCGCTTGTCCACGGAATTGATGGTGTGCAGCCAGGCGTAGAGGCTGGTGGACTTGCCGGAGCCGGTGGGACCGGTCACCAGCAGGATGCCGTGGGGACGGCGGATCAGGCGGTGGAGAATGTCGGCATCGTCGGGAAACAGCCCCAGCTTGTCCATGCCGTACATGCCGCTGGAGCGCATCAGCAGGCGCAGGCTGACGCTTTCGCCGTAGACGGTGGGCATGGTGGACACGCGCACGTCGATCTCCTCGCCTTTGACGCGCAGGCTGATGCGGCCGTCCTGCGGCAGGCGCTTTTCCGCGATGTCCATGCCGGCCATGACCTTGATGCGGCTGATGATGGCGGACTGGAAGCGCTTCATTTGCGGCGGCAGGGGCGTGGGATGCAGCACGCCGTCGATGCGGTAGCGGATGCGCAGGTCGTTTTCCAGCGGTTCGATGTGGATATCCGTGCCGCGGTCGTGATGGCATTCCCAGATGATCTGGTTGACGAATTTGACGACGCTGGCTTCCTGGTCGAGATTGCTCAGGTCGCCGACGGCGGGCCCGAGGTCTTCGTCGAGATCGAGCTGGTTGCCGGCGATGAGGCGGTCGAGGGTATCGGCGCCGACGCCGTAGAGCTTCTTGGCGGCCTTTTCGATGTCGGCGGCGGGGGCCAGGGCGAACTTGACGCGCAGGCCGGAAGCCAGCCGCAGGGCGTCGGCCAGGCCGGGCCGGAACGGTTCGCTGGTGGCCACCCGCAGCGTACCGTTCTCTATGCCCACGGGAATGACGTTGTACTGGAAAACCGCCTTGGTCGGAATCTTCTCCAGGATTTCCCCCGGGATGGGCTGATCGCCGATGCGCACGAACGGCACGGGCATGGCCTGGGCCAGGGCGCGCAGAAACGCGTCTTCGCGGGCATACTCCAGGGCCACGACGGTCGCCGTCAGGATCCCGTCGTTTTCGCGCTGCTTGATGGCCAGCTCTTCGACCTGCGACGGGGAGAAGAGCCCCGTGGCCTCGAGCAGCGCCGCCAGGCGGTTGGATGCCGCGATTGCCATGGGTCAGGCCGGTTTCTCCGCGCGGGCCTCGGCCAGCAGAACCAGGGCGCGGTCCAGGGCATCCTGGAGCGTGGCCAGTTCCGCGGCGATCTGTTCATAGCGCGCGGTATTGGCCATGCGAATCTGTTCGAGATAGGCCCGGCGTTCCTGCAGCGATTCCTTTTCGGCAATGAGCCGGTCGATCTGCTCATTGGCCATGGCCAGGGCGGCGTCGAGCTGGCGGATGGTTTCTTCCGGGGATTCGCCGTTGTCGAGGGGCGGGCGCGGGACGGCCGCGACCGGCACCTCGGGCGTGGCGGCATCGGGAATCGGCACCTGGACATCCCTGCCGCAGGCCGCGCAGGGCACCATCAGGCCGGCGCCGGCGGCCTCGATGGCCATGTTTTTCCCGCAGTGCGGGCAATCAAACAGAATATCGCCTTCGCGGATTTCCGTCTGGTCGGGATCCGGGATGGGGTTGGGATTCACGGGGCACCTCCAGGGATTTCGGACTCGGAAGGGACAGGGGCGGGATACAGGGACGGCTTGGGTTCCTCCGCCGGCGGCCGTGAACGGCGGGATTTGCGCTTTGCCGGCGCCTCCGGAGGGGCTTCCGGGGCGGCTTCCCCTTCGACGGGCGCGGCCGGATCGAAGGTAAACGGCGCACTGGTGGTGGGTTCGGCCGGCATGGGCAGCGGACTGGGCGGCGGGACCGTTTCGGGAGCGGCATCGGGCGAGACGGCCTGCTGGCTCATCATACGCTCGACTTCGCGGCCGAAGTCTTCCGGATCCATGGCTTCCGGGGTGGGCTTGAGCGTGGAATCGGCAGGTTCGATCACGGCGACGGGAACGGCATCGGACTCCGCGGCCACCGCGCGGGCCCGGCGCCGGTCTTCCTTCTTCTTCTCCTGCTCCATTTCATGGAGCCTGGCGGCGGAAAACGGCGCCAGCGAGCTGTCGGACCAGCCGCGGTACCAGTCCTCGGCGGCGACGTTGGAGGCCTGGTGCAGGCGCAGGGTTTCCATGCGCGCCTCTTCGGGGCTCATCAGCACGTAGGGCGTGATCAGCACCAGCAGTTCGGTGCGCTTGCGGGTTTTGTCCTCGTTGCGGAACAGCGCGCCCAGGACCGGGATGCTGCCGAGAATGGGCACGCGCGCGCTGGACAGCGAATAGTCCGTCTGCACCAGGCCGCCCAGCACGATGGTGGCGCGGCTCGGCACCGAGATCGACGCGGTCATTTCGCGCTTGTTGATCGCATACATCCGGCTGTTGTTGCCCACGTCCACCGGATCGCCGAGGGTATCGGCCGACTGGGTGATTTCCAGCGTGACGTAGCGCGACGGATTGATCCGCGGCTTGACCTTGAGCTGCACGCCGACGTCCTTGTACTCGTAGTCCGAGTAGTAGGTGCCGCCGCTGGAGGTGTCGCCGGTCCGGATGGGAATCTGCTGGCCGCTGATGATGCTGGCCTCGGTGTTGTCGGTGGTCAGGATGACGGGAGTGGCCAGCACGCGGCCTTCGCCGGTGGACGCCACCATGTCAATGACCAGGTCAAGGTTCAGGTCGTTGAACGTGAAGAAGTAGTTGAGGCCGGGGCCGCCGCCGAAGGCGCGCGTGACGGTCTCGCCGGCGACCTGGGTGAAATCGTTCTGCCCGAAGGCGCCGCCCCAGGAGGCGATGGGTTCGCGGACGGTGACGCCGCCGGCCTGGCGCTGGTTGTAGGAGGTCATGGACTTCTGGAGCCAGCCCGCGCCGTAGGCGATGTTGTTGTTGAGGTTCACCTCGAGGATGACCGCTTCGATCAGCACCTGGGCCAGCATGATGTCCACCTTTTCGACGACGCCTTCCAGCGCCGCGATATCGCTTTTGGTGCCCATCAGCAGCAGGGTGTTGGTGCGCTTGTCGGCCAGGATCTTGGTGTTGGGCGACAGCTGGCCGATCTTGCTGGCGGCTTCCTCCCCCACGGCCTGGCGCACGCGGTCGGCGGCGGCGGCCCGGGCGCGCACGTAATCCTCCAGCGCACGGGCGCGGGTGTCGCCGCCCGCCGTCCCCGCGGCGCCGTCGGCGGCGGTCCGGCCGGCGGTCTCCGATTCGGACTTCGCGGCACCGATGAAATCGTTGAGCAGCCCGGCGATCTCCTCGGCGTCGGCGTATTCCAGCGCGAGGACCTGGACACTGACTTCGGGATCCACGGGACGGTCGAGCACCGCCACGATCTTGTCGAAGAAGGTGAAATTCGACGGCCGCGAGATGACGATGATGATATTGGTGCGTTCGTCGGTCAGGACCTTGACCTTGCCCTGGACGATGCCGCGCTCGGCCATGGCGGCTTCGAGAGCGGCGGCGCTGTCGGGGGCGGACGACGGTTCGGCCGCCGGCTGGCGCGCGCGGATCATGCCGGCCGGGCGGCGGATGACGGGGGCCACGGGCTGGGCCACCTGCGCGACCTCCTCCTTCTTCTCGCTGTCGCTGATCAATTCGTTCAGCCGCGACGCGATCTCGGAGGCCTTGGCATGTTTGATTTCATAGACGCGGGTCTCGACGCGCGTCTCGGTCGGCTGGTCCACCATCTCGAGGATTTCGAAAATGCGCCGGAGATTGGACGACGTCTCCGTCAGCAGCAGGCTGTTGATGCGGTCGAAGCGCTGGACCTTGCCGTAGCCGTGCAGCATGGGCTGGACGATGTTCACGGCGTCTTCCATCTCGATGTACTTCAGGCCGACCAGCTGGCTGACCAGCGCATCGCTATCGGGGTGTCCGCCCTCGGGCAGGGTCCGCTGGATGGCCATGCCTTCGGCCGGCGCCTTGTCCGTCTGGACCACGCGGAAAAAACGGTCGCCCAGGGGCACGAGGGTCAGGTTGGCCATGGTCAGATGGCTGTCCAGCGCCTGCAGAATTTCCGCCGGGGTGAGTTTCTGTCCTTCGAACTTGGGGAAGGTCGCGTTGAGGCCGGGGGCTTTGATCATGGTGCGCCCGGTTTCCTTGAATAGATTTCCAGCAGCAGCTCGAGCGGCGCGTTTTCCTGCCATTTGAGATCCTTCACCAGTTCGCCGTCCCGCAGCACGGCGGGGGCGGCTTCGTACTCGACAGCAGGGGCCGGAGCGGCGGCCGCCGCGGGGGCCGGGGCGTCGGGGCGGCGCGACGGGCGCAGGCGCGCGGTCCGGGCGCGAAGGGTCTCGGCCCGCGACGGGGCATCCGCCTCCTGGGCGAACACCGGGGCCGGAACCGATGCCAGCAGAAAAGCGGCGGCCAGGCTCCAGGTGAGGCCGCGGGCGAAAAGGCTGTCTCGGATAGGCGTCATGGCGTGTCCGTTGGGGTTTGGCTGTCCGCCGGGGGCGGCGGAGCGGCCGGGGATTCGGTCTGGGACGGGCGCCGGCATCCCGGCGGTAGGCGTAATCGATCGTGAAGGTTCCGCGCAGGCGGCCGGGCGGCTCGTTACGGCCGCTGGCCGGCTGAATGGACAGCTGGCGGACATCCGACACGGCGCCCTGGGACCGCTGGGCGAAGAGGAAATTCACGAGAGACGGCAGGTCGCCCTCCCAGTAGCAGGTAATGGCGGTTTCAAACAGGTCGCCGGCCTCGCGTTCCGGCTCGGCCTCGCTGCGGGTCAGGGTCAGGCCGTTCAGGCTCTTTTCAAGGGTCAGCAGCAATTCGGCCTCGGCCTGCTTGCCGGCGGGGAACACCGGCAGGGTGTCGCGGAATTCGGCCAGCCGGGCTTCGACGGTTTCGCGGCTGTCCAGCAGAAGCCGGGCGGCCTCGCGCCGGGCCAGCAGATCCTCGCGCCGTTCGGCGAACTCCGCCCATTCCGCGAACTTCGGTTCCAGCGCCAGATACGTCAGCGCCAGGGCCACGACCGCCAGGGTCAGCGCCAGCAGGTTCAATTCGCGGGGGGCGATTTTCACGGCCGGTCCTCCCCCGCTCCCGGCAGGCGGATGGTCACGCTGAACTGCGAGCGCGGCCCCTGCGGTGTATTGCGCGTGCTGACGCCTTCGAACTTCACCTCCGGAAAATGACCGGTCTCGTCCAGGGCCTGGATGAACCCGTACACCTTGTCCGGCGCGTCGGCTTCGCCGCGCAGAGCCAGGGTGCTGCCCTTGCGATAGACAAACGACGTCAGATCCGCGCCCGCAGGCAGATACTCGGACAGCACCCGCAGGCTTTCGAGGGCGGAATAGGTGCGGTCGGCATACTGCGCAAACTCCAGCACCTTGGCCCGCAGGCGGCGGATCGCCAGCGCCGGGGCTTCCATCGCTTCCACCTCGGCCTGCAGGCGTTCGAGACGGCCGCGCTGCACATTCAGCAGCGACCAGAACAGTCCGATCCCCAGCAGCCAGGCGGCGGCGAATACCGTGACCGAGCGCAGCAGGCGGCGGCGCACCGCGCGCTCGGCGTCGGCCTCGCGCCATTCCGCCGGCGCCAGATCCAGCGCCAGGGGCTGCGCCGGCTCCGCGGCGCGGCGCGCCAGGCCTTCCGACACCGTCGGCAGCTCGGCCAGCGAATGCGTAAACAGCGCTTCCAGGCCCAGGGCGGCCCGGAGGGATTCCGCCCAGTCCGCCGGTTGGTCCGGCGCATGAAACACGTGCAGGGTGGGCGCGGCCGCCTCGCCCCACTCCGTTTCCAGCGAGGTCAGCGAATAGCCGGTTTCCTCAACGCACTCCGCCATCCACGCCTGAAGGTCGGCGGCATCCGCCGCCTCCGGCCTCGGCGGCAGGGATCGGAACAGCAGCGGCGCGCCGTCCCTCGCCAGGATCAGGTCCACATTCGCGCCGTCCTGGCGCACCAGCAGCTGGGACCCCAGCGCCGGCACGGCCCCGCTCTGCTTCAGCACCCACCACCAGCCCAGCGGCTCCACATCCACCCGGTCCGGCAGCGCCGCGGCCTCCTGGATGGTGCGACCCCAGGCGTCCACCAGATCCCGGCGCACCGCCGCCATCACCACCAGCGACGAGGCCTCGGTCGTTTCCAGCGTTTCCGCGCCCAGCGCCATGGTCTCCACGGGAAACGGTGAATACTTGTCCGTCTGGAGTTCGGACATGCCCCGCAGTTCATCCGGATCCGTGCTGGGCAGCAGCGCCACCCGCAGCAGCGCCTGGTCGCCCGGCAGGGCGATGGCCAGCCGTCCGCGAATCCCCTTGATCTGCGGACGCAACGCGGCGCCGGTGCCTTCGCCCCCGGGCGGGCCCGGCCATTCGGCCTCCCCCCGGGAGTGCACATCCCACGCTTCCTTCGCGCGGCGCAACACCGTCCATTCCAGGCGATTCCGCTTCACGCAGATGCCGGTAATCCAGGATGCGCCCATGCCTATGAAATCCTCTCCATTTTCGCGCCGTTATTCTATCCCCCTCCCGGACGGCAAGCAACCGGATTCGACAATGGAATGGAATTCGGCATTGCCATCGCCCCCCGGCATCCCGCAGACTGGCCCCCGGCATGTACAGACTGGTCTTTCAATCCGGCCGCCATGAAGGCAAGCGCATTGTGGTGCGCCAGGCCCTGACGGTGGCCGGACGCGATCCCGGATGCCACCTGGTGCTGGACGGCGACGAGCGCATGGCGCCCCGTCACGCCAGCCTGGAGGAGCGCGGCACGGGCATCTACCTGTCCCCGTTGTCTCCGGATCATTCCGTGCGGCGCAACGGCCAGCCGGTCACCGGAGCCGTCCGCCTGGCCCACAACGACGAGATCGACCTGGGCGGCATCCGCCTGGTTTTCCAGGAACTCATTGCGCCTCAGGCGCGTCTCCGCCCCAGTTCCGGCCTGATGCAGCCGGTCACGATTCTGGCGGCCGCCGCCATTCTCGCGGTGGAAATCCTCCTGCTGGCCTATCTCGCGGATTGGCCCGCCCATCTCCTCCGGCCGGCCATCGAGTCCGCCGACCTGGCTTTTGCCGAAGCCCATCGTGCCGCCAAAGAGGCCGAGGCGCAGGCCCTGGCGAAGCAGAAGGCCGAGACTCCCGCCGGGGCCGAATCCATCGTCAGCCTGCCGGGCACCGCCTCGGCCTCCACCTCGGCCCCCCCCGTCGCCGTATCCACCGGTCCCGCTCCGGCGGTGGCCGCGGCCCCCGAGGAAATCCTCCAGGTGCTCGAAGTCGCCGACTTCCCGCCCGCCGACACCAACACGACCCTGGTGGACCTGCCGCCGGTGTCCGCTGCCGATCCGCGCATCGAAGAAGCCCAGCGCCTGCTCGCCCAGGCGGTGGCCGCCGCCGATTTCGCCGACTACGCCGGCGCCTTCCGGATTCTGGACCAGATCCACCAGCTCGAGCCCGGTTTTCTGCCCGCCCACGTCGAACACGCCCGCCTGCTGGAAGCCCGCGGCGACCTGGATGCCGCCCGCCAGCGGTGGGGAGTTCTTCTGGGCCTGGCCGCCCCGGACTCCCCGTTTCGCCGGCAGGCCCAGGAGCAAACCCGCCGCCTGGATGACCTGCGCGCCCTGCAAACCCGCCTGATCCAATCCCCCGCCCCCATGGATCCCGACCGCCTGCCCCGCGACATCCGCCTGGTCTCGGCCGACATCCAGCGCCTGCCGGCCGATGCCGACGTGGCGGAAATGCGCATCCTGAACGGCGCGGTGGAAGTGAGCCCGGAGGAACGCCTGTTCCAGGATGCCCTGGTCCAGGTGTTCGTGACCTTCTACGACCACGCACCGGACGAAGACCCGCGGCCCACCCGCGCCATTACCACGCCCTCCCCCATCGTGCTGGGGGCCGTTTCACGGCTGCGCCCCGGAACCGCCTTCGAAGCCACCTATGTCGTCCCGCAGGGCGCCCGCAACCTCGAAGCCCGCACCGGCGGAACGCCGCTGTCCTACTACGGCTACACCATCCATGTCTTCGCCGGGCAGATCCTGCAGGATGCCGCCGGCAAACCCAAAAAGCTCCTCGATCTGCCCATTCATTTCCCCGACCCCGGCCAGGACTGACGCCGGGACGGGGCGCCCGGGACCGGCGGACCACGAAAATCCCGCCCGCCATCCGGATTTTCCACGCCATGGAAAATATGTCCGCCGGTTTTCCACGCCATGGAAAATTCCCCGCACTCCACGCCCGCCCGCGCGGCAGGTCTGCAGCCCGGCGGTTCCTTTGGGAGTGCGGTGACAAGGCCAACGGCCGCGGCACCGCTTTGGCTGTTCGATCTCATCCAAACCCATTTCGCTACGGATGGAACCTGGATTATACGGATCCGATCCAACGGCCATGGGTTCAAATCCGTGAAATCCGTACCATCCGTAGCTGGCTGTCCCGGCTGTTCGATTCCGGCGGTCTCGGCGAGACCGCCCTGCCTTTCCCAATCCCCTGTTCGCGCTTTTCGCGTCTTTCGTAGTTTGGCTGTTCGGCTGTTCCGTTTGGACTGCGCGGGCATGACCGCGCTTTCCCGGCCGCGACATGTCGCGGCCCCCAAGCGGCGTCTTGCCGCCGCACTCCAAAGCCGATCCGAAATCCGTGCCATCCGTGGCCGGCTGTTCGGCCCCGATCCGCCGCGCCCGGCGGGCGCCGCATCGACTCAGCGGCCGTGAAGCAGGACCGTCACGCTCTGGGCGTCCACGGTCAGGATGCCGCCGGAGCGGCCGCTGAACACCGGCGTCAGGTCCTGGGTGCTGAGCGCCAGCTTCCAGGGGCGGCCGTCTTCGTTGGGCGGCAGGTCGAACGCCTGGGGCTTGTCGCCGCGGTTGAACAGGATGAAGAGATCGTCGTCATCCCGGTCCCCGCCGATGCGGTCGCGGCGGCCGTCGAGCCGGCAGGCCAGCGCAACGCCCTGCTCCCAGTCGGGCGGGCCGCCGGCCGGCCCATACCAGCGGATGTCGGGCAGGCCGCCGTCCGAAGCCTCGCCGCGGAAGAACACCGTCCGCCACAGGGCGGGATGGGCCTGGCGGAAGGCAATGGCCCGGCGGGTGAAGTCGTACAGCTCGCGGTGGCGGCGCAGGAGGCTCCAGTCCACCCAGGAGAGCTCGTTGTCCTGGCAGTAGGCGTTGTTGTTTCCCTGCTGGGTCCGGCCGAATTCATCGCCGCCCAGCAGCATGGGCACGCCCTGCGACAGGAACAGCGTCGCCAGCAGGTTTTTCTGTCGGCGCAGGCGCTTCGCCCGGATGGCCGGATCGTCGGTCGGCCCCTCGTGCCCGCCGTTGTCCGAGTGGTTGTGGTTGTCGCCGTCGCGGTTGTCTTCGCAGTTGGCCAGGTTGTGCTTCTCGTTGTAGCTGACGATGTCCGCCAGCGTGAAGCCATCGTGGCTGGCGATGTAGTTGACGCTCTTGTGGGGGGCCTGGCCGGGCCGGTCGTAGAGGTCCGGGCTTCCGCACAGGCGCGTGGCGAACGTGCTCAGCGTCGAGCCGCCGCGCCAGAAGTCGCGGATGTCGTCGCGGTAGCGCCCGTTCCATTCGCTCCAGCGCTCGCTGGGGAAGGAGCCCACCTGATAGGCGCCCGCGGCGTCCCAGGCTTCGGCGATGATCTTCACCCCGCGCAGCACGGGGTCGTCCGCGATCTGTTCGATGACCGGCGGATTGGCCAGCAGGTCGCCGTTGCGCCCGCGGGCGAGGATCGTGGCGAGATCGAAGCGAAAGCCGTCCACCCGCATGTGCAGCACCCAGTAGCGCAGGCAGTGCAGAATGAAGTCGCGCACCACCGGATGATTGCCGTTGACGGTGTTGCCGCAGCCGGTGAAGTTCTTGTAGGCCTTCCCGTCGTCTTCCAGCATGTAGTAAATGGCGTTGTCGATGCCGCGGAACGAATAGGTCTGGCCGCCCATCCCCCCCTCCGCCGTGTGGTTGAACACCACATCCAGGATCACTTCGATGCCCGCCTGGTGCATCGCCAGCACCATCTCCTTGAACTCGCGCACCTGCTCGCCGCGCTGGTTGGCGCAGGCAAAGCGGCCGTTGGGCGCGAAAAACGCCAGCGTGCTGTAGCCCCAGAAGTTCCGCAGGTTCCGCCGCGGGCCGTCCTCCCACAGCAGTTCCATCTCGTTGAACTCCTGCGCGGGCAGCAGTTCCAGCGTCGTGACGCCCAGTTCCTGCAGATGCGGAATCTTCTCGATCAGCGCCCGGTAGGTGCCCGGATGCTCCGTCCCCGCGCTGGCGTGGGCGGTGTAGCCCCGCACGCTGGCCTCGTAGATCACGGATTCGTTCAGCGGCACCCGCAGCGTGCGGTCGCCCGACCAGTCGAAGCCGTCCTCCTTCAGGATGATGCCCTTGGGGAACCAGCGTCCGTTGCGGACCGGGCGGCCCGGCGCGATTCCCTCGCGGTCGCCCCAGTTTTGCTGCCCCGTCACCGCCAGCGCATAGGGATCCAGCAGCCATTGCTCCGGATCGAAGGCATGGCCCTCCGGCCCGCCCCGCGGGCCGTCCGCGCGGTACACGTAATACTGTCCGGGATGCGCCGTCGGCACGTGCAGATGCCAGAGGTCGCCCAGCCGGTTGCGCTCCGGCAGCAGCTCGTATTCCTCCGCCGGCGTTTCGTCGCCGGCATGGTTGAACAGCATCAGCCACACGCGCGTGGCATGGCGGCTGAACAGGCTGAAGTGCACGCCCTGGTCCACCACGTGCGCGCCGTAGGGCACGGGAACCGGGACGCCGGGAATGACATGTTCCTTCTTTTTCATGATTTGATCGGGTTGGGGGTTGGGGGCTGTCCCGGCGGCCGGGATCATCTTCCGGGGCTACCGGGTCAGCAGCCAGGAGCGAACGGAATAGCGCACCCACTGGCCAAAGGAAAGCAGAATGTCGAGCGCCGACGGCCCGAGATTCCGCCGGTGGTTCCGACGGGACGACCGCCGCCGCACCCGCACCCGGCGGTAGCGCTTGCCGTTGCGGATCACGATGCCGTCGTTTGCCGGCCCGGCGGACGCCGCCGCTGTTTCGGCCGCTTCAGACCCGGGAGCCGCGTTCTCCGCGGCGGCCGTTTCTCCGCCCGCTCCCCCCAGTTCGCGGCGGAAAACGCGCCGGATTACCTCGGCCGGCTGCCAGGGCTCGGAAAAATCGCTCCAGACCACGACAAACATCGCCGCCAGTTCCATGGGGGAAATGCGCCGCCCCTCGCGGGCCACGGCCGTGGCCGCCAGCCAGGTGCAGTCATGGGCGCAGGCCAGGCGCTCGCGCTCCAGCATCCGCGGCATCACATAGCGGGTCATCTGGGCCGCGGCGTTCTCCACCGCCTCCTGCATCAGCCGCAGGCGTTCGTTGTCGTCCGCGCAGGCCTCCATGTGCCGCTCGGCCTCGCGGGCCGCTTCGCGGATGCGCGGTCCGAACTCCGCCCACAGCCATGCCTTCACGGCCGGCAGGGTCTCCGTGCGGATCCGCCCGCAGACCCGTTCCAGGTCGTCGCGCAGCGGATGCGCGCGCAGCGTGTCGTGCAGGTCCTCCCGCGCCCTGCGCAACAGTCCGCGAATGTCCGGAGGCAGTTCGGGAATGTCCCCGTAGTACAGCAGCACCCGCCCCAGCAGCCGGACCTGGCGCTTCCAGGCGGCATATCCCCCTTGCCCCGGCCCGGGCGGCGGCGACAACGCCCGCCGCGGGGCCATCAGCGAGACCAGCGCCAGCACCGGCGCCGCCCACGCCCCGGCCAGCAGCACCACCGCCAGCGCCGCCGCGGTCGGTGAATGCGGGCGGATCAGCAGGTACAGCACCCCCCCCATGGCCAGCGCCATGCCGCACCACCAGAACATGGGCACCCGCCGTTCGCGGGCCGCCGCCTTGCGCAACTGGTTCATTCGCGACTCCCGGCCGGTTCCGAGCCGTCCGGCCTAGCGGCCGGCCTTTTTCAGCAGGTCCGCCGCCAGGCCGTTCGCCTGGTGGAACACCGCCTTTTCGTCGATGCGGACCAGCTCGCCCTTTTCCACCAGGACCTTCCCCGCCACGATGGTGTACTCCGCCCGCAGCGCGCTGCCGCAAAACAGCACCGCATGCGCCGGGTCCGCCATCGCCCCCGCGAAATCAATCCGGTCCAGCCGGAACAGCGCCAGGTCCGCCGCCATCCCCGGCTTGATCTGCCCGATTTCCGGCTGCCCCAGGATTTCCGCCCCGCCGCGCGTCGCCATGCGGATGACCTTCCGGGGCGGCATGGAGCTGACGCCCGTGCCCACCCGGTGCACCAGCAGCGCCGTCTGCATTTCCTTGAGCAGGTCCGACGAGTCGTTGCTGGCGCTGCCGTCCACGGCGATGCCCACCCGCACGCCGGCCTCCAGCAGCGCC
>JAXGNL010000052.1:0-15243 GCA_040768005.1 Kiritimatiellia bacterium
GGTCCAGTATGTTCGCCACCTGCAAGCCCCCTATTTCGACGCCATTCCAGAGGATGTCCGGAACGAACTTCTGCGATATGGGAGCCGAAAATGGCACCTGTTCTGCCTGTTTGCAAGATGTCCGGGCTCTTTGGATCTGAGCAGGAGCAATCCCGCACTGTGCTATGCCTTGGCCAGTAACTGGGTCTTTCACAAACCAGCCGTCCGGTTGCCATTGCGGGCGGCTCGGAGCCTGATTGTCAAAAATCAGAAGCACATTCTGGATTGGCTGGGCTTCCCCGGGACGGAAACGGCCCGGCGCATCATGGCCAAACTGGAACCCAAGGTGTTGGATGTAAAGTTAATGCTCAATTTCCGTCGGGTGTTCGAAAATAGAGAACTGGTCAAATGGCTTTCCCATCTGGAGGGAATCAATTCCAACGTGGCGGAGATGGTCACCAGAAGGCAATATTTACCTTTTCTAACTTCACGGTTGCTTCGCGATGCCAGTCGGGAAAAACCGAACGGACAACGCTTCCAAAGCGCAGTATGGATGCTTGACGACACCGTGAGGATGTTGGGTCGGTTGCCAGGCGCGTTTTGCCCGCCACGGTTTACGTCGCTGCGGCAATTGGTGGGGGTGCATGACGAACTTGCCCGCCTTCATGAACGCCAATGGCAACGAGATCAGGCCCTGAGGGAACGGACCGGCGAATCCCCATCGAAATTCCCCGATCCGCCATTTGCGGGCACGGAAGCTATTCAGCCAATCCTGACGCCGGACGACCTGCACGCCGAGGGGAGGAAGATGGGCCATTGCGTCGGCATCTATGACGAAAGGGTAGCTCGGGGACGCTGTTTCATCTACCGGGTCACCGCGCCGGTTCGGGCCACGATGGAAATACTGTCAAGGGATGGGCGGGGCTGGGTCCCGGGGCAACTGTCGCAGGCGCGGAACAAGCCGGTGCCGGCGAAGATCGCAATCCAATTGTTTCACGAGCTGTTTTCCAGCGGCAAGCATGTCCCCGAAGAAGAGGTGGAAATGATGGATGCCGATTGGACTCCGGAGCAGGCCGAGGATGACCGGCAGCTGCGCCTGTTCGATCTGGACCCTCAAGGCGAACTGGTTCCTTTTTGACGGCAGGATGGACGAATACGGCACAATAAGATGTTGAAGCCGATGTTACAAACAGACCGGGATCAAGCCGCGTCGGCAGGGCCGGGGGATGCGGGGACGCAGCAGCCGCCTTTGCCGTGCCTGATCGAGTACATGGCCAGGAATGAATACTGGCTGGGGGAGCCGGAGGTCCTCCGCGCGTTGTTCGCGCGGGCGGAATCGGGCGAGGCATGGGCCCAATACAGTGCAGGACAACTTTGCTTTGAAGGGGCAATTGTACCGCCTGACGAGGATGGGGCGGAAAAGTGGTGGAGGCTTGCGGCGGAACAGGGGCATCCTATGGCGCAACGATGGCTGGGGGAGTTGTATGCCAGCCGTCAAATCAAGAGGGGTGGGGGGGATTCAAAAGCTCAGCGTTCGGCAGATCACGATCTGGAACAGGCGAGGGTCTGGCTTGGCCAGGCGGCCCAGCAAGGAGTGGTCGAAGCCATGGGCATGCGGGGGAGCCTGGAGTCCGACGGACGAGAGGCCCTCCCGTGGTTTTGCATGGGGGCCGAACGGGGGGATATGGATTGCATGTATGCGGCCGGCGAACTCTGCGCGGGGAGCCAACCTGAGGTCCGCAACGGGGAAGAGGCGGTCCAGTGGTTTCGTCTGGCAGCGGAGCGGGGGCATGCGGATGCGCCGTTCCTGTTGGGCCGTCTGCATGAGGAGGGAACGCTCGTCGCCCAAAACCTTGAGGAAGCCGCCCGGTGGTACAGGGTGGGGGCCGAAAAGGGACATGAGGAATGCCGATATCGACTTGGGAAAATGCTGTTAGAAGGCCGAGGGGTGTCCGTTGACCTGGTGGAGGCGGAACACTGGCTTGAAAAGGTGGCTTTCGATGTCCACGACGCCTGGGCGCTACTCGACAAGATGGGTGTGTACGACAGAAAATTCAGAGAGTACGAAGAGAGGGCGCTGGCCGATTGCGCGGACCGAATAGCGATGCTCATGCCTGCGGCGGAAGGGGGAGATGCCGAGGCGCAATTCGAATTGGGGGAGATCTATCGGAGGCATTACATCAAGGAACAGGCGATCGCATGGCATTGGAAAGCGGCCAGCCAAGGGAGAGAAGACTCGAAAACCATCTTGCTGAATATATTTGAATATTATCGGTGCAGTGCCAACGAACGGTATATCGAAGCGAAAAATGGGGTCAAGGAATTGGCCGAACGCGGAAATGCCAGGGCCCAATACTTGATGGCAAACGGTGAAGATCGTTTCGATGCGGATGGAAATTATTCGCAGAGCTTCAAATATTGGATGTCCAAATCGGCAGGACAGGGATATCCGGAGGCGCAATACGATCTGGCCGAGGCGGGTGGAATTGCTGATGAGGGGGCCTTTGACCTGTATGCCAAAGCGGCATTGTCTGGACACATGCGTTCGCAACTTCGGGTTGCGGAGTGCCATTTCAAGGGAAAGGGAACCAAGGCCGATTTGGAAGCGGCGCTGGAATGGGCGAAGCGGGCGGTCAAGAATGCCAAGGAAAAAAGGGGGTATGATCTCACCCAAGCCCAAACCCTTTTGGGCAAAATCTACGAGGCGCAGAGAACCGAGAGCGGCGATCTGGCGGCCGTTGCATGCTATGCCGCTGCAGCAGGAAGATACGCGCCAGAGGCCAATTTCGCTCTGGGTCGGATGTACGAGGCGGGGCGGGGCGTAGAGCAAGACCATGCGGAAGCGTGCAGGCGATACATGGAAGCCTTGGATCGTGATCTTGGCCTTGAGGCAAACCGCGAGAAATGTTTTCTGAAATTATTCACGAGCATCCAGTGGCGCCCCGGGATATTGAAATCTGCAAGCAGGATGCCGAGGAGGAAACCAACGCCCAAAAGTCGAATATGGGATGAGGATATATGAATGGGGCAGCTGGCATCCCGAGTATCACGCCGGAGTTGCGCCGTACAAAGACTTCCGGCTGACAGGGGAATTGGTGGGCGATATTGCCGAAACCGAAGTTGCGTCGCAGTCCTGGGGGCATCCTGTCGCCATGCAGATGTTCCGAAATGCGGCACGGAGTGGTTAACCCGAGGCCCAATTGCCCAATATTATCGAAGGGCGTGCGGAATACGCCGTTGCGTCCGGTGGTACAGGATGGCGGAACAGGGCGAATATGCCGCATTGGTGGCGATGGGCGAGATGAGCTTCCGGGGAGAGGGGCTGCCGCAGGACCATGTGGCGGCCGCGAAATGGTTTCGCCAGGCCCTGGAATGGGACAAAGAAGCATGGGCCCAGAGGACGTGGGGGCTGTTGGGGAGGGGCAAGGCAATATGAGGGCGTCCCGGCTTGAGTTAAACACCATGGCGATGGTGCTTGCTGACATGGGCCGGGCGGATTCTGGCGAAGCCATTTGGTTTCCCAAGGCGCATCGGCGATTCGGTGCCGTATGGGGCAGGCTCTGTCCTGCCCGTCTTCATCTTCCCGGGCAACACGGAGGTTGCCCCTCCGGAAACCAACGGTCCGGCTCGGCGGGGACGCCTTGCCCTACCCGGGGTTGGCGGTTGGACCGGTAGGGCGAACCCTCCGGGTGAGCCGCCACATGGTATCGGCTCTCCCCATGAGCCGCACCTGTGATGGACCAACGCCCTGGTTTTGACTAAGGCCGGATTCGGCGAGGCTATTTGCGGCGGTTTCGCAAAACCATCCATGCGCCATAAGGCGAAAAACCACCAGTTCAAAGAAGCTTTGCGGGGAGCCATCGGCCAGCAGACCGTCGTAGATGTCATTGCGCCTTTTCCATGATGAAACCTGTCCGGGATACTGGAACGGAACGGCATCAACACGGCAGACGTACAGGATGGCTGGATCTGATCCGAACCTTGCCGGAAATAGCCCAAAGGCCGATAAATATGGAGTTATTCAACGGATGGAAGCTGCCGCCGGTCATCTCCGGCTTCAAGCCGTTGTCACAGGGCATGATATCCGTACATGCTCTAGTTATTGCAATATGTATAGGATTCGCATCAAGGGGCGGCGGGACACGAAGGGAACGACGGATCAGGGGGCGGGAGGCAGAACGAAGGGCAGGTTGGCCTGGGACTGGCATTGCACGGCGGTGCCGTCGCGGACCACCGCGGTCAACACATGGGGGCCGGGCTCCAGAGAGGAGAGGTTCAGGGGGTATTCGATGGTGTAGGATCGGGCGGCGCCCAGATGGAAGAGCGCGGCGGCGCGTCCCCGGCCTTCGTCGACGATCAGCCGGTCCGTGCCTGCGCGGCCGCCGATATACAGGGACGGGCCGAAGCCTTGTTCCGCGGAAACCGAGAACGCCAGCGGACGCTCCTGTTCGTCGAGGGGCTGGCGGGCGGTGATCTCGAGGCGGTCGGCATGGGCGTCGGCGGTGATCTGGCCGCCGCTGCCGGCATTGACGGCCCAGGCCAGGCCCGCGACGGCGGCGACCAGATCCTCGCCGGGGGCCACGGTATAGGCGAAGCGGTTGGTTCCGACCCGGACGGCCAGTTCGTTGCCGACGGGAGCGAACGGGCGGGCCACGGGGGCATGGTGGCGGCCGTCGAGATAGAGATCCACAAACACCGGAGGCGCGCCGCGATTATGGGCTTCGACATGGAGATTCAAGAGCGTTTCGCCGGACAGCGTGGCGTTTCGGGCGGGGGCGAGGATGTTCACGGCGGGAGGGGCGGCAAAGGGAGCGGCGAGGGGATCCCCCGCCCAGAGCCCCTGATAGGGGTTGCGGACGGACATGGCCAGGGCTTCGCCCGCGGTGAACCCCCGCGAATACCAGTAGAACAGCATGGGGTCGGGAAATTTCTCCCGGAAGGCGCAGGGTTCGGAGACGGTGCCGTATGACGCGGTGGCGCCGAGCCGCATCCAGTCCCACACCGTGCTTTGCTTGAGGCAGGGATCGGGAATCATGCCGGCGCAGGAGGTAAGGTGTTCGGCGATGGCGCCCGGGGCCAGGACCATCTCGACATACTGGGTGGGCAGGTAGCCCCGGCCGGTCATGTAGCCGAGGACGGGGCGATCCGGAACGGGATCCGAGGCGGGTTGGACGGAAAGCCAGTCGGCGCGGTGCAGCAGGGCGAACTGCCGGGCGACGGCGGGATAGGAGCGGTGGCGGATGTTGCGGGCCGGGTCCCCCGATCCGTGCAGGCAGAACAGGCCCTCGGGAAAGGAGGCCGTGGAGGCCACCGCCCGGTCCACCACCGCCTTGGCGGTTTTGAGGCTGTCTGCGGTGAGCAGGAAGGGGATCGGGGCGTTGGTCTGGTTCCAGCCCGCGCTGGAGGTATAGGCGGTTTCGGCCCCGAAGTACTGGTTGACGGAATTGGAGGCCACATGGCAGCGGGGCGCATCGGGGGTGGGCTCCTTGAATCCGTAGAACAAGACCGAGGTAATGCCGTTGAAGTTGTCCACCCGCGAGGGGATATCCATGCACAACACGAGGTAATGGATCTGGCCTTCGAGCCGGTGATGGGCGATGTGGGCCAGGATGGGATCGCGGATCTCGCGTTCGAAGAGCCGGCGCGTGATGGAGGGGGGGCGAGGGATCGGTTTGATGGTGCACAGGTGCGAGGGGGATGCCGTGCTTTTCGGCGTAATAGGCGCCCAGGGCGCGCGAGTCCCGGCTGGCGCGGTTGACGACCACCAGCGTGTTCAACGGACCGCCCCCGGCGAAGGCCGTCATGGCCCCCAGGAACAGCGCCAGCGTCAGGCATGCGGAAAATCGCTTCATTCCAAGGCAGTTTGGGACAGGCCGCGGAAAAGTTCAAGCGAGGAACCCGCCCGATGCCGCGGCGGATTGGGAGTCGCGGCGTGTTGAACAGCCCGCACGAACCGATGGCGATTCACGGGGGCGGGGGATATACTGGGGTCATGACGGTCTGGTTGAAAGACAGGACGGCGGATGAACTGCTTGAGGCGCTGGCGCCGCTGGGCGTGTCGCGCCGCACGGCCCGGCGGCTGCAGGCGGCGGCGGTGCGCCGGGATCTGCTGCCGAGTCAACTGCCGGAGGTGTCGGACCAGGTGCTGGCGCGCGTCCGGGACGCCGTCCGGCTGCCGCGGCTGGTGCTTCGGGACAAACGGGTGTCGGCGCGGGACGGGTTTGCCAAGTACCTGTTCGAAGGCGGGGGCCAGGGCCTGTTTGAAGCCGTGCGGATTCCGCTGCTGCACCGGGCGGGGAAAGGCCGGTACGTGGTGTGCGTCAGTTCGCAGGTGGGCTGTCCGCTGGGGTGCGCGTTCTGCGCGACGGGGCGGATGGGATTTACGCGGAACCTGGCGGCCTGGGAGATGGTGGATCAGGTGGTTCGCATCCAGGCGGATTCGCGGCACCCGGTGCGGGGCGTGGTGTTCATGGGCATGGGCGAGCCGCTGCTGAACTACGAGGCCGTGGTGCGCGCGGCCCGGATTCTGAGCGAGCCGTGCGGGGGGGCAGTGGCCGCCAAGGCGATCAGCATTTCCACGGCCGGGATTGTGCCGGGCATCCGGCGCTTCACGGCGGACCGGCTGCCGTTCCGCCTGGTGGTCTCGCTGTCGGCCGCGGTGTCGGCCCGCCGGCAGATGCTGATGCCGGTGGAGACGGCGCATCCGCTGCCGGAGCTGATGGCGGCGGTCCGGGACCACCACGCCGCGACGGGCCGCCGGGTCGTGCTGGCCTGGACCATGATCTCGGGGTTCAACACGCGGGAAGCGGACGCGGTTGAACTGGCCGGCCTGCTGGCCGGGCTTCCGGTCACCCTGGATCTGATTGACGTGAATGACGCCGCCGGGCGTTTCCGCCCGCCCTCGGCGGAGGAGTTGCGGGCGTTTCGCGATGCGCTGCGGAAGCACCTGGGCCAGCCCGTGGCGCGGCGGTACAGCGGCGGAGCGGACATCCATGCCGCCTGCGGAATGCTGGCGACGACCGGGGCCGCGGCGGAGTAGGGCGCGGACAAAAAAACGGACCGGCCCGCGGGCCGGTCCGGGGGAGCCGGGGGGCGGGATCAGAGATGGAAGTCTTCGCCGAACCCGTAGTGTTCGATGACGTAGTCCATGTCCTTGTCGCCGCGGCCGGAGAGGTTGACCAGAATGCTGCGCGCATGGGTCGGGTTGTCGCGGCTGAGGCGGATGGCATGGGCGACGGCATGGGCGCTTTCGAGGGCGGGGATGAGGCCTTCGACGCGCGAGAGCATGAAGAAGGCTTCGACGGCCTCGCGGTCGGTGGCGGTGACGTACTTCACGCGGCCGCTGTCTCGCAGGAAGGCGTGTTCGGGGCCGACGGAGGGGTAGTCGAGGCCGGAGGCAATGGAGTAGACCGGGTCGGGCTCGCCCTTTTCGTTCTGGAGCATGTAGGAGTTGAATCCGTGCATGACGCCTTCCTTCCCGTAGGTCATGGTGGCGGCGTGTTCGCCGACCTTGGTGCCCTTGCCGAGGGGTTCGACGCCGTGGATTTCGCAGGGGTCGGCCAGGAAGCCGGAGAAGAGGCCCATGGCATTGGAGCCGCCGCCGACGCAGGCGGTGACGATGTCGGGGATGTCGCCGGTCATGGCATGGAACTGCTCGCGGGCCTCGATGCCGACCACGCGCTGGAAGTCGCGGACCATCATGGGGAAGGGGTGGGGGCCGACGACGGAGCCGATGCAGTAGAGCTGGGTGACGGGGTCGGCCATGTAGGCCTGGAAGCAGGAATCCACGGCTTCCTTGAGAGTTTTGAGGCCGAAGGACACCGGGATGACGTTGGCGCCGAGAAGCTTCATGCGGGCGACGTTGGGGGCCTGCTTGGCGATGTCCACTTCGCCCATGTGGATGTCGCATTCCAGGCCGAAGTAGGCGGCGGCAGTGGCCAGGGCCACGCCGTGCTGGCCGGCGCCGGTCTCGGCGATCAGCTTCTTCTTGCCGAGATAGACGGCCAGGAGGCCTTCGCCCATGCAGTGGTTCAGCTTGTGGGCGCCGGTGTGGTTGAGGTCTTCGCGCTTCATGTAGATTTGAGCGGCGCCGAGCTTTTTGGAGAGGCGTTCGCAGTGATAAACCGGAGTGGGGCGGCCCTGGTAGTGGGTGCGGATGGAGCGCAGTTCGGCGATGAACTTGGCGGAACGCGAGATGGTGTCGTAGGCGTCGCGGATTTCGGCCATGATTTTTTCGAGGTCCGGCGGCAGGTAGGCTCCGCCGTACTTGCCGTAGCGGCCGTTCTTGTCGGGGTGCAGATTGAAGTAGTTGGAATAATCGGGATCGTTCATGGCGTCTCCTGGGGGGGTAAACAATGTTTCTTTGCGTAGATACAGAAAGACGGCGAGTCTGTCAAGCGTTCCCCGTCGGCGTTCCGTTGCGAGGGCGCATCTGCGGAGCCCGGTTACGCGCAAAAGCGGCCTTGCAGTCCTGTATGGCTGTCATCCCGAGCGGAGTCGAGGGATTCGGTTTGGTCCCGAAGGCTGGCCATCGGGATTGTGCTCAGATCCCGCGGTGGCGGGACAAGTGATTTCACCTGGCGCTACGCGCCTACGCTCAATATGACCCCAAGGGTGCATCGAATCGCAGATGCGCCCCCGTTGCGAGGCGCTCACGGCCGGGGGAGCCTCGGCGTTTCATGGGCTTCGTCGGCGGATGGGAGCGGCCGGTCTCAGGAGGGGGGCTGACGGGACGGGCGGCCTCCTGCCGCCTCTTTTCATGGAACAGAGTCTGCGTCTATGAAACGCCGCTGTGCCATGGGTCCAGGATGGGTCCGGGGCCGGGGATTGCTTTGACAGGGCAACGCGGCGGATGCTACACCCTTGAGGCGAACGGACGCCCTGCGGGGGTCCGGCTGAAGGAAGCGCGATGGCCAAGGTTCTGCTCGAAAACGTCTGTAAAACCTATCCCGGAGGCGTGACGGCGGTGCACGATGCGAGCCTCGAAATCGAGGACCGCGAGTTCGTGGTGCTGGTGGGGCCGTCGGGATGCGGCAAGTCCACCACGCTGCGAATGATCGCGGGGCTGGAGGAGATCAGCGGGGGGGCCATTTACATCGACGGAAAGAAGGTCAACGACGTGCCGCCGAAAGACCGGGACATCGCGATGGTGTTCCAGAACTACGCGCTGTATCCGCACATGACGGTGTACAACAACATGGCCTTCGGCCTGAAGCTGCGCAAGTATCCGAAGGCGGAAATCCACCGGCGGGTAATGGAGGCGGCGGACATCCTGGGCATTGCCGACTATCTTGAACGAAAGCCCAAGGCGCTGTCCGGCGGCCAGCGCCAGCGCGTGGCCGTGGGCCGGGCGATCGTCCGAAAACCCAAGGCGTTTCTGTTCGACGAACCCCTGTCCAACCTGGATGCGAAGATGCGCGTGCAGATGCGCGCCGAAATCAGCAAGCTGCACAACCGGCTGCAGAGCACGATGATCTACGTAACGCACGACCAGATCGAAGCCATGACCATGGGCGACCGCATCGTGGTGATGAAGGACGGCTGGATCCAGCAGGTGGCCACGCCCCTGGACCTGTACAACCGCCCGGTCAACCAGTTCGTCGCCGGATTCATCGGCAGTCCGCCGATGAATTTCTTTCCGGGAACCGTGCGCCGGACGGGGGAGGGCCTGGTGTTCGACGAGGGGACGTTCCAGGCGGCGATTCCGGAACCGGCGGCGGCGAAGCTGGCCGCCCGCGAGGGCGAGGCGCTGGTGATGGGCGTGCGCCCGGAGGATGTGGACGAATGCGAGGCCGTTCCCGGCGGCGAACCGGCCCGGGGGGTCCGGGCCACGGTTGAAATGATCGAAATGATGGGTGCGGAAATCCACCTGACGGCGGGCACCGGGCGGAATTCCTTCACGGCGCGCGTGGACGCCTCGTGCCGCCGACAGGTGGGCGATCCGGTGGAAATGGTGCTGCACATGGACAAGGCGCATTTCTTCGGCGGCCCCGAGGGCCGTTCCCTGCTGTAGGAGGTGGATCCGATGAGCCTGGCAATCAGCGAACTGCTTCATACCGCGGCGGCAACCGTGGCGGCGTATGCCGTGTTGACCCTGCTGGCGATGTTCCTCAAGGCCGAGTCGGCCACCTGGACGAAGCCGCCGGAGTCCGGGCGGTCATGAAACTGGGTGTGAACATTGACCACGTGGCCACGCTGCGGCAGGCGCGGGGCGTGGACTATCCGTCGCCGCTGGAAGCGGCGGCCCTGTGCGAACGGGGGGGGGCCGACGGCATCACGATCCATCTGCGCGAAGACCGCCGGCACATCCAGGATGCCGATCTGCATGCGCTGCGCCGGGCCTTGACCGTGCCGCTGAATCTCGAAATGGCCAATGCGCCGGAAATCGTGGAGATCGCGCTGGCCGAAAAGCCCGACGAGGTGTGCCTGGTGCCGGAAAAGCGCCAGGAGCTGACCACCGAGGGCGGGCTGGACGCCGCCGGGCAGTTCGCGGAGCTGAAACCCGCGGTGGCGCGCTTGAGGGATGCCGGGATCGTCGTCAGCCTGTTCATCGAGCCGGCCCGCGAGCAGCTGGAGGCGGCAGTGGCGCTGGGGGCGCCGGTGGTGGAACTGCATACCGGCAGGTACTGCAATCTGCCGGAAGACCGGCGGCCGGCCGAGTTGGAGCGGCTGGCGGAAGCCGCCCGCCGCGGTCACGGGCTGGGCCTGCGGATCAATGCGGGCCACGGGCTGAATTATGACAACCTGCCGGCCTTTCTGAGGGCGGTGCCCCATCTGGACACCCTGAACATCGGGCACAGCATCGTGGCCCGCGCCGTTCTGACGGGGATGGAGCAGGCCGTGCGCGACATGAAGGAGTGCCTGCGCGCATGAACTTCGTCCCGGCGTCGGGCTTGCGGGAAGCCGAGGCGGCGGCCATCGCCGAGCGTCCGGGGCTGGGGCTGGAGATGATGACGCGTGCCGGAAAGGGGCTGGCCGGTCTGCTTGCCTGGTGGCTGCGGCAGCTGGAGCCGCCGTATCCCGGCGTTCGTTTTCTGGCCGGGCCGGGCAACAACGGCGGCGATGCCTTTACGGCGGCGGCGGTGCTGGATGCGATGGGCATACCCGCGGAAATATGGCTGGCCGTGCCGGCGGACCGGCTGCGGGGAGATGCCAAGGCGGCGTTCGATCGCCTGGCGGAGCGGGATGTCCCGGTGCGCGAAATCGCGGAGGGGCAGTGGGCCTGCGCCGGGCAGGATGCCCCCGATCCGGCGATCCTGGTGGATGCCCTGCTGGGGACCGGGGCGAAGGGCGAACCGCGGAGCACGATCCGGCAGGCCGTGGAGTACCTCGGCCGAATGGCAGGGCGCTGCCTGATCGTGTCCGCGGACATTCCCACGGGGATGGATGCCGAGACCGGCGAAACCGCCGGCGGTCATGTGCGGGCGGATTTTACCGTGACGATGGAATATCCCAAGGCGGGGATGGCGGCGCCGGAGGCGATCGAATCCCTGGGATCGCTCTGGTGCGTGCCGGTGGGGTTGCCTGCGGAGGCCATCGCCGCCGTACCGGATGCGCGACCCGATCTCCAGTGGATTTCTTCCGGGAATGTCCGGCAGGCATTTCCGCGCCGCGCCCGGGCCAGCCACAAGGGCAGCTACGGCACGGCCGGATTGATCGGGGGATCGGCGGCCTATCCCGGCGCCATCGCCCTGGCCGCCGAGGGCGCGATTCGTTCCGGGGCCGGCCTCGTGCGCGTCATGACGTCGTCCGAAGCCGCGGGGAGCGTGCTGGCGCGGGTGCCGGAGGCGATTGTGGCCGGCGGCTTGTCGGCGGACGTGGATTTCGGGGGCCTGGAGGCGATTCTGGCGGGGCCGGGGCTGGGGCGCGATCCGGAAACCCGGCGGCTGGTGGCGCGGCTGCTGCGGGAGGCGGCCTGTCCGCTGGTGCTGGATGCCGATGCCATCGCGGTGCTGGCGGGAAAGCCCGAGGCCATCCAGGGCAGTGCATCGCCCGTGATTCTGACGCCTCACCCCGGCGAACTGGCGCTGCTGCTGGGCACGGATGTCGCCGCGATCCAGCGAGACCGCCAGGCCGCCGCGCGGGAAGCGTCGGAGCGCACGGGCGCCGTCGTGGTGCTGAAGGGGGCAGGGACGCTGGTGGTCCGGGCCGGAGAGCCGGCGTGGCTGAATCTGACGGGGAATCCGGGCATGGCCTGCGGGGGCAGCGGCGACGTGTTGGCGGGGTTGCTGGCCGGGCTGCTGGCACAGGGGGCGGATCCCCTCCGGGCGGCTTGTGCCGCCGTCTGGCTGCACGGAACGGCCGGCGATATCGCGGCCCTGCGCCAGACGCAGGCGGCCATGAAGGCGGGGGATATCGCGGAGTGCCTGCCGGAGGCGTTCCGGATGAGCCGGATAAGCGGTTGATCCCGCCGGGCAAACCGGGCTCTGCCGCGGTTTGGGGACGGCGGCGGAACGGGGGAGGTCAGAAACCCAGGCGGACGGCGGCTCCGAGAAACACGGTATCGGTGTCAATCTCGTCCATGGCGTCGTCGAAGTCGTATTTGCTGTTGAACCGGTAACACGCGGAAATGTCGAGATAGAGGCTGGGCAGGACTTCCAGGTCGAAGCCGGCCTTGAAGGCGAAGAAGGGATCGTCGGCGAAATCGCCGTCCTGATGGATGATGCCGATGCCGGCGGCGGCATAGATGGCGCTGCCGGCGACCAGATAGGCGGCCGGGGCGATGGCGTCCTCGCCGAACAGGTCCGGCAGAAATTCGACATCGGCCTGAAGCCCGATCAGGGTGGGGCGCCACTGGTAGGTGACGAGATAGCTGAGTCCGTCGTCGTTCAGGTCGTCCACATCAATGTCATCCACGGCGACCCAGTAGTTGGCGCCCGCCCCGATCCGGTGGGAGCGGCCGGCGGCCTGGGCGGCGGGGAGCAGCGAGAGAGCCAGCAGCGTGATGAGAATCCATTTGTTCATGGTGGTTTCCGGGGTTGTGGATGGCAGGTGGACCGATCTGGTTCAACCATGGCAGGCGGGAACCGCGTTGGCAAGACCAACGGGAAAAACAGCCGCGGCCTTCTGCGGGCCGGTGCCCGCAGAAGGTCCGGGGGGAAGAGGCGGCGCCGCCGGATTAGAAGCGGATCAGCAGGCCCGCATTGAAGCCGAGGCCGGTGAATTCGGCCTCTTCATCAAAGTCGACGTCTTCGTCGTCCATTTCCGCGCCGTCCACTTCGAGAAAGCGGTACTGGGCTTCGGCGAAGAGGGAGAGCGATTCGCCGAGGGCGAATTCGACGCCGGCCACGCCGTAGAAGCAGAAGTCATCGTCCAGGTCCAGATCATCGGCTTCCGGGATGATGGCGTAACCGCCGCCGCCGCCGCCGTAGATCGTGATGGGCACTTCGGTGCCGAGGGGGAAGTTGAGCAGCAGCCCCGCTTCCAGCGGAATGACAAACAACTCGTCATCGCCGTCCCACTCGTCGAACTGGGTGATGCAGGAGGCGCGGAGTTCAATGGCCAGGTAGTCCACCAGTTCGCCCTTGAACTTGACACCGCCGCCGAACCCCGGACCGGGATCATCGGCATCCCAGTAGGAGCCGAATACGCCGAGCCCGCCGGCGGCCATGCGCGTCAACTTAAGGCGTAACTATTTGGCTTTGCTACGTGTTGACTTGATTTTTCGCTTGAGGATCAGGGTGTTCTTGTCCTGAACGGTCCATTCGAGGACTTCCCCTTTCTGTAGCCCTAGCGTTTCGGCCAAGACCATCGGGACGTTCAGGTAATACGACCGATTCGACGGTCGTTGCACTTTCTGGAGTTTTACCGCATAGCCCATTGCTGCCTGCTCTTTCTTTTATACCGCCGAGGTTTGCCTGGCTGCGAGTATTTTTGTGTAGATAGTAAATATACTATCTGATAAAACAAGACAAAAACCATGGATAAAACCTCCGGATCCTTCTGTCCGCCCCTGCAACTGGATGCCTTCCTGAGCCGTTTGGACCATGAGCAGCTTGCGCGTCAAACCGGCTTTCAACAACGCCGCCCCCGTAAGATCTGGCCCCAGGCGCTTCTTCGCGCCCTATGCCTCTTGTTGTTCCAGCCTCGCGCCAGCCTTGAAGGTCTGGCGATTCTACTGGGTCTGACCCAGAACCAGACTCTCTCGAAGCAGGCCGTGGCCAAACGCCTGTCCCGCTCGTGCCTGCACTTCATCCAAGAGGTGCTGCTGATCGCTCTGCGTTCTGCCGCCGCCGTATCTCCGGTGCTGGACACCGCCGTGTTTGCGTCTTTTGGCCGTGTGCTGATCCAGGACAGCACATGCTTTGGGTTGCCCGCTCATCTGGCCCACCTCTATCCCGGTTGTCGTAACCAGCATCGCGGCGGGATTGCTTACGCCGTCCTCCGGCTCCAGGCCGTCTACGACCTGCTCACCGACCAGTGCCTTCACTTTTCCTGCTCCCCCTATACCCGCAACGATCAGATCGCCGCGCCGGATATTCTGGCCCTGACCCGCCCCGGAGATCTCGTCTTGCGAGACCTGGGCTATTTTGTGCTCGGCGTGTTTGAGCAAATGCAACAGCAAGGCATTTTCTTCCTTTCACGCCTCCATCCCGGCCTGTATCTGCATTCGCCGCAAGGTGAGCGATGGCAATGGGCCAAGCTCTCCCGCACCTCTGCACCTCTGGATGAAACGGTCTGTCTGGGCAAAGAGCAACGCCTACAGGTTCGCTTGGTCGCCCGTCCCGTCCCACTTGCGGTCGCAGCAGAACGGCGCCGCCGGCTTTATCGGGATTCCCGGAATCGCCGCCCCAGTCAAGAGCGGTTGGCCTTGCTCCACTGGGACGTATTCATCACCAATGTACCCGACACAATCTGGACGACCTCCCAAGCCTTGAAGGTCTATGCGGCCCGCTGGCGGATCGAAATCATCTTCAAGTCCTGGAAAAGCGGATTCCACCTCGCCCAGACCCTGCGCGGCTCCGCCCTGCAGGTAGAGGCCTGCCTCTATGCCCAATTGCTTCTGATCACCTTGGCCCACCATGCCGCCGCCTTGATCCGGCAGACCGAACCCTTTGCTTCTGCCCCTCCGCTAAGCATTCTCAAATACGCCCAGTTCTGGAATTCATTCGGGCTGATGATCCTCGCCTCCAACTTTTCGCCCGGGCCAAGCCTCGACTTGATCTCTGAACTCATCTGTAGGCACTGTCGTCTCGACAAACGAAAGCAACGAAGAAATTACCTCCAATCCCTTGAGGCCTTAAGTTGACGCGCATGGCCGGCGGC
>JAXGNL010000053.1:0-14044 GCA_040768005.1 Kiritimatiellia bacterium
CCTCCGCCGGCGGGCGGGCATGCCGCCGCACTCCAAATCAAGTCCCTCGATCCGGCCGGATATAGTCAGTCCATCGCAGATGCGCCCCGGAGGTCAGGCGGAAGGCCGGAGCTGCCGCCAAACCCGTTCATTGACGGGGGTGGGGATTCCGTGTTCCCGGCCCAGGCGGCAGACGGTTCCGGCCAGCCAGTCCACTTCGGTGGGACGTCCGGCTTCCACGTCCTGAAGCATGGAGGTCTTATTCTCCGGCGCGGCGGCGCGGATGATGGATTCGGCCCAGGCGGGCAGTTCGGCGGCTCCGGGAATGCCCAGGGCGGCGGCGACGGCGGCGGCCTCGTCCATCAGGTCGCGGGCCAGGCGCATGGAGTCGGGGTGTTCCTGCAATTCGCGGCAGGGGGCGCGCAGCACAGCCTGGGCCTGGTTGATGCCGACGTTCAGGATGAACTTGCGCCACTGGGCGGCGCGCATGTCGTCGGGAATGGAGTGGCGGATGCCGCAGCGTTCCAGGAAGGCGGCGACGGCGCGGACGCGCGGGGACGGCGGGGTGTTGCGGGCTTCGCCGAAGAGGATTTTGTCGCCGCCCTGCTGGAGGACGGCGTGGCCGGAGCGCATGGCGCTTTCGCAATGGACCAGGCCATGCAGCACGCGCGGCCAGCCGAAGGCTTCTGCGAGGATGTCCTGGGCGAGGATGCCGTTGAGCAGCGGCAGGATCTGGGTATGCCCGGCGACCAGCGGGGCGATCATCGGCAGGGATTCTTCGAGCGCGACGGATTTGACGGCCACCAGGATCAGGTCGGCGGGCGGCCCCGGCCGGTCCGGGGTGACGTAGTGCAGGTCCAGGAGGCGGCCGTTCAGGGAGGGCGGGTCGGCCTGATAGCGGGCGATGCGCTCGGGATCGGCCAGGATCCGCAGTTGATCCGGAAGCCGGGCGGAGATTCGGGCGGCGTACAGGGTGCCGATGGCGCCCAGGCCGATCAGGACCGCCTGCTGCACGGGAGGGGGATCGTGTTCCGGTTCCATCATGGGGCCCATCTTACGGCGGGGCGGCGTCGCGCGCAACGGGCTTTGTCGCGCCGGGGTTTCCACGGTGTGGAAAAAACTTTTCCATGGCGTGGAAAACCGGCGAATAATTTTCCCATGGCGTGGAAAATCCGGATTTTTTGCGGAGATGCCGCGGGGCGGCAGGCACAAGGCGGCAAGTCACGGGTTGCCGGTGCTCTTTTCGCTGGCCCGATCTCTTATCGAGTCGGGATCCGTGGGGTAACAGCCAAACAGCCGGGCAGCCAACCACGGATTTCATGGCGCGGCGGAGCCGCCATCAAAAAATCGGAACCCAAGGGAACAGCCCAGCAGGAAAACAGGAAACGCAGGAACACAGGAAAACCTCGAAATAGGGGGCAGGAGGGGCAGGCTCTGTCCTGCCCGGTTTTTGGCAGGATTGCCGCAAGCCCTATGCCCGCCAGATAGTGCTCGCCGCAGTCTTGGCCGCGTCATCCGCTAGCAGCCTATTCATATTCTTGGTAGCCGAATTCGACCGGACGGGGTCGTCCCGGCTCCAAATAGCCACTGAATTCTTGTTTTTGGAGCCCCCGACGACCCCGTCGGGGGGGTATGGAGCGGCTGTGGCATTATGAAAACTGCTTTAATACAGTACAGATTCTTGAAGATGGCCTCGTAAACACGTGCCCCAAAAGACGGAGTTGGCAGATAGTCGTACGGATTCCGCGGAGGGGGGATCGAGGATCGAAACCCTTGTTTTCAACGCCGAGGGCAAACAGATTGCAACCATCCCGGCCGACCGGGTGTTCCGCGAATGGCCCGAGGATGCCGACCCGGCCCGCGTGACCCTGCTACTGGATTTGGTTCCCGCCGAGGATGTCGAGGCCGCCACGTTTCGGGGCGCGGAGCCTTGCGGCAGAGATTCCGGCGCGGCAGGAAGGCGGGCGGGCGGGAGGCGACTCGGGATGACAGCCGCGCCGGACCCGGCGTGTAAAGCGGGCGGGATGGCTCAGGGCAGGCGGGTGACGAGGAGGCGGACGGGGGGGGCGTCGGCGCGGGCGGGCTGCAGGGAGAAGGAGGCGAGGGCGGCGGGGAGCAGGCAGGTGGAGCGGCGCTGGAGGATCATGGCGGGCTGGCCGGGGGTCTTGATGCGCAGGTCGCCGTCTTCGGGGAACAGAATCAGAAAGCTGCGGGAATCGTGCGCGATGTCGCAGGGGGCGGAGACGGTCCATTCTTCGACGACGAAATGGGAATCGGCGAGAAGCGGGCGGACGGTGTGGCCGGGGGAGCGGGTTTCGACGGGCTGGACGGGGGCGATGGGGCTGCCGGTGAGGGACCAGTTGATGACGTGGAGGGCCTGTTCGATGTGCAGGGGGCGGGGGTGGCCGTTCCGGTTCAGGCGGTCCCAGTCGTAGAGGCGGTAGGTGGTATTGGCGTCCTGCTGGACTTCGAGCAGGAGGCAGCCGGCGCCGATGGCGTGGACGCGTCCGCCGGGGGTATGGAAGACCATGCCGGGGCGGGCGGGAAAGCGCTGGAGAAGGGAAGGAATGACGCCGTCGGCGCGGGCGCGCTCGAAATCGGCCGGAGTCGTGCCGGGCTTGAAGCCGGAGTAGATATGGGCGTCGGGGGTGGCGGAGAGCACGACCCACATTTCGCTTTTGGCCTCGCCGCCGAAGCGGGCGGCGGCGGCCTCGTCGGGATGAACCTGGACGGACAGGGTTTCGCGGGCATCAATGATTTTGACCATGAGGGGGAAGGCGGTGTCGGTGCGGCCGGCGCCGAGCAGGCCGGGGCCGCGGCGGCGGATGGCCTCGGCGAGGGTGGCGCCGGCATCGGGGCCGTTGATGATGCGGGTCTGGCCGTCGGGGTGGTCGGCCACTTCCCAGGCCTCGGCATAGGTGCCGGGATGGAGGCGGCGGTGGAATTCGTGCCGGAGACGGTCGCCGCCCCAGATGTACTCTTTGTACACGGGCTGCAGCAGAATGGGCATGGGGAGCATGTCGGCCATTGATTCCGGATTGTGCCTTGGAGAGCGGAAGCGGACAAGTCCAGAAAGCGGATCCGCCGGGGCGCATCTGCGATTCGGTGCACCCTTGGGGTCATATTGAGCGAAGGCGCGTAGCGCCGGAGTCGAAATCACTTGTCCCGCCACCGCGGGATCTGAGCACAATCCCGATGGCCAGCCTTCGGGACCAAGCCGAGATCCCTCGACTCCGCCTTCGCGCAAGGCTTCGGCGGACAAGTCCGCTCGGGATGACAGCCATGCAGGACTACAAGGCCTTTTTGCACGGCATGCACCGAATCGCAGATGCGCCCGATTTGCCGGGAGCGGGAATTTTCTGCTTGTCCGGGGGCGGGGGGGGGCATCACAATCCTGCGCAAAGGAATAAACATGCGGCGGCCGGCGATCCGGTTGCCCGAAGGAGGCCCATATGAAGCGGATCATGTTGATGATGGCGGTGGGGTGGATGTCGGTGCCGGTGCATGCCGGATTCCGGGCGGCGCCGATGGCGACATCGGGCCGGGCAGCGGGCATGCCGTTTGCGGCCGAGCTGTCGCTGGGGCTGGCCAGCGGCGAAGCGAAGGAGCATGTGTACGACTATGAGGGGCCCGGGGGCGCGCGGCGCCAGCTGAGCCGCCTGGACTGGGACATCCAGAACGTGGTGATGGGCGGGGGCAGCCTGTCGGTGCGGCCCTTCGGCGGCCAGAACAATTTTCTGGAGCGGTTCACGGTGAACGGGGGGATGTGGATTGCGCTGACGGAAGGCAGCGGGGAGATGGACGACTACGACTGGCTGGACACCGGGTCCTCGGACTGGACGCACTATTCGCTGTCGGACGTGGACGTGACGGAAGGCTACAGGCTGGATCTGAACCTGGCGTTTGACGTGTGGGCGAATCCTTCGTTCGCGGTGCGGGCGCTGGCGGGCTACAAGCAGGACGGATGGAGCTGGGAAGACAGCGGAGACTACCTGCTGTATCCGGAGTACGGCTACATTCCCCAGTACCTGGACGGCGAAAACATGATCAATTACGAGCAGGAATTCCGCATGCCCTATCTCGGGGCGACCCTGGACTGGACCTGGGAGGCGCTGACGGTGTCGGGATATCTGACGTGGAGCCCGATCGTCGAGGCGACGGATTGGGACGAGCACGTGGCGCGCAGCCTGCACTTCAAGGAAACCTTCGAAGAAGGGGACCTGCTGGGGTATGGGATCGAGGTGCGCTACGACCTGGACCAGATGGGATTTTCGGGCTGGTTCCTGACGGCGGGGCTGGACTATCAGAAGATCGACCACATTCTGGGCGACATGGAAGTCCGCAACGTGGAAACGGGGGAGAGTGGCGGCGAGCGCGACGTGGCGGGGATCGAGAACGAGGTCATGGTGATTTCGCTGGGCGGCGGCGTGCGCTTCTAGGCAGCCGGCAGCCAACGGCCGGCCGGTGTGTTCCGGCCGGCGGAGAGGAAGACGACGGGATGAGATGGACGAGGACGACGGGAGCGGCCTGTCTGGCCGTTTTGGGCATGGCGTGGGCGGCGGGAGCGCAGGCGGAAGCGCCGGCGGAGGCGGAAGCGCCTGCGGAGGCGCCGGCCGCGCCGGAAGCCTCCGCGCCGGCATGGGCGCAGGGGCTGTGCGGCGCGGTGGACGAGGGAGTGCGCGTGCTGGAGGGGATCCGGTTGTCCCCGGAAGGATCGGTGGCCCGCGCGGCGCTGCTGGAAGCGCTGATCCGGTCCGCCGAGCCCGGCGCGGAGTTCTTCGACGGCGAGGGCCCGGCGACGGCCCGGCGGGAAGGCTCCCGGACGGCCTGGGAGACGGGGCTGGTGCTGGTGCCGACGGAGGGCGGCCCCCGGGTGGCGGCGGTCCGGGAGGATTCGCCGGCGGCCCGGGCGGGGCTTGCGCCGGGAGAATGGCTGGAAACCATCGGCGGCCGCGCGGCGCCGGCGGGCGCCTCGCTGGCGGAGGTGCGCGAGTGGCTGGCGCAGGGGGACGAGGCAACCGTGGAACTGGGGGTCCTGGGGATGGACGGCGAAAGCCGGACGGTGACGATCGAACGGAGCCGCCGCGAGGGTACCTCGGTGGCGGCGACCGAAGAGCTGCCGACGGGCATCGGCTACATCCGGGTGGCCGGGATTCATCCGGGGGCCGCCGGCGAAATCGCGGCGGCGCTGGAGAGCTGGCAGTCGGGCCAGGTATTCGGGGCGATTCTGGATCTGCGCGGGGCCGACGGGAGCGCGGAAGAGGAAGTGGCCCGCGCGGCGGCGCGTTTCGCCGGGGAAGGAACGCTGCTGTACACCCGGTCCGACCGGCAGGGGACCGAGCTGGCGGCGGTGAAGGCGCCGGCGGCCGAGGTGGAGACCCTGCCGCTGATGGTGCTGGCGGATGAAGGCACCGGCGGCGCGGCGGAGCTGCTGGCGGCGGTGCTGAGCGGCAGCGTGAAGGGGGCCATGCTGATCGGGCGCGAGACGTCCGGCGATCCGCTGATCCGCGAGCCGGTGGCGCTGTCCACGGGCCGGCAGGCATGGCTGGCGACGCGGGAAATCCGCACGGCGGACGGCGCGGTGTACTGGGGGGCGGGCGGGGTGAAGCCGGATGTGCTGATCACCGATGCGGCGCTGAACGAGACGGCCTTCGAGCCGGACGAACCGTTGCTGATGCGGAGCCGGAAGACCGTCCTGGACGAAGAGAAGGAAGACCGGGCGCTGCGGGACCGGACCCGCTACGACACCTATCTGCGGCGGGCGACCGATCTGCTGCTGGGGCTTCAGGCTCTCGGCTATGACCGGAAGCGCTAGCCCCGGGGTTCTCCTGCCGCCCGGGCCCGAAACCATCCGCCGCGCGGCGGCGGCATGCCGGGCGGGCGAGCTGGTGATTGTTCCGACGGAAACCGTGTATGGAGTCGCGGTGCGCGCGGATTCGCCCGGCGCGCTGGAGCGGCTGCGGGCGGCCAAGGGACGGGAGGCCGGCAAGCAGCTGACGCGCATGGCGGCGGATGCGGACGCGATCCGGGCGGCGGGGATTCCGGTGGAGGCGGCGGCGCGGCGGCTGGCGGAAACGTTCTGGCCGGGGCCGCTGACGATGGTGCTGCCGGACGGGGCCGGCGGCTGGGAGGGGTTCCGGGTGCCGGATCATCCCGTGGCGCTGGCGTGGCTGCGCGAGCTGGAACTGCTGCCGGCCGTGACCAGCGCCAACCGCAGCGGGCAGCCGCCGGCGCTGACGGCGCAGGACGCCTGGGCGGCGCTGGAACCGCATGCCGCGCTGGCGCTGGATGCGGGGCCGTCGCCGGGAGGGCGGGCCAGCACGGTGGTGCGCGTGGGGGCGGAGGCGGTGGAGATTCTGCGCGCCGGGCCCATTGGCGCGGAGGCACTCGGGCGGGCGGCCGGCTTGCCGGTGCGTCCGGCCGTTTCCTGAGGCGGGGGAGGGCGTTGTCCGGCTACCCCGAATGGGAGCGGACCAGGGCGTAGAAGCGGTCTTCGTAGTCCTGGAATTTACCGAGCCGGTTCAGGAGCTGGGCGAGGGGGGCCAGGCGGCTGCGGTCGCCGGCGGCCATCCGGAAGGCTTTTTCGATCTGGTGCCGGGAGCCGTCCGGGTCGGCGCGGAGATCGCGCGCATTGACGGGCGCGGACTGCTTGACGACTTCGAAGAGGAGCTTGAGCAGGCAGACTTCCCAGGGCTCGTCCACGCCGACGACGAGGGCGGACAGCGGGTCGGCCTTGCTTTTCAGGTCGGCTCGCACGCGTTCCACCACGTTGTCCAGGGAATCGTGGACGACGGATTCGGTGACGGTTTCGTGGCGGATTTTGAAGCCGTACTTGATCAGGACCATTTCCGATTCGTGCTCGCGCAGCCAGCGGATGAAGTCCTCGGCCTGGCCGGCCTGGAAGCCCTCGAGGGGGGATTCCGAGAAGGACTGGGGGGTCAGGATTTCGGGGCGGAAAGACTGGATGCGGCCTTCGCGGACGCGGACCTGGCCGACGGAATCCATCAGTTCGGTGACCAGGCGGTAATTGATCTGGGTGGAGCCGAAGGTTTCGAGGCGGCCGCGGGGCAGTTCGAGCACCTCGGTATTGTTGACCGCATACCAGAAATCGAATTTGTCGGGGACGTGCGTCATGGTGCGCCTACGGTACGGCAATCACCGGGGAAGCGCAAGGCGGGGGAGGGGGCGGGCAGGAACGCTCATGGAGAACAATCCGAACCGAACCGCCAGTCAACGCAACGGTATGAACCACGGATGAACACCGATGGACACGGATGGATTGGAAGGGTCAAGCAGCCGCCAGGTCGGCGCCCTGGCCTGCAACCGATCCAATCCTGTTCATCTGCAGGGATCCGGCGGGAAGGGCGGCATTCTGCCGCCCCCCTTTGTAGACATGGATTCCGGGTCAAGGAAATGGGGAAGGTGCCGCTTTCGACCTTTTGCAGAGTCGGGACGGATCAAACAGATGGGGGCTGGGGAGCGGTGCGCTGGCGGACGACTTCGTAGAGGAGGATGGTGGCGGCGGCGGCGACGTTGAGGGAGTCGGCCTGTCCGAGCATGGGGATGCGGACCAGATCGTCGGCCTGCGTCATCCAGGCGCTGCTGAGGCCGTACTGTTCGGCGCCGACGACGATGGCAACGGGGCGGGTCATGTCCACGTCGGTGTAGTTTTTCGTGGCATGGGGGGAGGCGGCGACGGAACGGATGCCGCGGGCGCGGAGCCAGGCGATGGTGTCGTCGGTGGAGGCTTCGGCGACGGGGACGGTGAAGAGCGTGCCGATGGAGGCGCGGACGACGTTGGGGTTGTGGATGTCGGTGCAGCGGTCGCAGACGATGAGGGCATCGGCGCCGGCGGCGTCGGCGGTGCGCAGCATGGTGCCGAGGTTGCCGGGTTTTTCGATGTGTTCGCCGACGACGAGAAACGGATTGTCGGGCAGTTCCAGGTCGTCCAGGGTGCGGCGGGTCTGGGGGCAGAGGGCCAGCAGGCCTTCGGGCCGGTCGCGGTAGGCGATTTTGCGGAAGACCGGTTCGGTGCATTCGAACAGGGGGACGTGCTGTTCGGCGCAGCGGGCGACCAGGCCGGGTTCGTTCTTGCCCTGATAGAGGGCGGGGCAGAAAAAGAGGCGGTGGACGGGGATTTGGTTGTCGAGGGCGCGTTTGACTTCGCGATAGCCTTCGACGACGAGGAGTCCGGCTTCGTCGCGGTGGGAGCGCTGGCGCAGCTTGACGACGTCCTTGATGCCGGGATTCTGGAGGCTGGTGATGAGTTGGGGAAGGGAGGGCATGGGGGGAACTCAATATCCAATATTCAATGTCCAATATCCAATGACCAAGTGTGGATGGACCATGCGTTCATGATTTCCAGGAGTGTTTGCGGGGGGAGAGGCCGAGGAGGTCGATGGAGCGGGCGAGGCCGTAGAGGAAGTAGAGGACGCCGAGGCGGAAGAAGAGGGCGGGGGAGTTGGCGCGGTCGGCGATGAGGGCGGCGGGGGTGGCGGTGACGAGGACGAGGGGGGCGAGCAGGAGGAGGGCCCAGGGGGACAGGAGGGGGGCGAGCACCAGGCCGGCGGCGGCGAGCAGGAGGGCGGCCAGGAAGAAGAGGGAAAAGAAGATGGCGTTGGCGCCGGACGCGCCGCCGGAGCTGCGGAGGATGGTGCCGTAGGCCTTGCGGTTGGCGTGCCAGAGCTGCTGGCGGAAGTACTGGCGGAGGGTGGCGGGTTCACCGAGATGGGTGACGCGCAGGGCGGGCAGGGCGACCACTTCGCAGCCGGCGCGGGCGGCGCGGAAGGCGAAGTCGGTGTCTTCGCCGGTGACGAGAGATTCGTCGAAGGCCGGCACGACGCCGAGGAGGGCGCGGTTGAGCAGCATGTTGCGGGTGGTGAGCAGACGGAAGGCGCCGTCGGTGACCGGGGCGGGGTCGTCGCCGGCGGCGGCGGAGTGCTTGTGGCGCCAGTGGGCGTGCCAGGTCCGCTGGATCCAGTTGCCGGATTCGGGGGGCCGGACGGGATAGCCCAGCAGGACGGGGAGCGGTTTTTCCAGCCAGGGCAGGGCCTGCTGGAACCAGTCGGGCTCGGGGAGGCAGTCGGCATCGAGGAAGGCGAGGACATGTCCGCGGGCGGCCTGCAGGGCGTGGTTGCGGCAGACGGGAATGGAGGCGCCGGGGAGAACAAGGCATTCCTCGAATCCGGCGGCGCGGGCGACTTCGACGGTGGCGTCGCGGCTGCCGCCGTCCACGAGGATGGTTTCCAGCCGCCAGCCGTCGGGCAGATGCAGCCGGCCGAGGGCGGCGCGGAGCTCGGGCAGGTGGCGTTCCTCGTTGAGGGCGACGACCAGGACGGACAGGACATGCTGGACGGCGCCGGTCATGATTTGGGGGGGATGTGGCCGGCGGCCCACTGCGTCTGGGCGGCCATGCCGAGGAGGATTTGCACGTCTTTTTCGGTGAGGGTGCCGCGGGAGAGGATGCGGCGGATGCCGAGCATCATGTGGTCGGCGGTGTCGGGGGTCATGAAGCCGATGTCGAGGAGGGCCCGGCGCCATTTGGCGAACATGGCTTCGCGCATGGACGACGGGCATTCGGCGGAGCGTTCCCGGGGGGGCTCGAAGGTGCCGGAGGCGACAAACAGCTCGTAGGCGCAGACCATGACGGACATGGCGAGGTTGAGGGATTTATAGGCGTCGGAGGAGGGGATGCGGATGAACTGGGTGCAGAGGGCGAGGTCGTCGAGGGAAAGGCCGTTGTCTTCGGAGCCGAACAGGATGGCGACGGGGGCGTCGAGGGCGGCTTCGAGGAGGCGGGGGGCCCATTCGCGGGGCGTTTTGGCATGGTCGCGGTAGAGGCCGCCGCGGTTGGACGTGCCGGCGACGAGGCCGCAGTCGGCGACGGCGTCGGCGGCGGTGGCAAATTCCCGGCGGCAGGCCAGGATGTCGCCGGCGTGGCAGGCCATGGTGGCGGCGGCCTGCAGATCGAAGCCGGGGCGGGGATTCACGAGGGCGAGCTGCGAGAGGCCCATGTTCATCATGGCGCGGCAGGCCGACCCGACGTTGCCGCCGTAGACGGGGTTGACGAGCACGATGCGGATGTTGTCCAAGGGGACCATGGGAACGGGATGATACGGACCGCGGCCCGCAAAGACAACCAGAAGAAGCGGAACATTGGCGGAACATTGGCGTTGAAACGGGCGGGAGGGGGGTGGTAGGGTTCGCCCGAGAAAGGCCGCATGGAATGGACAGGACGTCATGGATCGTGGTGACCGGCGCAGCCGGATTCATCGGGCGCAACGTGGCGGCGGAGCTGAACCGCCGCGGCGAGGAGCGTTTGCTGCTGGTGGACGACCTGGGGACGGATGAACGCTGGAAGAACCTGCAGGGACTGGTGTTCGAGGACATCTGGCCGATCGAGCGCCTGCGCGGGGCGGTGGCGGCCGACGGTCTGCCGCCGGTGAAGGCGGTGTATCACCTGGGGGCGTGCAGCGCCACGACGGAGACGGATGCCGACTACCTGCTGGACAACAACACGCGCTACACGCGGGAGTTGTGCGAATGGTGCCTGGAGCGGGGGGCGCGGTTTGTCTATGCGTCGAGCGCGGCGACCTACGGCGACGGGTCGCAGGGGTATTCCGACGACGATGCGGCAACGCCGGGGCTGGCGCCGCTGAACATGTACGGGATGAGCAAGCAGCTCTTCGACCTGTGGGCGCTGCGGAGCGGGGTGCTGGGGCGGATCGCGGGGCTGAAGTATTTCAACGTGTACGGGCCGGGGGAGGATCACAAGGGCGACATGCGGTCGGTGATCCACAAGGCGCACGGGCAGATCCGGGAGACGGGGAAGGTGCGGTTGTTCAAGTCGTACCGGCCGGAAGTTGCGGACGGCGAGCAGGTGCGGGATTTCGTGTATGTGAAGGATGCGGTGGACGTGACGCTGTTCTGCGGGGAGAACGAAAAGGCGTCGGGGCTGTACAACTGCGGCACGGGGCAGGCGCGTTCGTGGAACGATCTGGCGAAGGCGGTGTTTTCCGCGATGGGCCGGGAGCCGGAGATCGAGTACATCGAGATGCCGGACACGCTGCGGGACAAGTACCAGTATTTCACGCAGGCGGAGATGGGCAAGCTGCGGGCGGCGGGGTACGACCGGCCGTTCACGAAGCTGGAAGACGGCATCCGCGAGTATGTGCAGGGGCATCTGGCCCGGAAGTGAAGAGGACGAAACCGGTCATGGCCAAGAATCTGTTTTCCAAGCCGAAGGTCCGGGCGGTCCGGGCGGGCGGCGTGCGTTTCGGCGGCGGCGCGCCGCTGGCGCTGATCGCGGGGCCGTGCGTGATCGAAAGCCGCGAGATGGCGCTGGACCTGGCGGCCCGGCTGTCGGCGCTGGCGAAGAAGGAGCGGATTCCCTTGGTCTTCAAGGCGTCGTATGACAAGGCGAACCGGACGAGCGTGAAGGCGTTCCGCGGCCCGGGGCTGGCGAAGGGGCTCGAGATCCTGGCGGAGATCAAGGCGCGGTTCGGGATGCCGATCCTGGTGGATGTGCACCAGGCGGCGGAGGTGAAGCCGGCGGCGGAGGTGGCGGATATCCTGCAGCTGCCGGCGTTTCTGTGCCGGCAGACGGATCTGGCGGTGGCGCTGGGCGAGAGCGGCCGGGTGGTGAATCTCAAGAAGGGGCAGTTCCTGGCGCCGTGGGACATGCGCCATGTGATCGCCAAGGTGGAGAGCACGGGCAACCGGAAGATCCTGCTGACGGAACGGGGGGCGAGTTTCGGCTACAACAACCTGGTGGCGGATTTCCGCAGCCTGCTGATCATGCGGCAGTTCGGGTATCCGGTGATATTCGACGCCACGCACAGCGTGCAGCTGCCCGGGGGGCGGGAGGACGGGACGGGCGGCGAGGGCCGCTGGGCGCCGTATTTGTCGCGGGCGGCGGCGGCGGCGGGCTGCGACGGGCTGTTCTGGGAGACCCACCGGAATCCGCCGGAGGCGAAATCGGACAAGGACAACGCGCTGCCGCTGGCGGCGATCGGGCCGCTGTGGCGGCAGTGCCGGAGGATGGATGAACTGGCGTAGGGCGCTGGCCGGCGCGCTGGCCGGGCTGGGGCTGGCGGCGGGGGCCCGGGCGCAGCAGATCGAAGGCTCGACCGTCAAGGGCTTCCGCCTGCCGGAATACGACGAGCAGGGGCGCCTGGTCCAGGAGCTGCGGGGCGAGACTGCCACGTTTCTGCCGGAGGGCATCATCCGGCTGACGGGGCTGCAGATTGAATTTTTCCGCGAAGGGCAGGTGACGGCCCGGGTGCAGTCGCCGGAGTGCGCCTTCGACCGGGAGCGCCAGCGGGCGGCGTCCAAGGAGCATATCCGCATCGTGGCGGAACAGGCCGTGCTGACCGGCGACGGATTCGCCTGGAACGGCGAAAACAAGCAGTTTCAGATTTTCAAGAACGCCAAACTGACGATGGATTCGCAGATTGAATCGGGCCTGCTGGCGCCCCGGCCGGAGGCCGGGGCGGAGCCGGCGGCCCCGGAACCCGAGGAAGAACCATGAAACGATTTGGATGCCGGATGATCCTGGCGGGGCTGATGGCGGCGGCGGCGGCGCAGCGGGCGGCGGCGGCGCTGGACGACGACGGGCGGGCGCTGGAGGCGTCGCCCGATGCCACGGTGATCACCGCCGACAAGCTGACATTCGACTATCTGCAGAAGTTCGCGCTGTTCGAAAACAACGTGCTGGTGAACGATCCGCGGCTGCAGTTGAGCGCGAACCGGCTGACGGTGATTTTCACCGAGGATGGCGGGGCGCAGACCATCAAGGCGGAGGGCAAGGTGCTGCTGACGCAGGGGGACAAGAAGGCGCGGGCGGACGTGGCGACCTACGACGTGGCGTCGGGCCGCATCGTGCTGGCGGGGGGGCCGCCGCAGGTCATGCAGGGGCGCAACATTCTCGAGGGGGAGGTCATCACGTTCTGGCGCGACCAGCAGCGGGTGGAATGCAAGCCGCGCGCGCGACTGGTGGTGTATTCCGAGGATTTCGGTTCGGACGCGGATGCCTTGTTCCGGCCCGCGGGGGCGGAATAACCGCTTGCCGGCGCCGGGCGGACGGGTTATCGTAGAAACGTGAAGAGGTAGTGAGAGTGGCCGAAGCCGTTGGAACCGACATGCTGGTCGAAACCCGGGGACTCGTGAAGGAGTACCGCAAGCGGCGCGTGGTGAACGGCGTGGCCATGAACGTGCGGGAAGGGGAGATTGTGGGGTTGCTGGGGCCCAACGGGGCGGGGAAGACCACCAGTTTCTACATGATCACGGGCCTGATCCCGCCGACCAAGGGGCGGGTGTTTTTCAAGGGGCGGGACGTGACGCGGCTGCCGATGTACCGCCGGGCGCGGATGGGGCTGGGCTATCTGGCGCAGGAGCCGAGCATCTTCCGCAATCTGACGGTGGAAGAGAACGTGATGTCCATCCTGGAAACGCTGCCGCTGGGGGTGCGGGAGCGGCGGCGGCGGCTGGAGTATCTGCTCGAGGAGCTCAAGATCGGCTATCTGGCCCGGCAGAAGGCCTACACGCTCAGCGGCGGAGAGCGCCGCCGGCTGGAAATCACGCGCGCGCTGGTGACGGATCCGTCGCTGATCCTGCTGGACGAGCCGTTCAGCGGGGTGGATCCGCTGGCGGTGTACGACGTGCAGCAGATCATCCGCGACCTGAAGCAGCGGGGGCTGGGGATCCTGATCACCGACCACAACGTGCGCGAGACCCTGTCGGTGGTGGACCGCGCCTATGTGATTTATTCGGGCGAAGTGCTGACCGAGGGCACGCGCGACTTCCTGGTGAACGATCCCCAGGCGCGCGAGAAGTACCTCGGCCGGGAGTTCAGCATGTGAGCGGAACGCTTTTCATCAAACCAACCACATCAACAGAAAGGGAGCCGTAATGGACATTCAGATCACAGGACGGAATGTAACGGTGAGCGAGGGAATGAAAGAGCATGTGGACGGCCGGCTGCAGCCGATGCTGGCGGATTACCCGCGCGTGGAGAGCGTCCACGTGATTCTGGCGCACGAGAAGTACCGCTTCACGGCGGAACTCA
>JAXGNL010000054.1:0-13253 GCA_040768005.1 Kiritimatiellia bacterium
CTGCTGTTCGGGCCGCGCATCGAGGCGATGGCGGCCGCGCTGACGGCCGATGACATGCCGGAGTTCGAAGCCACGCTGCAGGCCGTCCATTCCGTTCTGCGCGACAAGGCCAACCTGACGCAGATTCCCAAGGCGGTGGTGTTTGACGTCGAGCGCATCCTGGGCCTGCAGGTGCAGATGCGCAAGTCGTCCGGTCAGAGCCGCTACGCGACCCGGCTGCGCCACCGCAACGGCTTCGAAGAGGCGCTGATCTACCTGAAATTCGCCAGCGGGGTGGATGCCTCGCGCAAGGAGCTGCTGGCCCGCTGGATGGCGCCGGCGGCGGCGGATGCCCCGGCCGCGGCGCCGCGCAAGGGGGATGGCGAAGGGCGCCCGGCGGCGGTGAAAAAGCCGGAGGTCGCGGTGCGGCCCCTGCCGCGTTCCACGAACGCGGCGGCCGGGGAAGCCGGATAGGGGAACAGGCGGACAGCCAGCTGCGGATTTCGCGGATCCCGACCTCTTGCAGAGTCGGGACGGATTCGGGCAGGACTTTGGAGTGCGGCGGGAAGCGAAGCGCCACGCCGCTTTGGAAGGGCATGGAAGACCGGCCCGCCATCTTGTGCGTGAAACCGGGGGCGGGCTGGAGTAGAGTGCTGCGTCATGCCGGAAGAGACATCCATTCTGTTGCGCCTGCGCGGGCGGGTGCAGGGCGTGGGGTTCCGTCCGGTGGTGTTCCGCCTGGCGCACGAGCTGGGGCTGCGCGGCTGGGTGCGCAACGATGCGGCGGGCGCGGAGGTGGCGCTGGCCGGTCCTCCTGACGCCGTGGCGCGGTTCCGCGCGGACCTGCCGGGGCGGCTGCCGGCCGCGGCGGACATCCGGTCCGTGGACGAACAGCCCGCGCCCGGGGACCTGCCCGCGGGGTTTGAAATCCGCCTGAGCGCCGGGACGGACGGCGCGCGCGTGGCGGGCATTCTGCCGGATCTGGCGACCTGCCCGGACTGCCTGCGGGAGATTCTCGATCCGGCCGACCGCCGGTTCCGCTATCCGTTCGCCAACTGCACCCATTGCGGGCCGCGGTTCAGCATTCTGGAGGCGCTGCCCTATGACCGGGAGCACACCACCATGAAGGCCTTCCGGATGTGTCCCGCGTGCGAAGCGGAGTACCGCGATCCGTGCAACCGCCGGTTCCATGCCCAGCCGAATGCGTGTCCGGTCTGCGGGCCGCAGCTGACCTGGACCGATGCCCGGGGCGCGGTCCTGGCGGAGCGCGACGACGCGCTGCGGGCGGCGGCGGAAGCCCTGAAGAACGGGCAGGTCGTGGCGGTGAAAGGAATCGGCGGATTTCACCTGATGGCGGATGCGCGCGATGCGGCGGCGGTCCGGCGGCTGCGCGAGCGGAAGCAGCGCGATGAGAAGCCCTTTGCGCTGCTGTTTCCGTCGCGGGATGCCGTGGCGGAGGCATGCGACCTGTCGGATGCCGAAGCCGCCTGGCTGGAGTCGCCGGCGGCGCCGATCGTGCTGCTGCGGAAGCGGGCGGGGCACCGGGGGCTGGCGGAGGAGGTCGCCCCGGGCCTGCCGTGGATCGGGGCGATGCTGCCGTACACGCCGTTGCACCACCTGCTGATGCGCGACCTGGGATTCCCCGTGGTGGCCACCAGCGGCAACCGGACCGACGAGCCGATCTGCACGGACAACGAAGAGGCCCTGGCCCGGCTGGGGTCCATTGCTGATTTCTTCCTGCGGCACGACCGGCCGATTGCCCGGCCGATGGATGACTCGGTGATGGCGGTGTGCGAAGGCGAACCGCTGATGATGCGGCGGGGACGGGGGCTGTCGCCGTATTCGCTGCCGCTGCCGGGCGTGCCGGACGGCTGGCTGGCCGCGGGCGCGCAGATGAAAAGCACGGTGGCCGTGACGGCGGGAGGCAACGCCGTGATGAGTCCGCACATCGGCGATCTCGACCACGAGGGCGCCGTGCGCCTCTGGCGGCGGACCGTGGCCGACCTGGCGGGGCTGCACGGGCTGGACGTGGTCCGGGCGGTGGCCGACCGCCATCCGGACTACGCGTCGACCCGGGGGGCGGCGGCGCGGCCGGCGCCTGTCGAATCGGTTTTGCATCATCATGCGCATCTCGCCGCCTGCATGGCGGAGAACGGCCTGGACGGGCCGGTGCTGGGCATTGCATGGGACGGCACGGGGCTGGGCGACGACGGCACGATCTGGGGCGGGGAGTTTCTGGCGGGCACCCGGGCGGACAGCCGCCGCGTGGCCTGGCTGCGGCCGTTCCCGCTGGCGGGCGGAGACGCCGCCGCCCGGGAGCCGCGGCGGTCCGCGCTGGGCGTGCTGCGCGAAATGGGCTCGGTGCATCCCCCGCCGGGGTTTTCCCCCGCGGAGTTGGCGGTGCTCGACGGCATGCTGCAGAGCGGCCTGAACGTGGCGCGGACCAGCAGCGCGGGCCGGCTGTTCGATGCGGCGGCCTCCCTGCTGGGCGTCTGCCAGGTGATGAGCCACGAAGGCCAGGCGGCCATGCGGCTGGAAGCCCTGGCCGGCGGCGCCGAAGCCGACCCCTATCCGTTCGGCTGGATCGGGGACGCGCTGGACTGGGCGCCGATGATCGCGGCCATGCTGGCCGGCGGCGAAACGCCTGCGCGCGCCGCGGCGCGGTTCCATGCGACCCTGGTGGAGATGATGGCGGCGGTCGCCCGGCGCACCGGGCTGGCCGATGTCTGTCTGTCCGGCGGCTGCTTCCAGAACCGGCGGCTGCTGGCCGGGGCGCTGCGGCGGCTGACGGCCGAGGGGTTCCGGGTCTGGCGGCACCGGGAGATGCCCCCCAACGATGCGGGAATCGCCCTCGGGCAGCTGGCGGCGGCCGCGGCACGGAGGGCTGTCGCGGGGCTTGCCATCGGGGGGGCGGACATGATTGAATGCCCCCGTAGTTCGGTTGCACCCGAAGGAGAGCGGAAATGAAAAAATACTTTTGGATGTCCATGGCGTGCCTGGCGGCCCTGACGGGGCCCGGGATTTCTTCGGCGACGGCGCAGGAGAATGCCGTGCTGCTGGTGGTGCCCGCGCGCTATTCGGTGATGCAGGTGGCCTTTGACGTGGCGCGCCGCTATCCCACCGTGCTGGTGAGCTACCAGGGCACGATGGAGGAGCCGGTGCTGCACGTGTGGAACGGCTACGAGTGGATGCCGCTGTCGCTGACCGACTACCAGAGCGGCGCGTTCCTGCAGGCGCATCCCGGCCGCACGGTGTTCCTGGGCGACGACGCCCTGCTGCCGGCGGATCTGCGCTCGATCAACGCCTGGTGCGCCGACGTGATCCAGCTGCCCGATCTGGAAACCCACGAACTGGTCAACGGCATCGGCCGCTACCTGCCGTTCACCCCGGCGGACTGGCGCTGGTTTGCCGGACGCTACAACCTGACCCTGACGAATCTCAAGGCCGAGGAGGCCGAGGCCGCCCGCCGCGAAAGCTGGTATGACGAGAAGGCCCCGGTGGCAGATCCGGCGCCGTCGTTCTTCAAGTACTTCACGCGCTCGCGCCGTTCGCGCGCGCCGGAAGCCGCCGCCCCCATGCAGCCCGTCGAAGTGCGGGAGGGCGACGTGGTGGAAATCCCCGCCCCGTAACCCCGGCCGGCTCTCTTCATGCCGCGGGCTTTTCATTCCGTCCGTCTGCTGGCGCTGCTGCTGGCGCTGCCGGCGGTCCAGGGCTGCATGACGGTCCGCGAGGAAGTCGAACCGTTGCGCGAAACCACGCTGACGGTCGCCCGGTCGGGAGACGAGGTGACGCTGTCGTGGATCGGCGTGCGGGGCATGTACTACACCGTGATGCATGCCGAGGCCATGGGCGCCCGGGCCCGCTGGAAGATCCTGCCCGATGCCGTCAACATCCCCGCCGTCGCCTCGGGCGAGCCCATCATCGTGCACGACCGCGTTCCGGCCGGGCGTCCGCGGTACTACCGCCTGGCGCAGGACCGCAAGCCGCTCGTGCCCTGACGGGACGGCCGGGGTTGGCCGCCCGCCTGTAAATTTCTTGTTGCACATCCGGCCGCCAGGCCGTACTTTCCGTCCCTGTTTGATCGAGCACCCCCGGCGCCGATGCACGGCCTCCGGGGGTGTTGGTTTCCCTGCAAAAAAAGGCACAGACGATGGCACGCTCCACTCCCATTTCAAAGATTCGCAACATCGGCATCATGGCCCACATCGACGCCGGCAAGACGACCGTGTCGGAGCGGATTCTCTATTTCGCCGGCAAGACCCACAAGCTGGGCGAGGTGCATGACGGCGCCGCGACGATGGATTTCATGGTGCAGGAACGCGAGCGCGGCATCACCATCCAGAGCGCCGCCACGACGCTGGAGTGGAAGGCTCATCTGGTGACGCTGATCGACACCCCCGGCCACGTGGACTTCACGGTGGAGGTGGAGCGGTCGCTGCGGGTGCTCGACGGCGCGGTGGCGCTGTTCTGCGCCGTGGGCGGCGTTCAGCCCCAGTCCGAAAAGGTCTGGCTGCAGTCCGAGAAATACGAGGTGCCCAAGATTGCGTTTGTGAACAAGATGGACCGCACCGGCGCCGATTTCTTCGGCGTGCTGGCCGAGATCCAGGCCGAACTGGGCTGCAACGCCGTCCCGGTCGTCGTGCCCATCGGCAAGGCGGAGACATTCCAGGGGCTGATCGATCTCGTGAAGATGAAGGCCGTGTATTTCGACGATCCGGACAACGAGCGCTTCCGCGAAGCCGAGATTCCGCCGGAGAAGCTCGAAAAGGCGAAGAAATGGCGAGCGAACCTGGTGGAAAAGTGCGCCGAGCAGGACGACGCGCTGATGGAGAAGTTCTTCGAAACCGGCGACCTGTCGGCGGACGAGATCTGGGGCATTCTGCGCAAGGCGACGATCGCGAGGAAGATCGTCCCCGTGTTCTGCGGCGCGGCGTTCAAGAACAAGGGCGTTCAGCACCTGCTCGACGGCGTGGTGAACGTGCTGCCGGCTCCGAACGAGATTCCCCCGATTATTTCGGAGGCGGTCGAGGAGGGGCAGGAGCCCGCCCGCCGGGAGCCGACGGATGAAGCGCCCTTCAGCGCGCTGGCGTTCAAGATCGTGGCCGACAAGCACGCCGGCAAGCTGACGTACATCCGCATCTATTCCGGCACGCTGACCGCCGGGCAGAACGTCCTCAACAGCACGCAGGACAAGAGCCAGCGCATCGGCCGCATCCTGCGGATGCATGCCAACCATTCCGAAAACCTCGACACGGCGCAGACCGGCGACATCGTGGCGGTGGTGGGGCTGGCCCATACCCGCACCGGCGACACCATCTGCGACGAGGATCATCCCATCCAGCTCACCACGATTGAATTTCCCGCCCCGGTGGTGTCCATCTCCATCGCGCCGGATTCCACCGCCGACAACGACAAGCTGTCCGCCGCGCTCTACAAGCTGGCGGACGAGGATCCGACCTTCACCGTGTCCTTCGACCATGAAACCGGCGAAACCATCATCTCGGGCATGGGCGAGCTGCATCTGGAGATCATTGTGGACCGCCTCAAGCGGGAATTCGGGGTGTCGGCCCGGGTGGGGCGTCCGGAAGTGGCCTACCGCGAGACCATCACCCAGCCGGTGGAAGGCCAGTACAAGCACGTCAAGCAGAGCGGCGGCCGCGGGCAGTACGCCCATGTCTGCCTGCGCCTCGAACCGCTCAAGGCCGGCGAGGGCTTCGAGTTCGTCAACGAGGTCGTCGGCGGCCGCATCCCGTCCAACTTCATCCCGTCGGTGGAAAAGGGCGTCGTCAAGGCGATGACCAGCGGTCCCTACGCCGGCTATCCGGTGGTGGACCTGCGCGTCGTGCTCACCGACGGGTCCTACCACGAGGTGGACTCCTCGGACTTCGCGTTCCAGGAAGCCGGCCGCGCCGGCTTCAAGGAGCTGTTCCTGAAGGGCAGCCCGATCATCCTCGAACCGGTGATGTCCGTTGAAGTCATCACGCCGGAGGAATTCATGGGCGGCGCCACCGGCAGCGTCTGCCAGCGCCGCGGCCGCATCGAAACCATGGAGGAGAAAGGCGCCCAGAAGCTGATTCAGGGCATGGTGCCGCTGGGCGAAATGTTCGGCTACGCCACCGCCCTGCGCAGCATGAGCCAGGGCCGGGCCAACTTCACCATGCAGTTCGAACACTACGAGGCCGTGCCCTTCTTCCTGACCGAGCAGATCATCAAGGCCCGCCGCGCCGCCAACAAGATCCGCTGATTCCCGGCCCGGGTGCCGGCGGGGTTGAAATCGCCGCCGGGGTGGGGCATAGTGCTGCGAGTTTGATCCCGCCGGCTTAGCTCAGTTGGCAGAGCAGCTGATTTGTAATCAGCAGGTCATCGGTTCGAATCCGATCGCCGGCTCCATCGGGTCAACGAGGAGCGCCAAGATGAAATACCTGCTGGATGTCGTGCTGCTGCTGGGCCTGCTGGGCCTGGGCTGGATGTGGAACGGGGAGAAACAGGCCGGCCTGGCGATGAGCGACGAGATCGACAAGCAGAAGGCGAACATCGCCCGGCTGGAGCTGGATTTGAATGCCGCGCGCGAAACGGGCGCCAAGGCGGCGGCGGATCTGGAAACCGCCCGCGCGGAACTCGAGACGGCATCGGCCTCCCTTCAGGAGACGGCCGCGGCTCTCGAAGAGAAAACGAAGGAAGCCGACGCCTTGAAGGAAACGGGCCTGCGGTTGAAAGCACGCGTGGACGAGCTCGAAGGCTACAAGGCGAAAGCCGTCGCGGCCGAAATGATCGAACCGCCGGCGCCCTGAGGCCGGAGGGCGGCCACCGGAGCGGGCGCGGGTCATGGGCAAGATGCTGGGCGTGGATTTCGGCGACCGCCGGACCGGCGTGGCCGTCAGTGACGACGCCGGCGTCATCGCGTTCCCGCGCGAGACGCTGGACTGCCCCTTGATCGAGCAGGCGGCCGCCGCCGTGGCCCGGCTGGCCGATGCCGAGGGCGTTTCCGCCATCGTCGTGGGGCTGCCGCTGAACATGGATGGCTCGCGCGGTCCGCGCGCGGAACGGACGCAGGCGTTTTGCGCCGAGCTGGCCCGGCGAACGGCGATTCCCGTGAAACCCTGGGACGAGCGCCTGAGCACCCGCCTCGCGGAATCCGTGCTGATCGAAGCCGGAACCCGCCGCGAGAAGCGCCGGGGGGTGGTGGACAAGCTGGCGGCGCAGATTATCCTGCAAAGCTATCTGGATGCCGCGGGCGGGGCGGCGGCGGACGATTTTTCCGGGGAGCCGCCATGACGCCGGAGGCTCCGGCGGGCGCCAAGCCCCGAACCCGTCCGCCCCGCGGCGGGCGCCGGTACCGCATGACCGTGGCCTACGACGGCACGGACTTTTTCGGCTGGCAGGTGCAGCCGGACCGGCCCACCGTGCAGGGCGCGCTGGAAGACACGCTGCACAAACTGATCGGCCGCGTGATCCATGTTCATTCGTGCGGCCGGACCGATACCGGGGTGCATGCGCGCGCGCAGGTGGCGCATTTCGACCTGCCACGGCCGTGGGAGCCCGTCCCGCTGCTTCGGGCCATGAATGCCCTGCTGCCGGATGCCGTGCGCGTGATGGCCTTGCGCCGGACACGTCCGGACTTTCACGCGCGCTATGACGCCAACGGCAAGGAATACCGCTATGTGCTCTGGAACGCGCCCGTGGCCTGTCCCCTGCATCGGCGGCAGGCGCTTCATGTCCGGCGGCCCCTGGATATCGCGGCGATGAAAGCGGCGGCCGCCCAGCTGGAGGGCACCCACGACTTCGCGTCGTTTTCGGCCAATTCGCGCCGGGACATCGGCGGAACGGTTCGGACCCTCTGGCGCCTGTCGGTTCGCCGGCAAGGGCCCGTGGTGACGATTTCCGCCGTGGGCGATGGGTTTCTCTACAAGATGGTCCGAAGCCTGGCCGGGCATCTGATCCGGGTGGGGACGGGGGCGGTGTCCGCCGCGGAGACGCGCCTTCTGCTGGTGGCCCGCCTGGGGACCGCCCGCGTGGAAACCGCCCCCGGCCACGGCCTCTGCCTGTGGAAGATCCATTACGGGGCCGTTCCCGTCGCCGTGCGGCGGAACCCTGTATCCGCCGGCGCCCATAAGAGGCTTTCCAAGCCGGCGCCGGCGTGATAGGTTTCCATATAGAGTGAAAGTGGCGTAGTACAAATCGCGAGGAATCCAACATGGCCGACATCAATTTCAAATGCCCCCACTGCGGACAGGATCTGAACGGGCCCGAGGAACTGGCCGGAGAAAGCATCGACTGCCCCGTCTGCAGCAAAAGTTTCCAGATTCCCGGCGGGATCATCGAAGTGCCCAAGAGCCAGATGGCGCCGCCGGCAAAGCCCGCCCCGCCTTCGCCGTCCAGCGCCGCCGCGAATGCCGAGACCACCTCGATCCCGCCGCCTTCCAGCAACGACGACAAAGGCAAGACCGTGCGCATTGAACTGCCGCCGGAATTCCTGGCCGAGCCCGAAAAGCACATTTTCAAGATCAAGCGGATCCAGCACTAGGATGCGACGCAGCACGACGGTGGGGGAAGTGGATGCCGGCGTTCTGGCCTATACGGCCGGGCAGGACCGGGTGCTGGATCTGGCCCTCGTCGAAGCCGACTGCATGGGGACCGCGGCGCACGCCGAGATGCTCAGCCGGGTGCCCGTCCGGCCGCCGCTGCTGAAGCCTGCCGAGGCCCGGCGCATCGCCTCCGAACTGGCGCGCATGGCGGATGACGCCGCCGCCGGACGCTTTGTCATCACGCTGGAAGACCAGGATGTTCATCTGGCGGTGGAACGCCGGCTGACGGAAAAACTGGGGGACCTGGGCCGGCGGGTGCACGTTTGCCGCAGCCGCAACGACCAGGTGGCGGTGGATCTGCGGCTGTTCGCCAAGGGCCGTCTGCTCGAAGCCGTGGCCGCGGCCGCGGAACTGTCCCGCACGCTCCTGGCCCTGGCCCGCAAACACCGGAAGGTGCCGATGGTCGGCCGCACGCACATGCAGCCGGCCATGCCGTCCAGCGTGGGGCTGTGGGCCTCCGCCTGGGCGGAAGGGCTGCTGGAGGATATCGAAGGGCTCCAAGCGGCCTATGAATTGAACAACCGCTGCCCGCTGGGGTCCGCCGCCAGCTACGGCGTGCCCGTTCCCATTGACCGCCAGCGGGTCAGCGATCGGCTGGGATTTTCCCGGCCCGTTCACAATGTGCTGCATGCCAACCAGGCCCGGGGCAAGATCGAGTCGGTCATCCTGTCCTCGCTGGGTCAGGTCATGCTGACGCTCTCGCGGCTGGCGCAGGATCTGATTCTGTTTTCGATGCCGGAGTTCGGCTACTTCCGCCTGCCGGCGGAATTCACCACCGGCAGCAGCATCATGCCGCAGAAGCGCAACCCGGATGTGCTGGAGCTGCTGCGGGCCAAGGCCGCCAAGGTGCTGGCCCATGCGGGACTGGTGGCGGAAATCGTCCGCGCGGCGCCGTCGGGCTACAACCGCGACCTGCAGGAAACCAAGGCGCCGTTCCTGGAGGGATTCGAACTGGCGGTTTCCTCCCTGCGCATTCTCCAGCCGCTGCTGGCCGGCCTGCAGGTGGATGCCCGGGTCTTGCGGCGGGCGTTCGGCCCGGAGGTGTTTGCCACCGACCGCGCCCTCGAACTGGTCGCCGGCGGCATGCCCTTCCGCGATGCCTATCATCAGGTCAAAGCCGGTCTCGGCGACCTGGCCGGCCGGGATCCCGATGCCGCCGTGGCCGCCAAGACGCATCTCGGCGCGCCCGCCGGCCTGGACTTTCCGGCGCTCGGCGCGCGCGCCCGCCAGGCCGCCGCCTGGGCCGCCCGCGAACGCCGCCGCCACGAACTCTGCCGCGCCCGCCTGCTCGGGGACAGAAAATGAGCGGCCCTCGTTTGACAGCCGGGCAGAGTGCGGTAGGTTCCGGAATGTCGGAGGGGTTTGGTTTGGAAACAACGGCAGACATGACGACGACAACCTATTCCTTCGGCGATTACAGCGTCTCCCTGGCGCTGGATGCGGAAACTCCCCTGGGCCCCCTGGAAGACCTTCACATCTGCCATTTGGGCATGAAATTCATTTCCCGGCGCGAGATCCCGCTGTTTGCCATTTACGAATTCGAGATGGCCATCCGTCCGGCCGCCTCCCGCGAGCCGCCCGTCCAGGTGAACTGCTGCGGCGTGGTGGTGGGGTGCGAGGCCGAAAACGGCGGCTACCGCATCGTGATCCACTTCGCCGATCTGGCCAAGTCCGACGCCAGCTGCCTCGAGGCCATCACCAAGGCCAACAAGATGCGCTGCGATTACTGCGCCAATCTCGACTAGCGCGCTTTCCAAACGGTTTTCCCCCTCCGCCGGTCCGGCATCCGCTGTATAGTTATTGCAATATGTATACATATTGCAATAACTATAGTTTTCCCGGACGGGGGCGAAGGAGAGCGGAGGGGGGTGTTTCCCGAAACCTTTTTCGCACCCCTCAGACCGGAAGGCCTTCCTGAAACCAGTTGCGGATTGGCCCGGCCTGGGCTATAAGCACCCGTCAGTATGGATGGACGGAAAGGAGTCTCATGAAGAAAGCGATTTTCCTGTTGTGCGGGCTGATGGCGGCGGTGCTGTCGGCGTCGGCGGCGGAGGGCCGCGTGTTCGCGCTGGCCACGGCCGGCGACGTGGATCCCGGATTCACGGCGCGGGTGGCGGACTATCTGGAAGCCCAGACCGGCGCGGTGCTGCGTCCGACGGATCCCGTGGCGGCGGAGGCCGCCGAAAGCCTCGAGGAAATCGGCCGGACCGCGGCGCGCGCCCTGAAGGAAGACGAAGTCGGCGTGCTGGTGCTGGGGCGTTTCGGCGACGGCCAGCCGCAGGGCGTCTGCCTGCCGCACGAACGCTTCGGCATTCTGAATCTGTCCCGCCTGGAAGCGGGCGCGGACGAAGACCGCCTGGTGCGCCGCACCGGGCAGGACGGTCTGCGCGTGCTGGCCATGCTGGTGGGCATGTCGGCCTGTCCGTTTCCGCTGTGCGTCCTGACGGGCTACGAACAGACCGAGGACCTGGACCGCATGAGCGGCAATTTCTGTCCGCCGTGCCGGGACCGCTTTGAACGCCTCGCCCGCGAGGCCGGTCTGCAAATGAAGCCCGCCGTCCCGGCCGCGGAGGCCCCTTCCGAAGCGGAGGCCCCCGAAGCTCCCGAAGCGCCGGCCGTCGACTAGCCGGCGGGTTCCGGTCATGCTCGACATCAAGCTCATCCGCGAGAAGCCCGACTTCGTCCGCGAGCGTCTGAAAACCCGGCGCTCCGCCGTGGACATCGCCGACGTGCTGGCGCTGGACGAGCGCCGCCGCGCGGCCATCACGGAAGCCGACCGGCTGAAGAGCGAGCGCAACGAGGTGTCCAAGCAGATCGGCGCGCTGAAGAAGGCCGGCGAGGACACGTCCGCCATCCAGCGCCAGACCCGGGAGATCGGCGAACAGATCGCGGCGCGGGATGCGGAAATCCGCGAGATCGAGGAGACCCAGCGCCGCCTCCTGCTGGCGATTCCCAACCTGCCCCACGACAGCGTGCCCGAAGGCGACGACGCCTCCGGCAATGTCGCGGTGCGCGAATGGGGAGCGAAAACGGAATTCGATTTCGCGCCGAAGGATCACGTCGCGCTGGGCGAGGCGCTGGGGCTGTTCGACTTCGAGCGCGCGGCGCGCCTGTCCGGCGCGGGCTTCCCGCTGTTCACCGGTCCGGGAGCGCGCCTCGAGCGCGCGCTGATCCAGTTCATGCTCGACCTGCACACGACCAAGCACGGCTACGTCGAAGTGTCGCCGCCGCATCTGGTCTCCACCGCCACCATGACCGGCACCGGCCAGCTGCCCAAGATGGCCGACGACATGTACCACCTGCCCGCCGACGACCTCTGGCTGATCCCCACCGCCGAGGTGCCCGTCACCAACATCTACCGCGACGAACTCATCCGCGAGCCCCTGCCGCTCAAGCGGGTGGCGCACACGCCGTGCTTCCGCCGCGAAGCCGGCGCCGCCGGCAAGGATACGCGCGGGCTGATCCGCGTGCACCAGTTCGACAAGGTGGAGATGGTCCGGTTCGTGCCCCCCGGCACGTCCTACGACGCGCTGGAAGAACTGGTCGGCGACGCCGAAGCCGTGCTGCAGGCCCTGGGCCTGGCCTATCGCGTGCTGCTGCTGTGCTCCGGCGACATGAGCTTCGCCGCCGCCAAGTGCTACGACATCGAGCTGTGGGCCCCCGGCCACGGCGGCTGGCTCGAGGTCTCCTCGTGCAGCAACTTCGAGGCCTTCCAGGCGCGCCGCGCCAACATCCGCTGGAAAACCCCCGAGGGCAAAAACGAATTCGTCCACACGCTCAACGGCTCCGGCGTGGCTCTTCCGCGCCTGGTGGTCGCTCTGCTCGAAAACGGCCAGCAGGCCGACGGCTCCGTCGTTCTGCCCGAGGCCCTGCGCCCCTACATGGGGGGCCTGGACCGGCTGACGCCCCGGGCGTGACCCGCCGGTGATCGCCACGGTCCAGCGCACGGCGGCCGCGCACTTTCCGCGGCTCCGCGGAACCCGCGTGCTGGTCGCCGCCAGCGGCGGCGCCGATTCCACGGCCCTGGCCCTGGCGCTCCGGGAACTGGGGTGTTCGATCGTCCTGGCCCACGTCCATCACGGCATCCGCGGCGCCGCCGCCGGCGCCGATGCCCGGTTTGTCCGCCGTCTCGCCCGGAAACTCGGCGTTCCCTTCGTGCTCGGGCGGTTCGATGTGCCGGCCGAAGCGCGGGCGCGGGGCGAGTCGCTGGAGATGGCCGCCCGGCGCGTGCGGCGCGCCTTTCTGATCGAGACCGCGCGGCGCGAGGGCATCCGGCGGATTGCGGTGGGGCATACCGCCGACGACCAGGCCGAGACGGTGCTGATGCGCATTGTCCGCGGCACCTCCGTAACCGGTCTCGCGGGCATCCCGCATGTCACGCGCCACGGCGGCGCGGTTTTCATTCGTCCCCTGCGCGACGCGACCCGCCGCCAGGTGCTCGACTATCTGGACAGCCGCCGCCAGGCCTTCCGCGAGGACGAAACCAACGCGGAGGATTTTGCCCGCCGCAACCGCGTCCGCCACGAGATCCTGCCGCTGCTGGAGAAGCGCCTGAACCCCGCCGTCCGCCAGGCCCTCCTGCGGCTGGCGGACATCGCCGCGGCCGAGGATGAGGTGATGGCTTCCCTGGCCAGGAAAACCAAACCCGGCGCCAAGGCCCCCCTGGCCATCCGCCGGCGCCTCGCGCTC
>JAXGNL010000055.1:0-11522 GCA_040768005.1 Kiritimatiellia bacterium
GCAGCGCGGTGTGAAGACGCCGGTGGTGATGCGCCTGACCGCGCCGAACTACTACGATCCGCGCGGCGGCGTGCGGCAGGCGGACGCCCTGATCGCCAGCGGAACCAGCATCCAAAAGCTGCGGGAACTGGGCCTGGAGGTGGCGGATATTCCCAATGCCGTGGATGCGGACCGGTTCCGGCCGCAACCCTCTGATTTCCGGGAAACACACGGCATCGGCCGGGACGAATTCGCGGCGCTGTACGTCGCGCGGTTCCAGGCGTTCAAAAACCACGCCATGCTGCTGGAGGCCTTTGCGCTTTTCACCAAGGAGCATCCCTCGGCGCGCCTGGTGCTGGCCGGCAGCGGCCCGTTGCGCGAACGCTGCGAGCAGCAGGCGAAGGCTCTCGGGATCGCCGGTCAGGTCCTGTTTCTGGGCGAGGTGCCCTTTGACGACCTGCCCTCGGTCTATGCGGCGGCCGATGTGAAGGTCATTTCCAGCGACTACGAGTCATTTTGCTTTGCCGCGATCGAGGCGATGTCCGCGGGGGTGCCGGTGCTGACGACCGACTGCGCCTGGGTGCCGCGCCTGGTGGCCGACGGGGCGGGGATGGTGGTGCCCGTCGGCGATGCCGAAGCTTTCGCGGCGGGGCTGAAGAAGCTGGCCGACAATCCCGCTCTGCGCCAGCGAATGGGGGCCGCCGGCCGCCAGCAGGTCCTCGAACGCCACACCTGGCCCGCCAGCGCGGAAAGATTGATGCGGTTGTACCGCAGGCTTTCAACGCTTGGAAACAACTGAAGTTGTTTTACCCGCGGATGCCTCCGGCGGCCCTCAGATAATAACCAACCACGGATGAACACAGATGGACACGGATTTCTTTCTCCGTCCCATCCTTGTGCATCCGTTCATCCGTGGTTGAAGGGCCTGCTTTTCCCGCCGGGTCACCGCCCCGGCCTACAACCGATCCGGACCGGCAGTTGAATCCTGTTTTCCTGTTGTTCCTGTTTTCCTGCTGAAGATTGGTGGTTTTCCATCCTGATTAACAGGAATGGGCGGAGACGTCGGTTGTCGTCCCGTTTGAAATAGACTCCCTCCCCGGACTCCGGTCCTTTTCACGCCATTCGCGGATGTCGCAGTTGGGGTTCAGGTGTTCCCGGCTTTGCGGCAAATGAACGCGGCCTGGTCGCCGGCACTCCATGCGGTTCAGCCATTTCGCCCAGCGGGTCGAAGTCGCGCAACTGGCGCTTGGTGAACAGGGTTTGCCGGGGATTGTGGCCGTACGATTCGCTGGAATTGTGGAAGATATTCCGGCGGCATTCCCTGCTGCCCCAGAACTGCATCTTGTCCGAATCGTGGATGGTCGTTTCCACACGAAGGCCGCAATGTTCCGCGGCGCTTGTGCCGTCCTGGGTGAAAAGGTTCAGGTGGCGGGGCGGATCCCACTGACCCAGTCGGGGCCGTAGTGGAAGAAGGCGAACGAGTCCGCCAGGGGATGCGCACGACAACGCACCCGCCCGGTTCCAGCAGGGTTGCGGGCCTTGCCGAGCACCTCGCGCGGGTCGGGCACATGCTCGAACGAGTGGTTGAACAGGATGGCGGATAGGTGTCGCCATTCCGCCAGCAGGCTGGTCTTGCGCAGTTCGACGCCTTCGGGCGTGTAACTCGCCGGGCAAATAGGGGTCATCGCCCGCGCACTTCAGCCCGGAAAGTTGCAGGATGCGCAGCAGGTTGCCGGCGCCGCAGCCGACATCCAGCACCCGGTTCCCGAGGCGCAGGCCGGTTTTTTCCAGCCAGTAGGCGTAGTAGGGCGGTTTCAAGCGGTTCAAGAGGCGGCCGAGAAGACTGCCGCCGCCCAGGAGGCCGGCGGTGCGGTCTGCAGGCGAGCCATTGACGCCAGCGGGGGATGGCGCGGGTGTGGAAGGAGTAATATCCCTTGGCATAGTACGCGTCCAAATCGGCCGGCAGGGTGACCAGGTGCAGGTGGCCGCATGCGGCACACTGCACATAGTCGAAAGAGTCCAGCGTCCCGTTCATTTTTTCCCGGGCCGCGAGAATCCGGTTGCCGCCGGCGTTGCCGCAGACGAGGCAGGCGGGGGGGTTCATTTCAACCCTCCGCGGGTCCTACGCCGAGAAGGCTGGCATAACCATGGATTATGGAATACACCCGCTTGCATATTTCAATGGCATCCTACCAACATTAACCCGATCTACAAGGTTTTATACGCCGCACTTGACATTGGCCCGGAGGAGGTTAACTTCAATCCACATCGCGTTTAGCCGACCTGAATAATAGGCCAAACCGCAGCTGCGGAAAGGGAATTGGCACCTGTATGCGAACAATCGACAAGTTGATCTACCATCCGTGTCTTGCAAATGCCGCTTATAGTGATGCGGCAATACCTTCAAACAACGCGATCCATTATTACGGACTTCCGAAATATGTTGAAAAGCGATCTTACCAGGACGCTCCGCGTCGTTCAACAGGATATGTCCTGTTCCCCAGTTGTATCTCGGGACTACTAATGTCTGTAACGCCTGTTGCGTATTCTGCATTTATAAAAACCATGTAGGTCCCCGGGGGATAATGACATTTGAGATTGCCCGAAAGGCCATGGACGAATATGTCGATATGGGCGGGCGACTGATATGCTTTTCGCCGACTTTGGGCGAGCCGCTGTTGGATCCCGGTTTGATGGAAAAATTCAATATGCCGTTAAATTGCCACGCATGGGAGCCTACATCTTCACAAATGGCAGTCTGTTGACCAAGAATGATGTTTTCAAAGAATTGGTCGATTCCGGTATCTGCCACATTACGATTATATGGGGGAAACAGATCGCACTCGCTACGCCGAGGCATATGTCGATCTTTATCCCCAAGTCATTGAGGGGTGCATTGCTTCGATGAAATACAACCAAGAACGGGGAGAAAAGCAAAAGTCACTATTGCCTTCCGTTCGACCTCTTCGCCCGCAACGGTCGTGCAAAGCCAAGATTTTAAGAGGTACATCAAGCCGTTCTTGTCCGATCGGGTTGATTTTAACTTTATGCAGAACTACGACAACTGGGGAGGGGCCATTCGGCCTGGAGGATTTGCGCACGCAATTGCGCGGCTACCCCAGGTCAAAAAACATATGTGTCTGCGAACGCTCGATTTGTCGGTTCTATATGATGGTTCTGTGCGGCTCGTGCGGCTGCCGCTGCAAGGAAACGGAATTCGACGATCTCGTGGTTGGCAACATCCAGCAAAATAGTCTAAAAACCTTTATTGGGGGACCAAGGCACAAGAAATCCGCGATAGTTTCGCGCACAATCAGTTGCGGGAAGCCTGCAAAGATTGCAGCCTGTATATGCCTTCTTGGATTCTTAAATAACCCGTGACGGTTATCATTCATTTCCATTTGATTCGCACCGGGGCCCCATTTGGATCGAATTCCGGCTACAAACGTGAATCGCGGAATGCCTGGCAGAACGCATAGGCAAAGGCACCCCAAGCCCACGGTTGACGCCAAAACATGTGATGTTCCGTTTGTGCAAAGGTCCACGCCGAAACGGCACGCCAGAGCGACCACCCAAAGGTTTGGGATGCCTTCCGTGTCGAATGAGCCATATTAAATCATTATAGCTCCACTTCCACTCGTCTCTCCAAGGGCGAAGCGGGAAAGTGCGGGCCCCGCCACCAGGGGCGCTGTAATGGATCAACCAGCAACTGGCTTCATACCACATTCGCCCGCCACCGGATTTCAGTCGCATGAGGAAGTCGCCTTCTTCGTTCTTGGCTCCTGCGCAACCTAATATCTGCTCGTCGTAACCACCTTGCGCCAAGGCTCGTAATCTACGAACGGCGTGGTTGCATCCGGTTCCATGGGGGAACTCCGTCCACTTCGATTCGTTCAAGAATCTCGCGGTAGCTTTGCCGCGCAGTTCTTCGGCCGCAGCGGATGTAATCTCGAGAAATGACATTTGATAGACTTGTCCCAAAACAACATCGGCCCCGGTTTGCTCAAACGCCTTGGCGTAGTTGTCGAATAAGTTCGAGGGGACAATCACGTCGTCGTCCAAAAAAGCCACGATGTCGCCTCGAGCTGCAGCCAGAATTGCATTTCGCGCGATGGTCAAGCCCGCTCGATTGAGTGTGAGATACTTGACCGCCGGGTTGGCAAGAATACCCTTTAGGCGCGTTTGGATTTCAACCGGATAATCGGGGAACTGGTCTGCCACAATGATTTCAATAGCAGAGTGTCCCAGCCGTGGGAGCAGATTTTCCAATGTCTTGCACAGGATTTCCCCTCGTTGGAAGGTCGGCACTCCAACGCTTATGGTTAATTTCATGAACAACTCCCTCTGTGTGCCATTGCAGTTCTTCAGCGAATAATGCAAATTTTGACTTGCCGCCCGGTTGGTGTGTAGGGGCCGAAGGCGCTGCGGGCGCCGCCGGGCCAGTATAGGCCGCGGAGGCGGTTGGCGACGTTTTCCCCGTGGATAGTCTGGCACCACAGCGGGCGGCACCACTCGAACACCACGGGGGCGACGTCGGCCACGTAGCGGTGGTCCGTGCCCAGGACGGTGCGGTCGGTTTCCGGGGCCGACACGTAGCTGGCAAAGGGGTTGAATCGGTAGCGCTGGAGGTAGAAAGCCCCCTCGCGTACGCAGCAGCCGATCGGAAAGCTGATGAAAAATCCGCGCGACAGATCCTGCCGGGGTGCCTGGCGCTCCGCCAGGCGGCGGACCCGCTCGATAAGGCGGGGATGAATCGCGTCGTCGTTGTCCAACCGCGTGGTGATGCGCAGGCGGCCCGGCGTTTCGCGCCGCCGGATTTCCGGCAGAACGGTTTCGTCGTCGAATCGGCTGCAGTAGACAGGCTGGAGGTAGGAGTGGGCGGCGGCCAGCGTCGCCATGCGGTCGCGGAAGGCGGCCGGAGTGGCCTCGTCGAGGAAGACCAGCCACTGGAAGTCCGGTTCGGTCTGGCGGGCGACGGAAGCGAGGCAGACCCGTTCAAACAGCTCGAACCGCCGGGCCAGCCAGCCGGGATCAAGCCCCATGGGTTTGGGCTGCTGTCCCGGCGGCAGATCGAACTGCAGCGGCACGTTGAAGCGGGTCAGGATGAAATGCCCGAAGGAATTCACGTGGGGCCATCGTGCCAGCGGGCGGGGCGGCGGGCAAGCGTTTTGGGTTGCTGCCCCCCTGGCCCTCCCCAGGGGGGCAGGCCGATCCCCGGCTCGGGTTTAACGGGTTGTGTTTCGACAATGTTGTTTTCCGCAGGCCGTTCTTCTGGTATGGCGTTGGGAGTGGCCGGAGGCAGAAACAGCGTATGCGTGGTACAGGCATGTGGATACGGATGGGCACGGAGCCGGGCGGGCCGCGACGCCGGGAACGGAGTGAAGGGACGGAAAGGAACGCGTGAACCGGATTCAGGCCATTCGTGACTGGGTTGCCCAGGCCGGGCATTATCTGGCGGGCATGGGGCTGCGGGACGCCATGCGTTTTGCCTGGGCGGATCTCCGTGGCCTTCAGGGAGTCCGGGAGGTCCGGCTTGGCGGAATTCAACTGAACCTGCGAACGGCCTCATCCGATTTTCGCGTGGCGGAAGGCATTCTGGTGCATGGGGAATACGCGGAGGCGCTGCGCGGCCGGCCCCGCGTGATTCTGGACGTGGGGGCCAACATCGGGGCGTCGGCCCTGTATTTTGCACAACATTGTCCGGAGGCCACGGTCTATGCCATTGAACCCGAGGCCGGGAATTACGCAATCCTGGAGAAAAATGTTCGGCACTGGCCGCGAATCGTTCCCGTTCGTCAGGCGATTTGGAGCCGGAACATGGAGAGGGAAGTCCGGAGCCGGAGAACCGGGGCCTGGGGCTATACCCTGCTGGACAGCGCGGGGCGTGGGGGATACGGGTTGGGGCAAATGGCGGACTGCGTGACGATTCCCGAGTTCATGCGGCAGCACGGGCTGGAGAAGATCGACCTTCTCAAAATGGATATTGGAGGCGGGGAAAAGGAGATTTTCGAGCATTCGGAGGAATGGATGGACCGGGTCGGTGTGCTGGTGGTCGAACTGCATGACCGGATTTGCCCCGGCTGTTCGGATGCGTTTGAAAACGCTGTTCGCGGGTTTTCCCATCGGTGCCGGGAGGGCGAAAAAGTGGTGGTGTGGCGGGGGGCTCGGGCATGACCTGGGAACAGCTCCGGATCCGGGCCAACCGCTGGGTGCGGCGAAAGACGGCGTGGGCGGGGATGCGGCGGGTAGATGCCCGCCCCGTTCCGGATTGGAAACCGGAAGAAATCTGGATGGTCGTGGTGTGCCGCAACGAGGCGCTGCGGCTGCCGTTCATGCTGAACTACCACTTCGCGCTCGGGGTGTCGCGGGTGCTGCTGGTGGACAACGATTCGACGGACGGCACGCGGGAACTGGCGGCGGCCGATTCGCGCATTCACGTATGGACGTCGAAAGAGCGCTACAAGGGGCCGCTTTACTGGCAGGAGCCATTGCTGCGCCGTTTCGGGGTCGGGCGGTGGTGCCTGGTGATGGATGCGGACGAACTGTTCGTCTATCCGCAGATGGACCGGCTGAAACTGCCCGGATTGGCGGCCCGGCTGGAACAGGAGGGCGCCGCGGCGCTGCATTGCCTGTTTCTCGAGATGTTTTCACGCGAACCCATCGGGCAGGTGGGGTATTCATCGGGCGGCGATCTGCGGGCGGCGGCGCCGTGGTTCGATGCGGAAGGCTACGTCCGGAAACAATATCACCCCGTGTTCGACGGGCCGGCGCCGGAATTCATCTACATGGGCGGAACGCGCGGGCGGATGTTCAATGAGGAATTCGGCTGTTCGAAGTATCCTTTTTTCAAGTATTCGCCCAATCTGTTTCTTCGCCGGGGGCTGCACACGATCGAGGGCGCGCCGATCTCGGCGGCGCAGGGGGCGATTCTGCATTTCAAGTATCTCCAGGACTTCCGGGAGAAAGCCATGCGGGAAGCGGTCCGGGGCGTGTATTGGAACGCCTCGGCGGAATACAAGGCCTATGCGGAGCGCTTCCGGCAGGAGGGGGATTTTTCCCTCTGGCATCCGGGGGCGAAGAAATACGAAGACTGGCGGCAGCTGGTGGAACTGGGGCTGATGAAGGACTTGTAGGAAAGAGGGCAGGGGACAGGAGTCAGGGGACAGGGGGGAAGACGGAGGATGGAGGACGGGAGGACGGGAGGACAGGGGGCAGGGGACAGGAGACAGGGGACAGGAGACAGGAGACAGGGGGCAGTCGAGGTCCGAGGTCCGAAGTCGGAGGTCCGGCCAATCCTGTCTATCCTGTCTACACGGCTGTCCGATCCCGACGGCTAAAAACCTGTTTTCCTGTGGTTTCCTGTTTTCCCGCTAAACGGTCTTGCACGGATTCCTTTCGTGTCATTCGCGTATTTCGTTGTTTGCCCTTCGATCCGGCTGTCGGGTCGAGCGGAAATCCGTTGCTGCGGAGCGGGGGCCTGCCTATAGTGGGCAGGGCAATGGACAACACGCATCCAGTCGTGACCGGCGGGGACTTCCGCAGAATGCGCCGGAGGGCGGCATGAGTCTCTGGGGGTTTCGTTTTCTGCTGTGGTATGTCTGCATTCTGCTGGTGCAGCCGCAGAACCGGTTCAGTTTTCTCTGGCCGCTGAAGATTGCGGACATTGCGTTCATTGCCGCGGTTGGGCTGCATGTCATGGGGTGCCTGGAGTCCCGGCGGCCCTTGCTGCGCCTGGGGCCGGCCACCGTGCTGGGAATGGCCTTGATGTTCTTTGGCATGCTGTCGCAGCACTTCGGAATGTACCAGGCGTCATCGGCGTGGAATCCCACCATTGATTTGATTTTCAAGAACGCGCTGCTGCTGATCATGGTCGAGGCCATGGCGACATCCGTGGAGCGGGTGTGGGCGGTGCAGATGACGACCCTGATCGCCACGCTGTGGTGGATCAAGGCCGGACTGCGGCTGTCGTTCACGGGGGCGACCTACAGCGCGGACCGGCTGATGGGCGCGGCGGTGTCGCTGATCGAAAACCCGAACGGATTTGCGTACATGATGTGCATGGTGCTGCCGCTGTACCTCTATGCCTACCAGCAGGCCCGTCGTCCCTGGGTCAAATGGCTGTTTCTGGCGGGGGCGCTGTCCGGCGTCTGGATTGTCTTTGAAACCGGAAGCCGCACGGGGCTGGTGACGTTGATTGTCCTGGGCGCCTTCCTTCTGCCGCACTATGCGCACCGGCGCTGGAAGACCCTGGGGCTGATTGTCACGGTATTGGTCCTGCTCTATCCGCTGACGGGGGAGCGGAACCGCCAGCGTTTCCGGACCATTCCCCAGGCCATCGCCTCCTTTCTCGGACGAGAAAAAGAAGACCGGCCGGGGCCCATGACCCAGGACGAGCAGAGCGCGCAGGAGCGGAAGCTGAAAAACCGCGACACGTGGGCTTTGATCAAGGAATATCCCGTTTTCGGAGTGGGGGTGCGGCCGGATGCCTCCCAGTATGTCGACCGGTTCCCCATGGCCGGCGGAGAGGTGCATTGCGAAATTCTGATGGCGGGGCGGCAGATGGGCATGATTGGGATGGGCCTCTACATCGGCTTCATCTCGACGATTCTGTTGTGCGGCGGATGGGTGAGGCGCCACGCCCGGCGCTGGCCGGCGTTGCGGGATCTCGGTTGGACTTTTCAAATGCAGGCCTTGGTGATTGCCGTCGGGGGTTCCTTCTGCCCTCAGTGCTGGAATCCGGTCACGCTGATGCTGGCGGGGTCGGCTTCGGCCCTGATGGGGGCGGTTCGAAGCGAGCGGGCGGCGGGAGCGGATGCAGGCGGGGCGCCATGACGGCTCCACGGGTGGTCCATTGGGTTCATGATCTGATCCGCGGGGGGACGGAAGGCCAGTGCGCCCGGGTGGCGATGGGGCTGGCAAAGCGGGGGCTGCCGCACCGGGTGGCGGTGTTTCATCGGCGGGGATTTTTTCTGGAGGGAGTGGAAGCCGCCTGCGGGCCGGTGCACGAGGTGCGCATCCGCCATGCGGTCCGGTGGAACACCTGGAAGGAAATCCGGCGGCTGGCGGTCTGGCTGAGGGACACGCAGGCGGACATCCTGCACGCATGGGATGCGGATGCCGCGGTTTTCGGCCAGTTCGCGGCGGGTCTGGCGGGGGTGAAGCTGGTGACGAGCCGGCGCGACCTGGGCCAGATTTACCCGGCGTGGAAGACGGTGCTGATGCGGCGGGCCGATCGGGCGGCGGCAGCGGTGGTGGCCAATGCCGAAGCCGTGCGGGACCATTTTGCGGCCCGGGGGCTGACGGCGGAAAAGATGGTCGTGCTGCCGAATCTGCTGGATCTGGAGGAATTCGATGCGCAGGCCCGGATGCCGTTTTCCAAGACGGATCAGTTGCCCGCCGGCCGGCGCCTGGTGGTGGTGAACCGGCTGGATCCGGAGAAGAACACCGGGCTGCTGATCGAGGCGCTGCCCCTGGTGCAACGCAGGATTTCCGATGCGGTTCTGGTCGTGGCGGGAGACGGGCGGGAGATGACGAAATTGCGGATCCGGGCAAAGCAGCTCGGGTTGGAGAGCGCGGTCTGTTTTCTGGGGGAGATCGACGATGTGCCCGCCCTGCTGGGGCACTGCGAGATTGGCGCGCTGGTGCCCGGCCGAAACGAAGGGCTTTCGAACACCATACTCGAATACATGGCTGCCGGACTGCCGGTGCTGGCAACGGACTGCGGAGGGAACCGCGAACTGGTGAAGGACGGCGTGACGGGAATCCTGCTTCCGGCCCATCCGACGGCCGAGGCCGTGGCCTCGGCCTGGGCGGAGGTGCTGGGCGGGAGGAACGGTCCCCAGGCGTTTTGCCGTCACGCGAGGGAAGCGGTGGCCCGCACCCATGCCATGGAGCGCGTGCTGGACGGATTTGTCCGATGCTACGACCGGGTTGCGGGAAAGCGGTCCTGACGCGGTTTGTGCTTGCGTTTCCCGGGCGGCTGGCGCGTAGTGAAACGCATTTTGAAAGGGCGACAAATGGATGACCAGACAACCGATTCGCCGTCTTGCTGTCCCGTTTGCGGCGGGCGGCGCATCCGGCGCTGGCGGAGGGGAATGGCGGTTCGGCCGGTGACGACGGATGACGTCAAGATCACGGATGCGCGCTATGGCCTGGCCTGGCCGCTGTGGCGCTGCGCCGACTGCCGGTACGTGTTCGCTCCGGATGCCCTCCAGAACCGCCTGAACGAGGTGTATCAGGAGATGACGGATGAGGCCTACGAGGACGGAGCGTCCTATCGCCAACGGCAGCAGCAGAGCAATCTGTCGGAGCTGATCCGGGTGGCCGGGCGAGTGCCGGCCACGCTTCTGGACATTGGTTGCGGAACGGGGTTGCTGCTGGCGGCGGCGCGGGAACGCGGGATAACCGGGGTGGGGGTGGAACCGAGCCGCTGGGCCGTCGCCCGGGCGCGAGCCAGGGGACTGGACGTGAAGCAGGGCTTCTATCCCCATCCCGAGGTGGAAGGGACCTTTGAGGCCATCGCCCTGATCGACTTGATCGAGCATGTCACCGATCCCCGGGCCCTGTTGGGGGCGGCGGCCCGCCAGCTGGCGCCCGGCGGGGTGCTGCAGGTGATTACGCCGGACATTGACAGCTGGGCGTCCCGGATCATGGGGCGGCGCTGGTGGCATTGCCGTCTGGCGCACGTGGGTTTTTTCAACCGGGCGAGTATGGCCGAACTGGCCGGCCGAGGCGGACTGGAACCGGTCGCGGTTCGCCGGGCGAAATGGTATTTCAGCGTGGGGTATGTGCTGGAGCGTCTGACGGCCTACACGCCGCGCGTGGACTGGGCGGGGCTGGGGCGGCGGCACGGCCTGCTGCGCCGATGGATGGACAAGGTGTTTCCGCTCAATTTGCTTGATTCCTATTCGTTTTACCTCCGGAGGAAGCCGTGAACCCCGTGCCGTACATTCAAATCGCCCGGGTGGACCACTGGGTGAAAAACATTTTCATCCTGCCGGGCATGGTGCTCGGCCTGTTCTTCGGCGGCGGCGCCGGCGGGATGTCGGATGTCCTGCGGATTGCGGTCGGGCTGCTGGCGGCCTGTCTGGTGGCCTCGGCGAACTATGTGATCAATGAAATCATCGATGCTCCCCAGGACCGGTTTCATCCCGAGAAACAGGCGCGTCCGATTCCGTCGGGCCGGGTGAATCTGCGGTGGGCCTGGGCGGAGTGGGCGGGCCTTTCGCTGCTGGGGGGGGCGCTGGGATTCGGGATCGGCCGTCCGTTTGGATGGACGCTGCTGCTGCTCTGGCTGATGGGGGTGCTGTACAATGTCGAGCCGTTCCGGACCAAGAAATACCCGTATGTGGATGTGTTGAGCGAGGCGGTCAACACTCCCATCCGGCTGGCTCTGGGGTGGTATCTGGTCGGGGGGCGCGCCGTCCCGCCGGTTTCCATCATCGTGGCCTACTGGATGTTCGGCGCGTTTCTGATGGCCACCAAACGGTTTGCGGAGTATCGCCAGATCAACGATCCGCCGCGCGCGGCGCGGTACCGTGAAT
>JAXGNL010000056.1:0-11220 GCA_040768005.1 Kiritimatiellia bacterium
GGCCTTGTCCCACTGGAACCAGGTATATTCATTCAGCTGGTTCTTCTGCCGGGTTACGTTGCCCCGGTAGTCGTAGGTCCAGCCCGCCGCCTGGAAATGCACCCGGCCGTAGAGCGGGTCATACCAGCTGCTCGGCCAGCCGATCCAGTTGTAGGCAAACTGGTTCGTGATGCCTTCGGGCGACACGGTGTTGGTGATGTTGCCCTCTGCATCATGATGCTGCGTCCAGGTCCGTGTTCCGCGCGCAACAGTCACGACCCATCCGCGCTGATCGTAGCCGTAGACATTGGTGCAGGCCGGCTGGTCCACGGCTGCCGGCCGTCCCATGACGTCATAGGCGGCTGTGCCGCGCGACCCCAGACTGTCCCACCGGTTGGTGCGGCGGTCCATGGCATCGTACGCAGAACCGGTCTGATAGCCCGCCGGATCCGTCGTTTGCGCGAGATTCCCGTTGGCGTCGTAGTCAAACGTCGTCACGCCGCCCGCGGTGTTGGTATGGGCCGTCAGGCGGTCCCGGGCGTCCAGGCCCCAGCCCTCGGCCGAGCCGTCCGGATACTGGATGCCGGTCAGCCGCCGCAGGGCATCGTAGGTGAAGGTCGTCGCGCCGGTGCCGCTGTCGCCCGCGCTCGCCAGCGTCCCGTCGGGGTTGTACGCGAAGGTCCGCGCCCCGCCCCGGGGATTGACGATGCCTACCGGCTGGCCGCGGGCGTTGACTTCCACGCTCCAGCGCTGTTCCGCCCGATCTATGTAGCCGGTGACATTTCCACGCGCGTCGCATTCAAATCGTTCGACGCAGGTGTTGCCGGTATTGAAGTTGGTGGTCCACAGCAGATCGTGAAAATCAAACGCCACGGTCCGGGCCGGGAATTCGCGGTTGGAGAACACCTGTGCGCAAGGGGCATGGCCATAGGCGGTCCGGGCAAACCACCGGTCCTGCACCTCGGTCACCTGCCGCGTGGCGTAGTCGCGGGTGATCCGGCTGTCGTTGCCCCTCCGGTCCCGCAGCGACCCCAGCGCGTCGCGGCCGCCGGAAAATCCGTACTGGAAATAATTGGAATACGCGTCGCAGGCCTTGGTCAGCGCGCCGTTCTGGTATTCATGGCGCAGCATCGAGCCGTCGGGTTCCGTCACGACGCCGTAGGCCGTGAAATTGCTGACGCCGTAGGCGAACGTCGCCACATTTGTTCCGGCGTCCGCCTGCGCGACCACGCGGCCGTCCGCATCGTACGTCTGGACCAGCGGCACGTTGCCCCGCGGATACGTGACGGACGTCAGCAGCGCGCCGTTGCCGTTGGTGAAGGAGTTCGCCGGATCGTAGGCAAATGCCGTGGCCTGTCCCATCACGTTGGTGGAGGTGACGAGTTCGCCGTGCGCGCCGTAGCCGAACGACACGGCGCGGGTACCGTCCGTCACCCGCACCAGGTTGCTGGACGCGTTGTACTCGAACGTCAGTTCCCGTCCCAGGCCGTCCGAGGCGTTCGTGATCAATCCATCCGCCCGGCGGCCGATCACGATGGCATTGCCGTTGCGGTCCGTGATCTCCTTCACGCCGGCCCGGTCGGCGTCGTCGAACCGGTACAGAATCCCCCGGTCCGGATCGCAGAACCAGAGGTCCTCGCCGTCGGATTTCAGGGCATAGGGTGTCAGCGGCTCGATCAGGTTCAACTGCCAGGTGCCGTCTGGAAATTCCGTGAAGGGCACCACCTTGCCGCCCTCCAGGATCACGAAAAAGCTGCGGTCGGCGGCGGCGGGATCCTGGCGTACGAGCTGGATGTCGAAATTGTGCATCCACCCCGGCCCCAGCGCGCTTCGGACCAGCTCCGTGCCGGGATCGTCCAGGCGCGAAGCATAGGCCCGGACAAACCGCAGCGGCAGCGGACCGCCCAGGTCGAAATCGGGAGCGGGATCATACACATATTCGCCGGTGCGCGTGTTGACCGGGTCGCGGCACGTCCCGGCGGAGCCGCTCGCCCGCGTCGTGTCGTTGTCCCGGCCTGTCCAGACGATTTGTTTTACCGAAGTCGTGCCGTTGCTGTCCGTCACGCTGGCCGTGTTGACGATCCGCGTGCCCGGCGCCAGACCGGGCTTCAACGTGGTGGACAGATAGGCATAGGTCGAGGACCCGCTGGGCATGTCCTGGGTCCAGACGATCGTCCGGGCGCCACCGCCACCCGAAACAGGAGGCGGATAGGCGTCGTCCCCGTACCCGTCCGTCACCGCCGGATCCCGCTCGTCCGTGATCGCCACCACCCCCGCATCCGGCCCCGTGCGCGTCAGGTCGATGTAGTACGTCACGTTGGAATCGCTGACGCTGAACACGGTTTTCTCGATCCGCCACCCGTTGGCCTCGTAAACCTCCGCCTGAACCGGCACAACCCCCAGCATGCCCCCCAGAACCGCCGCCCCCCATCCCGTCCGCCAACCCGCTGATTTCATGTGGCACCTCTGCAACCGGCCGGCAGCCGCATCCGGCCTTCTATCTGCTGCTTGATTCTGCTCCATTCTGCCATGGAAGAAAACGACAAAAAAACAGCTCATCGGCCCGGATCATGGACCCCTTGCAATGATTCGGCATACCGAACCGCCCGAGGTCGAGAACCAGATGGGTGACTGAACAAACCGTGTAATGAAAACCGCGGAAAAGACGGTCGAGACGTGGCTACGGTTTCCCGTTGAAAACAAGTGAAATGAGGCGTCCGTTTTAGAAACGGCTCGCTGGGGCTTTGGGTTTTTGCCCGGCGACCCCTTCACGGGCTGTTTGACTGCACGACCTCCCCCATTCTTTGCGTTGCGGAAACCGGCAGAGGCCCGCCGGCCGCTCAGGGAGCGTCCAGCTTTCGCCGCGCCTCGGAACCGGCCGGAGCGGCTTCCTGCAGCGCCTGGCGGAGCTTCCGGCGGTAATCGCCGGCCACGGTGTCATCGGCGCCCCGCGCAAACAGGTCCGCCAGCGCGGCCAGATCCGCCTCCGCCGTCGGGCCGGCCTGGAAGAACTCCGGAAGCCCGCGGCAGAAGAAGAAGCGCAGCGCGCGGATTTCGATGGACTCCGGATGCGCCGCCGCCAGTGCATCCAGCCCGGCCAGCCCGGCCCGGGTGCGGTTGTATTTGTCCCACGGCAGGCGGGCATGCTTGCCGGCCAGGCCGGCCAGCGCCGCGTCATAGGCCTGGAACACCGGCGGCCACTCCGCCCGGTCCGGCGGAAGCCGCGCCTGCAGCAGGCGGGTCAGCGAACGCGTCACGGCGGAAGAATCCGGCGCCTGCTCAAACTCCAGGCGAACCTGTTCCAGCAGGTCCGGGTCCGCCGGAACCGGACCGGCCGTCTCCGCCGCCGGCCGCCCGCATGGCTCCGGCCAACAGCAGCACAAGCCAACACGCGCGCATGGCGGTCAGGAGCGGCGCTCCACGCTGTAGCGGAACAGGTCGTGAAAGGCTTCGCGGGCGGCCGCCGTGCAGCTCCCGGACTCCTGCGGCAGGCTGGCGATCCGGTCGGAGGCTTCCATGGCAAAGCACTTCATGTACTCGCGCACCTTGTCCCGCGCCCCCGTTTTTTCCATCGCTTCGCGGACGAACTTCAGGCCCGCTTCGCCGGGTTCCGGACTGCCGAAAATCCGCTGGAGCTCCGCCTTCAGCCCGGCGTCGGCCGCCTCGAACAGGAAATGGCGCAGCAGTGTCTTCTTGTCTTCCCGGATATCCGAGTCCGCGCGCTTGCCCAGCTGCCCGGCCTCGCCGAAAATCCCGAGTTCGTCGTCCTTGAGCTGAAACACCACGCCGAGGTTTTCGCCGGCCTGTTCCAGGGCTTCGAGGTGGGCGGGGCTTCCGTTGGCGAGCATGGCGCCGGCCATCAGCGGCATCGAGAACGTGTAGCGGCCCGTCTTGTACCGGTACACGCGCAGGATCTGGGCCGGGTCGGGATCGGCGCCCACCCCCCCCCCCCCGTTGCGGACAACCCGCATCTGCGCCACACCCACCCAGCAGAGCTCCTCCGCGGAAAACGCCGCCACCCGCCGGGAGCGTTCCTGCAGGTCCAGGGGCACGGGCAGGGAGGACAGGATATGGAAGCCGAGGAAAAACGCGATGTCGCCCGCGCACATGCCCAGCGAGAGCCCGTGATGCACCGGATCGGATGCTTCCGCTTCCGCCGCGTCGCGTTCGTACTGGGTGTGGACCGTCACGCCTCCCCGCCGCATCGTGTCGCGGTCCATGATGTCGTCGTGAATCAGCAGCCCGGCCTGGAAGAATTCCATCGCAGCGCCCGCGCGGTCGAGCACGCGGACCATGGCGGCATCCGGCGCTTTCGCCGCGCACAGTTCGTAGCCCATCCGCACCAGGATGCCGCGGATCATTTTCCCGGACTGCGCATAGTCATTCAGCCGCGCCGCCAGCTGCCCGCCCATCGGGCTGACGGCCGCCAGCCGCGGGGCATAGGTCGTCAGAATGTCGCGGATGGCCTGCGCCACCCCGGGCCGGACCTGCTGGAAATAGGTGAGCATGGAGCGAATCCTATCTTATCCGCCTTGAAAAAGCCAGATGACGCGCAGCGCGGCGAAAAACGCCGCCTGCACCAGCACGAAAAAGCCCGCGAGGCGCCCTTCTCCTTCCGGGGCGCGGGCCGGGGCGCCTCCGCCGAGCGGATGGGCGGCGGCGGCCGCGGCGGCAATGACAAACCAGGCGGCGTAATTCTGGAGCGGCACGGTGTCGCCCGGCCAGCGCCAGTAGTCGAGCCGCATGGCCACGGGTTCCATCAGCACATCAAACAGCATGGCCGCCAGCCCCGCCCACAGGGCGATTTTCCATCGCCGGCCGGCCGCCGGCGAACGGTCCGTCAGGCGGGTCGCCATCCATACCGTGCCGTTCACCACGACCACCCAGTTGAACGCAATGATCAGCGGCACCCCCCGCCAGGCCGGTCCCAGCGTCGCGCCGTATTCGTATTCGCCGAATACCAGCCCCGTGGCCACGCCGACGGCCTCCGCGGCAAAGGTCAGCGCGCAGGCGCCCGCCAGCCACGTCACAAACCGAATGCCGCCGTACACCGCCGAGGGGGCCGTGGCCAGCGCGGCGGTTGCCAGCAGGAATCCCGGCGTCATCCGCAGCATCCACGGCAGCGTCGGGGCCATGGCGTGACCGGCCGCGCCGACCGCATACAGCACCGCCAGACCCAGGGCGGCCGCCCGCTCGTAGATTCTCCAGGAACTCGATCGCAACAGGCTCATCGTTCGGTTTTCTCCGCCAGATCCGCCGCCAGCATGCCCGACAGCAGGGCCAGCGGCATGCCGCCGCCCGGATGCACGCTGCCGCCGGCAAAGTACAGCCCCCGGATCCGCCGGGAGCGGTTCGGATGCCGCAGAAAGGCCGACGCCGGGCCATGGGAGGCCATGCCGTAGAGGCTGCCGTGCGTGGAGCCGGTTTCCCGTTCTATGTGCGGCGGCGTAATCACCCGCTCTTCCGCAATCCAGGGTTCCAGGCCGGTCCCCAGCGCCTTTGACACCCGCGCCAGCACCGCCCGGCGGGCCCGCGCCGCCAGCGCGGGCCAGTCCTGGCCCGCCGCCCTCGGCGCATTCAGCAGCACAAACCAGTTCTCGCCGCCGGGCGGCGCGTCTTCCGGGTCCACCTTGCCGGTGATGTTGACGTACACCGTCGGATCCTCCGGCAGATCCAGGCGCCGGAACAACGCATCGAATTCGGCCGGGTAATCGCCCGAAAAGAAAATGTTATGCACCCGGGTCCGGTCGAATCCGCGTTTCAGCCCCCACAGAAACACCAGTCCGGAGGAAGACGGTTCCTGCCGGGCGGCGCGGCGCGCCTCGGGCGCCTGCGGCATGTCCAGCAGCCGGCGATAGGTGGCCAGCACATCGGCATTGCTCACCACCAGGTCCGCCGGCCGGAACACGCCGCCGGCCTCGACCCCCCGGCACCGGCCCTGCTGCACCACGATGCGTTCGACCGCCTCGCCGAAGCGGAATTCCACGCCCCATTCCCGCGCGACGCGCTCGAGGGCGCGCGGCAGCGCCACGATCCCGCCGCGCAGCGCATACCCGCCGAATCCGTATTCCACATGCGGAATGATTCGCATCGTGGCCGGCGTGCGGTACGGGCTCGACCCGTTGTAGGTCGCGTAGCGGTCGAACAGCTGCACCGCGCGCGGATCCGTGAACGCGCGCGCGTTGGCCGCATGCAGGGTCTGAAACGGCGACAGCCGGCCGGCATGGAGAATCGCCCGGAGCCCGGCCCGGCTGAAAAACGTGGCCGGCTCGTGCAGACTGCGCGTCAGAAACAGCTCCCCCGCCCAGCGCCAGAGCCGCGCGCTGTGATCCAGACAGGCCTCCAGCTCGCGGCGGGTCGCCGCGCCCGCGGCCTCCAGTTCCGCGGCAAAGCGCGCGCGGTCGGAATAGCTTTCCAGCCGGGTGCCGTCGGCGAAATCGTAGGCGCACAGCGGCGCCAGCGGCAGGGGCTCCAGGTAATCGTCCAGGTCCCGGTCCAGCCGCGCAAAGAACCGGCGGAACACCTCCGGCAGCGTCAGCAGGGACGGGCCGGTGTCGAAACGAAAGCCTCCCAGCCGGACGGAGGCCGCCTTGCCGCCGGCCTGCGGCGCCTGCTCGAACACGGTGACCCGCCGGCCGCTCCGGGCCAGCAGCGCCGCCGCCGCCAGGCCCCCGATGCCCGCCCCGACCACCACCGCCGTGCGGCTCATGGCCGGCGCCTCCGCCGTCCGGCGGCGTCATGAACCGCCGCCGCCAGCGCCAGCATCGAAAAACTGTAGACAAAATCCTCGAGGGGAATGGACCCGGCCCGGATCGAGAGGATGCGCGCGTCGTCGTACCAGACCACGGGCAGGCCGGTCAGCACGCCGTTGGCGGCCAGGAACGGGACATAGGTCAGGGCCATCGCCAGCCAGAACCGGCCCGACCGCAGCGTGGCGGGCGCGATCCCTTCCAGCAGCTCCAGGGCCGCCGCCGCGGAGAAAAACACCGTGCCGGTATAGGTCAGCCCGCGGAACCGCCAGGCCAGCAGCGCCAGCGCGACCGCCGCGGCATGGACCGCAACGCGGGGAAGCCGCAGCGTCCGTTCGGGAACATAGGCCCGCACGCATTCCAGGATAAACAGGCAGGCGTAGGGCACGCAGATGAAAAACAGCCACTCGCCCGGCGGCAGGCCCAGCAGGCGGAACTCCCCCGCGTACCGTGGATTGAACCCCCACACCCCCGCCGCCGTTTTCCACACGTCCCACGGAATGAACACCGCCATGACCGCGGCGATGGCCGGCAGCACCTGCGGCCACTTCCGCCAGAACGCCACCCGCCGGTCGAACGACAGCGCCAGCGGCGCCGCCAGCACCAGCAGGTTCAGCGTCACGTACAGGTTCATCCCTATCCCCGCAGCCCGTTCCAGAGCGCCCGCAGCACGATCCGCGCCTTCCGCGGCTTGACCTTCCGCTCGAAGACCACGAAGGGATCGGCCTCGATCTGCTTCGCCGTCCAGTTGTACATGTCCCCGGCCGTCCGCACCGCGGTCCGCGGACGGCGCGGCAGGTACCGGTAGCCCGCTTCGGCCTCCGCCTGCCAGGTTTCATAGCGGGCCAGATGCCCCTGCAGAAACGCCGTCCATTTGCCCGGATTCGCCCGCGCCCACTCGCGGGAGGGCAGCCAGTCGCCGGACTCGTCCAGCAGGCGCGTTCCGTCGCGCTCCATCGGCAGATAGCGCCGGCCCATCGCCGCGTCCTCCGCGGCATCGCGGATGAAATTGATGAACTGCATGGCCCGGCCCAGCATCCGGGCGGCGGGCAGCGCCTCTTCCGGCAGCCGCATGATCCGCGCCATGAACAGCCCGATCACCTCTGCCGACCCGTACACGTACTCCAGCGTCTCCGCCTCCGTCCGGTAGAACCGCCGGGTCAGGTCCGCCGCCATCGAACCCAGAAACGCCTCCGTCCAGTCGGGATCGAATCCCCGCCGCCGCTGCAGCGCGACAAAGTCGTCGATCAGGGGGTCCCCGGCCGGCGTGCCGTCCCGGGCGGCCCGGTAGCGCGCCGCAAAACGGGCGAAGGCCTCCGCCTGCTGGGGCACCGCATCCACGAAGTTGTCCGCCGTGCGCACGAACCCGTAGAGCGCAAACACCTCGTCGCGCATGGCCGGCGCGAAGAACAGGCTCGAGTGGAAATAGGTCGTGCTGCCGGCCTTGAACACCTGCGCCTGGGAACGGCCGCTCATGTCATTCTTTTCCACCCAGGTCCCCGCGCAGGTTCTCCGCCGCCACTTCCGCCGCGATCAGCACCATGGGCACCCCGATGCCCGGATGCGTGTACTGCCCCGCATAGTGCAGATTGCGCACCTTGCGGCTGCGCAGGGACGGACGAAACACCGCCGTCTGCCTCAGCGTGTGCGAAATCCCCAGCGCCGTTCCTTTCCACGCGTGATAGTCCCCCGCGAAATCCCGGTGGCTGAAGATCCGCTGCACCTCGATGTGCGGCGCGATCTCCTCGCCCGTGACCTGCTCCACATGGCGGATGACCTTCCGGGCGTAGGCGTCCCGCACGTCGTCCGGATCGTCCAGCCCCGCCGCCACCGGCACCAGCACGAACACGTTCTCGCGCCCCGGCGGCGCCATGCCCGGATCGGTTTTGCTGATGCACGACACATAGAAGCACGGCGCCTCCGGCCACGCCGGCCGCTTGAATATCGCATCAAAATGCGTGTTCCAGTCCGGCTGGAAATACAGGTTGTGATGCGCCAGCCGCTCCAGGCGCTTCGTCGTGCCCAGATACAGCAGGAACATGCTCGGCGCCACCACGCGCTTCTCCCAGTAGCGCTGCGGATACGTGCAATCGGCCGGATCCAGCAGGTCCGTCTCCACGTGCGCGTAGTCGGCGTTCGCCAGCACCGCGTCGCAGGGCAGCGACGCCCGCCCGCCGTCCGCCCCGCGCACCTGGACGCAGATGGCGCGGCCGTTCGCCGTCACGATATGCTCCGCCTCGGTCGAAAACCGGAATGCCACGCCCTGTTCCTCCGCCAGCCTGCGGATGCCCTGCGCCACGGCCGACAGCCCCCCCGCGGGATAAAACACCCCCTGCGTCAGGTCCACGTGCGACATCAGCGAATACATCGCCGGCGCATCGTTCGGCGACGTTCCCAGAAACACCATGGCGTACTCCAGGATCTGCCGCGCCCGGCGGTCGCCGAACTGCCGCCGCACCGCGGCATCCAGTTTGCCCAGCACGTTCAGCTTCAGCCCCTCGGTCATCATCCGCCAGTTCAGGAAATCCAGCACCGTGCGGTAGTCGCGGTACAGAAACTCCCCCACCGCCACCTTGTACTTGTAGGCCGCATCCGCCAGATAGGCCTCCAGTTTCCGCCCCCCGTCCGGCTCCAGGCGGTCGAACAGCGCCCGCACCCCGGCCCGGTCCGGCGGAATGTCGTGATGCTCCCCCGGCCCAACGAATACGCGATACGACGGATCCAGCGGCTTCAACTCGTAGTAGTCGGCCGTGGTTTTGCCGAAGTGCGCGAAGAACCGCTCAAACACCTCCGGCATCAGGTACCACGACGGGCCCATGTCGAACGTATAGCCTCCGGCCTGCCAGATGCGCGCCCGGCCGCCGGCCTGGTCATTGCGCTCGACCACCGTCACCCGGAAGCCGTCCTTCGCCAGCCGCGCCGCCGCCGCCATCCCGCCAATGCCCGCCCCCACCACTGTCACCCGGTCGCCACAACCTGTGTTCATGCGGACAGTATAGCCGGTTCCCTCCGCCCGTTTCAAGCAGGCCTTTGCCGTAAATCGCCCGCTGGCGCGGCTCCCTCCTGTTCGCTTGACCCCGCCCCGCCAAACGGCAAGACTGATGCAGTAGGAGATTGTCCATGAACGTCGCCATCCTGGGAGCCAGCAACAAACCCGAGCGCTACTCGAACCAGGCCGTCCGCCTGCTCGCGGAAAAAGGCCATGCCGTTTTTCCCGTCCATCCCGCACTCGCGGAAATCGACGGTCACCGCGTGTTCAAATCCCTGGCCGACATCCCCGAGCCCGTGGATACCGTGACAATGTACGTCTCCCCCGCCCATTCCACGGGCATGGCCGGCGCCATCCTCGCGAGTAACCCCCGGCGCGTCCTCTTCAACCCCGGCACCGAAAACCCCGAACTGGAGGAGAAACTCGCCGCCGCCGGCATCGAAACCGTCCGCGCCTGCACACTCGTCATGCTCCGCACCGGACAGTTCGGCTGAGCCATGAATCCCGTTCTCGTCGCCCTGGGCTTGACGCTGTTTGCCGGCATGGCCACCGGCATCGGCAGCATCATCGCCTTCACCGCCAGGCGCACCAACTACCGCTTTCTGTCCGTCGCCACCGGCTTCTCCGCCGGCGTCATGCTCTATGTCTCGTTCGTCGAAATCCTCGTCAAGGGCGGCGACGCCCTCGCTCTGCGCTACGGCGAAGCCGCCGGCAACTGGATCAATGTCGCCGCCTTCTTCGCCGGCATGCTGCTGATCGGGCTGATCGACAACCTGATTCCCGCCGCGGAGAACCCCCACGAAACCCACGCCGAATCCGAAACGCGCCCCCTGCACGATCCCAACGCCCCCATCCCCGACTTCGAGCACCAGGACGAGTCCCGCCCCAAGAACGGCGAAATCAGCGTTCACGACCACGCCCATCATCATCACAAGCTCATGCGCATGGGCCTGTTTACCGCCCTGGCCATCGGCATCCACAACTTTCCCGAAGGCCTCGCCACCTTCCTCGCCGCCCTGCACGACCCCTCCCTCGGCATCGCCATCGCCGTCGCCGTCGCCCTCCACAACATCCCCGAAGGCATCAGCGTCTCCGTCCCGATCTTCTACGCCACCGGCGACCGCCGGAAAGCCTTCCTCTACTCCTTCCTCAGCGGCCTGGCCGAACCCGTCGGCGCCCTCATCGCCTACTTCGCCTTGCGGCTCTTCGTCGGCTGCGACAACTGCCTGTTCCCCCCCCAGGTTATGGGCATCCTCTTCGGCGCCGTCGCCGGCATCATGGTCTACATCAGCGTCGACGAACTGCTCCCCACCAGCCGCGCCTACGGCAAGGGCCACGACAGCCTCCTCGGCCTCGTCGCCGGCATGGCCCTCATGGCCCTCAGCCTCCTGCTCATGCAATAGCGAACAGCTGTTGGTCGTTGGTTGCTGGTCCAACGGCTGCCCTCTGTCCTCTGACCTCTGACCTCTGTCCCCTGTCCTCTGTCCTCTGGTCTCTGCCCTC
>JAXGNL010000057.1:0-9311 GCA_040768005.1 Kiritimatiellia bacterium
GAGGGCAGGGGACAGAGGGCAGGGGACAGAGGACAGAGGGCAGAGGGCAGAGGGCAGGGTTCGGGGTTCAGGGAACAGCCGAGGTTTGATGTCCGAGGCCTTCCCCCCTGCCAACACCCAACGACCAACAGAGAGGGGGGGATTCAATATTCAATATCCAATATTCAATGTTCAAGGGGGGGCAGGGGGGCAGGGTTCGATCCTTCCATTCTTCGATCGGCGGAGACGGGGCGGGGCGGGAAAGGCAGGCGTGAGTATGCGTAGAACAGGGATGGCGGCGGTGTGGGTCGCGGCGGCGGCGCTGCTGGCGGCGGGGTGCGGCGGCGGCGTGACGCCTGAAAAGGAATATCAGGCGGGCCTGGCGGAGCTGCGGGCCGGGCGGCTGGAGGCCGGCCTGGAGCGGATCGAATCAGCGATGGAACGGGCGCCGGGCGCGCCGTTTGCCGCCGAGGCGCACAACTGGCTGGGGCTGGCGAAACGGGAACTGGGGCGCGGGCCGGAGGCGATGAAGCACTTCGAGGCCGCCAGCGAGCTGGCGCCGGCGGCGTTTGAGCCGATCTACAATCTCGGCTGCCTGGCCCTGGAGTCGGGGGACATGTCGCGGGGCATTTCGCTGCTGCGGCGGGCGGCGGACGTGGATCCGAAGGATACCAAGGCGCTGCGGCACATCGGCGAATGGACCACGCGCAACGGGCGGTGGGACCTGGCCAAGCGGATGTACTACGAAGCGCAGAAGCGCGACGCGCAGTCGGCCGAGGCTGCGGCCGGCCTGGGGCGCATCGCCCTGCTGGAGGAGAACCTGGCGCAGGCGGAGACGTTTTTCATGCAGGCGCTGGAGATGCGCAAGGACTATCCGCCCGCGCTGTACAATCTCGGGGTGCTGCATGCGCTGATGGAGGGCCACGGGGAACAGTCGCAGGAGTATTTCCGCCAGTACCTGCTGGCGGCGCCCAAGGGCGAGCGCGCGGCCGCCGCCGTAAGCCGCATCGGCGGGCAAGCCGTGGAGCAGACGTCGTTCGGGCCGCCGGAGCCGGCCGGGCCGACCATGACGGCGGGCATTCTGTGGGCCCAGGCCCAGGAGGCGCTGAAGCAGGGCGACACGGCGGCGGCGTTTCTGCAGGCGATGCGGGCGGTGGAGCTGGCCCGCAAAGGCGGCGATGCCGAGCAGGCGGGCGAAATTCTCCGGCGGGCGGTGGACCTGTTCCCGGACCGGGCGGAAGTGCAGCTGGCGGCGGGCGAATTCCGGCTGGCGCAGGGCCAGCCCCGGGAGGCGCAGGAGGCGCTGCTGAAGGCGCAGGCCCTGGAACCGGGAAATCCGATGGTGCTCTTCGAGCTGGCCAAGGCGTCGGCGGAACTGGAGGAGTACGACACCGCCGTGATATCGCTGCGGAAGCTGGTGCAGCTGGAGCCGGGCAATCCCGACGCTCTGTGGACGCTGGCGGACACCTACGGCGACAAGCTGGGCATGACCGGCCGGGGCATCTCGGTCTATCGCGAATTCGAGCGGCTGTTTCCGTCCGACCCCCGCGCGGCGGAGGTCGGGGGACGGATCCAGGCGCTGGAGGCGGCGGCGGTTCCCCTGCCGCCGCTGGAACCCTGAACAGGCCCAACCCCAAGGAGCGGTCATGAAGCAAATGGAGCAGGCAGGCGCGGCGGTCATCCCCATGCGCAAGGTCGGGCCGGTCCGGTTGACGGGGTCCGAAGGGGATCTGGAGGTGCGGGTGCCGCTGGCGACGTATGAAACGCCGCTGTGGCCGTCGGTCGAACGCGGCGCGCGGGTGACGGCGCACGCGGGGGGCATCCGGATCACGGTGCTGGACGAGCGCATGACGCGGTCGGTGCTGGTGGATGCGCCGGATGCGGCGGCGGCGCTGGCCCTGGTGCGGTTTGTGGAAGCCCGGCGGGAGGCGCTGGCGGAGGTGGCGGCGTCCACCAGCCGGTTTGCGCGGCTGAAGGATGTGCATTGCGAGGTGGTGGGGCATCTGGTGTGGATCCGCTTTGCGTTCGATACGGGCGATGCGGCGGGGCACAACATGACGACGCGCGCGGCGGATGCGCTGCTGGCCTGGATGCTGGAGCAGCGGCCGGAGTGCGCCTACGGGTCGGTCTCCGGCAACCTGTGCTGCGACAAGAAGGCGTCGGCGGTGAACGGGTTGCTGGGCCGGGGCAAGCGGGTGGCGGCGGAAGCGCGCCTTCCGCGCCGGCTGGTGGAGCGGTTCCTGCACACGACGCCGGAGAAGATTGCGGAATTGAACGTGCGCAAGAACTGGATGGGGACCGCGCTGGCGGGGGGTGTGCGCACCGCCAATGCGCATTTTGCCAACATGCTGCTGGCGTTTTATCTGGCGACGGGGCAGGACGCGGCGAACATCGTGGAAGGCTCGCAGGGGTTCACGCTGGCGGAGGCGAAGGGGGAGGACCTGGTGTTTTCGGTGACGCTGCCCAGCCTGATCGTGGGGACGGTCGGCAACGGGAAGGGACTGCCGTTTGTCGAAGACAACCTGCGCGAGATGGGGTGTCTGGAACCGCGCGAGCCGGGCGCCAACGCCCGGCGGCTGGCGGCGATCTGCGCCGCGGCGGTGCTGTGCGGCGAGCTGTCGCTGCTGGCGGCCCAGACGAATCCGGGCGAGCTGATGGCGGCGCACCTGAAGCTGGAGCGCGGCGGCTGATGGCCGAAGACCAGGTCATTCTGGTGGACGAGCAGGACCGGGAGATCGGCACGCTGGAGAAAATCGCGGCGCACGAGAAGGGCGGCATCCGCCACCGGGCCTTTTCGGTGTTCCTCGCGGATCCGGGCGGTCGCTGGCTGCTGCAGAAGCGCGCCGCCGGCAAGTATCATTTTCCCAACCTGTGGACCAACGCCTGCTGCAGCCATCCGCGGCCCGGGGAAGACACGGAGGAGGCCGCCCACCGGCGCCTGCGCGAGGAGCTGGGCTTTGACTGCCCGCTGACGGAACGGTTTCGGTTCGAGTACAAGGCGGACTCCGGGGAGGGGGGGCTGACGGAGCACGAAGTGGACCATGTGTTCACGGGGGTGTTCGACGGCCGGCCGGCGCCGGATCCCGCGGAAGTGGGCGAGGTGCGCTGGGCGGCGCCGGCGGATCTGGAACGCGAGGTGCGGGAGAATCCCGGCGCGTTCACGCCCTGGTTCAAGATCGTGTTCGAGCGGGTCCGGGGCCTGTTGCAGTGAGTCGTGCATAGGGGAGTGGCCGTTGAACATGGGGCAGGCTGTCTCCTGACCGTCCCATCTTGCGCGCCTTCGCCCGACAGGAGCGCCGGATGATCGTCCGGGAAGACCCGGCGTAATACTTGATTTTTCCGGATGCGCAGCGGGGCGGAACGCGCTAGGATTCCAGTCTGGACATAAGGAGATGGACGGATGAAGACAACCGGTTTGGACGGGCTTTGGCAGGCGGGGCGGGATTTCCTGGGGGTGCGCTATCCGCTGATGTGCGGGGCGATGACATGGATCAGCGATTCGACGCTGGTGAAGGCGGTGGGGGCGCAGGGGGGCTTTGGCTGTCTGGCGGCGGGGAACATGCCGGGGGAGGCGCTGGCGGAGGAGATCCGGAACTGCCGCGAAGGCAGCGACGCGCCGTTTGCGGTGAACCTGGTGACCATTGCGCCGAATTTCCCGGCGCACAAGGAGGCGGTGCTGGCGTCCGAGGCGCCGATCGTGATTTTCGCAGGCAACTTTCCCAAGAAAAACGACGTGGCCCAGATGAAGGCGGCGGGCAAGAAAGTAGTGTCGTTTGCGTCCACGGATTCGATTGCGGAGCAGATGGTGCGCTTCGGGGTGGATGCGCTGATTCTGGAGGGCAGCGAGGCGGGGGGGCACATCGGGCACGTGTCGCTGATGATCCTGCTGCAGCAGGTGCTGTTCAAGAATCCGGGGGTGCCGGTGTTCGTGGCGGGCGGCATCGCGACCGGGCGGATGATTGCGCATATGCTGCTGATGGGGGCGGCGGGGGTGCAGATGGGCACGCGGTTTGTCATGAGCGAGGAGTGCCATGCGCATCCGAACCTGAAGGCGCGGTTTGCGAAAGCGAGGGCGCGCGAGGCGATGAGCACGCCGGAATACGACAAGCGGCTGCCGATCGTGGCGGTGCGGGCGCTGAAAAACAAATCCACCGAGGAATTCGGACGGCTGCAGCTGGAGCTGCTGCAGCAGATGAATGCGGGGACGCTGGGTCATGCCGAGGCGCAGGTCAAGGTGGAAAGCTTCTGGATGGGCGGGCTGAAGAAGGCGGCGGTGGACGGCGACGTGGACCGCGGCTCGTGCATGGCGGGCCAGAGCGTGGGGCTGGTGGACAGGGTGCAGCCCATGAAAGAGATCTTCGCGGAAGTGCTGGGCGAGGCGGAGGCGGAGCTGGAGGCGGTGAAGGCGCGGCTGGCGACGATCGGATGAGAACGGACCTGATTCACCCACGGGGCCAGACTTCGCCAAGGCTTCCGCCTTCGCCAAGGCTTCGGCGGACAAGTCGTCGGGCAAGAAAGCCCGCGGGGGGATGGGGCCGGCCCTGATTCACCCCGGCCGCGAGGGCATGGGGGCGTGGGGGTCGCGCTGTTTCCTGCCGGGACGTTTTCGCATGCGCAGTCCGTGGATGCCGGGGCCGTAGTAGTCGGGGAGAAGGGCGGCGGGGACAAAACCGAGGCGGTCGTAGAGTCGGCGCGCGGTGCGGTTGGTGGAACGGACTTCGAGGCTGAGGGAGCGGGCGCCGAGCCGTGCCAGCCGTCGGAGGACGCGCTTGGCCAGCCGGGTGCCGAGATGGAGTCCGCGGAAGGCGGGGTGGACGGTGAGGGCGTAGAGGCGGCCGGAGACGACGCCGGGGGCATGGCGATGGAGAAGGCCGACGGCCCAGCCGGCGAGGCGGCCCCGGATGCGGGAGCAGGCCACGCAGGCGTTGGGGTTGGCCAGCAGGGCACGGATCTGGCGGCGGTTGAAGCGCTCGCCGGGATGCCGATAACAGCTGATTTCCATGTCCAGCAGCGCCTGGAGGTCGCGGGAAGAGGGACGGCGGGGAGGCGGACGAACCGGGGGATTCTTCCGCCGTACGGAACTTTCCTTGCGGGATGGATTCAAGCGGGGGGCGGGGAGGGGATCAGCCCGAGGAGGCGGGCGGCGCGGGCGGGCTCGACGCGGTAGCGGGAGCCGCGGCCCTGGAAGAAGCGGTGTTTTTCGATCATCGAGAGGCCGAGGGCCGTCAGCACGAGCTGTTCACCGGTGGCGGAGTCGGTGAGGACGACATCGCCTTTTTCAAAGACGCCGTCGCCCTGGAAGGGGGAGGGGATGCGGCCCATGGATTCGTGGGCGACGGCGGTGACGCCGGGGCGGATGTCGACTTCGCCGCCGAGGGCGCCGCGGGCCTGGTCGAAGGCCGCGCGGAGGGCGGCGAGCAGGCGGGAGAGGGGGATATCCAGTTCGCGGAGGGCATGGAGGTCGGCGGCGATGATTTCATCGACGGGACGGTGGTCGGTGCCGAGGAAGCCCTCGCCGGAGAAGCGGGAGGCGCCGAGGCGTTCTTCGAGGGATTTGTCCTGGGGCGTTTCTTTCATGGGGAGACCTCGGGCATTTTAGACAGGATGACAGGATTCACAGGATGGACAGGATGGGACAGCCAAACAGCCCTCGGTTTCGGTTTCAATCCTGCTACTCCTGAAAATCCTGTCATCCTGTCCAGACCGGTCATGAGAATTTATCGTAGAAGATGTTTTCTTCGGGCATGCCGTTTTGGCGGAGGACGGCGACGGAGGCGTCGATCATGCCGGGGGAGCCGCAGAGGTAGGCCTCGTGTGTGGAGGCGTCGGGGAACCGGCGGGCGACGACGTCGGTGATGAGGCCGCGTTCGCCGGTCCAGCCGGAGTCGTCGGGCTCCTTGGAGAGGGCGGGAACGAAGGAGAACCAGGGGCATTCCTTTTCGAGCTGCCGGAATTCGTCCATGAAGAAGAGGTCGCGCCGGGTGAGGGCGCCGAAGAAGTAGGTGGCGGGGCGGTGGGTGATGCCTTTTTCCTTCATGTCGCGGAGGATGGACCAGATGGGGGCCATGCCGGAGCCGCCGGCGATGCAGATGAGGGGGGCGTCGGTGTCGGAGAGGTGAAAGAAGCCGTAGGGGCCGGAGAAGTGGAGTTCCTGGCCTGACTGGAGGTGGTCGAAGACCCAGGTGGTGCAGATGCCGTCGGGGACGCGGCGGATGATGAGCTCGAGATGGTCCTTGTCGGAGGGGACGGAGGAGATGGAATAGCCGCGCATGACGGAATCGCGGCCCTTGTATTCGGCGGACTCGAGCTGGACGTACTGGCCGGCCTCGAAGGTGATTTCGCCGGGTTCGAGGAGTTGCATGCGCAGCTCGACGATGTCGTGGGTGAGGGGTTTCTTGTGGACGAGTTTGGCGCGGAAGCGGGAAACGTTGAAGAGCTCGTCGGGGATTTCGATCTGGAGGTCGCGGCGGACCTTGACCTGGCAGGCGAGGCGGACATGGGCCTGGCGCTCTTCGGGGGTCAGATACGGTTCCTCGACGGGGCCGATCATGCCGCCGCCTTCGCGGACGGTGACCTTGCAGTAGGCGCAGGAGCCGCGGCCGCCGCAGGCGGAGGGGATGAAAATATTGTTTTCGGCGAGGGAGGAGAGGAGAGAGGAGCCGCCCTCGACGGCGAGATCCTTGCGGCCGCTGTTGACGTCGATGTGACAGGTCCCGTAGTTGAGGATTTTCTTTTCGGCGAGAAGGAGGAGCCCGGCGAGAACGAGCCCGCAGGCGAGGAGGAAGCCGACCGAGATGGCGATTTGGGCGAGCATGGGGGTCAGATCTTGATCATGCCGGAGAAGCCGATGAAGCCGAGGGCCATGATGCCGATGATGATGAGGGTGATGCCGGGGCCTTCGAGGCCGCGGGGGAGGGCGGCTTCGTTGATGCGTTCGCGGATGGCGCCGATGAGGGAGATGGCGAGGAACCAGCCGAAGCCGCCGCCGAGGCCGAAGGCGAAGGCCTGGAGGAAGGAGTAGGGCTTGTTGAGCATGAAGAGGGAAATGCCCAGGATGGCGCAGTTGACGGTGATGAGGGGCAGGAAGATGCCGAGGGAGTTGTAGAGTTTTTCGGAGACGCGTTCGATGATCATTTCGACGAGCTGGGTGAATGCGGCGATGACGACGATGAAGGTGATGAGGCGCAGGTAGTCGAGGCCGAGGGGGAGGAGCAGGTACTGGTAGACGAGATAGTTGAGGGCGGAGGTGCAGGCGGTGACGAAGATGACGGCGGCGCCGAGGCCGAGGCTGGTGTCCACTTTTTTCGACACGCCGAGGCACGAGCACATGCCGAGGAAGCGCGCGAGCAGGATGTTGTCGGTGAAGGCGGCCGAGACGAAGATCAGCGCGAAGGAGGCGAACAGGGACATGTCGGCGAGGGGGGTCATGGGGCCTCCTGCCGGACGAGTTTGGCGCGGGCGAACCAGGTCATGATGGCGAGCATGAAGAAGGCGCCGGGGGGCATGACCATGATGGTCCATTGGGTCCACCAGAGGTCGCGGGCGGGCAGGGCGAAGCCGAGGAGGGTGCCGAAGCCCATGATTTCGCGGATGACGGCAATGGAGATGAGGACGGCGGAGTAGCCGAGGCCGCAGGCGAGGCCGTCCACGAGCGAGGGCAGGGGTTTGTTCTGGCTGGCGAAGGCTTCGGCGCGGCCCATGATGATGCAGTTGGTGATGATGAGGCCGACATAGGGGCCGATGAAGCGGTGGATGTCGGGGGCGACGGCCTTGATGAGGATATCGATCATCATGACGTAGGAGGCGATGATGACGACCTGGACGATCATGCGGATGCGCTTGGGAATGTGGTTGCGCAGGAGCGAGACGGTGAAGTTGGTGAGGGCGGTGGCGAAGATCACGCCGAAGCACATGAAGAGAGTGTTGGCGAGCAGGTTGGTGACGGCGAGGGCCGAGCAGATGCCGAGGACCTGGCGGTAGATGGGGTTTTCGCCGAGGAGGCCGTCCTTGAGGATTTTGGTGTAGGAAGAAGCCATTGGGTTCAGCGGTTCAACGGTTCAGGGTTCAGGGGTTCAACGGTTCAGGGTTCAGGGGTTGGGAATACTGGGAGCGGATCCGATCGAGTTCATCGTTGAGAAAACGGCCGAGGGCCATGGAAGTCTGGGTGGCGCCGGTGATGGCGTCGACGCGGTTTTTCGGGTCGGGGTCGGGGGAGGTGCCGACGACGAGGCGGTCGCCGCGGGGGTTGTCCCAGTCGATCTGGAGGCCCTTGAACTGGTCGGTGAACCAGGATTCTTCGATGCGGGCGCCGAGGCCGGGGGTTTCCTTCTGGTCGAGGAACTGGATATTCCGGACGGTTTGGAGGTCGGGGGAGAGGACGATGACGCCTTCGATGCGGTCCCAGAAGCCCATGCCGCCGAATTCGAAGCCGAGGCTTTCCTGACCGGGGGTGGTGCGGCGGTAGACGGCGCGTCCGTCTTGTTCCTCCGCGACGAGGTGCTGGTCGACGGCCTGCTGGTAGGCGTCGGCGGAGGTGCCGTCGACGGGCAGGTCGAAGGCGCGGCAGAGGACGCGGTTGCGGTGCAGGACGGCGTTCTTCGCGAGGAGGCCCTGGGTGGCGGCATGGACGATGGCGATGCCGGTGCCGAAGACGAGGCAGATGGCGGCCATGAAGGAGAGGACATAGACCGGGGATTTCTTGTTCACGCCTGGGCCCCTTTAGATCCCGCCCGGTCAGCGCCCGGGCCTACAGTCTTTCGGCGCGCCTGGAAGCGCTTGATCCAGAGGTCGAGGGACGGGGCGAGCATGTTGCCGATGAGGATGGCGAAGGCGACGCCGCCGGCAAAGACGGCTTTGTAGCGGAAGAAGACGATCAGGGCGCCGATGACGGCGCCGTAGGCCCACATGGACTCCTTGAGGCGGGGGGCGGAGATGGGGTCGGTGACCATGAAGACGGCGGCATAGAGGAACGCGCCGGAGAAGAGCGTGAAGGGCAGGGGGGGGACGGCATCGATGCCGAGGGCGTTGCGCAGGAGCAGATTGGTGGCGACGGCGCCGAGGAGGGTGGAGAGCATGAGGCGCCAGTTGGCGGTCTTGGTCCAGAGCAGATAGGCGGCGCCGAGAAGGATGGCGAGGGCGCAGACTTCGCCGGCGGAGCCGGCGGCGAGGACGCGGGCATGGCCGGCCTGGTCGAAGAGCCCGCCGATCCGGCCGGTGACGAGGTCCCAGAGCTGCACCTCGAAGCCGTAGTCGCGGCGCGACCACATGGGGGTGGCGGCGGTGATGGCATCGACGATCTTCAGGCCGGGGGCCGCGAGTTCGGCGGGGAGATC
>JAXGNL010000058.1:0-8501 GCA_040768005.1 Kiritimatiellia bacterium
CACGGCCGAAAACCACCTCGATGTCGGTGGCGGCTCCGCCAGGTCCGTCCGCGGCAACCGCAGCGGCAGCGTCCGTCCCGTGGCGTCCTCCGCCATGCAAATCCGGTTGGACCACGCCGACTGCCCCCAGCCGTTCGTATCCATCAGGCGTAGGCCGTCGATGCGCACTCGAATGCCTTGATAATGCTCGCCGCCCAATTCCCGCACGGGATCGAAAATCGCGCTGTCGTCGGCATTCTTCAGGTCCTCCAGCGTGATCGCTTCCACGGCCGGCAGCCCGACGTTCGCCTGAACCAGCGCGATGTCGAAATCGTTCGAATATGTCGTGCGATGCGCCTCGTTGACGTTCCGCTTGCCATTGTAAAATACGGCTTTCCGCGCCGTCACCTCCACCCGGTCGCCCTTGCGAAATTTGCGGCCGGTCCCGTCGAACATCACCCGGCGCATCTCGTTCGACCAAGTCGCTTCGTCGTAGTGATCCCCCATGATACTGCGCTGCGCCATGTACAGCGCCGTGCCGCCGCGATCCCCTTCCGCCGCGGCTTGGATGAACATTTGATACTGTCCGCCGTCCGACGGACTCGAAGCTTCGGGGTTGAAAGCCGGATCCAGCATCTCCTCCGGATCGTTCAGGATCACGCCCTGGATCGTGAAGGGCAGGGTTTCCGTCCAATCGCTGGAGCCATCCGCCTTGACCGCCTGCAATTCCGCATGCGTCACCACCGAGGTCTGTCCGAACGCCGCCGCGGCGCCCAGCGCCGCCAGAATCCCCGCGGCCCAAATCCACTTCCTCTTCATGCTCATCCCCGGTGTCCCGCCATCGTGATCGTCAGCTTGGCGTGCTTCACCCCCCGAACCGCTCCCAGGCGGTCGGCCAGTTCCCGGACCCGGCCCGCGGCCCCCCGAACCGCCAGCACCTCCAGGCAGTCGTGATGGGTCAGATGCACATGCATCACCGACACGATCAGCCCCTCGGCGTCGTGCTGCAGCGCCGTCAGTTTCGCCTGCAGATTGCGCGCATGGTGGTCATAGACCATCGTAATCGCCCCCGCCACCTCCTGGCGGCCTTTGCGCGACCGGTGCTCCGTCACCGCCTCCCGCACCAGGTCCGCCACCAGGGCCGAACGGCTCGCCGCCCCCTTCGCCGCCACCAGCCCGTCCAGTTCCTCCGCCAGCCCGTTCGGCAGCGACAGGCTCAGCCTTGCAATCCCGGCCTCCGCCGTGTTATTACGTTTGTTCATGTTCGTAATAATGACATGAAGGCCGGTTTTCTCAAGCTTATTCTGCCCCCGCTCCTCCTCTGCGCCTGCGCCCGCTCCCCCGGCCCCGACGCGGAATTCTGCCTGCAACAGGCCCGCGCCGAACCCGAATGGCGCATCGAAGACGCCGCCAAGTGGCTCGTCCACGCCACCCGCGGCGGCGAACACGCCATCGAAAACGAAACCGCCGCCCGCCGCTGGCTCGAAAACGAATGGTCCACCCTCGGCCCGCCGCTTCCGGATGAACCGTTGTGGGTCCCGCTCGACCCCGCCGGCCGCATCGGCCGCCTGAACCTCCGCCCCTACCGCGCCCGCGGCGGCTCCCTCGACGCCCTTCACGAAGCTTTCGTCGCCGGCGCCCGCGCCTTCGATGCCTCCCCCGCCCGCTTCCGACGCGCCTGGATCGCCCTCGGCCGCGCCCTGAAGTCCCGGCCCATCGGCCATCTCTCCCGCGCCGAATGGAAGCGCCTCGACCGCACCTGGCGCGCCCAGGGCTACCCCGCCATTCACCACAGCCGGGAGTATGCGGCCGCCCGCGCCCCCGCCTACCGCGTCCTCCCCGCCGAACAAGCCCAACCCCTTCTCGATTCTCTCCCCTGACCCGATCCTGTTTCCTGTTTTCCTGTGTTCCTGCTTGTGGCCGACCTCCTTGTCCTCCGTAGCCTTGGTCCTTCTGACCTCTGACCTCTGCCCTCTGACGTCTCTCCAGCCGCCCGCGCGGCCCCTAAAAATGTTGCCATTCCCCCTCCGGCGTGTACAGTACGCCCCTGACGCCCGCACCCCGGGCTGATCCCGAAACTTTAAAACAACCGACAGGAGAAACTCCCATGTTCCAGATCGCCTCCATCCATGCCCGCGAAATCCTGGATTCCCGCGGCAATCCCACTCTCGAAGCCGATGTCGTCCTCTCCAGCGGCATCCTCGGCCGCGCCGCCGTGCCCTCCGGCGCCTCCACCGGCGTCAACGAAGCCCTCGAACTCCGCGACGGCGACGCCAAGCGCTACCTCGGCAAGGGAACGCTCAAGGCCGTCAAGAACGTCAACGGCCCCATCGCCAAGGCGCTCGTCGGCATGGATGCCCGCGACCAGGCCGCCGTGGATGCCGCCATGATCGCCCTCGACGGCACCGAGACCAAATCCAAGCTCGGAGCCAACGCCATGCTCGGCGTCTCCATGGCCGTCGCCCGCGCCGCCGCCGCCGCCCTCGAAATCCCGCTGTACCGCCACATCGGCGGCCTCAACGCCCATGTCCTGCCCGTGCCGATGATGAACGTCATCAACGGCGGCGCCCACTCCGACGCCCCCATTGACGTCCAGGAATTCATGATCGTGCCCCGCGGCGCCGCCTCCTTCTCCGAAGGCCTGCGCATGGGCGCCGAGGTCTTCCACTCCCTCAAGAAGATCCTCAAGGGCAAGGGCCTGTCCACCGCCGTCGGCGACGAAGGCGGCTTCGCCCCCGCCCTCGCCAGCAACACCGCCGCCCTTGAAGTCCTCGTCGAAGCCATCAAGGCCGCCGGCTACAAGCCCGGCAAGGATGTCTTCATCGCCCTCGATGTCGCCGCCAGCGAGTTCTTCGACCCCAAAACCAAGAAGTACGTCCTCTCCAAGAGCGACAAGTCCCGCCGTTCCGCCGCCGACATGGTCGCTATGTACGAGGGCTGGTGCAAGAAGTTCCCGATCGTCTCCATCGAAGACGGCTGCGCCGAAGGCGACTGGGACGGCTGGAAGCTCCTCACCGACAAGCTCGGCGGCACCATCCAGCTCGTCGGCGACGATCTGTTCGTCACCAACGTCAAGTTCCTCCAGAAGGGCATTCAGCTGGGCGTGGCCAACTCGATCCTGATCAAGGTCAACCAGATCGGCACCGTCTCCGAGACGCTCGCCGCCATCGACCTCGCCAAGCGCCATGGGTACACGAACGTCATCAGCCACCGTTCCGGCGAAACCGAGGACAGCTTCATCGCCGACCTCGCCGTCGCTCTGAACGCCGGCCAGATCAAGACCGGCTCGCTCAGCCGCACCGACCGCATCTGCAAGTACAACCAGCTCCTGCGGATCGAAGAAGAACTCGGCGCCGCCGCCGTCTACGGCTGAGCCAACCGCGCAGAGCCCCCCATCCCCCGCCATCCCCGGCGGGGGATTTTTTTACCTCAATCCGGCCTTCCGTGTATTTCACTTGTTGCAACAATTGACTTGGCCGCTCGGTTGAGGTCCGCCCACCCGGCAGGGGCCCCGCCTTTGGATTTGGCCTTTCCACTCCCCACCCCGGACATTATGCTCGCCCCATGAAAAAGCCCTTGCGGGAATCGCCGGCGACCTATCAAATTTCGCTCTCGCGGATCAAGGACCTGCCCGAACACCGCCGCCCGCGCGAACTGGCCCTGGACGCCGGCGTGGAGAATGTCCCGGACGAGGTGCTGCTGGCCATCCTGCTCCGCACCGGGGCCGCCGGCCTCAGCGTGATTGACCTGGCCCGCCGGCTGCTGGACCGCCATCAGGGATCCCTGTCCCGCCTGGCCAATGCGTCGCAGGAGGAATTGGCCGATCTGGGCATCAAGGGGTTCGGCCCGGTCAAGCGCCTTGAACTGCGCGCGGCCTTTGAACTGGGTCGCCGCGCGGCCAAGGAAGGCTCCGCCCCCCTGAAACTGATCCGCGAACCCGTCCATGTGCTCGAACTGCTGGAAGCGGAAACCGCCCGCCGGGACCAGGAAACCGTCTGGGTCCTGCCGCTGGACCAGAAGTACCGCCTGCGCCGCTCCCCCATCGAGGTCACCAGGGGCATTCTCAATGCCAGCCTGTCGCATCCGCGCGAAGTGTTCCGCGAAGCCATCCGGATGGCCGCCGCCGCCGTCATTATCGCGCACAACCATCCCTCGGGCGATCCCACGCCGTCCGCCGAAGACATCGCCACCACCCGCCAGCTGGTGGAAACCGGCAAAGTCGTCGGCATCCAGGTCCTGGACCACATCATTATCGGCGGCAACCGGCCGTCTCCCGCTCCCTACGCCAGCCTGCGGGAATCCGGCCTGGTGGATTTCAGCTGACCATCCCGCATTGACAAACCCGGCGGCCTGCTCTTGAATGAGCGCGTTTTCCAACGATCGGGAAGGAACCAATTCCATGAACAGACCCCTGATGGCCATGCTGGCCGCCGGATTTCTGGCCGCCCTGTCCCCCGGGACGCGGGCCCAGGATCTGCATGTCATGGCCGATTCCGTATTCCAGCCCGCCCTGAAGGAACTGGCCCCGTTGTTCGCCGAGCGGACCGGCACCCAGGTGCGTCTCAGTCTGGCCCCCTCCACCATCCTGGCCGAGCGCCTCCTGACGGGCGAAACCGCCGATGTGTTTTTTCCCGCCGGCGAGCGGCATCTGCGGCAGGCGCTGGAAAAAGGCCTCTTGGATGTGACCCTCAAGCGCAACATCCTGGTGCTGCCGGAACCGGAAGCACCGGACGGCGACGCCAGTGCCGAACCGGCCTATGCCGCCGCCGCCGTCATGGCGGCTTCATCCCAGCGGGTGCAGGCCATGGCGTTCCTGGAATTTCTGGCCTCCGACGCGGCTCGCGACGTGTTCGCCCGTCAGGGGTTTGGACTGCCCTGATCCCCGCGAAGCGTCTCCGCTTCCGCCATCCGCCCCTGCCGTTCCAGGCATACGGCCAGATTGTGCCGCGCCTTGGCGCTCTCCGGCCGGACATCCAGGGCCCGCCGCAGCAGCCGTTCGGATTCCGGCCAGGCGCCCTGCCGCCCCTCCAGAATGCCCCAGTTGATCCAGGCCGCCGCTTCCCGGGGGTTGACCTCCGCCGCCCGGGCATACCATTCGCGGGCGCCCGCCGGGTCGCCGGCTTCTTCGCGCAGCAGCCCCAGCCAGACGGCGGCCGTCGCACTGCGGGGGTTCCGTTCGTACGCCCGCGTCCATAACCGTTCCCCCGACTCCCATTCCCCGATCCGCACGGCCACCAGCCCGGCGCACAGGGCCGCCAGCAGCGCCAGGACCGCGCCGCGCGCCGGACGCGGCCACCGCGACAATCCCCATGCCGCGGCCACGGCGATTCCCGGCGCCATGGGATAGAGGTAGCGGTCCGCCACCGGATGCAGCAGCGGGATCAGATTCGACACCGGCAGGAACAGCGCCGCCGCCCAGATCAATCCAAACGACAGCCAGGGACGGGTCCGGCGCAAACGCCAGGCCGCCCAGCCCCACCCGGCGGCCAGAACCGCTCCGCCCCAGAACCGCCAGGACGCCATGGACCTCACCGGCTCAAACGACGGCGTCACGTTCAGCGGCCAGGGCGCCAGCAGATACCGCACCGTGCGGCCCCACACCGCCGGCAGAGAATACAGGTTGTCCGGAAATCGCAGCGACTCGCCGTTCCACGATCCGCCCAGCGCCTGAAGATCCGTTGGCAGAAAGGCCCACAGCGCGAAAAAGGCGGCCGAAACCGCCGCGCACACCGCCACGGCGGCCGCCGCGCGCCGGCCCGTCGGAAACGCCTGCGGGAAAAGCCCCGGCAGCACCGCCAGCAGCAGCGGCAGGGCCAGCGCGGTTTCCTTGGACAGCAGGGCCAGCGCGCTGAACAGCGCACCTGCCATCATGCCGGCCACCATCCGACGGCGGGCCGTCAGGAACCCATGCAACGCGGCCAGCATGAACAGCAGGCAGAGGACATCCGCCCGGAACCCCGGCGCATGGACCGCCTCCACCCCCGCCGGATGAAGCGCAAACAGCAGTCCCGCCCCCGCGATCACGAAATCGCCGGCGCCCAGCCGGCGCAGCAGGAGCATCCACAGTCCCGCGCAACCCAGATGCAGCAGCAGGCTGGTCATCCGCCATCCGGCGGGCTGCAACCCATGCCAGGCGCGATCGAGAAAAAAAGTCGCCAGCACGGCCGGACGCCGGCCGTTCACCACCTGCGGATCGAGCAGCGTCCGCCCGGTCGCCGCCTGCGTCCAGTTCGCCGGCTCCGCCAGAAACTCGTTTTCGGCAATCATGCCGATGTCATCGTAGAGAAGCGGATGGCCCAGCCCGATCAGCCAGGGGCTGGCGGCCACGGCCAGGCAGGCCAGCCATTTCCATGCGCGCGCCATCGGCCGGCTAATCGCTTTCCGCCGCTTTGGCCGTTCCCGCCGGCTCCCCCGGCGTCCAGGCATGAAGAGTCAGCATCCGTTCGTTGTCGCGAACGGCGAAATGGCTGCCGCGCGGGCTGTGAATGACGGTGGGATAGGCGAACCGGACCCCCTCGAACAGCGGCACGGCCGTGCCGTGTTCAAACGGATACCTTCCCATTCCGTCCGCCGTGCTGGTCAGCCAGAGAATTCGCCCCGGATGCACCGACTGCAGCCGCCGGAGCATGGCGAAATAGGCCTCCCGCTGACCCTCGTCCGGTGTTTCCCACAGAGGCTTTCCATTCAGGACATCCCGTCCGACAGCCAGCAACAGCGGGGTCCCCCAGCGCGGATCGTCCGCCACCACGATATCCCCGGGCTCAATGTGCTCGGCCAGCGTGTCCACCAGGCGGGTCATGCCCCGGTAATCCTCGACCGCCCAGGCCTCGCGGCTGATGGCCGCGCCCTGCGCCAGCGCCCCCGCCAGCAGAAGCAGGCCGGCCGCCATCCGCCCCCATTGACGCAACGACGCTTTTTCCAATGCCCACACCGCAAGCCCGGCCTGGGCCAGCGCCATGAAGGGAACCCAGAGCACCATGACCCGGCGCAGGGCCCAGGGATAGATTGCGGCAATGCCCCCGTGAAGCAGCAGGGCCGCCATGCCGCCGCCCAGCGCCAGAAGGGCCAGCCGCAGGCGCAGGGTTTCCCGCCGCTGGTTCAGGGCCATCAACGCCATCCCGGCGCCGGCCGCCAGCAGCCAGGCGCTCCCATGAAAGGGAAACAGCCGGAGGACCCCAATCATCCGCCCGCCCGCCACCGGCACCTGGTCGGCAGCCACAATCATGGATGTAACGGGAAGCGGCCCGGCCGCCAACAGGCCGGCCAGCCCCAGCCCCAGCCCGGCCAGAACGCCCGCCGTCCGCACGGTCCGCGCCAACGGCCTGGGGGCGTGGAACGACCGGTTCCACGCCGACAGCGCGCCGATGAGCAGCACGCCTGCACCGAACGGAATCAGCACGACCCACAACGCCTGATCCTTTTCCTGCAGGCGGGCCAGCGTGACCCAGGCAAAAATCAGATCCCAGCACAGCCCCAGCGCCAGCGCACCCAGGCAGAATCCCGCCCGGCGGCGCCACGCCGGCTGCCGGACCATGGCCCCGGCCGCGATCGCCACGACGAGAAACCAGCCGGCAAACACCGGATAATCAAACCGGTTGACGGTTCCCGCAAAGAGCGCCAGCCCCGCCAGCACCGGCCGGGGCGACCCGCGGTCCGCCGCGTCCAGATAAAACAGGATCCCCGCGCACAGCAGGAACAGCTGCAGCATTTCGGAACTGGGAATGGCCTGATGATACACCCACAGAGGCGACAGCATCCAGCAGGCCATCGCGACGGTCCTCGCGGCCCTCGACAGCCCGAACGCCGCCAGCAGGGCCCACGCCGGCAGCAGCCCCAGCAAGGCCAGCAGCAGCGGCATGCGATGCAGCAGCCCCATGCCGCCCAGCCGGTGCAGCCATGCCCCGCATACCGGCGTCAGCGGGAAAAAATACACCGGCAGGGCACCATCCTCCAGCCGGATCGGCACGCCGGGAAATACCTCCCGATAGCGGCCCTCGCTGGCGCTGGCCAGTTCCCTCTCCGCCCGGCTCATGTCGCCGAACACCGTATCTTTCACCGGCCGCGTGCCGTTGTGCCGTTCGATGGATACCGCCTGGTTCACGTAAATGCCGGGATCCCATCCGCCCGCCAGCCACTCCGACCGCGGCGGGTTCGCCAGCGCCAGGGCCGCCAGCAGTCCCGCCGCCGCCAGCGCCCCGGCCAGGCGCGAGATCATCGCCTGGGCATTCCCCCCGGTCCGGACCAGCCGAATCAATCCGCCGACGACAACCAGGCCCCACATTCCCCAATCCGCCCGCGGCGTCCACAACCCCATCGCGCCCAGAACCAGGACCGGCAGCAGATTCAGCACCAGGCCCGCCGCCACGATCCGGCCGGCCTGGTTCAGGCCGCCCGACCATCCGCCTTCACCGCCCTCCCCGTCCCGCCGCCAGGTCCAGGCCCATCCGGACAGCACCAGCCGCAAGACCAGCCACAAGCCGCCTGTCCATGCTTCCATGATTGCGTCCGCCCCTGAGTCCGAT
>JAXGNL010000059.1:0-7693 GCA_040768005.1 Kiritimatiellia bacterium
CACCCTTACTACATCGGCCATGGGACACGACTCCAGCGGGAGGAAGCCATCGGCTATTTCCGCAAGTATCTGGCCCGTCATTCCGAGGATGCCGGCGCCTTGAACAATCTGGCCTGGCTGCTGGCCACCTCCGAATGGAGTCCTCTGCCTCCCGATGAGATTGTCGGCTACGCCCGGCGCGCCACGGAATTGAATCCCGCCAACCCCGTGCTGCTGGATACGCTGGCGGCCGCCCTGGCCCATGCCGGACGGTTTGAACAGGCGGAACAAACCGTCCGCCAGGCCCGAACCATCGTGCGCGAGGCCGGCTATGAAGGCTCGGAACTGGACCGAACCGTCTCCCGCCATCTCCATGCCTATCAACAGCAGAAACCCTGGCGCGAAGAAGACGCGGTCGAAAGCATTGGACGGATCCTTCATGCCCCCTGACCCCGCCCCCGCCCGCCTTTCTTCCCGGCCGGCCCGGCCGCTGTCCCGGTGGATTCCCGCCGCGGGCTTTCTTCTGCTGCTGGTTCACATCGCCTTCTTCACCGGACACACCGACCGCTCGGCCCGGGCCTTCGACGCCTGCGCCGTCCCCCCCAACACCATCGCCGGTCTTCCCGAACCGCGGTTCTTTCCCGACAATGATCCCTACGCATGGCTGTCCCACACCCGCGATCTCATGGCCTCCGACGGCTGGCGCATCCGGTGGACCTTCATGGACAACGCCCCGTACGGTCGCGAGATGCACTGGAGCCATCCGCTCATTTGGACCCTGCGGGGCATGGCCACCGGAATCATCGCTGCAACGGGCTGGCCTGCGGCCCGCGCCGTGGAACTCGCCGGCGTATGGGTCATGCCGCTCTTCCAGTTTCTTTTTCTTGCCCTGGCCTGTCCGCTCCTGGCCCGCCGGTTGGGCTGGCTTCCCGCCGGACTCTTTGGCCTCATGGCCCTGACCCTGGGGGGCTTCGCCAATGCGTTCCATCCCCTCCTGCCCGATCATCACGGACTTCAACTCGCCACCGCCCTGATGTCGTTTGTCTGCCTGCAACTGGGCGGAATGGGCTGGACCCGCACCGGCATGCCCCGGCCGTCGGACGGCGGTTCCGGTGCCATCCGGCCCCTGGCACTGCCCTTGCCGGCCGAAGCCCGGCGCTGGTTTTTCGCCGCCGGTATTCTGGGGGGATTGGCCCTGTGGCTCGGCGCCACCGTCTGGCTGTTCGGCCTGGCCCTGACGGCCCTGGCCGCCGCCACAGTCTTCCCCGGCGTCCTTCCGCTTTCCTCCCACGCGCGCTATCAACCCGCCCTCTGGCGGGTCTGGGCATGGTCCGGCGCGGCCGTGGCCGCCGCCGCCTGGCTGCTGGAATACGCTCCTTCGCACTTCGCCATGCGCCTCGAAGTCAACCATCCCCTCTTCTGGCTCTGCTGGTTCGGTGTCGCCGAATGCCTGTGCTTCGCCGGGGGCGGAAAGCGATGGACCTTCTGGCGGGGCCGCCGCGCCGCCGACTGGATCCGGGTCGTCGGGGGAGTTTCCTGCGCCGCCGCCCTGCCGGCGGCGGTGCTCTTCGGGCCGGCCGAATGGCATCATCTGCATGACCCCCTGCTTCAGCGCCTGCATGCCGGCTTCATTACCGAGTTTCAACCCGGCTGGGCCGCGCTCGTAAAAGATCCCGCCGGATTCCTTTTCACCAATTTCGGTTTTCTTCCCCTGTTCGCCGCCGCCGCGGCCGGATCCATCGTCCGCTCCCGAAAGCGGCCGGAAGACGCCGATGTCCTGCTCCGTCCCGCCGTCGCCCTCGCGGTGCTCTACGTTCTGCTGATGCTCCTGCAGATACGCTGGGGATTTTTCGCCGCCGGTACCATGATCTGGCTGACGGTTCTTCTGCTGGCCGACGGCGTCCACCGCTCCCGCCGCCTCCGGACGTGGACCTTTGCGGCCGTCGGCATCCTGTTGCTCCAGGCCTTTGTCGCCGATGCCCTTCGCCTGCGGCTGGAACGCCGGACGGCCGTCGCGCTCGAGGTGCCCAGCGGGTGGCTTCAAGCCTCCCTTGCCAAACGCCGGGCGCTGCAGTGGGGACTGGCGGCCGGCACCAACCAGTGGCGCATGGTCGGCCTGGCCACCGAAGCCCCCATGCTCTACTACTACGCCGGCATCCGGACCGTGGCCTCCTACTACTGGGAGAATGCCGACGGATGGCATGACGAAACCGACTTCTTCGCCGATGATCCCGGCGGGAGACAGGCCGTGGAAATCGCCGCAAAACGAAACCTGACCCACGCCTTTATCCAGCCCAGCGATTTCCTTCCCCGCCTCTACATGACCATTCATTCCGGCACGTATCAGCTTGCCGCCCTGCGCCAAACCCTCGGCGGACGGCTGGCAGGCGCATCCGAGGGTCCTCTGCCCGCCTGGATCCGCCGGGACGGACCCCTGAGCGCCATCGCGGAGAAACCCTATACCTTCCGAACCCCCGAAGGCCTGATCGGCGAACTGTCCAACGGCCGGGTGTTCCGGCTGACGCCTTCCGACATGCCGGCGGCGACCTCGACCCCCGACCCGGCGCCTTGAACCGGCGGCCTCGGCTGCCCTTCCTTGCATCATCCCCGGAATCGCCGCGCGGCCGCTTCCTGTCCTTGCATCTTCCAGCCGGCCCTTTTCCCTTCTGTTGCCGCCTGTCCTTCGCTACAGTTCCGGCATGCGCTTCTCTTGGCGTTCATCTCTCCGCCGCCTCTGGCTGCCCGCCGTTACCGGCGTGGTCCTTCTGGGCATCTGGTTCGGCGGGCTGGCCTGGTCCACCGATGCCGGCATCCGCACATTCGAAGCCCGTACGGTTTCTGATTATACCCGGCCCGCCGACCCCCAGCCCTGGCGCGCCGTCCGCTTCTTTGCCGAACCCGACTCCTACTGCTGGCTGACGTATGCCCGCGACCTGCGCGCCTCGAACCGCTGGCGCCTCCGGTTCACCCGGGCCGACAACGCACCCGCCGGGCGCGAGATGCACTGGTCGCATCTGCCCCTCTGGAGCCTTGCAGGCCTTTCCGCCGCCTGGGAAACCGGCGGCGCCCCTCCTCCCCTTGCCTTGGAACTGGCCGGACGCAGCCTGATGCCGCTCTTCGGCTGGCTGTTTTTCTCCGCCTTCTTTCTTCTGCTGGGTCCGCGCCTGGGCTGGCGCCTGGCGACCCTGGTCACGGCCGTCATGGTCACGGCCCTGCATTGGAACTACCACACGCTGCGGCCGGATCATCACGGTTTCCAACTGGCGGCCTCCATCGGAATGTGGCTGGGCCTGCTGCTGGGCGGCATGGGCGGCATCCGCTCCGGTACCCCCCCCCGCCGGCGGCGTCCGCCGGGGCGGCGGAATCGCGCCCGGCGCTGGATGATCTTCTCCGGCCTCTGCGGCGGCATCGGCCTGTGGCTCGGGGCCACGGTGTTCTGGTTCTCTCTGGCCGCCAGTGCCGCCGGCGCCGCCGCCGCCCTCCTTCTCCTGCCCCCGCCCGCACCCCGCGAGGGCTGGGAAATCCGGCCCGGACTCTGGCGCTGGTGGGGCGCCGCCGGCGCCCTGAGCGCCCTGGCCTTCTACACCCTCGAATACGCCCCCCGCCACATGGGCATGCGCCTGGAAGTCAATCATCCGCTGCATGCGCTGGGCTGGCTGGGGATCGCCGAAGGCCTTTACGCGCTGGCATTCTGGCGGACGCAAGGCCGCCTGAGCATGCGTCAGGCCGTCCCGGCGGCCCTGGGGCTGGCCGCGGCCGCGCTGGTGCCGCTCCTGGTGGTCTTCGGCCCCGTGGACTGGTTCTGGCCCCGGACCCCCATCATGCTGCGGCTGCATGCCCGCCACATCATCGAATTCCGCACGCTGTTCGCCACCGCCGGAACCCGATGGCCTAGGCAGTTTCTGATGACGTTCGGCGTGATCGTGCCCGCCCTCATCTGGACGGCCGTGCTGCTGGCGCGGCGGCGGCTGACTCCGGCAACCCGGATCGTGCTGCTGCCGATGGCCGTTGTCACCACCCTCTTCCTTCTGCTGTACGCCTGGCAGATCCGCTGGGAATCCTTTGCCCTTTCGGCCGGACTGCTGCTTACCGGCTTTCTGCTTGCCGGCCGGCGCGACCCGGGCGGCACGTCTCCGCCCGGCCCGCTTTCCCGGCGGCTCCCCGTCCTGCTGCTCCTCCTGCTGGCCGGCCAGGCTGCTTACGGCACCTTCCGTATTGCCGCCCCGCTGCGCCAGCTTCACCGCGTGGAGAAAATGGATGCCCTCTGGCTCAAAGCCCTCCTGCAGCGCAATCTCCTGCTTCGGTTCAAGGCCCGTTTTCCGGAGTCCCCGTGCCGCATCGCCCTGCCCGCCGAAATGTCCCCCGCCGTCACCTACTTCGGTGTGGGCGACACCCTCGGCTCGCTCTACTGGGAAAATCCGGATGGACTGACCGCCCTCGCGGCGTTCTTCGGAGATCCCCTGCCCGGTCCCCATGCCCGCCGCATCGCCCGCGAACGGGGCATCACCCACGTCCTCATGCCCCAGGGCGTCGACGACGCCTTGCTGTTCTATCATCTGGCCACGGGACGGGCCGATCAATCCGGCGCCTCCCGGACCGTCGGCGGCGCTACCGCCCGGGCCGGAACCCGGATTCCCTCGTGGCTCCGCCCGCTGCCGGATCTGGATGCCGCGACCAGTCCGGTCGGCTATGTCCAGGTCCCGGCCATCGGCCAGTGGGTCCCGTTGCCGCTGCCCGTGTCGCACTTCCAGGTGATCGCGCCGTAGGCCCCGGCGCCCACCCCGCATATTCACAAACCCCGAATTCCGTCCCCAGCGGCATTCCGGACAACGCATCTGTGGCCACCACCTCGTACCGCCCCGTGCGGGCGCCGGCGACATCGAAGCCCAGCGTGTAATCCAGCTGATTCCCGGCGTTGTCGAAAAATTCGAATTGCGTCGTGTGGGCCGTCCGCGTCCGCCAGCGAAGCCCGCTGACGGACCCGCCTGCGATCGGCAATCCGTTGGACACCGTCACCCAGACGCCCGTGGCGTTGCCCCACGGGCCCCGCAGATCCAGTTGGTACTGGTGCACCGTCCCGTCGCTCCATTCCGCCGCGAACACGATGCCGTCCCCCAGCGGAATGGCGCTGAATACCGCATAGGCCGACTGCTTGGCATGAAAGAAGTAATTCGACCCGAATCCCGCCGCCGAAAAGCCGTTCGTGATCCGCGTCCCCGCCGCTCCCGCATGGAACCCCGCCGAATCCTGCGTCCAGAACGGCCGCAGCAGCCCCGGCGTATGCACCACGAAATATTCGCTCTGCGGCGGCACGTCGTAGGCGATCGACGACGGATCGTCCCCGATCCCCATCTGCAGGCTGACCACCGATCCCGTCGCCACCGGCAAATCCCAGGTCCCCGCGTCGAACGCTTCCGCCGCCGCGCCGACGCGCCGGATCGCGATGTTCGAAATCACTGCCGCGGTTACCGGGTGCCCGTTGGACATCGGCAGCGCCGCAATCGCCTCCGCCACCGCCAGGTTCGACACCACCTGGCCGAACACGGTTTGCCGGCCATCCCAGTAGACCGCCGTGTTGGTGATCGTCACCAGGAACTCCGCGGATGCCGTGTGCGGACCGCTCTGCACCATGGACAGCACCCCCGCCGCATGGGTCAGGCCGTTGGTAACCTCGTCCCGGATCGTATAACCCGGCCCCCCCGTCCAGGCCCCTTCGCCCGCCGCATTGCGAACGGAGCGCAATCCGCCCTGAATCGCCAGCCGGTTCGTCACCCCCGGTACCGCGCTGTCGTCAAAACGGATCAAATGAAACGCCGTTCCGTCGTAGAAGGCGTTGGTCCGGACAGCCCCTGTCTCCGGGTCCCGCCACGCCTGCCCCCCCGCCGCCAGCCCGAGGAAATTCGCCACCGTGCGCGGCGCGTTCACATAGTCCAGCTCCGCGGTGAACGTCCCCATCGATGTGGAGAAATCCGCATACAGGCCATCCGCCGATACCCGCCCAGGCAAGGCGGCCAGGCCCAGAACCGCCGCGGCAAGATGAATCCGGGCAAAGCTTCGTTTCATGGCGCATGTATACCACTTGAGGCGCACATCCGCAATGTCAGCCCGTTCCGTTCCCACCCGACGCGCCCGGCGGACGCATCGCCAACCGAACCATCCGAACGAAATCCATCTTGCTACGGATGAAACCGGGATTGTACGGATTCGATCCGAAAAACCATGGTCCGAATCCGTAACATCCGTCCCGACTCTCCGGAGGTCGGGATCCGTAGCTGGCTGTTTCTTTCCGAACCAAGGCGCCCGGCAGGCGCATCATCCGGGCATAAAAAAAGAGCGGCCCGAAGGCCGCTCTTCGTCTCATCCCTTGCGGGTGATTACTTGCGGATCTTGCGACGCAGGACCATCGCCAGCGCGCCCAGGCCCAGCAGGCTCATGGTCGCGGGCTCCGGAATCGGAGCCGTGGACTGGACATCGCCAGAGATCGTCACCGCGGTCTGCAGACGGAGACCGCCGTTACCCGCCACCGTCCCGCCGCCGGCGGAGACGTCATCCGCGGCATACAGGTTCAGCGTGTTCACGCCGGAAGCCAGCGTGCCGATCGTCGAGCTCCAGGACGTGATGGAGGTAGTGGGGCTCCAGGCGGAACCGGACACTTCCGAGCCGTTCACGGACCAGATCATGTGTCCGGGGCCCGTGCTGGTGGCATTGGCGCTGCCGGCGATCACGGTGTTGACGATTTCATAGCCCGAATTCACGGTGGCCGTGAACTGCATGACGTTGTCCGTGCTGATCCAGTTGTTGGCCGAGAAGCCCTGGGTCGTGTTCTGGTTCAGGTTAATGCGGCTCCAGGCGCTGAAGCTGACCTGGTCGATGTTGGCCGCTCCGCTTTCTTCGGTGGCGCTGCCCGAGGTGCCGTCACCCGGGAAGTTCCACGTCGCGAGCAGTTCGGCCTGAGCCACCGAGGCCACCGCCAGAATGGCCAGCGCGATCAATAATTTCTTCATTATCGTCTCCTTGTTGTTCATTTATTTTTTTTAAATCGCCCTTCGGAGAAAACCCTTCTCCAACGCTGTGACAAGTTGTACCCCGAATCTCGTTTTCCTGTAAAGAGAAAAAATCATTTTTTTCAACAGGGGCCTTAATGTTTTCTTAATATTTCAAGAAGGGGCTGCCGGTCGGCTTGCCCGAGGCATTTTACTCGGCAAACACAGGTATTTCGCCCACCCCCCTCTTTCCGGCCCGGGTTGGCATGGACGTAATCCCCTCCCCGCCCGGTAGATTTCTACCGCCCTTAACGAAAATTTTACCGGCATTTTCCCGGTATCGGTTATTCGTCCGGGGCGGTATCCAAGCCGCCTCCGGCCATCCGGTCCACTCGAATGCGGATCCGCTCGGCCAGGGCCTGGTTTCCCTGCGCACGGGCCAGCGCCAGAGCGCGTTTCCCCGCCGCCAGAGCCTCCGCCGCATCCCCGGCCTGCGCCAGGGCCGCGGACAGGGTGTTGAGGATGGCCGGGTCGCGACCACCGTCCAGCTGCTCGGCCCGTTGCGCCAGACGAACGGCTTCTCCCGCCGCTTCGGCGGGAGCCCCGGGATCCGTGGCCGCCAGCCAGGCCATGTTGTTCAACAGGGCTATGTTGTCCGGTTCCCGCTCGGCCAGCTGCCGGAAAAAGCCCCAGGCGTACGGTGGGGCGCCGTCCCGCCATCGCTGGAGGTA
>JAXGNL010000060.1:0-7515 GCA_040768005.1 Kiritimatiellia bacterium
GCTGGGCACCTGAACCCGAACGCGAGAAACATCCGTTTCGACGGAAGCGTCCTTCAACCGGGCAAAGGTGCCGTGATTCATGTATATGAAATCCACCACACGCCGCCCCGGCTTGTGATATCGGGCATACAGATCCGGATTCTCGTTCATTACGGTATAGCCCAGGCGTTTCATGAGCGAAGCCGCCAGCTCCCGGTCGGTTTTCCGGCAAGCAAAATCTATGTCCACCGTTGCTCGTTCAACATGGTGGGCCAGCAGCGACAGCCCTCCCACCAGCAGAAAGGGCAATCCGCCATCGCGCAAAGCGGAGACCACCTCGGCGAATTCGGTGTGAATGATGTTGTCGGTTGAATTCATGGGCGAGCGTCTGGACAGCCGTCCTCAGATATCCAGGTTGCGCACGTTGAGGGCGTTTTCCTCGATGAAGGCGCGGCGAGGCTCGACCTCGTCGCCCATCAGGATGGTGAAGATTTCATCGGCGCGGACAGCATCTTCCAGGCTCACCTGCAGCAGCTTGCGCCTGGCGGGCTCCAGGGTGGTTTCCCAGAGCTGCTCGGGATTCATTTCGCCCAGCCCTTTGTAGCGCTGGATGCCCAGCCCGCGGCGGCCGGTCTCGCGCACCAGCCCGAGCAGGTCGCCCAGGGCGTGCAGCCCCACCTTCCGGTCGTCCACTTCCGCCTCGAAAACCGGCGTATCGCTTCGCAGCAGGGCCTCGATGCCGAAGCCGTGCGCCTGCAGCTGCGCCACCTGCTTCACCAGGCCCGGCGCCAGGTGCAGCTCGTCCCAGGCGAACTGCGCGGGATCCAGCGGGCCCATCCGGGACTCCGCCTCTTCGCGGATCCGCCGCATTTCCTCGTCCGTGAAGGCCAGGTGCACCTCCGCGTCCGCCGGATCGGCGCCCGGCGGCAGCACCCGCACCCGGTACAGCGGCAGGCGGTTGTTCACGGCGTCGTAACGCCGCATGTAGGTGTCGAAATCAATGCCCTTGCGCGCCATCGCGCCCGTCACGTACTCGACTTCCTCCAGGATCTTGAGGACTTCGGCCATCTCGCCGTTCTCCAGCCGCGTCGTCCCGTCCGGCTTCAGCAGGCGGACATCCTCGACGCCCATCTCGATCAGCACCTGCGTCAGGTGCCGGTCGTTGTCAATGTAGCGTTCCTGCTTCTTGCGCCGGATCTTGTAAAGCGGCGGCTGGGCGATGTACACGAACCCCTTTTCGATCAGCTGCGGCATCTGGCGGTAGAAAAACGTCAGCAGCAGCGTCCGGATGTGCGACCCGTCCACGTCCGCATCGGTCATGATGATGATCTTGTGGTAGCGCGCCTTGTCCACGTCGAATTCGTCGCGGCCGATGCCCGCGCCGATCGCCGTGATCATCGTGCGGATTTCCTGGTTGTTGAGCATCTTGTCCAGCCGCGCCTTCTCGACGTTCAGGATCTTGCCGCGCAGCGGCAGGATGGCCTGGAACCGCCGGTCGCGGCCCTGTTTGGCCGAGCCGCCGGCCGAATCGCCCTCCACCAGGAACAGCTCGCACAACGCCGGATCCCGCTCGGAACAGTCCGCCAGCTTGCCCGGCAGCGAGCCGGAATCCAGCGCGCCTTTTCGGCGGGTCAGGTCGCGCGCCTTGCGCGCCGCCTCGCGGGCCCGCGCCGCCAGCACCCCCTTCTCGACCACCCTGCGCGCCACGGCCGGGTTTTCCTCGAAGAATGTCGCCAGCAGCTCATTGACGATGGACGACACAATGCCCTCGACCTCGCTGTTGCCCAGCTTCGTCTTGGTCTGGCCTTCGAACTGGGGATCGGGCACCTTCACGCTGACAACGGCCACGAGGCCCTCGCGGATGTCGTCGCCCGACATCGAGTCCTCCTCCTTCAGCAGCTTGTTCGCCCGCCCGTAGGCGTTGACCACGCGGGTCAGCGCGCTGCGGAACCCGCTGAGATGCGTGCCGCCCTCGATCGTGTTGATGTTGTTGGCGTAGGTCAGGACGGATTCGGCGTAGGTGTCGTTGTACTGCATCGCGATTTCCGCCGCGACTCCGTCCTGCTCCTTTTCGAAATAAATCACCTCCGGATGCAGCGCCAGCTTGTTCTTGTTCAGGTGCTGGACAAACTCCCGGATGCCCCCGTCATAGCGGAAGAGTTCCTCGCGCACCGCGCCGTCGCGCTGCTCCTGGCGAAAAACAATCTCGATGCCCTTGTTCAGGAACGCCAGTTCGCGCAGCCGCGCCGCCAGAATGTCCCACGAAAACTCGATCGTGCTGAAAATCTCGTCGTCCGGATACCAGGTGACCTTGGTGCCCCGGTCCGTGCACGAACCGATCACCTCCAGCGGCGAGGTCGCGATCCCCCGCTCGAAGCGCATGCGGTAGATCTTCCCCTCGCGCCGCACCTCGACTTCCATCCACTCGCTCAGCGCGTTCACGCAGCTCACGCCCACCCCGTGCAGGCCGCCCGACACCTTGTAGCTGCCGTGATCAAACTTGCCGCCCGCGTGCAGCATCGTCAGCGCCACTTCCACCGCCGGCTTTTTCAGCTTCGGGTGCAGGTCCACCGGAATCCCCCGGCCGTTGTCGGACACCGACACCGATCCGTCCGCCTCCAGCTTCACTTCGATCCGCGTGCAATGCCCCGCCAGTGCCTCGTCAATCGAGTTGTCCACCACTTCGTACACGCAGTGGTGCAGGCCGCGCTGGAACGTGTCGCCGATGTACATCGCCGGACGCTTGCGCACCGCCTCCAGCCCTTCCAACACCTGAATCTTGGACCCGTCGTAGGCCTCCACCGGGATCCCGGGGGCCGCTTCGGTCAAATCGCTCTTCTTGTCTTCTGTCATGGGTTGCCAATCTCTCTATTCAAATAATAGGGAATCTATCGAAAACCCCCTCTCGTAGCAATCAAATACCGCCATCATCCCGGGGAGGTAAAACGCTTCTTCCGTCCCCCGTACCCCCCCGCAACTAATCCAGCCGTAAAATAAGGCTATCCACCTTATGGATAAAGAATTAAACGACTTGAGAACCCGCGAAAACCCGCCCCGTCAGGTCGCGGCCGGCTCGAGTTCCTGAATGACGTCGGATTTGCGCGGCTCGGCATCCGCGAATTCCACCCGGACGCCTGCAGCCCCGAAGCTCTTCGCCAGCATTTCCATTGTCTGCCGCGCGGAGTTCTGCACCTCCGAGCGCAGGCGCCGGGCCAGGTTCTGCGCCAGCTTTTCGGCCTGGGCCTTGGCTTCTTCCATCAGCTTGTTGCGGTCCACCTCGTTGAAGCCCCCGCCCAGGATTTTATTGATGACGTCCGGCAGGATGATCGGCAGCAGCTTGCCGCCCTGCTCGTCATAGAACGTCACGTTGCGCACGTGCACCACGTAGTCGCAGCGCGGCATCCGCAGCCGGTACCGGCCCGCGTCCTCCTCCTTCACCTCGAACGACGGATCCCTCAGGTCATACTGGAAATCAATGTCGAATTCGAAGATCATCGCCATCTTCTTCGACGTGATCAGCCATTCCAGATAACGGCGGCCCAGATCCCCCAGCGAATGGTCGCGCGCCGTCACGATCTCCTTTGTCACCGCCTTGAACGCCGACAGCACCCCGATGGCCCGCAGCTCCTCGATCGCCGCCGTGGCGTTGATCTCCATGCCCCGGCGTCCCGCCCCGCCCCGCCGGGAACGGAACCACAGCACGATCAGCCCCGCCACCAGCAATCCCCACACGATATTCGTCAGCATCTGCGACACGGCGCACCTCGCTATTTCTCTTTTGCCGGCGCAAGGATACCACAGCCGCCCCCCGCGCGGCCAACCCTGATTCCGCCCCTGCCGTTCCGGCTAGAAGACCCACTCGGCCTGCACCACCAGATTGCGGCCGGGCTCGTTCACGCCCGAGCCGTGAATCCGGTAGTCCTCGTCTGTGACATTTTCCAGCGCCAGCATCAGGTTCAGCCCGTCGAACAGCGCCACGCCGCCGCGCAGCGTCAGCACCCCGTAGCCCGGCGTGCCGCCTTCCGGAATCCGCTGCGTGTCGCGTTCGTCGCTGTCCGACAGCCGGGACGCCTTTTCCGCCGCATCCACCGCCGCTTCCAGCCAGTAGGATTTCCCCGCAGGCTGCCAGCGCACCGCCGCCTGCACCGTGAACGGCATCAGCCGGCTCAGATAATCGCGCTCCTTGACCGCGTCGGATGTCGGATAATCGTCCACCTTGCCCGTCATCCACGATCCCGCCGCCCGCAGCTGCCAATCCTCCGCCAGCCGGTAGCGAAGGGCCAGTTCCACCCCCTGCACGTACCCCCGCCCGGAGTTGCGCTTGGTCACTTCCCGCGAGCCGTCCACCGTCTCGCCCGTCGGCGTCCGCACAATCAAATCCTCGATCCAGGTGTGATACGCCGCCAGTTCCCCCGACAGGCGTTCGCCCGACAGCCGCACCCCGGCCTCGACCGATACAAACCGCTCGGGATCCAAGTCCTCCACCGGCGTCTCGATCTCCCCGCTGCGCGCCGTGTCCAGCCGGGTCATGTCCGACAGATTCGGCGCCCGGAACCCCTGCGACACCCCGGCGAACACCGCCGCCCGGCGTTCCGCCCCCAGCGGCGCCAGCGCGCGCAGCGACCCCTCCACGCTGCCCCAGTCGTCCTCGACCGCCGTGACCTCGCCGCTTACCGGATCCAGCACCTTGTCCGCGTCCAAGGCCGCCCAGGTCGCCCGGGCCCCCGGCGTCAGTTCCAGCGCCCCGTTCCATAGCGGCACGGTGTTCTGCACAAACACCCCCAGCAGGTCGTAGGTCGCGTCATCCGCCACCGGCCCCTGCGCCTCCACCTTGTCCAGCGACCCGTCCGCCTTGTATTTGCGCGAATACGACTCCACCACGTCGCGGGAATAATCCACCCCGTACACCCAGCGGCCCGCCGTTGTCTCGCTCTCCAGCACCAGCGACGCCCCCCACGTCGTTACCTCGAATCCCGTCTCGTCACTGCGCCCGTCCGCCCGCAGGCGGAACCGCTCTTCCTCCTGGGCCTGCCGCGACAGCGTCAGACTGCCCGCCGTGATCCAGCCCGGACGGTCCGTCACGGCCAGGCGCAGATAGGTCAGGGCCCGGTCCTGGTCATAGGCATGCACCCGGTCATCCCCCCGCTCCAGCCCTTCCCAATCAATTCCGTAAGGCGTCCGATGCGTCCGCCAGGCGTCGTCCTGATCCACCTGCTGATGCGCCAGGGTCAGCACCGCCCCCTCCGCCAGCCCGTAGTCCCCGCGCAAATCAAAATCCCGCTCGTCGTAGCCGGTATGCCGCTGCCGCCCCACGTCGCGCCCCCCGCGCAGATCCCCGAATTCCTTCCAGGTCACGCCCCCGGCGAAGCCCAGCCGTTCCGTCGCCCGGCCCCGCACCGCTGCGCGCACCTGGTGCGATTCATCCGCCGTCGCCCCCCGATAGCCCAGCCGCCGTTCCCAGGCCGCCTGCCCCGACCACTCCGGCGGGGCCGTCCCGATGGCATTCACCGCCCCGCCGGCCGCATCGCTTCCGTACAGCACCGATGCCGGCCCCATCACCACTTCGTAGCGGTCCACCGCCCACGGATCCACCGTGTTCCAATACTGGTTCGGTCCGTCGCGGAACACCGAATTGTTCAGCCGGATCCCGTCCACCAGCATCAGGGTCCGAAACCCGGTGAACCCGCGCATGTACGGGGATCCCTGCCCGTAGGAGGTCTTCTGCACCATGACCGACGGCAGCCCGTTCAGCGCATCCGGCGTCGTGCGAGGCGCTGTTTCCTGTTGCGCGGCGCTTCCGACCACATACCCCATGTACGGCACCTCGGCCGGCGCCGTCTCGGTGCGCATCGCCGTCACCACCACCTCCGGCAGCACCGCCACGGGTGCCTCTTCCGCCCACGCCATGCCCCCTATCGCTATACTTCCCGCCGCCATGCATTCGGCCATCCACTTCATTCTCATGCTTCCTCTCCTGCGCGGCTACGTTGAGCCGCATTGCGTTCTGACAGACTGAAACGCGCCTGCGCCCGAAAAGGTTCACCCCCAAACCTCTTGCAAAACTCCTGGCGGAGTTGTTTCAAGAAAGTATTGAGGAGTCAGCAGTCAGAGGGCGCATCTGCGATTCGATGCATGCTGTGCTAAAAGGCCGTGTAGTCCTGTATGGCTGTCATCCCGAGCGGAGTCGAGGGATCTCGTTTGGTCCCGAGGCTGGCCATCGGGATTGTGCTCAGATCCGCGGTGGCGGACAGTGATTTCGACTCCGGCGCTGCGCGCCTGCGCTCAATATGACCCCAAGGGTGCACCGAATCGCTGATGCGCCCGCAGTCAGAATGCTGCGGCGGCAGAGATACGATTAATGGCTGTTCATTCTGAATCCTGAATTCTGGATTCTGAATACGGCTCATGCATAAACGTAGTTTTGCAAGAGCCCCCCCCCCGAGCCCGGAAGATCCCGCCCCTCGAAAATTTCATTGTTTGCAAACAATGCGTATTCGGATCAGGCAAATTCGAACGGGTCGGCCGCCAGCGCCGTCCAGGCCGCTCCGGCCAGCTGCACGGCCAGCGGCTTCGTCCCGGCCTCCCGCCCGTTCACCCGGATGGCAGTCAACGGCCCGTGCACGGCAAACCGCACGCGGATCGGCCCCGCCCCGCTCTCGGTCAGCCGCGCCGTGATGTCGACGGTCCCGCCCCGGGCTTCCGCACGCACCGCCAGCCGGCTGCGCTCTCCGCGCCGGCAGGCGAACGTCAGCCCGTCATCCGCCCCATACTCCAGCACCGCGGCTTTCCCGTCGCCCGACAGGAACACATGCAGTTCCACGTCGTCGAGCCGCGTCCGTTGATCGGTCGGAATTCCCGGCCGCATCGGCACGATGGACCCGTCGCGCACAAACAGCGGCGTGGCGGTTTCCGGCACCGCCACCTCCCGGCGCCAGGCGCCGCCTTCCACCCACGCCCCCTCCAGCGTCGAAAACCAAAGGCCCGGTCCCGGCAGCGGAATGTCCCGCGCATTCCGGCTCTCGTCCATCACCGGCGCATGCAGCAGCGCCGGGCCCAGCAAATACGCATCCTCGATCCCATCCAGTTCCAGCCCCGGCGTGTTGTCGAAATCATGAAACAGCGGGCGCAGGATCGCCTCGCCGGTCTGTTCATGCGCCGCGAACAGCTGGTACAGATACGGCAGAAGCTTGTAGCGCGACCGGATCATCCCGCGCATCGTCTCCAGCGTCAGCGCGTCGTGCGCCCACGGCTCCTGCGGCGCCGTGTGGATGCACGCATGGTTGCGGCAGAACGGCATCAGAAACGACGCCTTCATCCAGTCGCGCAGCAGCCGCGGCGTGACGTCACCCGCGAACCCGCCGATGTCCCCGCCCGTGAACGGAATCCCCGACAGCGCCAGATTCAGACAAGTCGGGATGTTTTGGCGCAGATAGGCGTAGTTCGACACGCTGTCGCCCGTCCACACCGCCGAATACCGCCCGCCCGCGACAAAATTCGACCGCGACACCAGAAATGGCCGCTGATCGGGACGGGCCC
>JAXGNL010000061.1:0-7486 GCA_040768005.1 Kiritimatiellia bacterium
CCGCGGGATCTCGGCCCCATCCCAATAGCCGGCCTGCGGGACCAAGCCGAGATCCCTCGACTCCGCTCGGGATGACAGTCACACAGCCTAATACTCAAGTTGGATGCACCGAATCGCAGATGCGCCCTTTTGCGTTCCGGCATCCGGGCGGAGTTTGACACCGGGGACGGACGGGAGGAAAGTAAGCGCATGAGCCCGTCAGCCGCCTATCGCTATCTGTTCGGCCCGGTGCCCTCGCGGCGCCTCGGGCTGTCCCTGGGCCTGGATCTCAATCCCCTCAAGGTCTGCACGGAAAACTGCGTCTTCTGCCAGGTGGGACAAACCACGGAACTGACGCTCGAACGGCGCGAATGGGTGCCGACAGCCGGCGTGCTGGCGGAATTCGACCGATGGGCCGGGACGGGCGGCCGCGCCGATTTCGTCACGCTGTCGGGCTCCGGCGAACCGACCATGCATTCGGGCTTCGGCGACATCCTGCGGCATGTCCGGGCCGCCGGCGGTTTCCGCACCGCCCTGCTGAGCAACGGATCGCTCATGGCGCTGCCCGAAGTGCGCCGCGACGCCGCCCTCGCCGACGTCGTCAAGGTCACGCTCAGCGCCTGGGACGAAGACTCGTTCCGCCGCATTCACCGTCCCGCGGAAGGCCTGACCTTCGACCGCCTCCTGGCAGGCGAGCGTGCCCTGCGGGAGGAATTCCGCGGACAGCTCTGGGTCGAAGTGATGCTGCTGCCGGGCTACAACGATTCACCGGACCAGGTGCGGGCGATCGCGGAACAGGTGGCGCGGGTGCGTCCGGACGCCGTGCACCTGAACACCGTGACGCGGCCGGCCCTGGCCGGCGTGGAGGTGCCGCGCGTGCCGGAAGCCTGGCTGCGAACCGTGGCGCCGTGGTTCTCCCCCGCGGCGGAAATTCCCGTGTTCGCCGGCCGCACCCCCGCGCCGGAATGCCTGACGGACCGCGCCTGGATCGAACTGCTGGCGCGGCATCCTCTCGCGCTGGACGCCCTGGCGGCCTCGGCCGGCGTGGAGGTGTCCGCCATCGAACGCCGGCTGGCCCCGCTGGCCGCCGCGGGACAAATTGTTCTGGAAGATCATCACGGGGTCCGCATGGCCCGGGTGGCCTCTCCATGAGCGCGGCGATCCGTCAGGTCCGCGTGCGCTACGAAGGCACCGTGCAGGGCGTCGGATTCCGCTACACCGTCCATCGCCTCGCCGGCGACCTCGGCGTCGCCGGCCGCGCCGAAAATCGGCCGGATGGTTCCGTCCGCCTTCTGGCGGAAGGCCCCGAAGACATCCTGAAGCAGCTCCTGCTGCGGATCCGCGTTTCGCGGCTCGGCGGCGGCATCGAGCGCGAGCAGATCGAATGGGGCCCCGCCGAAGGCCTGACCGGCTTCCAGATCCGCTGATTCATCCCCCGCGGAACCGGGGCGACGTCCATGGATTCCGCGTCCTGCGGCGCCAAAGATTGGCTTTCCCCGTTTCATGCCCTGCGCTATCGTCGGCGTCATGAAAGGCGGGCTTCGTTTTCTAGGTCGGATTGTTCATGCCGGTGTTCTGGCGGCGGGCGGACTGGCGCTGGCCGGCGCGGCGATTCAATTCACCCCCCTGCCATGGCGGGCATACCGCTGGCTGGGCGAATGTCCGAATCCTTCCGCCGGTCCGCCCACGCACATCCTGGTGATGGGCGGCAGCGGCATTCCGGGCAAGTCCGGCCTGATGCGCACCTTCTACGGCGCGGAGGCCGCCCGCCGGCATCCCCGGGCCGGCCTGCTGGTGGCGATGCCGCTGGCGGCCGGCGAATCGGATGCCTCGCAGGCCTACCTGGAGGAGATGGAGCGCCGCGGCGTTTCTCCCGACCGGATGCGCATCCTGCCCAACGGTTCCAATACCCGCGAGCAGGCGATGCGGCTGGCGGAGCATCTGGGCGCCGGCGCCGCGGAGTCGTCGGTGCTGATCGTCAGCGATCCGGAACACATCCGCCGCTGCGCCGCCGCCCTGCGCAAGGCGGGCATTCCCCAGGTCGCCGCCCTGCCCGCGCATTCGCTGTCCATCGATGATCCCCTGCTGGGACAGGCCCCTGCATCGCCTTCCCCCGTCCCGGACGCGGCCCCGGAAACCGCCGGGACGCCCCCGGACCATTCCCGGTCCGGCGGCGGTTCGTCACCGGTGCTGCGCTACCAGTTCTGGAACCATCTGCACTATACGCTGGATGTCCTGCGCGAATGGACCGCACTGGCGTATTACCGCTCCCGCGGCTGGATCTGACCCCCCGCCTCTGCCCCGTTCCCCCCGCGTCAGGAAATTTCCTTCGCGGCGCACTCGGTTTCTTCACCGTAGAAAATCAGGTCCACCCGCCGGACCGTCAGCCCCGTCTCCGCTTCCACGCGCCGGCACAGGTCGCTCACATCGCCGATGTCCATGTCCTCGATCTTGCCGCAGGTCTCGCACAGAAAATGCGCGTGGGTCCGGATGTTTCCGTCGTAACGCGCGTGCCCCTTCCAGGTCGCCACCCGCCGGATCAGCCCCGCGGTTTCCATCGCATTCACCGTCCGGTACACCGTGAACAGCGAAATCCGGGGCACGCGCTTGCGCACCGCCTGATACAGCATGTCCACGTCCGGGTGGTCGTAGCGCCCGGTCAGTTCCCGGTAAATCGCCAGCCGCTGGCGGGTCAGGCGCAGCCCCGAGGAGTGAAACGCCATGAGCATGGGGGATTTCTTGGTCACATGGCAAAGGGAAGACTTGGCTTTCATAAGGATTGGTTCCGGGGACAACGATTAGTATTAAAATACCTCTTTTAACCCGGTTTGTCAGCTCTTTCGGTTACATTTTACCGTCTTTTAACACTTCCCCGGGGCGGCGGCGGGGAGGACGGAACATCACAAAGGCCGTCCCGTTGCATCAAAACGCGGGGCAATCGCCACGGCCGGATTCAGGTAGATGGGCTGAAGTTCTTCGCCGGGTACTCCGGCCGCCAGCAGCCGTCCGACCCATTCGGCGCGGGGGACGCGGCCGGATTCGATCCAGGGCGCATCCGGCCAGGCCGCGGCACGCTCCTCGGCGGGCAGGAGACGCCATTCGCCGATCCGGCGAACCGCAAGACCGCCGGCGCGTTCAAAGCATCCCGCCCAGATCATGCCGCGCCGCGCCGCGCCCGAGGCCACTGCCTTTGTTTCGTCGGGATGCTCCTCCAGCCACTCCGCCGCCAGCGCCGCCGCGCTGCTGACGGCCCATACCGTCTTGCCTCCGGGCAGCGCCCACCCCTGCGCCGCCGTCAGGCTGACCCGCAACCCCATGTAGGATCCGGGTCCGCGCCCCGTGGCAATCGCCTCCACATCCTCCCAGGTCCACCCCGCGTCGCGCAACAGCGCCTCCACCGCATCAAACAGCCCCTGGCTGCGCCGGCGCCCCGTCTCCACCGCTCGCGAAGCCGCCAGGCTTCCGTCCGACAGCAGCGCCGCGCCCGCCTGCTCCGTCGAGCATTCCAGCGCCAGGACCTTCACCGAGCCCCCCCCTACCGCTTGTCTTCCGCCCGCAGGCGGTCCCAGATCGCATCCATCTCCGCCAGCGTGCAGTCCTTCATCCGCCGGCCGCTTCCGGTGATCTCTTCCTCGACCACCCGGAACCGGCGCGAAAACTTCGCGTTGGTCAGCTCCAGCGCGTAAGCCGGATCCACCTTCATGAACCGCGCCACGTTCACCACGGAAAACATCAGGTCGCCCAGCTCTTCGATGACGTGCTTCCGGTTTTTCCGGGCAATCGCATCGCGGAGTTCGCCGATCTCTTCCTCCAGCTTCACGAACACATCCCGGATGTCGCTCCAGTCGAACCCGACGCGCGCGGCCCGCTTCTGGAGCTGCCACGCCCGGTGCAGCGGCGGCACGTGCCTGGGCACGCCGTCCAGCGCCGACACGCGCGCCTTCTTCTCCGTCTTCTTGATCGCGTCCCAGTTGCGCAGCACTTCCTTCGAGTCCGCCACCTTCACGTCGCCGAAAATGTGCGGATGCCGCCGCACCAGCTTGTCCGAAATCCCCTGCGCGACGTCCGCAAAATCAAAGCTGCCCTCTTCGGAAGCAATCTGCGACTGAAAGACGATCTGCAGCAGCAGGTCGCCCAGCTCCTCCGCGAGATGGTCGCGGTTGCCGCTCTCCATCGCGTCGAGCGCCTCGTAGGCCTCCTCCATCAGGTTCGACTTGATCGTGTCGATCGTCTGCTCGAGGTCCCAGGGACAGCCGTCGCCGGGCCGCCGCAGGCGCGCCATGATCTCCAGCAGCCGCGCCAGCTGCTCCACCCCCCGGCGGCGGGCCGCCGAGACCCGGGCCGGCGACGCCCCCTTGCGGGCCGCGACTTTCGCCTTCGGTTTCCGGGAACGGGCCGGGACCTTCGCGGCGCGAGACGCCGCCGGACGCCGGACGGACTTAGAAGCTGATTTCTTCGAAGAACTCATTGGGCTTCACTTCTTTCAGGTCCGAGCAGACCAGATTCGCCCCGCAGAAATCCTGGTATTCGGTGAACGCATCGGGAACGGCCACGACATGCATCATGGCGGCCAGGGCCGTCTTCGCGGTGGCCATGCTGCTGACCAGCGCCAGGCACCGCTTCGGGTTGCGGTCAATGGCCTTCGCCATGCGCAGCCAGTGCTCCGCACGGGGAAAACTCCGGTCCGTCGCCGACGGCAGCCCCGAGAACACCTGCACGCCCCAGCGTTCAAAGCCGAGGTGAGAAGCAACGGCCTCGGCGGATTCCTGGGGCAGCATCGAGACACAGGCGACCACCGCGCCGCGGGCCACCGCCGCCTCCATCCACTTGACCAGGCCTCCGTTCACCAGCGTCGTCTTCTGCATCAGGCGCGAGACGGTTTCGCCGGTCAGCCGGTCCACCACCTGTTCCGGCGTGGCCGACTTGACCTTCATGGTTTTGAGAAATTCGGGCATGAAGGCCGACGGAGCCGGATGCAGGCAATAGCGGGAAAACAGCACCGGCGAAAGTGCGACGCCCTGCTCCTTCAAAATGCCGGCCAGCACCTCGTAGCGGATCTGCCGGGCGCCCAGGGCCACGTTGTCCATTTCGAAAATCAGTGCGCTCTTGGCGGAAGCGCCTTCCACTGCCTTGTCTTTCTTCGATGCGGCCATGAGTTCTCCTCGGGTTGTAACGTAAAAAATCCGGGGCAGTCTAGAATGCCCGCCCCGCGCGGTCAATGGTTTCCTGCAACGCGCAGGACACCCCTATTCGTCATCCGGCCGCCGTTCGCCGGACTTCCGCCACACCGGCCGCCCGCCGCCGCTCTGCGGCGGCCGTTCGCCGCGCGGCGGACGCGGGCCCTGCGGCCTGCGGAATCCTCCGCCTGCTCTCTCTTCCCGGCGCGGCCCGTAGGGCTTGCGCAGGCCATGCGGCTTCCGGAATCCGCCCTCGCCGCCCGCTTCCCGATCCCCCTGCGGTTTGCGCGAAGCATACGGCTTGCGAAATCCTCCGCCTGCGCTCTCTTCCCGGCGAACTCCATACGGCTTGCGGAACGACTGCGGCGAACGTGGACCCTGGGGTTTGCGGAACTCCCCGCCTTCGCCCTCTTCCCGGCGCGGCTTCGCCGCCCCGCCGCCCGGACGCGGCCCGTACGGCCGACGGGCATCCCCTTGCGGCTTCTTTTTCTTGCGATAGCCAAAGTTGTTGAAAGAATCCGGATTCGGGGGCGTTTGCATAAGCGCGCCACCCTGCTCCCCGGCCCCTGACAAAGCAAGCGGAAAGCGTCAAATCCATTCCCATAGAGCCCCATGTTAAACTCCTGGCGGAGTTGTGGCATGGAGGTATTCAGAAGTCGGAAGTCAGTAGTCAAAATGTTGCAATGCGCTGGCGGAGAAACGGTTCGGTTGCTGTTCATTCTGAATCCTGAATTCTGGATTCTGAATACGGCTCTGGCAAAACGGAGTTTCGCAAGAGCCTCCATAGACAGAATGTCGCACCCGCGCCGGGCAATTTGTCGCAGATTCCTGTTCTCTGCCTCCGGCTCCGCTCCACCCCGCCTCCGATTTTGTCCCGCCTGGCCGGTCGATCCCACTCTTTCTTCCGTTTCACCGCCTCCTTGGCACGGCATCTGCACCAGTCCAATGGCCATGAACGATGCAAACCAAAATCTCCAGGCCCGCTTGACACGCGACCGGCGTATGGTACGTTGGGTTCTCGTTCTGCAAATCATAATCCTTGGCTGGCTGGCCAAGAATCACTTTGACGGGGCATTCAACCGCAGCAGCCACAACCAACCCACTGCGGTCGCAACCTCAGCGGAATCTCCTCCCTCCTTGGAGCCCGCCGTACCGAATGCCCCGTCATCTTTTTCCCGCCCCGCGCGGCTGTCCTGGTTCCAACCCGTCCCCCCCCTGCCCCGGCGCCTCTCGCGCCACCCCGCCAGCCGAATCCATGCCGAAATGGAACGCATGATGGCCGAGGCCAACCAGGCCTTCGCCGACTTCGATTCGCTCTTTTCCCCCGATCCCTCCTGGGCGGCTCTGCCCCTGTCGCCCTCCATGAACATGGCCGAAACCCCCCGGGCCTACGAAATCACCCTCGCCATCCCCGATGCCGATCCCAGCACTTTCGATGTCCGGCTCGACGGCCGCCTGCTCAGCGTCTCCTCGCACCAGGATACCCGGACGCCCAACGCGTCCTCCTCGCAGCGCTTCAGCTCGCGTCTCCTGCTGCCGGGCCCCGTCGCGCCGGACGCCCTTTTGCAAATCACCAACGAGACCGGACGGATCCTCATCCGCATCCCCAAACCCGAAGCGGATTCCGCTTCCGCCACCGCGTCGCGTTGACGCCGAAGGAGACCCCCATGAGTGACACAGGCATCACCGCCATCAATGAAAAGGTCAAAGAAGAAAGCGCGTTCATCGCGCCCCTGCGCGCCGAACTCGAAACCGTCATCGTCGGCCAGCGCTACCTGCTCGACCGCCTGATGATCGGCCTGCTGGCCAACGGCCACCTGCTGCTCGAAGGCGTCCCCGGCCTCGCCAAGACCCTCGCCGTCAAGACGCTCGCCGCCGCCGTCCACACCTCCTTCCGGCGCATCCAGTTCACCCCCGACCTGCTTCCCGCCGACCTCATCGGCACCCAGGTCTACAACCCCAAGACCGGCGACTTCGGCACCCGCCAGGGGCCCGTCTTCGCCAACCTCATCCTCGCCGACGAAATCAACCGCGCCCCCGCCAAGGTGCAGTCCGCCCTGCTCGAAGCCATGCAGGAACACCAGGTCACCATCGGCCAGGAAACCTTCCGCCTGCCCGACCCCTTCCTCGTCCTCGCCACCCAGAACCCCATCGAACAGGAAGGCACCTATCCCCTCCCCGAAGCCCAGGTCGACCGCTTCATGCTCAAGCTCGTCGTGAACTATCCCTCCCGCGACGAAGAACGCCGCATCCTCGATGCCAACGCCCGCACCGAGGTCGAACACAACGTCCGGCCCGTCGTCGAACCCGACACCCTCCTGCGCGCGCGC
>JAXGNL010000062.1:0-7363 GCA_040768005.1 Kiritimatiellia bacterium
ATAAAGTCGCCGATCTCCGCAAAGTCCACGATCTCGTCGAGCTTGGCATCGATCTCCTTCTTGCTCAGCCCCAGCACGGACCCGTTGACGTAGATGTTCTCCCGCCCGGTCAGGATGGGATTGAACCCCGCCCCCAGCGCGATCAGCGCCCCCACCCGCCCGCGCATCTCGATCCGGCCGGCGTCGGGCTTGATCAGGCCGTTGAGCATCTTGAGCAGCGTCGTCTTCCCCGCGCCGTTCCGTCCGATCAGCCCCAGGCATTCACCGCGCTTCAGCTCGAAGCTGACGTCGTGCACCGCCCAGAATTCCTTGGGCCTCAACCCGCCGTGCCCTCCGTGCCGCCGGCCCAGCAGCTCGTTGCCCATGTCCTTCAAGCCGTAGAAAAGCGACTTTTTAAGGCTTAAACAGAACTTTTTCGACACGCCGGAAACCCGGACGAGAACGTCCGAGTCGGGTTGCAGGTTACAGGTTGAAGGTTGAAGGGGAGGCATTTAGAGGGTTACAGGTTGAAAGTTGAAGGTTGCGAGGTTAAAAATGGGACAGGAGAGGGAGGAAGAGAAGAAAAATGGCGATCGAGAGCTTGGCTTTCCAGTCCAGATTCTTGCTGAGGTACCGAATCAGGCCGTAACAAGCCTTGGATGACCTCTCGGCCAGATCGGAAAGCCGGTTAAAAGCGTCCTGCTCAAGATACCCCTGATCGAGCCCGATATACAGCATATTGCGGACTTCTCCAGCTGACCCGCGGGCGATGTACAGAAACTTAACGAAATCCCTGTTGGAGCCCCGCTCATGCCCCTCTGAAATGTTGTTCATGACGGAAACCGCCGCCCGGCGCATTTGGTCCACAAAGCCGTAATCCTTGCTGACCCGGCCTTGGGCTGTCAACTTATAGACCGCATTGGTCAGCTCCCGGGCCAACTGCCAGCACTCCAGCTCTTCAAATCTCTGCGCCGCACTCATTCCCTCAACCTTCAACCTGTAACCTGTAACCTTCAACCCATTCTGACAGGATTATCAGGATTCAAATCGGGGGCAATTTACCACAGAGAACACAGAGATTCACAGAGAAAACAGCCGAAAACCGAAGCCGGGTAAACTACGCCTGCCCGCCTGTGGCGGGAATCACGCGCTTGTCCGCCTGTGGCGGAAATTACACGCCTGTCCGCCTGTGGCGGAAAAAGAAGCCGAAATCCGTAAACGCAAGCGGCGTCAAAGACCTCGCCCCAGGGCGGGCAAACGGCGCGCGGGCAGGGCCCCCAGATCGGGAAGGGCGGCCCCCCGCCCTTCCCTCCGGCCAACAATCCGTACAATCCGTGAAATCCGTAGCTGACACCGGCTGTTCCATTCGGGATATTCCCACCACAGGCGGGCAAGCGAGTGATTCGTAGTTGGGGTTGAGGGTTGCAGGTTTGCCGGACCTCGGATCTCCGGCCTCGGACCGTGGGCCTCCGGCTTCCGTTCTTGCTCTGTCGGCTTCTGCCCGATATCCTCATGGACATGAAAAGCGCCCCTTTTCTTGCCTGGCGGCTGGCCCTGCTGCCCGGGCTGGCATTGGCGGTTGCCATGCCGTCCGCCCGGGCCGCCACCCGGTATGTTTCCCCCACCGGCACCCACACCCCCCCTTATGAGAGCTGGGCGGATGCCGCCACTAATATCCAGGCCGCCATCGATTTCTGCTCGCCCGGCGACACGGTCATGCTCACCAACGGGACCTGGCTGCTGGAGACCACGGCGCAGGTCACCAACGAGGTCACCCTGACCTCTCTCAACGGCCGGGAAACGGTGACCCTGGATGGCAGCGCCTTGCCGGCCGGTTCAGATGTCGTGTTCCTCCAGTTCGGCACGCTCGACGGCTTGACCATCAGCAATGCCCCCCGGCACGGCGTCAAAAGCGAATACGGGGCCGTTTTCAATTCCCGCATCGTTCATTCCGGCCAGACCGGCATCGACAGCTATACCACCCCGCGCATCGTCACCAATTCCACCCTGATCGTCAGCAACACGATTGTGCAGCAGAGCGGCTCCAACGGCATCTATACCTGCGCCGTGGACACCCGCATCCTCGGATGCCTCATCACCGGCTCCGACGGCACCGGCGTATCCCTTCGCCAGAACGATACCGTCTCTCCCATCCAGATCCCCCGCGTCAGCAATTTCCTGATCCGGGCCTCCACGGTCTCCAGCAACCGGAACAGCGGCATCGCGCTGGCGTTCTATAACTATTCCGCCGATCTCCCGCAGGTTCCCGTTCGGGTGGACGACTGCCTGATCGAGGACAATGCCGGCATCCGGGGGGGCGGGGTTTCCGACGGCGCCGGCAATACCACCGTGCAGGACTCGGGCGTGCAAATCACCCGCTCCGTCATCCGGCGGAACACCGCTCCCCATGGCGGCGGCGTCTATTTTCTGTCCAACCGGTCTCCCTCCATCGCCGGTTCCCTTATTGAAGACAACGTATGCGACGGCAACGGCGGCGGGGTGCTCCTGAAGGGCGGGACGGTTTCGAGCTGCCTCGTCCGGCGGAATGCCGCCGGAAACAACGGGGGCGGAATCTATATGGAAACGGGGGCGGTGGGGACGTTCAACAGCACCGTCATGGACAACCGGGCGAACCGCGGCGGCGGGACCTATGCCGGCCAGATTTACAACAGCATCGTCTATTACAACCAGGCGGACGTTTCCGCCAACACCTACGCCGGCACCGTCTCGTATTCCTGCACCACGCCCCTGGCGGCGGGATCCGGCAACCTCACGAATCCTCCTGCCCTGGCGGGGTTTCTCAACTGGCGGCTGGTTCCCGGTTCGCCCTGCATCGACGCGGGCAGTTTCGAGTATGCCGCCGGCGATTTCGATCTGGACAGCGATCCCCGCATCTGGGGCGGCGGCGTGGACATGGGCTGCGACGAATTTTATCCGCCCGGTCTGGGCGGGCCGCTGGAGGTCGAAGTGGAGGCCGACACGGACCGCGCGGTGGTCGGAACCCCCGTCGCATTCCGCGGCAATGTCGACGGCATGCCGGAATCGTATGTCTGGACCTTCACCGACGGCTATTCGGTCTCGAACACCCCGTTCGTGGACCGCGCGTTTGATGTGCCGGGCATCTACACGGTCATGGTCACGGCAACAAACGCCGATGGCGCAGCCTCCAATTCGGTGGTGGTCGAAATCTTCCCGGGCTACACCAATTACGTGGATGCGGCCGGACTGCACGTCTTCCCCTACACCAACCGGCCGGACGCCGCCACGAACCTCCAGGATGCCGTCGCCGCCAACATCCGCGGCGGCGTGGTGATGGTGGCCGACGGCATCTACGACCAGGGCGGCATCGCAGTCAACGGCGGCCCCACGAACCGGATCGCCGTCACCAATGTTATCGACGTCATCAGCGAAAACGGTCCCGCCAACGCCTGGATCGTCGGCCAGGGCCCCATCGGCGACTCCGCCGTCCGGTGCGCCTACGTGGGGGCCGGCGCGCGCCTGACCGGCTTCACGCTGACCAACGGCCATACCTGGACCACAGGCAACGAGGACCGCGACCAGTCCGGCGGCGGCGCCTGGCTGGAAAACGGCGGAATCCTCGACAACTGCCGGATTCTCGGCAACAGGGCCGCCCAGTCCGGCGGCGGCGTCAAAGGCGGCACCATCCTCCAGTCGACGCTGTCCGGCAACACGGCCCTCCACGGCGGTGGGGCGGCCGCGGCTGACCTGGTCCAATGCGTCCTCTCCAACAACACGGCGCTGGGCACGGGCGGCGGAGCCGGCGGCGGAACGATGGAAAACGTGCTCGCGGTGAACAACCAGGCCGAATACGGCGGCGGCGCCGCGTCTAATTCCCTCCTGCATTCCACCCTGGCCGGCAACCATGCCACGGCCTCCGGCGGCGGGATGTACCGCAGCTTTGCCACCAATTCCATCGTCTATTTCAACACCGCAGACAGCAATTGGCCGAATTTCTTCAACTCGCTCTTCACCCGCTGCTGCACAACGCCCGACCCCCAGGCGCCCGGCTGCCTCACCAACGACCCGCTCTTTGCCGATGCCGCCGGCGGCGATTTCCAGTTGCTGGCCGGTTCGCCCGCCATTGATGCCGCCCTGCCCACGGACCTGGACCATGACCTGACCGGCCAGCACCGCCCCCTCCTGGGCATTCCGGGCGGCACCCCCGCCCCCGACATGGGCGCCTATGAGCATCTGCACGCCACCGCCGACACCGATGGCGACGGCCTCGGCGACCGCGACGAAATCGACCTCTATCTCACGGATTTCCTGCTCCCGGACACCGACGGCGACCGCCAGCTCGACGGCGCGGAAATCGTCGCCGGCACGGACCCCCTCGACCCCGGCAGCCTGTTCCTGATTTCCAGCATGGCGTGGAACCTGAGCAACCAAACCGTTTCCTGGCCCGGCCGGGCCGGCCGCCTCTATACGATCGTCGCCACCGATGAACTGACCGGCCCCGTGACGAACCGCCCGGACTACACCGACCAGCCGGGGCTGGAGGGCACCATGACCTATACCAATGCCCCCTTGAACCCCCGCGAGCTGCTGGGCGTCCGCGTCCGCCTCGCCCCCTGAGGCGGGCAGGGTCCGAGGTCCGACGTCCGAGGTCGAAGGTCCGCTCCATCGGGTGCGCGGAGGGTGGCACAGGCCTGTCAAATATCTTTAGGTTCACGGTTCAGCAGTTCCCATCCAGGTCCCTCCGTGGTTGAAAACGGCTGTTCCATTCGCGCTGTCAATAACAACTGTTTTTCTTCCCCTTCGCGATGTTTGAACGGTCATCGGGTGGGGGCTGTTTGCCATAGGAACAGGACGGATCGGTGGATTCCCTCACAAGCCCCTCGCTTCTGGCGGCGTCCTCCAAGAAAGGCCGTGAGAACAACGGGGCGTGATGAAGACGGGCCTCTTGTCCCAGACGGGCGAGGTATAGCGCAAGCCGACTGACCTCGCAGAGCTCCGCGCAGACTTTTCGCCCATCCCTCACGTGTGCCCCTCCAGGAAATCGATATCACTGCGGTCCGTGGCCGAGCCTCTCAACTTTTTCATTTCGACCAGATGGGCCTTGGAAACCACGGCAACCGTGTCCCGATGGCCCCACGCCACCCGTTCGGCGTCGAGGATCCAGTGGATGCAATCCGGGGGCGGCACCAGGATGTCCACGACGTGGAACAGCTCCGGATCCCGGCTGGGCTTCATGAATCGGTGCAAGGACATCGCGGTGTTTGCGAAGGTCCACGGTTCGGTGTGTCTCTGATACCCCACCTCCGCCAAACCGACGGCGGCACGTTCCAGATCGTCCGGATGGCACAGAAAATCAATGTCTTTTGTCGCACGAATCCGGCCGTAGATGGCTACCGCAAATCCGCCAGCCAGCGCATACCGGATCCCCGCCCGCTCAAATGCGGCGATAATGCCGTCCACCTCCCGCAACATGTCAAAATCCAACGACATGACCCGTATCTCTCAACTTCAACCTGAAACCTGTAACCTGCAACCCCTTTTACCACAGAGAGCACAGCGATTCACAGAGAAAACGGGGCACTCCGCGCCGGAAGTCAGAATGTATCTCACACCAAGATATAGAGCCGCAAAGAGAATCTGAAATCCTCAACGCAAGAGCCGCTAGCGGCGCAAAAGGCGGGCAGGCGCAAGGCCATTGGATCGGGAAGGGCGTCTGCGCCGCAGGCGCCGGGGAGTGTCTGAGTCTGGCGAAAGGCTCACGTCCCGACTCTCCATGAGGTCGGGATATGGCCTTCGTCAGCCTCGACACTCCGGGGACTGGCTCGCCAGCCCCGCCCTTCCCGCCGACCGAAAAACCAGTAAATCCTGTCAAATGTCATTAGGTTCACGGTTCAGCGGTTCAACGGTTCCCCTCCGTGCCCCTCGGTGCCCTCTGTGGTTAAACCGGCTGCCCCATCCGTGTCCATCGGTCCATCCGTGGTTGAAACCGGCGATCGGGCTGTTCCCCTTGGCGATCTTCGCGTTCTTGGGGCGAGACGGGCTGTCCCGGAACAAAAAAAAGCCGCGGCGGCTGCCGCGGCTTTGGGGGTCATCCGAACGGATGTCGTTATTTCAGGATCGCATCCTTGGCGGCCTTGGCCACGCGGAACTTCACGACCTTCTTGGCCGCGATCTTGATCGTCTCGCCCGTGGCGGGATTGCGGCCCATGCGGGCCTTGCGGTTCACCAGCACCAGCTTGCCCAAGCCGGGAACGGTGAAGCCGTTCTTGGCGTTCTTGTAGGCCAGAGCCGACAGCGCTTCCAGAGCCGCGCCCGACTGCTTCTTGCTGATCCCGGCCTTCTCGGCCACCGCCGCCACGATCTGGCTCTTTGTCATCGCCTTTGCCATATCCAGTTACTCCTTGTTTCTTCTGTTGTTTTCGAGATGGGTTTTCCGTTCAGTCGCCCAATCCACCTGCGCGTTATCCTTCATTTCCCTGTTGAATGCAATACAAATCCCGCGGTTCTGATTCGCCCAACCCGGAACCTGCGCGGGACGGAGCCCCGCGCCACGCCCGGCCGTTTTCCGCGCCAGACACAAAAAGAGCGGCCCGGAGGCCGCTCTTTTGTTTCATCCTGCTGTCAGGATTACTTGCGGATCTTGCGGCGCAGAACCATCGCCAGCGCGCCGAGGCCCAGCAGGCTCATCGTCGCGGGCTCCGGAATCGGGGCCGCCGCCGTCTCGAAAGACGCAACGTAGTTTGCGCTGCTGTTGCTGTCCCAAACGGTCGTGGTGCCGTCCTGAACCGCGTTGAACCAAACCGCAACCGTGTATTCGGTTCCGGAAGCCAATCCGGCCGCGACATTCTGCCCGGTCAAGTTTTCCCACGTGGAATCCGTGCCAAATTCGCCGCCGGTGTTGTTGAGCCATGCCATATTCATGTCGCCGGAGTTTTGGGAAACCGCGCCTTCGAACACTTCCCAGAACATGGTCGCCGTCGTGTTGGGGCTTCCACCCTGCCACGTCGCAGCCTGTCCGCCAAGCGTCAGAGACTCAATGATGCCAAAGTCGTGGCTCTGGAACGCACCGCCTGTAGCCCACACACCCGAGCCGCTGCCCTGATACCAGACGTTGTTTGCGACATCATAGATGTAGCTGTTGGCGATGCCTTCCAGCGTCTGCGCCATCGCCGACGCGGCGACCATCGCGATGACCGCGAATACCATTAACTTCTTCATACCCGTATCTCCGTGTTTGTTTTCTTTATTTAAACCACACGCCGCGGCAACCCACCACGACACTGTCGCAAAATAGATTCCCCCCCCTAGATGAGTCAAGCGGTTTCGCAAAATATTTTTTTCCGCTCCCTCATCAAATCTTCACATTTTCCTTAGGGTATAACGATTGATTTTTCGCCGCCCCCCT
>JAXGNL010000063.1:0-6878 GCA_040768005.1 Kiritimatiellia bacterium
TCTGATTGATACCTCGCTGCGCTGTGCGGGATGGCCGGCGCCCCGATTGTATTCCCGGGCCCGACGCCAGGGCCGTCCGGTCCTCGCCGGCTCCGATCCGCTGCCCCCGGCCGGCGAGGAATCCATGGCAGGCCGCTTCTATTGCACACTGTCGATTCCCGCCCCGGCGGATCCGTCCCGGCTGGCGGCCCCGTTGAAATCCGCCCTGGTTGCGGAGCCGCTTGCGGTTGCATATGACGGTCAGCGGAATTCGCCACTGGGTCTGGCGCGGCGGCTGCGCCGTCATCGCCGCGAATCCCGCGCACGGGAGGCGGCCGGCGCTTCCGCCCATCCCGGCATTTCCGCGTAAGCCGGTGCCTAGGAAACCCGGGACGCTTCCGCACGTCACCGGTCGAAGCTCTGCCCGCCCGGATCAATCCCGATGTGCGGGATCAGGCCTGAAGCCGGCGGCCGGCAAAACGCTTGACGTCTCCGGCGGCGCTTTGGCAGAGTGCCGGTTGTAACAGGCCGCGGCCGCAGGCAGATGGGCAGACCGGTTGTCTCTGCCGCCCGTTGCAGGAGGAGAAATGAAAGCAAACGCTCTTCGCCGATTGAGTTGGGTGGGTGTGATCGCCGGGTGTCTATTCTGGGCCGGGTGCGACGACGGCGGGGGCGGCGGCGGACTGACCAACAAGGATCCCGGTGCCAACGACCTCAATACCGTCGTGGCCTTCGGCGACAGCATCACGCTGGGCAATCATTGCGATTGCGCCTCCTATCCCAGCCGCCTGAACGGGATGATTGGCAAGCGCGTGATCAATGCCGGCGAATCCGGCAGCCGGGCCACCGAAAGCATCGGACATACCCGCTCGCTCATCAACGCCCACCATCCGGCCTTCATGCTGATTCTCTACGGCATCAACGATGTGATTCACGGCGCCGATCCTGCCCGCATCGTCAATGCCCTCTCCCAGATGGTCGCCATCTGCCGGGAAAACCAGGTGGTGCCCGTCCTGGCCACGTATCCCCTGCCCATCATGGATCATGAGCCTTTCGCCGGCCCCACCCTGGTGCTCAACGCCGAAATCCGGGCCCTGGCCAAAGGCCTCGGCGTACGTTATGTGGATTTGGAACGGGAGTTCGAGGCCAACCCGGAATTCTATCGTCCAGACGGTCTCCATCCCAACGATGCCGGCACCCAGCTGATGGCCCTCGCCTTCGCTGATTTGTTCTGATCCTGTAGGCCTCGGCCGGCCCCGGACGGCTTCCCGCCGCGACGGTCTCGTTTTCGTGGAAAGGTTTGTCATGCAACGCCAGTTGGATTCGCTGAACAATCAACCCTTCGACCTGCTGGTCATCGGCGGCGGCATCTACGGCGCCGCCCTGGCCCGGGAAGCGGCCACCCGCGGCCTGAAGACCGCCCTGGTCGAACAGGCCGACTTCTGCTCGGGGTCTTCCGCCAACAGCCTGAAGATCATTCACGGCGGCCTGCGCTATCTGCAGCAGGCCGATCTGCCCCGCGTCTTTGAATCCATCCGCGAGCGCAGCATCCTGCTTCAGACCGCCCCGCACCTGGTCTCGCCCATGCCCTGCCTGATGCCCACGCGGGGCCTGGCCATGAAGAGCCGGCCCGTCATGGCCGCCGGCATGCTGGCCAACGACATCCTCAGCTGCCGTCGCAACCGCCGCCTCGATCCCCTCCGCCGGATTCCCAACGGCGGCACCCTTTCCCGCCGCGAAATCCTGGAGATCGCCCCCTCCCTGCGCGACACCCCCGTCACCGGTGCCGCCCGCTGGGTGGACGGCCTGGCGTACGACACCGAACGACTGGTGGTAGGAATGATCAAGGCCGCGGCGGCGGCCGGGACGGTCGTGGCCAACCATGTCCGCGTGCAATCCTGCGGCAGGAGGGCAGCCGGATCACCGGCGCGGTAGTCGAGAACCGCACAGGCGGAGAAACGCTACGAGATCCGCGCAAGGCTTGTAGTCAATGCCGCCGGTCCTGGATCCAGGCGGGTGCTGGAAGGCCTCGGACCTCTGGCCAATCCCTCTCCGCATCTGGCCACAGGCGCGAATCTGATCATCCACGGCTGTAGCCCGTCAGACTCACGCCGTAGGATTGCAATCTCCCCAGCCAAAGCCGCCTGTATTTCTTCGTCCCCTGGCGCGGCGCCGTCATGGCCGGCACCTATTACCGCGAACACCAGGGCGCCCCCGGCGATCTGCGCGTCACCGAACAGGACATCGAGGCCTATCTCGACGCGCTCAACTCCTGCCTGCCCGGCGCCGCCGTCACCCGCGATGACATTCTGGCCATCCATGCCGGCATCGTTCCCAGCCGGAAGCCCGCCCGCCCCGATCGCGAGCCCGATCTGCTCCGCCACTACAAGCTCATGGATCACGCCCGCCTCGACGGCATCCAGGGCCTGCTGTCCGTCTGCGGCATCAAATACACCACCGCCCGCGGCGTCGCCGAGGAAGTGGTCGATCTCGCCGCCGCCCGGCTGGGCAAGACCATCCTCCCTTCCGCCACGCGCCACACCCCGCTCCCCGGCGGCGACATTCCGGATCTGGCCGCCTTCCATCGCGACAGGACCGCCGCGCATCCGGACATTGCCCCCGGCGATCTCTCCCGCCTGCTGGCGCTGTACGGCACCGAAGCCCGTGACTTCCTTCCGCCGGCCGGCGAACCGGCCGGCCCCGATGCCCTGCTTCGCGCCGAGTGCCTGTTTGCCCTCCGCAACGAAATGCCGCAGACCCTTGGCGACCTGGTCTTCCGCCGCATCAGCCTGGCCTCCACCGGACGGCCCGATCCCGACCGCCTGCGTCTCTGCGCCGAAACCATGGGGCGCGAACGGAACTGGAGCGCCGACCGCATCCGGACAGAGACCGATGCCGTTCTCCACGCCCCGACCCTTTGGCAGGCCGCCGCCGGCGCATCCGAATGAAAACGCTTGTCTTCCGCATCCTGATATTGCTCTGGGGCCTGTTTCTCGGCCTGCTGTCGGCCGAACTGGTGTGCAAGTTTCTCGATCTGCGCTCCGCCAGCCGCTACCAGAAAGTCTCCGGCGCCATCTCCCGGCCGTCCCGCATTCCCGATGTCCGCTTTGAGCTGATCCCCGGCGCGTCCGGCATCACCCCCGGACAGGACAAGGTGATCCGCGTAAACGCCCATGGGTTCCGCGGCCCCGACATTCCGATGCCCAAACCGCCGGATACGTTCCGCATCGCCGTGCTGGGCGATTCGATTGCATTCGGACGCACGCTGGACGAACACGAGGTCTTCCCCTACCAGCTGCCCGCACGGCTGCAGGACCGCATGCCCGGCCGTTCGTTCGATGTGGTCAATGCCAGCCTCAGCGGACGCGACACCTGGGAAGAGGTCGCCCTGCTGGAGCACCGGGTACTGGATCTGGTTCCGGATCTGGTCATCCTGCAGGTCTGCCTGAACGACCACATCCGCTTCCCGCCGCCGGATCCGTCCCGGCGCCGGGGCGCGTTCGGCGAACGCCCTTGGTATTCCTACAGCTCCCTGCTGGATCTGCTGGACCGCAAGTCCCCCCGCTTCCGGAAATGGCATGTGGCCGCGGCGGAACGCCTGGGCTTCGACATGCGCTCGCCCGGCGAAGTGCTGCAGGACTACGCCCTGGACATGCGCCATATCCACAACATTGCGCCCAACTGGGAGGCCTGGCATCCGGAGTTTCTCCGCGCCCGCGACCTGTGCCGGCGGCACAACGCCACGCTGCTGATCGCGGTTTTCCCCACGGCGCGGATTTTGCAACAGGCCGATGCGGACTCCACGATCCCGGAACTGACCGCCCTGGCCCTCGAAAACGGCATCCCCCTGGTGGATCTGCTGGTGCCGTTCCGCAACGCCGGCCAACCGGTCCTGACGGACTACACCCACCCCAACGCTCCGGGCCACCGCCTCGCGGCGGAAACCCTCGCCGATGTCATCGTCCGCCACGTGCCGGTGATTCCCGCCAGGTAAATTCGGACTTTTTTCATTTCCTGTTTGTGTTGCCCCCCGGGGAATGCTAAATTTATGTTTCAATGTTGTCGCCTGCATGTACAGACCTGTAACCTGGAGTCAGAAATGGCTGTTGCTACCCCCTTTGTCCGCCTGTCGTTCGCCGTCATGGCCGCCGTGTGGCTGGCCGCAGGCTGCGAAACCAAGATCGAGGATGAAGGCGCCGTCACCCTGGCCGAGCTGCAAGGCATCCAGCCGGAGCCGGAACAGCCTGCCGCCGCGCCCGAATCCACCGAACCCGAAACGCCGACCGTCATCACGGGCGGCGCCGGCATCGGTCCGCAGGGCGAAGGCGGCGGCTTCATCTGGAAGCCGATCGGCGAAAACTCCGGCAGGCTCGTCGTCATTCTGCCCCCGCAGTACACGGGTTATGCCGGCAGCGTTTATATTGCCAGCGCCAGCGGATCGCCCATCGAAGGCGGCGCCTATAGCGGCGTGGCCAACGGCGGCCGCATGCATTTCCGATTCTCGAAACCGGGAAGCGGCTATGGACGCAACATTCTGGCGGTCGCCACCCTGAAGGCCGGCGGCGCCGTTCACTGGCCCATCCCCAACGGGGCCGCGCGCACGGAGTATTGATCACGGATTGAATCGAGCCCGGCGGCTCGTCCGCCTGCCGGCCGGTTACAAAACAACAGGACGGAGGAGCTTATGGGCAAGACAATGAGACGGTTGGGCTGGATGGTGCTGCTGGCCGCGGTGGCGTTGGGAACGGCGGGCTGCGACGGCGGAGGCGGCGCGGAAAGCGGCGGCATCGGTTCCACCGGCGAAGGCGGCGGCTTTGTTTGGAAACCCGTGGGAGAGAACACCGGCAAGCTGGTGGTGATCCTGCCTCCGCAGTACACGTCCCGGCCCGTGGCCGCCGTCTATATCACCAGCGCCGGCGGCGATTTCCTTGACGGCAGCGCCTATACCGGCGTGGCCAACGGCGGCCGCCGCCATTACCGCTTTGCCAAGAAAGGCCGCGAATACGGGGCCGATGTCCGGGTCGTGGCCGAAATCACGGATGCGCCGACCGTCCATTGGGTCATTCCCAACGGCGCGGGCCGCGTGGAATACTAGCGGCCCCGGACGGCCGCCGGGGTTCGGGCATGAACATCCTGCTGCTGGCTCCCCACCCGTTCTATCAGGAACGCGGCACGCCCATTGCCGTGGACCTGCTGCTGAAGGTCCTGGCCGAACGCGGCGAACAGGTGGACGTCCTGACCTATCACGAAGGCGAAGACCGCGACTATCCGGGCCCCGGCGCCGTGCGGATTTTCCGCATCCCCCCCCCGCCCGCCTGCCGGAACATCCGCCCCGGATTTTCCCTCAAGAAACTCGCCGCCGATGCCGCCATGCACCGCCTGGCCATGCGCATGGCGCGCCGGAAAAAATACGACCTCGTCCATGCCGTGGAGGAATCCGTCTTCATGGCCATGCGCATCGCCCGCCGCCACGGAACGCCCTACGTCTATGATATGGATTCCTCCATGTCCCGGCAGATCGCCGACAAGCTGCCCCCGGCCCGCCCCCTCCTGCCGCTGATGCGCGCCTGCGAGCGGCGCGCCGTCCGCGGCGCCGCCGCGGTCGCTGCCGTGTGCGACTCCCTGGCCGACCAGGCCCGCGCCGACGGTGCCCAACGCGTTGTCATCCTCCGCGACATCCCCCTGCTGGCCCCCGCGGCCGAGGGCGGCGGCTCCCGCGGATTCCGCGAAGCCCTCGGCATCCGGGGCCCCGCCCTGCTCTACATCGGCAACCTGGAATCCTATCAGGGCATCGACCTGCTCATCGAGTCCTTCGCCCGCGTCCCGCGCGATCTCGGCGCGCACCTGGTCATTGTCGGCGGCGCCCCCCCCCATGTGGCCCGCTACCAGGCCCTGGCCGGTAAGCTCGGCGCGGCCGATGCCGTCCATCTCACGGGCCCCCGCCCCGTTTCCGACATGGCCGTCCTGATGGCCGAGGCCGACATCCTGGTGTCGCCCCGCATTCACGGCACCAACACCCCCATGAAAATCTACTCCTACATGGCCTCGGGCAAGGCCATTCTCGCCACCAACCTGCCCACCCATACCCAGGTGCTGGATGCCGAAACCGCCTGCCTGGCCCCGCCGGATCCCGACGCCTTCGCCTCCGCCATGACCTCCCTTCTCCGCGAGCCCGGCGCCCGCGACCGCCTGGGCGCCGCCGCCCGGCACGCCGTCGAAACCCGCTACTCCCTCGACGTCTTCCGCCGGACCCTCAACAGCCTCTACGACGCCCTCGCCTGAGTTTTCCACACCGTGGAAAAGTTTTTTCCATAGCGTGGAAAATCCGGCCGGATTTTTTCCATGGCGTGGAAAATTCAGCCGGCCGTTTTCCACACCGTGGAAAATCCGGAAACGCCGGTCAGGCCTTGCTTCCGAAGAGACCGGCCAGCGCCGCGAGATCGTCGGAGGATTCGATGATCCGCCCGCCGCGGAACAGGGAACGCCAGGCGCCCGCCGCGCGCAGGCGGGCGCGGTACAGGGTGGCGCAATCAAACGCCGGGGCCGCCGCGCCGGGGCCGCCGATCCGTTCCGTGCCGCGGCGGACGTTGTCGATCATCCAGGCCGGCAGGCGCGCGGCATAGTCGCTGCGGGCGATTTCGCCGCGATGGCAGGCCAGGGCGCGGCACAGACGCGCCAGCTGGGAATCATCCGCCGCCACCATCAGGTTGGGCCGTTCCAGCGGATGCCAGTACTCGGTCTCCACCACGGCCCGGGGCCGTCCCAGGGCGTCCAGCGCCGCCACGCCCGCGCGATGGGCGGCGCGATGCGCGGGATGACCGTCCCGGGCATGCGGCAGAACCAGCGCCGCCGGATTCAGCGACTTCACGATTCCGGCCAGCTCCCGGACCCCGGCGGTC
>JAXGNL010000064.1:0-6369 GCA_040768005.1 Kiritimatiellia bacterium
CGCTCCCACCGCAAGGAGTCGTCCATCGGCATCGGCATGGCCCTGGTGCTGTTTTTTCTCTTTTATCTGTTCATTATCCTGTCCGATGCCCTGGTGGATTATCCCCAGTGGCGCCCGGACCTGATTCCGTGGATCCCCGTGCTCGGCTGCCAGGCCATCGGGTTTGCGCTGATGCACAAAAACCGGTGAACGGCGGGGCGTGCGGGGCGTGCGCGCTTTTTCTCTTGCCGGGAGGGGGGGCGGGCCGTAGTGTCTGCGGAGACGATATCCGGCCGTGCCTGTAGCTCAATTGGACAGAGCGTTAGCCTCCGGAGCTAAAGGTTGTGGGTTCGATCCCCGCCAGGCACACCATTCCCGGTTTTCCGGCTCTCCACCCCATGCGGGAGCAAGACCGCCCGGTTCCCCCGATCCCCGGCAGGCCCGGACTCAGTCCAGCTTGGACTTGTATTGCCCCTTGATGTATTCCACGAAGAATCGGCCCTTGGAATCCGCCTTCTGGAAGCGTTCGAACACAGAGGCGGGGACCTCTTCGTACAGATAGACATCCAGGCTGTTGTGCATTTGCACGGCCAGGGTTTTGGCGTCGGCGTCGTAGCCGATTTTGTCAATCAGCGACGATTTCACGGACTGCATTTCCATGTCCGCGGCCAGCCCGGCGACCGCGCCCAGCAACAGAAGAACAACAGCGGTGGCAAACATTTTCATCAGGGCAGTCTCCCGGGTTCCATGGGCCCAACCATAGCACGATCGCACCGAAAAACAAGACCGGGATTGCGTTTCGTTCCGGTTCCGCAGTGGGGAAAAAGATATCGGGGTTTATAAACAGCGTTCTATTTATTACCTATTTATCATTAGTTAGATATGATTATAAATAATTCATATATGTAAACAACATATCGGAGTTTATAAACACCGTTCCAGGGGGTTGGGAGGGGAACTTCCGGAGGCGGACGGTTGTGGGATCAGGTTTGGGCCGGGGTGGCGCGGAAGAGGGCGGGGTCGCCGAGGGGGGTGAGGGAGTGGAAGGCGAGCACCTGGCCGCGTTCCCAATGCCGCAGGGCCTTGCGTCCGTGGGCATCGAACTCGCGGTGGAGGATCTGGAGCCGATGGATTTGTCCGTCGGGGCAGCAGGCGGGGCACAGGGACTGGCCTTTGGCGTGGGAGGGCGAACCGACCAGGCGCACGCGCAGCGGAGGGGATTGAGCGGGCGGGGGTTCGGGGGTCAGGACCAGCAGGGCGAACGCGAGATGACGCAGGTCGCGGCGGAGGGGGGTATTGAGGATCTGAAGGCTGCGGGGAAGTTGCCAGGTGCGGACGTCGTGGCAGGGTTCGCCGAGGGGACAGGGGGCTTCGTGGGGGCAGGGGGCGAGCAGGTGCAGGCCGAGGTCGCCCAGGGCCTGGGCGCGCAGGTCGCGCAGATAGTCGCCGGCCTCGCGCAGGAGGGGTTCGCAGATCAGGAGGCGTCCGCCGGGGGCGAGGGCGCGGGCGGCGCGGCCGAGGAGCGCGCGCCGGGCGTCGGGCGCGAGTTCGTTGAGCACGTAGTGCAACAGGATGACATCGTAGGTTTCGGTGTGCGCGGCGAAGTCGTCGAGGGGCGCGGGGGTGGTGCGGAGGATGGCCTGGGGCCAGCGGGCGGGCCGCAGGGCGGTGAAGAGATCGTGGAGGCAGCGGAGAGCGGGGCGGGAGTGGTCCCAGGCGTTCAGCGCGAGGGGGCGGTTGCCGAGGTGGTCGAGCAGGGCCCAGGCGGCGGGGGCGGGGGCGGGGCCCCGCTCGCGGGTGCGCACGGGTTTTTCCGTCTCGGGGAAGGGGGAGTTCCGCGAGAATATGGGCGAGGCGGGCATGGGTCTGGGGGCGAAATACAGCGAATAGGCGATGCAGGCGCGGGTGTCCTTGAGATAGGGCGCGGCGGCGGCATCGGGACGTTGGGTGGTGAACCGGTCGGCCAGGCGGCGGATGTCGGGAGCAGGCGGTGGAGCGCGTCGCGGTCGGAACTGGCACGGGTCTCGGTCTGGGCGAGCTGCAACCGGTGGGATTCGAGTTCGGCGGGATAGGTGATGGGGGGCATTGTATGGGGGCCGGGGTCAGGGGTGGGAATGATCAGGTCAGCGGTTCGGCGCCGGGCCGCCGCCCGGCGCGGGCCGGGCAGAGGACGAAATTTCCACGGTGTGGAAAAAAGTTTTCCATAGCGTGGAAAACCGGCCGGAAATTTTTCCATGGCGTGGAACAGCGCGGGGGAGGAAGACGGGGGTCATGGGGATTTCCGGGAGAGGAAGTGCTGGTAGCCGCCGGGGGCGAGGGGGGCGGCGGAGCCGTCGGGGCGGAGGATGTCCCGCTGTCGCGGGTTGGCGAGGATGGCGCCGATGCGGGTGGCGGGGAGTTTCGGGAAGCGGCGTTTCCATTCGGCCTCGAACGCGGCGCGTTTGCGGGGGGGCACGGTGAAGAGCAGCTCGAAGTCTTCGCCGTCTTCGAGGGCATGACGCAGGGGGGCGTCGGTTGCGCGCGCGGCGCGGGAGAGGGGGATGGCGGCGGCGTCGAGGCGGACGCCGCGCCTGGATGCGTCGAGGAGCCGGGGCAGATCGGCGGCGAGTCCGTCGGAGAGGTCCATCAGGGCGGTGGCGTAACGGCGTTCGGCGAGGAAGCGCCCGGCGTCGAGGCGGGGTTCGAAGAGGAGATGGTGGCGGGAACCGGGGAGCCAGGCGCCGCCGAGGGCGCCGGTGACGTAGAGCAGATCGCCGGCGCGGGCGCCGGAGCGGAGCACGGCGGTGCCGCGGGGGACGCAGCCGATGGCGGTGATGTGCAGTTCGAGCGCGGCGCCTTCGGCGGTATCGCCGCCGAGGATGCCGAGGCGCCACCGGCGGGCGGCGGCGATCATGCCGGCGTAGAGCCCGCGGATGCGGGCGAGGGGGGTGCCGGCGGGCGCGACGAGGTTGATCAGAATCCATCGGGGCCGGCCGCCCATGGCGGCGATGTCGGAAATGGCGCGGGCAATGGCTTTGCGTCCGATCCGGCGCGCGGGGGTGTCGGGAAGAAAATGGCGGTGTTCGATGACGGGGTCGGTGGTGAGGAGCCAGTCGTCGGCGGCGCCGGGCAGCCGGACGACGGCGCAGTCGTCGCCGGGGCCGACGGGGGTGTCGGCGCGCTGCGGCAGCCGCGGCAGCAGCTGGCGCAGGAGGCCGTTTTCGCCGATGGTGCGGAGGGTGGGCATGGTGGCAGGGGGGCGATGGGGCATATGAGTAGGAACGGGGTTGCGATATTAGGATTAAGATCAGGATTAGGATTAAGATTAGGATTAGGATCAGGATTGGGATTAAGAATGAGTGGGGGAGAAAGACCACTTGGCATAGATGGAGAGGGGGAGAAGGCGGTTGGGGGCGGCGGCGTGGGACAGGGCCAGTTCGCCGGCTTCGATGCGTCCGCCGAAGGGCTGCATGAGGTCGGCGAGCAGGTTGCGGAGCATGAGGGCGGAAGCCTCGATGTTGTAGGTGGTCAGGATCAGGAGGCGGGGGGTGTCCGTCAGGGTCTGGCGGCAGAGGTCGAGCAGTTCGGGGAGCTGACGTTCGACTTTCCAGATGCCGCCGTCGGGGCCGCGGCCGAAAGCCGGGGGATCCAGCAGGATGCCGTCGTAGCGGGAGCCGCGCTTGATTTCGCGGCGGACGTATTTCATGGCGTCTTCGACAATCCAGCGGACGGGTTTTTCGGCGAGTCCGGAGGCGGCCTGGTTTTCGCGGGCCCAGGCGACGGCGGGTTTGGAGGCGTCCACATGGGTGGGCAGCCAGCCGGCGGCGGCGGCGGCGAGGGTGGCGGCGCCGGTATAGCCGAAAAGGTTCAGCAGGCGTGCGCCGGGGGCGGCGGCTTCGCGGATGGCGCGCCAGTGGGGGGACTGCTCGGGAAAGAGGCCGAGGTGCTTGCTGGTGTCGGAGAGGCGGGCGAGGAAGGTCAGGGGGCCGTCGCGAAGGGCCCACTGGCGGGGGCAGCCGGGGCGCAGATCCCAGCCGGAATCCTCGTCGTGGACGGCCTGGGCGCGGTCCCAGTCGCGGGCGGGCAGAACCGGTTCCCACCAGGCCTTGGGTTCGCCGCGGATGACGGTGACGGGACCGAAGCGCTCCAGTTTGCAGCGGCGGCCGGAGTCGATGAGTTCGTAGTCGGGAAATCCGCCGAGGGCGGTCCGAATGACGGGAAGATCAGGCATCGGACGCGTCAGCGGTATCGAAGGACGGCCGGCAGAGGCCGCGGGTGGCGCGATCGATGAAGTCGGCGAATTCAGCGGCGAACGGGTTGCCGGTGTCGGCGCGGAGGGTTTCGCGGGCCTGGGAGGTGTTGAGGCCGGAGCGATAGAGGGTGGCAAAGGCCTGTTTGATCTGGGCGCGCTGGGCGGCGTTGAGTCCGGCGCGGCGCAGGCCGACGAGGTTGAGTCCGGCGACGAAGCTGTTTTGGCTGCTGGGTGCGATGCAGAAGGGGGGGAGATCCTTGCTGATGAAGGCCATGGAGCCGACCATGGCGAGGCGGCCGATGCGGCAGAACTGGTGGACGCCGACGTTGCCGCCGATGAACGCGCGCTCTCCCACGGTGACATAGCCGCCGAGGAGCGCGCCATTGGCCATGATGACGTGGTCGCCTACCTCGCAGTTGTGGGCGGCATGGGTGTTGGCCATCATGAAGACGCGGTGGCCGATGCGGGTGGTGGTGCCGGGCTTGGTGCCGCGGTGGATGGTGACGCCTTCGCGGAAGGTGCAGTGGTCGCCCGTGACGACATAGGAGGGTTCGCCGCCGAAGGACAGGTCCTGGGGCAGGTCGCCGATGACGGCCCCGGAATGGACGGTGCAGTGCGCGCCGAGGGTGGTGTGGTCGAGCACGATAGCATGGGGGGCCAGAACGCAGCCGTCGCCCAGCACGGCGGTGGCGGCGACATAGGCCAGGGGGCCGATGCGGACATCGGCGCCCAGCTGGGCACCGGGCTCGATAATGGCGGTGGGGTGGATCATGCGAACAACTCCTGGGAAAAATGTATCCGCAGACTACCGCAGGAGAACGGCGCCCGGCAATGCGGAAGCGCAGCGGTGCCGGAAGCGCAGCGCGGGTTGTGCGGCGGATTCGATCCGTCAGGCGGCGGGCGGTGACAATCAGGGAGGATGGATGGATTAGGGATACAAAATTGTTGAATAAATCTTTACAAAGTTACAAATATGTATTATCACGCAGAAATGAAAAACCGGCCCGAACATTCCAACTTGTTGTCGTCCAGCGTGAAAAAGAAGCAGGCGGCCAGGTTGGCGGCGAGTTGGCATGGGGATTGCATCAAGAGGGGGGCCGAGACAAAATGGAACGGCGGGACGTCATCCGGGTCCAAAATGTCGGATGCAGACCAACAGGCTTCGAAAAAGGAAAGAGGCGGACAGATGAGCATATCCAGATTGAATGCGATAGCGGCGGTGACGAACTACCGGGCGACGGCCCCGGCGCTGGATTTTTCCAAGACGCCGGCGAGCGAGATCTTCGGGGCAAACGTGTTTGACGACCGGGTGATGCAGGCGCGGCTGCCGAAGGGGGTGTACCAGGCGCTGCGGCGGACGATTGACCAGGGCGAGAAACTCGATGTCACGGTGGCCGACGAAGTGGCGGTGGCGATGCGGGACTGGGCGATCGAGAAGGGGGCGACGCACTACGCGCACGTGTTCTATCCGCTGACAGGGCTGACGGCCGAAAAGCACGACGGCTTTCTCGAGCCGGACGGCAAGGGCGGGGCGCTGGCGGAGTTTTCGGCGAAGCAGCTGATCCGGGGCGAGCCGGACGCGTCGAGTTTTCCGTCGGGCGGGATCCGGGCGACGTTTGAAGCGCGCGGCTACACGGCCTGGGACGTCACCAGTCCGGCCTATATTCTCGAAAACCCCAACGGAACCACGCTGTGCATTCCCACGGCGTTCTGTTCGTGGACGGGCGAGGCGCTGGACAAGAAGACGCCGCTGCTGCGGTCCATGCAGGCGCTGAACGCGCAGGCTCAGCGCCTGCTGACCATCTTCGGCCACGAGCATCCCGACCGCGTTTATTCGACGGCGGGCTGCGAGCAGGAGTACTTCCTGGTGGACCGCAACTTCTTCTTCGCGCGGCCGGATCTGATCAGCGCGGGCCGCACCCTGTTCGGTGCCAAGCCGCCCAAGGGCCAGGAGATGGAAGACCAGTACTTCGGGGCCAGTCCCGAACGGGTGCTGGCGTTCCTGCTGGAGGTGGAACGCGAGCTGTACAAGCTGGGCGTGCCGGTCAAGACCCGGCACAACGAGGTGGCGCCCGGCCAGTACGAGCTGGCGCCGGTGTTCGAGAACGCCAACGTGGCGGCCGACCACCAGTACCTGACCATGACGGTGCTGCAGCGCG
>JAXGNL010000065.1:0-6060 GCA_040768005.1 Kiritimatiellia bacterium
TTGAAATGGGCCGGAAGAGGGCGTATAGTTTTAACCGATTTGTAACAATTATGCGCCTGATGCTTTACAACATGCGATATGCCACCGGCAGCGGAGTCCGGTTTCATCTCCCCTTCCCTTTCGGCGGGTTTTTCAGGAAAACCGGGCGCAATCTGGATTCGCTGATTGATTTCTTCCGCCAGCAGCGGGCCGACGTGCTGGGCCTGGTGGAAATCGACGCGGGATCGTACCGCGCGGGTCACCGCAGCCAGGCCGACACCATTGCGCGGCATCTGGGCAAGCGCCCGTTCTGCCGCTCCAAATACAGTTATCTGTCCTGGTGGAGCCGCCTGCCGGTCATGCGCAAGCAGGCCAATGCCTGCATCTCCGGCCATGCCGTGATCCGCGAGCGCACCCATTTCCTCCGCAAAGGCGTCAAGCGCCTGGTCATGGAACTGGAACTGGAAGAGGTCGTGATCTTCATCGTGCACCTGGCGCTGGGCCGGCGCTGCCGCGAGGCCCAGCTGGCCGATCTGGCCCGCCTGGCGAAAAACGCCCGCAAGCCCTATCTCATCGCCGGCGATTTCAACGCCTTCGCCGGCAAGGTGGAACTGCGCGACTTCATGCAGGCCCTGCGCCTGGCCAGCGCCAATCTGTCGGATGCGCCGACCTTCCCCAGCCGCTCGCCGCGCTGGCAGCTCGACTTCATTCTGCACAGCCCCGACATCCGGATCACCCATTTCGAGGTCGCCAGGGGCATCCGCCTGAGCGACCACCTGCCGCTGATCTGCGACTTCGAAGTCGCCCGGCCCGCCGCGCTCCGCGCCGGCGCCTGATTGCCACCCGCCCTCCCCGCCGTTCCGGGATACCCCTTGCCTCCGCACGCCGGGTTCGCTACAGTCGCCTCGCATAGGAGATGGAACCATGAAACATGCCGCCGCGATTCTGATGCTGTCCGGCCTGCTGGCCGCCGGGCCGGCCGCCGCCGGCGACCTCTGCACGGAGTGGGCGTATCACTCGGCCGGCAGCGAAGCGCGCCTGACGGAGCGCATTCCGGGCGACGAGACCTGTTTCCTGGCCAACGGCTCGGAGGAGGTGCCGGCCTCGGACACCGTCACGCTGTATGTGCTGACGGCGCGGAATTTCGCCGGGGACATGGACGAACAGGTGTTTGTGCGCTGGTGGGACGGCACCATGGCCCACTGGGTCATGGGCGCCTGGGTGCGCAACGTGGAACTGGATGCCGGGAACGGGTTCCGCGGGCAGCCGGAAGAAGGCGCCGTGACGGCGGATCTGTGGCGCATTGACATCCCCCCCCTCGTGACGAGACCGGGCGATAATTTCTACGCCATCCAGTTGAAAGGCTACCGGGAGGACGACGCGGAAGAGCGCTATCTGCTGTGCCGGGCGGGAGGCGATTTCTCGCGCACCAACCGCCTGGGTCAGATCTGGTCGGCCTCCGAGGAGTTCGACGGCCAGGACTGGCGGGTGCGCATTCTGCCGGCGCCCTGAATCCCCGGGGATGAACCCGGCGGTTTCTTTTTCGGAACAACGAGGCCTTCCGCCTTGACTTCCGCCCTCAAAACGCCAACTCTAGCGCCCACAAGGAGGTACCCTCATGCCCGAGACTGCCGCGAGACCCCAAACGCCGCGCCGCCGCAAGGTGGACCCCTCCCTGCAATACCGATGGGGAGTCGTGGGTGTGTTTCTGGCTGTCGGATTGTTCACCTGGTATCTGGCCACCCGGGGGGAAAGCCGCCAGCAGCGGACGCAACTGGATCAGTATTACGAGAAGATCATCTGTCCGCGCTGCAACAATGAAGAACCCCAGAAAACCAACTGCTCCCTGTGCGGCGGCAAGGGGTTCATCTGGGTGGATACGCGTGTGGATCCCGGTCCCGGCCGCGAGCGGCCCGTTGCCGCGCCGTAGGCCGATGGCCGGCGGCGTCCGTCCGGCAGGGTTCCCATGAAGCTGCTGACCCGATATCTGCTTGGTCATCTCCGTCGGCCCTGGCTGTATGTCATGGCGGGATTTTCCCTGATCGCCATTCTGGTGGATCTGTTCGAGCACTTCGTGGATTTCCTGGAGGCGGGCACGCCTCTGGGGCAGATCCTGCTCTATTACGCGGTGCTGTTGCCGACCTACATGCCCTACCTGCTGCCGATTTCGCTGCTGCTGGCCCTGCTGTACGCCATGTGGCAGCTGGGCAAGAATTCGGAGCTGACGGCCATGCGCGCCTGCGGGCTGAGCCTGACCCAGCTGATCACCCCGTATGTGCTGACCGGCACCGCCGCGGCCCTGATCCTGCTGGCGATCAACGAGGGATTCAATCCCTGGGCCACCCACTGGACCCGCCAGTTCGAGTCCCAGCAGGGCCCGGCCCACGCCTCCCGGGCCTATCTGGCCGTGAACCTCGCGTTCAAGAACGTGGTGAGCCGTCGGATCTGGCGCATTGACACGTTTGATCCGCGCCCCTCCATGTCCTACGAAATGCGCCGGGTCCACCTGACACAGCAGCGGCCCGACGGTTCCGACGAATTCCAGATGGATGCGGACCGGGGCCGGTGGCTGGACGGACACTGGTGGTTCGAGAACGTCGAAACGCGCTACTTCACGACCAACAACGCGCCGCGCGGAGGGGTGGAAAGCACCCCCAACCTCGAAATGCCCATGCTGTCGGAAACGCCGCGGGACTTCATCAACGAAATCAAGGATTCCGAAGAGCGCTCGGCGGCGGAAATCCTGCGGTTCATCGAGACGCATCCGGGCATTTCCAGGGAGGCGCGCAACCGGCTGATGGTGGATTTCCACTACCGCCTGGCGGCGCCGTGGCTGTGCATCATCGTGATCCTGGTGGGTGTGCCGTTCGGCTTGCACACGGGCCGCCGGGGCATGGGCATGGGCATCCTGCTGGCGATGCTGACCTTTTTCGGCTACTACATTCTGATGGGCGTCTGCCTGGCCTACGGCAAGCGCGGGGTCCTGCCGCCCCCGGTGGCGGGCTGGCTCCCGGCGGGAGTCTTTTTCGTGCTGGGCCTGGTCATGATGCGGCGCATCCGCTGACCCCGGCTACAGCGCCAGCAGCTCCTGCACGTCGTCCCACGTCAGGTTCTGCACATCCGTGACGGTGTCGCCGTCCTCCAGCGTGGCGTTGTACAAATGCTGTTTCTTGCGCTGGAGCGCCAGCACGCGCTCTTCGATCGAATCCTGCGCGATCAGCTTCACGCTGTACACCGTGCGCTTCTGCCCGATGCGGTAGGCGCGGTCGGTGGCCTGGTTTTCCACTGCCGGACTCACCACGGATCGTAGTGGATCACCATGTCCGCCTCGTCAGGTTCAGACCCGTGCCCCCTGCCTTCAGGCTGATCAGAAACACCGGGATGGAATCGTCGCGGTTGAATTGCTGCACGACTTCAAGCGCCTGGGTGGCCCCGTCCAGGTAGCAGCGCCGCAGACCCCGCCGGTCGACGCGGCGGAAATCGTCAGCATGGCCATCACGCAACCGGCCACTGAACACCAGCACCTGGTGACCCGCATCCATCGCTTCGTCGAGCAGCTCGAAGAACAGGTCCATCTTGGCCGAAGGATCTTGGCCTGGTAGTCCGTCGAGCTTCAGCAGGTCGAGATGGCAGCAGACCCTGGCGCAGCCGCAGCAGCGTGTTGAGGATTTCGAACTTGGAACGGGCAAACCCCTGCTCGGCCACGAGGCCGGCGATCTTCCGGCGCGAGTTCTCGATCAGGGCCGCGTACACCTTCTGCTGGTCGGCGCTGAGCGGACAGGCGGCGATGCGCTCGATCTTGGGCGGCAGTTCCTTCGCCACGTCCTTTTTGAGGCGGCGCAGCAGAAACGGGCGCAGCTTGCGCCGCAGCTTCCATTGCGCCAGTTCGCCTTCCGGGCCGCCCTGCGCGATCGGCAGCTCGATGCTGCCCCGGAACGTTTCGTGGCTGCCCAGATAGCCCGGCATCAGGAAATCCATGATGCTCCACAGGTCGGCCGCGCCGTTTTCGATGGGGGTTCCCGTCAGCACCAGGCGATGATCGGCCCGGAGGCGTTTGGCGGACTGCGCGTTGCGGGTGGAGTGGTTCTTGATGTGCTGGGCTTCGTCGAGAATCACCGACAAAAAGTCGAGGGGGGCGTAGAGATCAATGTCGCGCCGCAACAGGGCGTAGGAGGTCACCAGCACGTCGAACCGGTCCAGGTCCTTCCAGCGCTCGTGGCGATCGGAGCCGGTCATGGCGCCGAGACGCAGCCACGGGGTGAAGCGCGCCGCTTCGGCCGCCCAGTTTTCGACCAGGCTGGTCGGGCACACAATGAGCGAGGGCTTGCGACGGCCGGATTCCTGGCCGGCGACCGCCATGGACAGCCAGACCAGGGCCTGCAGAGTCTTGCCCAGGCCCATTTCATCCGCCAGGATCCCGCCGAAGCGGTTGCGCTGCAGAAAGCACAGCCACTGGACACCGTCTTTCTGATAGGGCCGCAGCAGGCGGTTCAGCGCGGGATCGAGCGGTTCAGGCGTCATGGACTCGATCCGGTTGTGGCGGGCGGCGGCCTGAATCCAGGAGGACGGCGCCTCGACATCCACGCCGTCCAGATCCTGCAGGGAGCTGGCGGCATAGGCCGCATAGACCGGCGCAAGGCGGAAACTGCCCGGACGGCTCCCCTCTCCCGAGGCGCAGTCGCGGAACACGCTCTGCAGCGCCAGCACCGCCTCGGCGTCCAGCAGGATGGTTTTGCCGCCGCGTTCCAGAAAGGCCTCGCCCTTGCGCAGGGCGCGCTGGATCTCGGCGGCCGTCAGGCTGCCGCCTTCGCCGTCGTCATAGTCGAAGCAAACCTCGAACCAGCCCTGGCCCCCGCCGTTTTCCGGATCAATGCGCACCACCGGCGTGGCGTAGGCCGCGGACTCCATCTGGTCGCGGATGCGACCGCCCCACTCCAGGCGCCACCCCCGGCGGCGCAGAAACGGCACCGCGCGCCCCAGAAAATTGAGCACGTCGCGCGTGCCGACGATGTGCCCCAGATCAGCCCCCGTCCGCCCCTGCACGCCGAAGCGGGCCAGCAGCTCCAGCGCCCGCCGCTCGGCGTCCATGTCCCGGACGGTATAGCGCAGAATGTCCTCCGGGTCGGGGTGCGCAAAGGCGCCGCGGGCCGAGGCCCGGGCCGCCGGCACCTCGATGTCGCCGTACACCGCCAGCAGGCGCATGGCCAGGCTGGCGGGGCTGCCGCGCACATCCAGCCGGAACCGGGGCGTCTCGGGATCGAAGCGGAACACATCGGGCTCCACCTCCGCCTCGACGCGTACCAGCGCGGCCAGCCGGGGCAGTTCCTCGCGCAGAAAGCGCGGCACGTCATGGCGCGCAATGACCACCTGGCGAAGATAAATCTCCCGCAGGGGCAGCGGCAGCAGGTTGTCCAGCGGCCAGAAATGCCCGCCTCCGAACACCCAGCCGGCCTGGCCGTGCACCAGGTAGGTGGGAAACTCGGCCCCGCGCATGAACGGCAGCGCCGTATCGGCCACCAGCAGCAGCTCCCCGTTTTCGTGATCGAGATCCACGCGCATGACGGTCGAGACCTTCGCCGCGTTGACCGGCAGTTCCCGCCCGCCTTCCTCCCACACGGACAGCCCCCGGTGCAGTTCCAGCAGATTGATGAAATCCGCCATGTCCACGTCCAGGGCATCGGGCACCTCGCCGCCGGCAATCTCTTCGAGCACGAACAGCAGCGCGTCGTTGCGCGGCGTCAGCCCCAGAACCGCGTCCGCGGGCGTTTCGCTGAGAGGATGCCGTTCCCCGTGATGCTCCAGAAACACCCGCAGCGGCACCCGGCCCGAGACGGCGGCCTCGCGCCAGCCTCGCGGCAGGCCTATCAGCACCCCCGCGTTCAGCGCCCCGGGGGTCCCCGGCGGCGCCCGCTTGAAAAAGGCTTTTTCCTCCATCTGCCGCAGATGCCGCGCCCGTCGTTCTTCCTCCCGCAGCTTGCGCTCGCGGTCGGGATCGGTCTTCCGTGCCAGCAGCGCCAGGCCCAGAGCAATGACATGCGAACAGATGATGCCGCGCTCCACGTTGTCGCGGCAGGGGCAGAG
>JAXGNL010000066.1:0-5960 GCA_040768005.1 Kiritimatiellia bacterium
GGAGGCGGATGTGAAAAACGGATTGCGTATAGCCCTGTCGGTTCTGATGTTGGCGGTGGTGGTCGTGGTGTTCTGGCTCCGGCCGGCTCCGGCCCCCTCCCCGGAGGCGGCCCCGTCCGGATCCTCCGCCCGGGAATCCCCTGCCGCGGAAGCCCAGGAATACAAAGCCGCCATCGAAGGCGCCGTGCCCGGCGAGTGGACCATGGATTACGACGCCGCCCTGGCCCTGGCCGCGGAGACCGGCCTGCCCCTGTTCCTGAATTTCACCGGCAGCGACTGGTGCGGCTGGTGCCGCCTGATGGACAAACAGGTCTTCTCCACCGACGCGTGGCAGGCCTGGGCCCGGGAGAACCTGGTGCTGGTCTGGATTGACTTTCCCCAGGACAAGCGGCTCGTTCCGGAAGCCTTCCGCCGGCGCAACGATGTCCTGCTGCGCGAATTCGGCGTCGGCGGCTTCCCCACGTTCATCCTCCTGGACGCCGACGGCAAAACCCGCCTCGGCCAGACCGGCGCCGAACGGAACGTCACCCCCGAGCGCTTTATCGCAACGCTGGAGGAACTCCTCCTCGTCACCGACAAGTCCATCGCCGCCCTCCGCGCAGACATGAGCCCGGAGGATCAGGCGCGCCTGGACGAATCCCGCGATGCCCTGGCCCACGTCCGCCGGAAACTCGAGGACTGGATCCAAGCGGATCCCGAACAAAACGAGGAAAACCTGGCGATCTTCAACGGCATGCGGGAGGAAATCAGCCATGCCGAAGCCGAACTGCTCGGCCTGCTCAAAACCGCCCGGGACGCCGCTTCCCGCCCCTGACCCGGAGGTCCCCATGAACAAGTTTCCTCTTTTCCTGGCCCTGCTGACGGCCCTGGCGGCCCCTCCTGCCCGCTCCGAACCGGCCCCCGCGCCCCCAACGGCCCCCGTCTATGTCATTCCCATCCGCGGCCAGATCGAAGGCGCCCTGCTCTACGTGATCCGCCGGGGACTCGCCGAAGCCGAACGCGACAACGCCGCCGCCGTGCTGCTCGTCATGGATACCCCCGGCGGCACCCTGAATGCCGCCAGCGACATCGTCCGCTCCATCCAGGCCGCCCCGACTCCCGTCCATACCTTCATCGAGAAGGATGCGTTCTCCGCCGGCGCCATCATCGCGCTGGCCACCCGCTCCATCTACATGGCCCCCGGCTCCGTCATCGGCGACGCCCTCCCCATCCTGATGTCCCCCGTCGGCGGCGTGCAGGAAATGCCGGAAGGCCTCGAGGAAAAATCCGTTTCCGCGGTCTCCGCCCTGGTCCGCGCCGCCGCCCAGGAAGCCGGCCACGACCCCGAACTCGCCGAAAAAATGGTCCGCCGCGAAAAGGAATTCAAGATCGGCGACGAGGTGATCAGCCCCGCCGGACAGCTCCTGACCCTGACCGCCGAGGAAGCCGCCCGTTCCGGCCGCGAGGAAGGCCGCTCCCTGCTGTCCGCCGGCACCCTGCCCGACCTCGCCGCCGTGCTCGAGGCCCTCGGACTGGCCGGCCACCCCGTCCGCGAGCTGCAGATCACGGCCGCCGAGCGCACCGCCCGCTGGATCGCCGCCGCCGCTCCCGTCCTGATGATTCTCGGCTTCCTCGGCATCTACCTCGAAATCAAAACCCCCGGCATCGGCCTGCCCGGCCTGTTCGGCGCCGTCTGCCTTGCGCTCTTCTTCTGGGGCCACCACATCGCCGGACTCGCCGGCATGGAAGACCTCCTGCTGTTCGCTGCCGGCGTCGTGCTGATCCTGATCGAGATTTTTGTCATCCCCGGCTTCGGCGTCACCGGCATGCTGGGCATCGTGCTCGTGCTGCTCTCGCTGGTCGGCGCCATGACCCGCATCATCCCGGGCGGCCCCCTCCTGCCGGATTGGCCGGCCCTGCAGATCCCCGTGCTGAAGACGTTCGCCGCCATCGTCGGCACGGGCGCGCTGGCCCTGCTGCTCGGCCGGTTCCTGCCGCGCAACCGCTTCGTCAACCGCCTGGCTCTCGCCGCCGCCACCTCCGCCGAAGCCGGCTACACGGCCGCCGACGATACCTCGGCGCTGGTCGGCCAAAGCGGTGTCGCCTTGACCCCGCTGCATCCCTCCGGCGCCGCCCGCATCGGCGGCGAACGCCTCGATGTCGTCACGGCCGGCGAATTCCTCGAAGCCGGCACGCCGGTCCAAATCGTCGAAGCCCGCGGCAGCCGCCTGGTCGTCGCCAAAGCCCCGGGCTGATGCGGTTGATTCTCCCCGTGAAGGATACTCCCGCCATCCGTCCCGGCATCGAAGCCATCCCCCGCGAATGGCTCGACGGGCGGCGCATCGGCCTGGTGGCGCATCCCGCCAGCCGCACAACCGATGGCCGCCATGCCGCCGCTTTCCTGCGGGACACGGGCGCGAACCTGACGGCGCTGTTCGGACCCGAGCACGGATTCTTCGGGCGCGGCGGCGCCGGGGAAGCCGTCGCCGACGCCGAACACGCCGAATGGAAGATTCCCGTCTTCTCGCTCTATGGCGACACGCGCGCGCCTGCCCCGGCCATGCTGGAACGGGTGGATGTCGTCGTTTTCGATCTCCAAACCATCGCCTGCCGGGCCTACACCTACGGCTCCACGCTGCGCCTGCTGATGGACGCCTGCGCCCTTCACGGCAAAACGCTGGTGGTGGCGGACCGGCCGGACCCCCTGATGCTGACGCCCCCCGACGGGCCGATGCTCGAGGCGGACTGCGCGTCGTTCGTCGGCCTGGTGCCCACGCCGTTCTGCCACGGTCTGACCCCGGGCGAACTGGCGCTGTTTCTGCAGGACACCCTCGGCCTGGACACTCTCGACCTGCGCATCGCCCCCTGCCCGGGGCTGTCGCGCCGCCAAACACTGACGGACCTTTTTCCGGTCTGGCACGTCCCCTCCCCCGCCATCGTGTCGCTGGAAAACGCCCTGTGCTTTCCCCTGACCGTGTTCCTGGAGGCGTTGCCGATGATCGACCACGCGCGCGGAACCCCCCTCGCGTTTCAATGCATCGGCTCGGTTCACGCCGATCTATCCAACCTGGAACTCTCCCCCCAGCCGGGGCTGGCGATCGAGCCCGCCGATTATCCCGATTCGTCCGGCGCGCTTCTGCACGGGCTGCGCTTCCGGGTCACGGATCCCGCCGCCTGCCGCCCCGCCGCCGCGGCCTGGGCCCTGCTGTCGGCCCTGGAACAGCACATCGGCCCCGCCCTGTGGGCCTTTCCCGGCAGCCGCCCCGGATTCTACCGCCGGCTCTGGGGCACCCGCTCCCCCGCCCCCCCCTGGCCGCCGTTCGAAATTCCGCATCGCCTCTATTGAGCGAGAAAGTAGACAGGTCTGTCTAAATCTCCAGCAAGACATGTCCGCATGCGGTAGGGTTGCCGCATGAAAATTCCGTACATCGTCCTGATCTGCCTCGCGGCATCGGCCGCGCAGGCTCAACCCGGAGACGCCATGACAAACGCCGACCGAACCGAAACCGCCACGCTCGCCGGCGGATGTTTCTGGTGCATCGAGGAAATCTTCCGGCAGCAGCCCGGCGTGCGCCGGGTCACCTCCGGCTACACCGGCGGGCATGTGGATAATCCCACCTATGCCCAGGTCTGCTCGGGCTCCACCGGCCATGCCGAGGCCATCCGGGTGGAATTCGATCCGCAGGGGATCTCGTACCGCTCCCTGCTGGACGTGTTCTGGAAAGCTCACGATCCCACCCAGCTCAACCGGCAGGGCGCGGATGTCGGCACCCAGTACCGGTCCGCCGTGTTCACCCATTCCGAGGCGCAGGCCGCCGCCGCCCGGGAATCGCTGGAGGCCGAAGAGGCCTCCGGCCGCCATGCCCGGAAAATCGTCACCGAGATCAGGCCTGCCCCGGCCTTCTGGCCGGCCGAAAACTACCATCAGGAGTACTACCGCCTGAATCGCCGCGCCCCCTATTGCCAGGCCGTCATCCGCCCCAAGCTCCGGAAGCTCGGGCTCGACGAGTGACGTTCACCCCAGCGCGTCGGCGACAAGGCGGCCCGCGGAGGGAATGTCGCCCTGCCCTTCCAGAGCGCAGGCGACTTCCGCCAGGCCGGCAAGCTGAACCTGCCGTTCCGGGGTCTCGGCCGCCAGCGCTTCGACGGCGTCGGCCATCGCCCCGGGCCGGGCCGCTCCCTGGATGAATTCCGGACACAGCTCGCGCCCGGCGATCAGATTGACCATGCCCAGCCACGGCACGCGGATGATCCAGCGCCCGAACCAGTACGTGAGCGCCGCGGTGCGGTACACCACGATCAGGGGGCATTGAAGCAGGGCCGTCTCGACGGTGGCGGTTCCCGAACAGACCACGGCGGCGCGCGCCTGCCGGAGAATCTCCCGCATCTGTCCGTCCACGACCGCGACAGCCGCGCGGTCTTCCGGCGGCAGGGCGTCGAGCTGCCGCGCGATCTGCTCCCGAATCTCGGCGCTCGCCGCGGGAATCAGGAAGACCGTGGCGGGATCCCGGCGGCGCAGTTCCCGGGCGGCCGCAAGCATCGCCGGCAGCACGCGCTGGATCTCCTGCCGGCGGCTGCCCGGCAGCAGGCCGATGTGCCGTTCGCCCGCCGGCCACGGCAGCTCCGGCGAGGGCCGGGAGAGCGTGCGCTTGACGGATTCCACCAGCGGGTGCCCCACGAAAACCGTCTTCAGACCCGTGCCCCGGAACACGTCCACCTCGAAGGGAAAAATCACCATCAGCAGATCCAGGATCCGCGCCATTTTCGGAATGCGGCTTTTGTGCCAGGCCCAGACCTGCGGGCTGACGTAGTACAGCACGGGGATGCCCAGGGCCCGGGCCTTCGCCGCCAGGCGCAGGTTGAACCCCGGATAATCCACCAGCAGCAGGGCGTCCGGACGGTCGGACTCCAGCCGCTCCGTCATCTGCCGGAACACGCGGCGGAAAAAGGCCAGCCGCGAAACCACTTCGAGAAAGCCGACCACGGCCATGTCGCGGACATCGTAGAGCGTGCGGACGCCTTCGCGCCGGAGGGCCTCGCCGCCGATGCCCGTGATCTCCACGTCGCCGCGCGCGGCCCGCAGGTCGCGCACCAGGCGGGCGGCATGCTGGTCGCCGGACACCTCCCCCGCCACGATCATCAGCTTTTTCATCGCCGGCCGCCCCTTCAGGTCTGGCCCTTGCGGATGCTCTGGCAGATCGCCACGGCCAGCTGGAGGGCTTCCGCGGCATGCTCGCCGCTGACCACCGGTTCGGACCGGTTGCGCACGCAGTCCACGAACGCCCGCAGCTCCAGCGCCAGCGGCTCGCCCTTGTGAATCGGAATGTCGGTCTTCTCGATCCCCAGCAGCTTCTTGCGCAGCACCTTGCCGGTCTGCTCCTGGTAGTCGAGGGAGATGTAGGCATCCTGCAGGAACATGCGGATCTTGCGCTGTTTTTCCATGCTGATGCGGCTCGCGGTGACGTTGGCGATGCAGCCGTTTTCAAAGCGCAGGCGCGCGTTGGCGATGTCTTCGCTCTTGCTGAGCACCGGCACGCCGACCGCGCGGATGTCCACCACCTTGGACTGCACCAGGTGCAGGATGATCTCCAGATCGTGGATCATCAGGTCAAGAATGACACTGACCTCGGTCCCGCGCGGCAGCAGGCCGAAACGCGGCGGCGGATACGGCGCGATGCGCAGCGCCTCGACGTAGAGCGGCTTCTGCTTGGCGGGATTGATCACCGTCAGCACCGGGTTGAACCGCTCGACATGGCCGACCTGCAGAATCACGTGGTGCCGCTGGGCAAGTTCCACCAGTTCCTCGGCTTCTTCCGTGCTGGCGGCAATGGGCTTCTCGACCAGGACATGCCGCCCCTGTTCGATCAGACGGCCGGCCACGGCGCGGTGCTTGTCCGTCGGCACGACGATGTTCAGCGCCTCGCAGACGCCGGCCAGCTCGTCCACGGTCTTGTACGCCGCGGTGTGGTAGCGCTCGGCGA
>JAXGNL010000067.1:0-5940 GCA_040768005.1 Kiritimatiellia bacterium
GAGCGGATTTCCTATGTCAAGCAGGCCCGGCAACATGGCCAATCCGGCTGGAGCATGGAAAAGAAGCTTAAACTGGCGGTGGATTCGGTCACGGCCTTCACCTACAAGCCCATCCGGTTCATGAGCTATGTCGGATTCATCGTGGCGCTGGCGGGTTTTCTGTACGCCCTGTTCGTCGTGATCACCCGGCTGGTTCTGAATACCCAGGTGCCGGGCTATCCGTCCCTGGTGGTGGCGGTTCTGGTGGTGGGGGGACTGCAAATGATCATGCTGGGGGTGCTGGGCGAATATGTATGGCGGGCCTTGGACGAAGCCCGCAACCGGCCGCGGTTCATTGTAGAGGACGAATTGGGGATTGGTCCTGGAAAAGGTTAACCACAGAGAGCGCACAAAGAAGGAATTCTGGGGGTGGCCGCATCGAAATCTTTGGGTTCCTTGTGTTCTTTGGGGGGAATCCGCCGGGTCGAGCCCCTTTCAATTTGCCGACGGGAAAACTTTCATTTAGCCGAACTTAAACCTTTCAATCAGCCGAAGCCTTGGATAGTGTTGGTGCATGAATGGTTCCCGTTTGTTTCCGCGGTTCATCCAGGCGCGCCTGAGCGAAGCCTTGGCTGACAATCCCGTCGTTCTGATCCATGGTCCGCGGCAATGCGGGAAAACCACGCTGGCGCTGACGATGGATGCGGCGGACCGCTATGCCTACGTTAGTTTCGACGACGACGTGAAGCGCGAGGCCGCGCGTCTGGACCCCATCGGATTCGTGAAGGATTTGCCCGAACGGGTGGTTTTGGACGAAATCCAACGGGTGCCGGACTTGTTCACGTCCATCAAGCTGGCAGTAGACCGTCGGCGCCAGCCCGGGCGGTTTGTCCTGACCGGGTCGAGCAATGTCTTGCTGGTGCCGAAGTTGGCGGATTCCCTGGCGGGCCGAATGGCGATCTTGCGGCTGCATCCCTTGGCCCAAGCCGAATTGGCCGGCCATCGGCCGGGTTTCCTGGATAAGTTGTTTCAGCGCCGATTCAAGGCCCGGGCCGTTGACCGCCTTGGGTCCGAATTGGCGCAGCGGATCGCAGACGGCGGCTTTCCGGCGGCGTTGGCTCGGGCAACGCCCCGGCGCCGTTCGGCTTGGTATCGGGATTATGCCGACACGCTGGCGCAAAAAGACATGCGTGATCTGGCCCGCATCCAAGGGCTGGACACCATCCCGAGATTGCTTTCCTTGGCCGCCGCACAATCCGCCCGTTTGTTCAATGTCTCCGACTTGGCGGCTCCCTTTCAACTGAGCCGGCCCACGGTGCGCGACTACATGATCCTCCTGGAACGCCTCTTTGTCGTAACCCGGTTGCCGGCTTGGCATGGCAATCGCTTGACCCGTCTGGTCAAAACCCCGAAACTGCATCTGGGCGATACCGGGTTGGCCTGCGCCGTGTTGGGGTTGGATGCAGATGCCTTATGGACAGATCGTGCCCTGCTCGGTCAACTGGTGGAAACTTTTGTGTGCCAGGAGTTGGTTCGACAAGCCAGTTGGAGCGATGATCCAGTCACGTTTGGGCACTACCGCGATCGCGATGGGGCCGAAGTCGACTTGGTGCTGGAAACGGGTTCGCGTTTGGCCGGAGTCGAGGTGAAAACAGGGGCCACGGTACGTCCCGACGACTTCCGTGGCTTGCGCAAGCTCAAGGCGGCGGCCGGCGAGAAGTTCGCATCGGGCGTCGTGTTGTACGATGGTGAAACAACGGCCTCCTTTGGCGACGACATGATTGCCGTTCCCATCCGCAATTTGTGGGAGACATGAGAATTGCCGGCCGGGCGCTCCTGCCCCGATCATGGAAAGACCTGCCGGAATGTGTGCGTGCCTTGCGGTGGATGGCTGGCCAACTGGCCAACGTCTAGCCAACGCCGCGCTCGACAAGACGCTATTTCGATGCAACTATTGCGGTCGAAATCGGCATGTTTTGGAAAGCATTCAGGAGCAAGATCGCCCCGCGCAGGGGGCAGGAAAGCGGTTCCCATGGATTTGAAGACACAAACCATTTTGGTTACCGGCGGGGCCGGGCTGATCGGGTCGCACATTGTGGACCGGCTGATTGACAAGGGGGCCCGGAAGATCACGGTGCTGGACAATTTCGTGCGGGGCCGGCGGGAGAATCTGGAGCCGGCGCTGGCCCGTGGTCCGGTCTCGATCGTGGAGGGGGACATCCGGGACCGGGAGGCGCTGCGCAAGGCCATGGCGGGGGCGGATCTGGTTTTTCATCTGGCGGCGATCCGGATCACGCAATGCGCGGAAGAGCCGAGGCTGGCGCTGGAAGTGCTGGTGGATGGCACCTTCAATGTCCTGGAAGCGGCCCAGAAGGCCGGCGTTCGAAAGGTGGTGGCGTCGTCGTCGGCGTCCGTGTACGGCCTGGCGGATGTCTTTCCCACTCCCGAAACGCAGCATCCCTACCACAACCGAACCCTGTATGGCGCGTCGAAGGCGTTCAACGAGGGTCTGCTGCGGTGCTTCAACGAAATGTACTCGCTGCCTTATGTGGCCTTGCGCTACTTCAATGTGTACGGTCCGCGCATGGATGCCCACGGAGCCTACACGGAGGTCATGATCCGCTGGATGGAGCGGATCGCGGCGGGGCTTCCGCCCGTCATTCTCGGCGATGGCCGCCAGACCATGGATTTCGTCTATGCCGAAGACGTGGCCAGGGCCAACATCCTGGCGGCGGAAGCGGATGTGTCGGACGAGGTGTTCAACGTGGCCAGCGGCGTGGAAACCAGCCTGTTGGACCTGGCCCGCACGTTGCTTCGGGTCATGGATTCCCCCCTGGGCGTGGAGCATGGCCCGGAACGCAAGGTCAATGCGGTCCCCCGGCGGCTGGCCGATACCACCCGGGCCCGCCGGATGCTGGGATTCGAGACCGAGGTCGGCCTGGAACAGGGGTTGCGGGCCTTGGTGAACTGGTGGCGCCGGGAAAAGGCGCGTCTCGCCGGCTGAACCGCCGGATCCACACAAAAAGGCAGGAGCGTGTCATGAACCCGTTGAATGAATCCGTCGATCCGAATGCCGGGTATTGCTGGCCGCAACAGGAGTTCGAAGCGCCCTGGTCGAAGACGGCCGACGCCCAGGCCTGGATCCGGGCGATGCCGGAAAGTCCGGATGCGTTGAGCCAGGACAGCCGCTGGCCGGCGTTTTTCCCCTCGCCGATCTGCGTGGCGACCGTCCGGGCGGGGAATGAGGTGGCCGTGGAAAAACTGGTCGGGGCGTCGATTGTCAATCGATTCCCCTACGTGCTGGCCCTGAGCGTCTGCCGGGTGCCGCTGTCCGCGCGGCATCATCCGCGGAGCCGGTTCATGGAACTGCTGGAAAAGGGCGGAGCGGCGAGCGTGCAGTTTCTGGCGCCGGGTCCGGCGCTGAGCGGCATTCTGAACGCGGCAGCGGCGGTTCCCGAGGACCGGGGAGCCGAACGCGTGGCCGCGAGCGGTCGGGAGGTCCGCCCCGGGGAAAGCAACGAAGCGCCTGTGTTCGCGGATGCCTACATGGTGTATGAAGGACACCTGGTCCGGCCGGCGGCGGGGTTTGCCGGCGAAGCCATTTTTGAGCGGCCCTGGACGGATGCGGGAAGCCATCGCGTCTACTTTCTGGAAATCAACTGCATTCAGCTTCGGGAGGACATTGCCTCCGGACGTTCCCGGATACACTGGCGCAGTCTGCCGGACTGGACCCCGGGACTTCCGTTCCAGCCGGCCAATCCTCCGCCGGCCGCCGGACGGGGTCATCAGGCGGCCTACCAGAAGCCGTACACGCCGACTTACGCGTTTCCCACTTCGGCCACGGCCGGTTTCGAGGCGGAGACGCACCGGAACGGAATGGCGGTTCGGCACCTGCCGCCTTTGCCCGAGGATCAGGTGGAGGTGGACAACGACCGGGCTCGCTGGCCGTGTTTCTTCCCGTCCCCCCTGGCCTTGATCGCGACATGGAGCGACGACGGCCGGCCCAACGTCATGCCCTGCGGTTCGACCATGGTGCTGAGCCGCAGTCCCTTGATCATTGCCACCAGCATCTCCTATGCCCGGATCAACGTCCGGTATGCCGAACGGGCGTCCCTGGGATTTGCGAGGAGTCGAAAGGCCTTCGGCTGCGGTGTTCCGTACATTCATGACGACATCGTGGCGGCGATCAAATACCTGGGCAATGTCTCCTTCCGCGACGATCCGGACAAGGTGGCCCGGTCGGGACTGGCGGTGGAATCGCACGGGGGGAGTCCGGTATTGCCGGCGCTGCCCGTCCAGTTTGATTGCCGGCTGGTCGGCGAGCAGATGCTGGGGACGCACGCGTTGCTGCTGGGCGAGGTCGAGCGGATCCGTGTCCGGGCGGATGTGTCGCCCGGCAATCCTCTGCGCTGGTGCCCGTACGGGCAGGTGGGCGATTGACATGAATGTTCCGTTTGCCAAGCCCTGGCTGGGGCCGGAAGAGGAAGCGGCCGCCGTCCGCGCCATCCATTCGGGTTGGGTGACCCAGGGCCCTGAAGTCGAGGCCTTTGAGCGTGAATTTGCTCAATTGGTCGGTGCCCCGCACGCCTGTGCCGTGTCCAGCGGAACGGCGGCGCTGCATCTGGCCCTGAAGGCGGCCGGCGTGCGGCCCGGCGACGAGGTGATCACGGTCAGTCATTCGTTCATCGCCACGGCGAATGCCGTCCGGTACTGCGGAGCCACTCCGGTGTTCGTGGATGTCGAGCCGCGCACCTGGAACATGGATCCGGCGCTGGTGGGGCGGGTGCTTTCTCCCCGCACCCGGGCCATCCTGTGCGTGCACCAGATGGGAATGCCGTGCGACCTGGAGGCGATCGGGGCTCTGGCCCGGCAGGCCGGTGTTCCGTTGATCGAAGACGCGGCCTGCGCCACCGGCAGCGAAATCCGGCGGGACGGGCAATGGGAACGGATCGGCAGGCCGCATGGCGATGCCGCGTGTTTTTCGTTTCATCCGCGCAAACTGCTGACAACGGGCGATGGCGGCATGATCACGACCCACCGGCCGGAATGGGACCGTCAATTCAGACTCTGGCGGCACCACGGGATGAACCTGCCCGATTCCGCCCGGCACAAGGCGAGCCGGATTGTCTTCGAGGAGTATGAAGCCCTGGGGTACAACTACCGGATGACGGACATCCAGGCCGCTGTGGGCCGGGAGCAGCTCAAACGCATTCCGGAGTTCATCGAACATCGCCGGAAGATGGGCGCGCGGTATCTGCGCCTGCTGGCGGACATTCCAGGACTGGTGCTGCCGCTGGAGAAGGAATGGGCACGCACCAACTGGCAGAGTTTCTGCGTGCAGCTGCCCGCCGGCTGCGATCAGGTCGAGGTGATGCAGCGGCTGATGGATGCCGGGGTGGCCTCCCGCCGCGGGGTGATGAACGCCCACGAAGAACCGGCCTGCGGGCCGGACGACTGGTCCTGCGGCTGCGCCAAGACCGAATGCGGTTGTGTGCCGGGAACGTGTGCCCGGCTGCAGGAAAGCCAACGGGCCAAAACCGGCTGCATCCTTCTGCCCATGTTCAGCGGCTTGACGGAAGAGCAGCAGGACCGGGTGGTGCAGGCGCTGGGCGAGGCGGTGGCCAACCGGTGAAGCCGCGTTCCGCCATTCCGGCCATTCCGCGACCGGCCCCGCTTCGGGAATGGTGCGCGGCGCATGCCCGGCCGCTGGCGGCCGGATCGGTGATGGCGCTTGCGGCCTTTCTGGCCGTGCTGTTCTACAGTTCCACCTGGCGAACCGGAGATGACGGACGCTATTACACCCTGGGCATGTCCATTGCGGCCGGGCAGGGACTGACCCAGTACGCCAATCCGCTGCAACCGCCCGAAGTCCTCACCCCGCCGTTGTATCCCGCCTTGATCGCGGCCGTGATCCGCGCGACAGATCATCCGGTTGTATGGGTCATACGGGCAGGGAACCTG
>JAXGNL010000068.1:0-5709 GCA_040768005.1 Kiritimatiellia bacterium
TTAATCCGGCTGTTCGCTTGATGATTGGATATTGAGTCTCTCCCACTCCCCGTCTGCCTCGTCACCGTCATCGGCTCCGCCCCCGACGCCGACGACCTCCCCGCGCGCATGGCCGCCAAGATCCAGGATCTGCGCACCGGCCTCGACCGGGCCTGACCCGTTGTGTTTCAGGCCGAACGGACATTCAATTCCCGCTGAACCCGTTCCACCAAAGACTTCAACGGGCACACGGTCACTTCAAGGCCTTTGATTGTTTTTTTATACGTCCGCTCCGCGTCCTGCGTCACAAGCAAATTGGCCCCTTGCGGATAGGCGGTTCGGAAGGAAATCAGATTGGCGGGATCCAAGCGGTCCGCACGCCATTTGCACTCGATGGTTAATGGATTCATGCCGCGCCCGGACAGGACGAAATCGATTTCGTGCCCGCGCTTGTCGCGCCAGTAACCGATGCCCGCACGGGGCAACCCGGCTTGCAGTTCGTTCAGCACCAGGTGCTCCCACAGGGTTCCCATGTCCTCGCTGCGCAACCGGTCCCAGCCCCGCATGGCACACACAAAGCCCGTATCGAACCCGTATACCTTGGGCGCCGCCACGATTTCCGTGGAACGATGCGTCGAAAACGGACGCAGCACCGCGGCCACGTGGGTCGCGGCCAGCACGTTCAGATAATTTGAAATGGTGGGCCGGCTGACCCCGCAAGGGGCCGCAAAGCCGGATGCTTCAAAAATACCGCCGCTCTGCGACAACACCAACTCCACGAACTTCTGGAAGGAAGCCTGCCGTTCAAGCCGAAACAGGACTTGAATGTCTTTGGCCCAATACGCATCCATCCAGTCCTGGATTTCCGCATCCGGAGGATTGTCCGATAAGAAAAACGGCGGCAGCCCCCCGTGCAGCATGCGATGGGGCAGATCGGGATTTCCAAAAGCCGCGTTGTCAGCCAGGATCATGGGCGTCAGGCGGATGTCCACCTTGCGGCCGGTCAGGGTATCGCCGAACTTTGAGGAGGCCCCCAGGCTGGATGACCCGGTCGCCACCACCCGGATATCCGGATAATGGTCCGCCGCGATTTTCAGCAGCTCGGACGGGTTGGGCAAACGATGGATTTCGTCCAGCGCCACCCGCCGCCCCTTCAGGCCATCCAGGAAACCCTCGGGATCTTCCATCTGCCGGCGAACCCGCGGGCGCTCGCAATCGAAATACTCGACGTCTTCCAGCGACTTGCACAACAGCGTCTTGCCCGCTCGCCGCACTCCCGTCAGCCAAACAACATTGCGCTTGCGCCATGCCGCCTCGATCCGTTCCAACCAATGCGCTCTCTTAACCATGCGAACACCCATATTCGAATAGTGCTACTATATGCAAGCATGTTTTCAGGTCTCCGACCTGCCCGCCCGCATGGCCGCCAAGATCCAGGATCTGCGCACCGGCCTCGACCGGACCTGAAATCCATCTCACCACAGAGAACACAGAGGTTCGCAGAGTCTTGATTCTCTCTGCGTATCTCTGTGTCCTCTGTGGTTGAACCGGCTGCTCGGACAAACCCGGCTTGGTTGGCATTGCCCGGCTACCCTCCTTGTCTGTTGAGGACGCTCTGACTTTTTTGTAACCGTATGGGCAGCGAGAAACAGCCCCTGAGAGATGGGTTCATGCCACTTCCAACGAGAGCCATGCCATGACAAAATCCGCCACTCCCGAACTGAAGGTTTTCATCGCTTCGCAGGAATCCACCTGCGACGAATGCGGCCAACACCTGGGCCGCCATGCCTGGATTACGCTTCAGCCCAATCCCCAGGCCCCCCAGAAGGCCAAGGCGTTTTGCCTGTCCTGTGCAGATCTGGATCACTTGGTATTTCTGCCGTCGGGCGACGCCGCGCTGACCCGCCGTTCCCGCAAGCACTCCCGCCTTTCGGCCGTGGTGCTTAAATGGAGCCGCGCACGCAAGCAATACGAACGCCAGGGCGTGCTCGTCGAGACCGATGCCCTGGAGCAGGCCGAACGGGAATGCGAAGCCGATGCCGGCCAGCGCGAGATGCGCCGGGCGCAGGCTGTTCTCCGCCGCGCAGAGTTGGATCAGGACTATATCCGCCGGTTCGCCGCCCGCGTGCGGGAACTCTTTCCCCATTGCCCCGCCGGCCGGGAACAGGCCATCGCCGAACACGCCTGCCGGAAATACAGCGGACGGGTGGGGCGCAGCGCCGAGGCCAAGGAATTGTCGGAACGCGCCGTGAATCTCGCGGTCTCCGCCCACATCCGCCACGCGGAAACCGCCTACGACGATCTCCTGGCCGGCGGCCGGGACCGCCTCGAAGCCCGCGAGCAGGTCCGCCCCAAGGTTCTGGCCATCCAGACCCGCTGGCAGGGGCCGTGATCCCGTTCTCGTTTCCCGCTGGACGGCGCACAATGGCGATCTCTGCGCCGGCCTTGACGGTATGAATCATCACTCGGTTAGAGTCCTGTTATTTCTTGTCTCGATCCATTGACTCTTTCTGTTTCCCCCTGCTACGGTCGCCCTGAGGTGAGCGCATGACCATCCCCCGCCTGTTTGTATTCGTTCTTTCCGCATGGCTTCTCATGGGATGCCAATCCCCGCAGGTGCCCCCTCCCGAATCCGTGAAAACCAGCCCGTCCCCGAAGACGGTCGCCTGCACCCGGACACGTTCATTCGACTGGTCGCTGCCGCCGGACAACCCGGAAGGCATCACCGAACAGAAGCTCGCCAGCCAAACAGCGGATTCACTTTCCCGGCAATGGAAGAATGCCCACGAATACACCGGGCTGCCCTGCCCCGGTTGCGAAGAGGATCTGTCGGTGTTCTTCGATCACCTGGGGGCCTGGCAAGCCGGGCTGCCCGACGCACCCGAGCCGGCCACTCTGCTGGCGGCGGCGGAAACCCTGCGCGCCGCACCGTGCGACGATCCCGCCCTGCTCCATGGCCACGGCCTCCTCCTTCAGGATGCCGGGCGCTATCCCGAAGCCTTCGACCTCTTTCTGCAGGCCGCCGCCCGCTACGACCAGCTCGGGGCTTCCGGCATCCTGAAAGCCCGCAACGCCGTCGCCATTTATGTCGTCATCCACCAGATCGGCGACGACCACGACAAGGATCAATGCTTCCGATGGAAAGACCGGGCGCTGGAATTTCTCGCCCAGGGCATCGCCCGCGATGCCTTCCGCCCCGAAGACCTCCGGCCGCTCCATGCCCACATCCGCGAGCATTGGAAGAAAATCTACTGGACCCGCGACGGCGACCAACGCCACATCGTCAGCCGTCGCATCGAAGAGCTGGGCGGCGGTGAACCGTGGCTGGTCCGCATGCTGCGCGGGCACCACGAGTACCGCCGGGCCTGGGCGGACCGCGGCGGCGGCTTCGCCAACACCGTCACCCCCGAGGGATGGAAAGGCTTCGCCGACCACTATGCCAAGGCCGAGGCCGATTTCCGCGAGGCCCTCGCCCTGCATCCGGACTTTCCCGAACCCATCGACTATCTCATCGACATCGCGGCCGCCGGCCATAACTCCGGCTCCGAAACCGACTACGACTGGTTCCGGCTCGCCGTCAACGCCCAGATCGACTACTGGCCCGCCTACAAATCGTTTCTTTTCCATACGCTGCCGCGCTGGGGCGGAACCCCGGATCAACTGGCTCATATCCTGAACATGATTTCGGAAAACGATCGATTCGACACCCGTCTGCCCCGCTATGCCCTGTATCATTACCGAACCATCGCCAGCGACCGCCTGACCTATCCCGGCCCCTGGACGCGCCGGGGCCTCACCCTCCACCCCTGGCGCGACCCCGACGGCTGGGCGATGTTCCGCCACGTCTATGAGGGCTATCTCCGGCACCCCGGACCCATCCCCTTCGATCGCCGCGAACTGCTCATGGACTACCTGAACGATGCCCACCAGTTCGACCAGCCCGCCGAATTCCTGCGCATCCTCGACGAACACTACGGATCGACCGGCCTCGATCCCGCCGCCTTCGAGAAGACCCACGGCTACCCGCTGCCGCTCGCCGAGGCCCGTGCCCGCCTGCAAACGCAAGTCCCCGCGTTCGCCGACCTCCTCTCGGCCCTCGACCGCTGTGATTTTGCCGAAGCCGGCCGTCTTCTCGACCAACTCGAAACCGAGGGTGCCGATCCCGCGGTCCTTGCCCCCCTGCGCCGCACTTGGCACGTCCGGGCGGAACTCGAGCCGGAAGACGATTGGATCGATACCCGCGCCGACCCATCCCTGCGCCCCTGGAGCGTCCACCGGGGCACGTGCCGCCCGGCCTTCGACGGTGCCCATCTCGGCCATTCCCAGGACCAGCGGAATCTGATTCTCCTGGGTCAGACCACCAACGGAAACTGGGAAATCGCCGCCGATACCGTCATCGTGACTAATTCCACCGCCGGAGAAGCCAACGCCGCGCTCTTCGTCGCCAAGGACAAGCATACATTTGTTTCCCTGGCCCTTTATTCCGATCGCGGGGAAGCCGTCCTGTCTCGCGGCAGCCAGGACGCCCGCCGCGCCCCGGTCTCCGTCGAACCCGCCCCCCACCGCAACCGGCTGCGCCTCCGCGTGGAAAACAACCGCTTCAGCGCCTGGATCAACGGGCAGCCCGTCTTCTCCGGCGAAACCATCGAGGGGTTCACCTGGACCCACGCCTTTCGCCTCGGGTTTGGTGGACTGTATCCCACCGCCGGCGCCACCGTTCGTTTTGAAAATGTCCGCTTCCGCCCCCTGCCCCCGCACGTCTCTTCCGAGGAGGTCTCATGAAATCCCCTCTCCTGCCCGGCGCCTTGCTTCTGTCCGCGCTCCTCTTGCTGCTCCCCGCCGCCGCCCCGGCCCGCGCCGACCCGCCCAACCTCCTGCTCAATCCTTCCTTCGAGTACGAAACCGCCGACGATTTCCATTCCTGCGTGTTCTGGACGATGAACCGGCCCGGAGAGCATGGAGACACCTACGGCTCCGCCCGGCGCGAAAACTGGCGCGCGCACGACGGCTATTATGTCCTAGCCATCCGCGGCACCTGGGCCGGTGCCGGCGACAGCGGCGGCCTCTGGCAGGAAGGGCCCACCGCCCCCGGCACCCCCTACCGGTTCTCCGCCCGGGCCTGGGCCGATGCCGCCTGGTCCGCCCATACCCGCGAACTGAAAATCGAATTCTGGAACGCGGATCATTCCCAACGGCTCGTCCGCCATGCCCTCCCCTTGGATCATCCGGGCGAGACCTGGCAGGAGTTTTCCATTGAAGCCACCGCCCCCGAAGACGCCACCTGGGTCCGAGCCGTCATCCATGTGTCCGGTGCCGGTCCGGAAGGCGCCCTCCTCGTTGATTCGCTCTGCCTCCAATCGCAGCCGGATGCAGACTGAACCATTCAGGCAAGGCGGGCGGACTCCGCCCGCCGGGCTGGTCACTTGGCAATGGATAGAGGACGTTGGATTGCCCCCCCTCTTGGTGCCTTCGCGCCTTGGCGTAAGGTCAGCTCTTCCTGACTGTTTCCTTGCACGGTTGTATATTGAATTTGAATATTGATTATTGAGTTTCCCCGTCCCCCTTGAAACACTCCCCCCCATGCCCTCCGAGGCCCCCATTTTCCACCGCTACATCCGCGACGAGGCGCATTACTCGGAAGTTCTCCTGCGTGCGCGGACGGTCGAGAAGACCCTCTGGATCGGCACGTCGGACCTCAAGGACGTCTTTGTCATGCGCGGGAAAACCGCC
>JAXGNL010000069.1:0-5617 GCA_040768005.1 Kiritimatiellia bacterium
GGTGAATCCACGTTTGGTCGTCGTTGTTTTCATATCATTCGTTCGTGGTTGCAGGTTAAAGGTTGCACGATCCAGAATTTTCCGTTTTCTGACCTCTGTCCTCCCTACGTCCCAATCCTGTGTATTCCTGGAAATCCTGTAATCCTGTCTCAAATGGCTATCCCCGGTTCCTGACCGCACATGCTTAATTCTTCATTCTTAATTTTGAATGGCTCGCCTCAGCGAGCCTACTCCCAACTCTTTACATTGTCTTCCCAGGTGGCGTAATCCTTGTCCGGCCCGGCCGACCACACAATCACCCGGCCCTGAATGAAGGCCGTATCACTGTCCTGATTGGGATGCGCACACTGACCATCCCCGTCTAGATCGACTTGGTATTCAAATGGCATGCCCCAGGGATCCACAAACGCCCCGACATTGGGATCTCCGACTGGTGCCAGTGCCCCGCCGGAAGGCTCGAACAACATAATGCGTTTAGGATTCGATGGCGGCATGGGCCCACCGGGTTGCGGGCTCATGGCATCCACCCAGACCTTGTCAGTAAAATGCCGATCTTCCTGCTTGTAAAATCCAGGCCAGCGGTTATATTCGGCCTGGTACTTCAACATCACCGTCCCGATCACTCCGGCATCCCCCTTCGCCGTCGAAATCTTGGCGCGCCTCAAAATCAGCCCCGCCGCCGGCACCATCATCGCCATCAAGATGCCCAAGATGGCAATCACCACCAGCAGTTCGATCAGGGTGAATCCCGCTTTCAGCGGGACAAGTCCCGCCTTTAGCAGGACAGGCCCGCGCTTTTCAGTTCTTGTTTTCATTTATTTTCCGGGGTAGGGCGCGTTGGCCCAACGCGCCACCAGTTTAATCCCGGCGGGCTCGGCGAGCCCGCCCTACCTTTCTTCCTGTCAGTCCTGTTAATCCTGCCTAAAACTGCCTTTCATTTCGTGCTTTTCGTGTGTTTCGTGGTTGATCCTATTTCAACGGGTCAGCGGTTCACAATTACAGGGTGCAGGGTGCAGGTTCCACGTTCCAGGTTTTTCTGCTTTCCGACCACTGTCTTCCGTCCTCCGTCTTCCGCCCTATTCCCTACTTCCCACTGCCCTCTGGCCACTCTCTCCCGCCCTCCTCACGGCGCCTGATCCACAAAATCAAACGTCTTTAAAACCGTTTCTCTTGTCGCAGGCGTCTCGGGGCCTAGCGAATACACCAGCACCTTCTCCCGCACGTAATCATCGCCGCCAAACAAGCTGTCCGGATCATTCGGCAACATCGCCCCGTCCAGGTTCAAATCCAGGCCAATCCGGTAATATTGCTTCCACGGATCCACAAAAATCAGAGGGTTGCTCTCATCCTGCGACTTTTCCGGTATGCTCAGGTACGCTTTCTTCATGGGGTTTTCCCCCGTCAGCCAGCGCATCACGTTTTCCAGTTCCTGATCATTGTCTACCCATTCATCATCCCCCACCCGGGCTTGATTCTTGTTGTCTGGATCCCCCCACGGCATGTATTTGTGATCGCGTTGAAACTCCATCACCGCCACCTTGATGGCGTTCATTTCCAGCATGGCCCGCCGCTTCTTCGCCGTTTTGCTCGCATTCCCCGCCACGGGAATCAGAATCGCCGCCAGAATCGCGATGATGGCAATCACCACCAGGATCTCGATCAGCGTGAATCCCGCCTGCGGCGGGACAGGTCCCGCCGCAGGCGGGATGAAGCCCTTGTTTGCGTTCGTTGCTTTCATTTCCGTTTCTTCCTCGGGTAGGGCGCGTTGGCCCAACGCGCCGCCTCCGCAATCCCTTTTCGTGTCTTTCGTGTGTTTCGTAGTTACACGCCTTTGGTTGTTGCGATCCCGGCGGGCTCGGCGAGCCCGCCCTACCTTCTCAATCCGTCTTCTGTTCGGTCGCGTCTCCGGTCTACAGTCTCTGGTCTCCGGTCTCTTCCCGGCCTGCCTCTCCCGTCCATCCTCCGTCCTCAGCCCCTTCCTACTGACTACTGACTCCTGAATCCTGACTCCTGTCCTCCTACCACGTCTTGTACGGCGGATCGTCCGTACTGGTATCCTGGCTTTCTCCATAGGAAAACACCCCCACCCGGCCCCGGATTTCCGGAAAACCCGTGCCAATGATTCGGTCATCCATATCCATATCCAGCACAATGCCGTAGGGTGTGCCCCAAGGGTCTGGATATCCATCGGACAACAGAGCCGCCTGCATTTCCACCACGGTTTTGACTCCAAACGACGCCGGATCCAAATCCAGAAAAACAATCTGTTTGGTGTTGCGCTTTTCTCCGGGCCAGTCATCCAGATTCAACAACACCTGAATCACTTGCGCCTGTTGCTCCGTCGTCAGCAGCATGTCATTGTCGCCGATCTTCACCCCTTTGGGCCGCGGCGGCACCCCGTATTCCGAAATAAACCGCCGGATCGCCCCGTCCAAATCCCGGATCTGCCCCATCGCCCGGGCGCGCTTCGCGGCCCTCAGTCCTCCCGTCAGCGCCGGCACGATAATCGCCGCCAGCAGGCCGATGATGGTGATGACCACCAGCAACTCGATCAGCGTGAAACCTCGTGCAGACCTGGTTCTTGCGTTCATTGGCATCCGTCCGTTCACTCCACAAAAGGGAGGCACGCGCCTCAACACTTCCAATCTACCCCTCGCCCCCCATCAAGTCGAACGAAATCTGAACGAGGATGGAGGAAAAAACTGAAAAAGAGGCAAGCCTGAAAGGCTGATATGTGCAGCCGTAACAGCCAGCTACGGATTGCGCGGATTTCACGGATCTCGTACCACCGATCTCCCCGGATCGAATCCGTACAATCCGTCAAATCCGTAGCTACGGCTTTTGGGCTGTTCCAGTTGGATCGAAAGAACCCAATCCGAAACCCTAGCAGCCAGCTACGGATTGCGCGGATTTCACGGGTTCGATCCGGAGCCCGGCTGTTCCTTTCAGCATTTCAGCGTTTCAGCTTTCCCCATCACGCAATCAAGCCATCATGCAATATTCTCTCCCCCCACCCCCTCGGTTGCCGCCAGGGCGGCATCCACATTGGCATCCACCGCAACGGGTTCGCCGGCCGCCCGTCGCGCGCTGGCCACATCCTTGAGGCCGTTGCCCGTGCACAGGCAAACCACCGTCTCGTCGGGCTTCACCATCCCCTCCCGGGCGGCTTTTGTCAGCCCCGCCCAGGCGCAGGCCGCCGCCGGCTCCGCAAATACCCCCGCGCCGCGCGCCATCTCGGGAATGGCGCCCAGAATGTCGGCATCCGGCACCGTCACGGCCGCGCCGCCGGATTCCATCACGGCGCGCACCGCCGCCAGCCCGTCGCGGGGCAGGTCCACCGATATCGAATCCGCCAGCGTCGTGGCCGAGACGGTCTCGACTTTCACGCTCTTCCAGTCCGGTTGTTCGTTGCCTTCCGCCTGCACGGTCCGGACCGTCCGGCTGATGGCCGCGCTGGCCTCGGACTGGGCGCAGAGCATCTTCGGGGTCCGGTCCGCGATGCCGGCCTCCTTCAGATCGCAGAACCCCTTCCAGACGCCGGCCAGGATGTTGCCGTCGCCCGTGGGCACCGCCACCCAGTCGGGAATGCGTCCCAACTGCTCGAAAATCTCGAAGGCCGCCGTTTTTTTTCCTTCGCGGGTGAACGGATTGTAGCCCGTGTTGCGATTGAACCAGCCGCGCTTCTCGCAGACCGCCATGCACAGGTCGAAGGCGTCATCATAGGAGCCCTTGACCGCCAGCACCGTGGCTCCGAAGATCAGGAGCTGGGCGATCTTGGCGGCAGGCGCCTTTTCCGGAACGAAAATCACGCAGGGCATGCCCACGCTGGCCGCCAGACAGGCCATGGAGCTGCCGGCGTTGCCGGTACTGGCCCCGCACAGCACCGCGGCGCCGGTTTCCCGCGCCCGCACCAGGGCCACCGCCCCCGCCCGGTCCTTGAACGAGGCGCTCGGATTCTGCCCGTCATCTTTCAAAAACAGGCGGTTCAGCCCGGCCGCCGTCCCGAGACGGGGGACTTCGTAGAGAGGCGTCAGGCCCACCCGCAGGGGCGACGCCAGCGCCAGATCCGATACCGGCAGCAGGGCGCGATAGCGGAAGATGTCCCGGCGCGAATCGTCCACCCACCACCCCGCGGGCCGGCCGGCCGGCCAGGCATGCCGCACCTCCAGATTGCCGCCGCACGCCGGACACGCATACCCGCTGAAATTTGCCTTCTGCTCCGTCCCGCAACGGAAACACCGGAATCCCGTGAATGATGTCTTCATACGGCCGGCCAGTATGGGCCAAACCGCCCGATCGCGCAATCTCCTTGAAAACAGCGCTTGGAGCCCTCTTCTTCATCCGCCGGGGTTGTCTCGGTTATAATTATAACCGAGACTGTTCCGCGGGCCGAGACCGCCGGGGCAATTCCGGAGTCACTCCATCCGTCCGAAGGTCCGCGGATCGAAGGCGGCGCGCAGGCCTTCGCCCACAAACACGCCGGCCAGCATCGTGAAGAACAGCGCCAGGGCGGGATAGAGCACCAGCCACCAGGCGTGCGGAAACTCCTGGGCCTGCGCCAGCAGTTCGCCCCAGCTCGGAGTGGGCGGCGGCAGGCCGAATCCCAGGTAGTCCAGGGCCGCCATCACCCCGATCGCCCCCACCAGCGAAAACGGGAAAAAGGTCACCAGCGGCACCAGTGCATTGGGCAGCATGTGGCGGAACAGGATTTTCCGGGTCGGCAGGCCGATGACGCGCGCCGACTCGACAAAGGGCAGTTTGCGCAGCCGAAGGAATTCCCCGCGCATGTAGTAGGAAATCCCGATCCAGTTGAACACCGCATACACCCCCAGCAGCAGCAGAAAACTCTGTCCATAGACCGACCCCAGCAGAATCAGGACATAGATGAACGGCAGGGATTCCCAGATTTCGATGACCCGCTGGCCCAACAGGTCCACCTTGCCGCCGTAATAGCCCTGCACCGCCCCCGCCAGAGTGCCCAGCGCCATCGTGGCCAGCACCAGCGCCATGCCAAACGTCAGCGAGGTGCGCAAGGCGTACAGCATCCGCGCCGCCACGTCGCGTCCCGAGGAATCCAGGCCCAGCGGATGCCCCTTCACCGGGCGAAACGGAAAACTCACCTGCTCCCGGCTGGTTGTGAAAAGCCAGCCGGGTGTCCCCGGCGCCGGAAAGCCGTCGGGATAGACCGGATTCTCTTCCGCCACCACGGCCGTGATCCGTTCCGGCGCTTCGAGTTCCTCGCGAAACGTGACGCGCACATGCAACGGCGGCGAAGGACGGGGTTCAAAGGGTGACAGCGAGGCCCAGGCCAGACGGCCATCCGGCAGGCGGACCCGGGCATCCACCGGCCCGGCGGCACGGTTGGCCCGGCGCTCCGCCAATCCCTCCCGAATCTCCTCCGGCAATCCCCATCCCCCCTCGCCCGGCCGGCTCGTCTCGCCCCACCCGGCATCCGGTTGGTCAGGTCGGGCGAACCCTCCGGATGAGCCGGGGCCATCCACTGTCTGGCCCGCCGCCAGTCCGAAGAAGCCGGCGTCCCCGGCGGTCCGCACGATCCGGTCCCCGGCATCCAGATCCGCCGACGCCACCCGCGACTCCGGCACCGCCGCCACGGTCA
>JAXGNL010000070.1:0-5222 GCA_040768005.1 Kiritimatiellia bacterium
ACCGAGCTCGAGATCCCTCGACAAGCTCGGGATGACAGTCGCTGGTGGACATGATTTGTTTCTGGATTGCGGGCGCCGAATCGCAGATGCACTGGCGGCAAATTGCGGCAAATTGAGGGGTGCGCGGGGGAGGGAGATCTGCTATACCCCCTGTTGTGCGAGACATTGGGAAAGGCTGACGGGATGAACCTACGCAAGCGGATTGAGAAGATCCAGGCGTTCGTGATGCGCGACGTCTGGAACCTGCCGGGCAGCGAAAAGGGCAGCATGAGCTTCGTGGCGCGGCTGGTGCGGGTGGGGCATTTGCTGTTCCGGGGGTACGTGGACGACGACCTGACGATCCATGCGTCGTCGCTGACGTTCGTGACGCTGACGTCGCTGGTGCCGATCCTGGCGGTGGGGTTTGCGCTGGTGCGGGGGCTGGGCATGGGGGAGGAACAGCTGGCGAAGGTCGCCGAGATGGAGTGGATCGAGCAGATGCCGGAGCAGTTCCAGGTGTTCGTGCAGCAGGTGCTGGACATCGTGAACACGACGAATTTCTCGGCGCTGGGATGGATCGGGCTGGTCATTTTCGTTCTGACGGCGGTGCTGCTGCTGGCCAACGTGGAGAAGAGCTTCAACCGGGTGTGGGGGGTGGACAAGAACCGGAGCCTGCTGCGGCAGATTACGAACTACACGAGCGTGCTGGTGCTGGTGCCGCTGCTGATCGGCGTGGCGGGCGGTTTGAAAGCGCAGATCGCCATCAGCGAGAAGTTTTTCGAGGTGGATGTGAACGCCTGGGTGCAGAACCTGCTGTCGTTCGCGATCATGTGGCTGGCGATCGGGTTTCTGTACGTGTTCGTGCCGAACACGCGGGTGCGGCTTCGGCCGGCCGCCATCAGCAGCCTGTTCACCACTCTGGTATTTCTGGGCTGGATGCGGGTGTTTGCGGTGATGCAGACGGGGGTGGCGCGCTACAACCTGATATACGGGGCGTTTGCGGCGGTGCCGGTGTTTCTGTTCTGGATGTACGTGACGTGGGTGATTCTGCTGCTGGGCGCGGAGTTCACATTCGCGCTGCAGAACTCCGACACGTTCCAGCTGGAGAGCGCGGCGGATTCGGCGAGCATGCGGTCGCGGATCCTGGTGGCGCTGATGATTCTGCGCCGGGCGGGACAGGTGATGGAGGGCGGCCGGGAGGTGTTTGACGCGGCTGAATTCGCGCGGATCAACAAGGCGCCGATCCGGCTGATCAACGCGGTGGTGGGGGTGCTGGTGCGCCGGGGCTATCTGGCGCAGGTGGCCAGTCGCGACGCGGGCTACGTGCTGATGCGGGCGCCGGACGCGGTCCGGATCCAGGATCTGGTGTCGGAGCTGCTGCGCGAGGGGGGAGGGCATCCCGAGGTGGACGAGAGCATCCGGATTGACGAGCCGCTGCGGGCGGCCATGGCGCAGATCGAGCGGGGGCTGACGCAGGGGTTCGGCGACCTGACGCTGGCGGCCATGGCGGCGGGGGCGCCGGCGGACCGGGCGCGGGCCTGACCCCCATGGCCTTCGATCCCGCCCAGCACCTGAACGAAGCCCAGCTGCGCGCCGCGACGGCGCCGGACGGCCCGGTGCTGGTGATTGCGGCGGCGGGCACCGGCAAGACGCGCACCCTGACGCACCGGGTGGCGTGGCTGGTCCGGGAGAAGGGGATTGATCCGCGGCGGATCCTGCTGCTGACGTTCACCAACCGGGCGGCGCGGGAGATGCTCGAGCGGGCGGCGCATCTGGTCGGCGGGGACGTGGGAGGCTTGTGGGGGGGCACGTTCCACCACGCGGCGAACCGGATGCTGCGGCGGCACGCGCCGCTGCTGGGCTACGGGAGCGACTACACGATTCTGGACGAGGACGACACGCTGCGGCTGATCAAGGCCTGCGTGGCGGAGCTGGGCCTGAAGGACAAGAAGTTTCCGAAGCCGAAGGTGCTGTCCGGCGTGTACGGGCTGGCGGCGAACCGGGCGGCGGACCTCGCGGAGACGGCGCAGGCGCATTTCGGCGGGCACGAGGTGGACCTGGAGGGGGTGCTGAAGGTGCATGCGCGCTACGAAGAGCGCAAGCGGGGCCTGAACGCGATGGATTTCGACGACCTGCTGGTGAACGGGCTGCGGCTGCTGCGGGAGCACGAGACCGTGGCGGCGCATTACAGCGAACGGATGCGGCATGTGCTGGTGGACGAATACCAGGACACCAACCGGCTGCAGAGCGACTTCGTGGATTTGATGGCGGCGACGCACGGCAACCTGCTGGCGGTGGGCGACGATTTCCAGAGCATTTATTCGTGGCGGGGGGCGGAGGTGCAGAACATCCTGTCGTTCGAGGCGCGGCATCCGGGCGCGCTGGTGGTGAAGCTGGAGGAGAACTACCGCAGCACGCCGGGGATCCTGGACGTGGCGAACCAGGTGATCGCCGGGAATCCCGAGCAGTACCAGAAGGTGCTGCGGGCGACGCGTCCGGCGGAAGTGAAGCCGGTGCTGGCGAAGGTGGCCGACGGGGGGCATCAGGCGCGGTACGTGATCGAGAAGATCCGGCAGCTGGTGGAATCCGGGGCGGCGGCGCCGCGGGAGATCGCGGTGCTGTACCGCTCGCACTACCAGGCCATGGAGCTGCAGCTGGAGCTGGCCCGGGCGCAGATGCCCTACGTGCTGATGAGCGGCGTGCGGTTCTTCGAACAGGCGCACATCAAGGATGTCTGCACCCTGCCGCGGCTGGCGGCGAATCCGGCCGACGGCCTGGCGTTCGTCCGGCTGGCGGAGCTGTTTCCCCAGGTGGGGCCGAAGAAGGCGCAGGCGATCTGGGCGGCGCTGGGCGGGCGCCTGAACCTGCGCGACGCCGCCAAGCGGCGGCTGATTGCCGACCGCCTGCCGAAAGAGGCCCAGCCGCTGTGGTCGGTCCTCTGCGCGAAGGTGTTTCCCGGGGGAGAGGACGACGACGGCGCGGTGCTGGAGCGGCCGGATGAATTGATTTTCCGCTTCCACCAGGCGTTTTACGAGGACTATGCCGAGGACACGTTCGACAACGCCAAGAACCGGCTGGAGGACATCGAGGAACTGGTGCGGTTCTCGTCGAAGTACGCGGATACGGCGGGGTTCCTGGCGGAGATGGCGCTGCTGACGAACCTGGACGCCGAGCAGGACCGACAGGCGGGCACGCCGGCGGATTCGATCCGGCTGACGACGGTGCACCAGGCCAAGGGGCTGGAGTGGAAGGCGGTGTTCGTGATCTGGCTGGCGGACGGGATGTTCCCGGCGGCGAGGTCGCTGGAGGAGGCCGGGAGCGAGTCCGAAGAGCGGCGGCTGTTCTATGTGGCGGTGACGCGGGCCAGGGACTATCTGTGGCTGTGCGTGCCGCGCATGCGCAAAAGCCGGGACGGCGGGGTGCAGATCTGCCAGCCGTCGCGGTTTGTGGACGAGGTGGACCCGGCGCTGCTGCAGGCGGACCATCCCGGCGGATTCACGAACACGCCGCGCTGGGCGAAGCGGTGGTAGCGGGGCGCAGGCGGGGAGAACGGCCGTGAGTTTCTGATCAGTAGGCCGTGGTGCGGAACACGGGCTGGAAGAGGCGGGTTTCCCTGGCGCAGACGGCCTGGACGGGGCAGGCGGGGCAGTCGGGTTCGATGCTTTCCGGGCAGCGGGTGCGGTTCTGGAAAAAGAACCAGTCCACGGCGGCGGCGGAGAGGCCGGAGCGGGCCATGAGGCGGGCAATGGCCTCGTAGGCGGCCGCCCGGACGGCTTCCTCCTCGGCGGGTTCGACGCGCCGGCGGGTTTCGAGTTTCCGGCGGAGGGCGGAGGGGGCGACGCGGACGAGACCGGTTCGGAGCACGCTGCGCTGGAGATGATAGTCAATGATGGGCACGGCGGAGCCGGGATCGGCGACTGCGAGGAAGTGCTCGGGGCGGTTTTCGAGAACGATGGCGAGGAGCATGGCTTTCTTCTGCAGGGGATCTTCGGCGTAGCCGGGGATGGCGGCGAGGGTTTCCAGCAGAGCGTTCAGCGGCCGGGGGGCGGTCTGGACCCGGCGCAGCACGCCGGCGGGCGAAGAGGCTTGATCGGCGAACCATCGGGCATAGCCGCGGATCAGGTCGAGGTGCTCCGGCCACATGGGCAGGGGATTGTTCCCGGCATCGTCATGGAACAGCGCATCGAGTCCGGCATCGGGTTGGCGGGCCAGCGCGGCGGGCTGGAAGGCGGCGGGATCGGCCTGAAGGGCGCGGGTGCAGGCCCGCCAGAGAAAATCCGATCCTTTCAGGTCCCGGCCATCGAGCCGGGCGACCATGGGGGCGCGCCAGCGGTCGCCGTCCAGGGTCCAGAATCCGAACTGATGGGCGCAGGCGAAGAAAAACATCTCCAGCACGCCTTCTCCGCCGCGTTCGGGATAGATAAATCCTTCGCTGCGGGAGCAGAAGTCGAAGGGGTCGGCGGTTTCGGACTGCCGCAGGAAATCCGCGAAGGCGTCGATCCGGCGGTCGTCGATGGAGAGAACGGAGGGATCGCAGGTCATGCCGGCATCAGGTGCGGATCTGGCCGTTGCCGAGAATGACGTATTTGTAGGTGGTGAGTTCCTCGAGGGCCATGGGGCCGCGGGCGTGGAGCTTGTCGGTGGAGATGCCGATTTCGGCGCCCATGCCGAACTCGCCGCCGTCGGTGAAGCGGGTGGAGGCGTTGGCATAGACGCAGGCGGAGTCCACCAGGTGGGTGAAGTCGGCCTGGGCTTTCTCGTCTTCCGAGAGGATGGCGTCGGAATGATGGGAGCCGTGGCGGTTGATGTGGTCGATGGCGGCCTCAAGGGAGGGGACGACGCCGACGGTCAGGATGAGGTCGAGGTATTCGGCGTCCCAGTCTTCGGGCGCGGCGGCGGTCATGGCGGGGACGATGGCGCGGGCGGCCTCGTCGCCGCGCAGTTCGACGCGTTTGGCGGTCAGGCGTTCGGCCATCCGGGGCAGGAACTCCGCGGCGATGGCTTCATGGACCAGAACCTTTTCGATGGCATTGCAGACGCCGGGGCGGCTGCATTTGGCGTTTTCGATGATGTCGAGGGCCTTGGCCGGGTCGGCGGCGGCATCCACATAGAGATGGCAGACGCCCTTGTAGTGCTTGATGACGGGGACATGGGCCTGTTCGGTGACGGCGCGGATGAGCTTTTCGCCGCCGCGGGGGATGACGAGATCCACGCGGCCCTGAAGCTGGACCAGCTCGCGGACG
>JAXGNL010000071.1:0-5061 GCA_040768005.1 Kiritimatiellia bacterium
CAGCCAATAGACCAGATTGTACTGGCAGGCAACGGGGCGGAAATCGCGGTTGATCCGCGCGGTCGCATTGGCCTCGAAGGCCTCCCGGACCTGGCGGATGCGGTCTGTCTCCAGCCGCTCCGCCATGGCCGCCGGAAACACAAAATCCGTTTTCAATCCCCTCGCGGCGTAGCGGTCCGCCAGTTCCGCCGCTCCGGGCGGGCCATGCCGGCTGTCCGACGCCAGGTACAGCAGTTCATAGCCCGGCAGCAGCCGAACCGACCCGTACTCGGCCTGCAGCGTGCGGAATATCGAAGCGCCCAGTTCCTCCAGTTCCGGTCCCAGATAATCCGGCGAAAAGGCCAGTTGAACCGCCAGCACGCCGCCCGGGGAAAGCCGGCGGCGGACATCCCGGTAGAATTCCTGCGTGAAGAACCGATTGACGAGCAGGGTGCCGGGGTTGGGCAGATTGATGATCACGACATCATAGGTTCCTCCGCCGGACTCGTCCGGCCGGCGGCGCACATGATGCCGGCCGTCGTCAAACACGATGCGCACTCGCGGATCCTCCAGCGCGGCGCGGGCCGGCACACCGGCATGCTCCCGCGCCAGCTCAATCAGCTCCGGATCGAGTTCCACATAATCCACCCGATCCGGCGCATGCTTCAGCAACTCGCCCAGGGCTCCGTTGAATCCGCTGCCGATCAGCAGCACCCGTCTCGGCCGCGGATGCCACAACATGGGATAGTGCGCCAGGATTTCGCCGGCCATCTGTTCCTCGCCGGCGCCCAGCAGCAGTCCGTTACCGTAAAAATGGATTTGAGGCCCGATGGCGGTCACGGCCCAATGTCCATGAATCGACTGACGCGATTCCAGCAGCTGCTGAGCCGGGTAGCGCCAGGCCGCCGTTGCCTGCCCCGCCCGTCCGCTGAACGCCGCCAGCGCCGCGGAGCCGCACAGCAGGGCGGCCAGGCCGGCGCGCGCCGGACGCGATGGCTCCTTCCCGGCCGCCAGCACTCCCCAGGCCGTCACAGCGTGGAGGCTCCCCAGCAGGCCGGCCACCAGAAATTCCTCCCGGCCCGCCCCGAAAAAATTAAACAGCAAGCCGCCCGCCACAAACCCGGCGGTTTCCCATCCATAGGCCCTGCCTTGGATCACTCCCGCCGGGGCGGAAGGCGATGCCCGCCGCCAGATCGTTGCGCCCGCCACAAATTGTCCGCCCAGCAGCAGACACAGCGGTGCCAGAGCCAGAAAGGAGAAGGCCAGAGTCGCGGGCAGATTCGGCACCGCGCCGGCCACGGGCGTTACCCAGATCCGTGCGGTGCGGATGAATACCAGGACCGCCGGCAACGCGACGGCCACCGCCGCGTGGCAGATCGCCAGCGGCCGCGTTCCGGGCGGTATCCGCCCGGTCCCCCGCCCGGCCATCCAGGCTCCCGCCGCCACCCAGAACAGCCACGCAAACAGCGCCCACCCCATGAAGAATTCATTGCCGTAAAACACATACAGCAGTTCCCGCACCGCCAGCACCTGCGCCACAAGCGATCCCCCCCCCAGCACGACAAACGATCCTGCCAGTGCCTTGTTCATCTCTCGTGAAGTGTAATACATCCGCTTCCCGGCCGGCAACCCGGACTTCAGCATGGCTGCGGAACCGTTGACGGGCGGCGTTCGTTGGCCCTCGGGTCCTTGTTCGAAGCGCCCCCCCCCGCGCCATCGGTACGGCTACCAGGAAACAGGCTGGGAAAAATCTGCCGTTCCCTTCACCGGGGCCGGCATGCGGGAACCCGCGTCCGGTCGTTTGGCCGCAGGGGAACGGCCGGTTTCCTTCACCGCATTCACCACGGCCCGGGCCACGCTTTGGAGTGAACCGGCCTCCTGAGCGGCAAGAGAAGCCGTGAGAACTCCGGTCCGCGACACCACCACCATCTGCGGCAACACCTCGATGCCGAATGCCCGGCAGGCTTCTCCCCGGAGATCCAGAAGCGCATCCACGGGAAGACCCACCTGATGATGAGCCAGCCGATCCATCAGGGTGCCCCGTCCCTCCCCCTGACCCGTTTCCACCACAAAGAACCGTGCCTTTCCCCGCAAACCGGCATGGCCATGCATCCTGCGGGCCACGGTCGACAGGGCCGACATGGCCTGACGGGTGGCCTCATCCTCGGGACCGATAAATAACAGCACGACTGCCGACCGGCGGTCTCCGGGCCGGGAGGGGCCCGTATGGTAGAGCGTTGACAAAAACTTGTAGCCGTCGCCGGTCCCGGTTCGAAGCACCGGAGCCGGAGCCGGTTGTCCCGGGCCCGGATGCTCCGCCCGCGCGCCGGATCCGGCCATCAGCCCGACCAGTATCAGCCCTGACCATATTGTCTTCATACGCTCTGTTCTTTCCTGAGGGATAGATGTGGAGAATATGGAAACGGCACCGGCCGGCCTCTCGGCCGGCAACGAAACCGCCCGGACGGCCTACAGCGAATTGGATATCATCTCCTCCACTTCGTCTTTCGACAGATCCACGGGATTGGCTTTGGTGCTGGATGCCGCCAGGGCCTTCGCCGCCAGTTCCGGCACATGCGACGACCGGATCCCATACGACGCCAGGGAAGAAATCCGCAATTTCCTGGACAGATCCTGCAGCCAGGCTTCGCCATCCGCGGCCCCGGCGTCCTCCCGCCCGGTCAGAATCCGGGCCACCTCGTCCATGCGCGACAGGACCGGACTGTCCGGCTGGCGCTCCCGCAAAGCCCGCCGGTTCACGGCCAGGGCATGGGGCAGCAACGCCGCGCACAGCGCGCCGTGCGGCGCCGGAAACCGTCCGCCCGCCGGCCCGGCGATGCCATGCACAATGCCGAGTCCCGCATTGGCCAGGGCCAGTCCTCCCAGCAAACTGGCCAGCGCCATGTCCGTGCGGGCCGCCTCATCCCGGCTGTTAGCGCAGGCCCGGGCCAGGCTGCGCGCCGCACGCGCCATGCCATCGCGGCATAGACTGTCCACGACGGGATTCGTCCGGCGGCAGAGGTATGGCTCGATCAGTTGTGTCAGCGCATCCAACCCCGTGGCAGCCGTCACGTCGGGCGGCAGTCCATATGCCAGTTCCGGATCCACCAGGGCCACGCGCGGAATCATCGTCACGCTCCGCAGACTGGCTTTCACCCCGTGCTCCGGCGACGCCAGCACGGCATTGCGGGTCGCCTCCGATCCCGTACCCGACGTGGTGGGCATCGCGAGCACCGGCAGAGAGGAAACCTCCAGCGGACGGCCCCGGCCGATTACTTCCAGGTAATCCAGCGGGTCGCCTCCGTTGGCCGCCAGCACGGCCACGGCTTTTGCCGCATCCATGGCGCTGCCGCCGCCGATTCCGATCACGATGTCCGCTCCGGTCTCCAGCGCCCGCGCCGTTCCTGTGCGTGCCGTTTCCAGCGTCGGTTCTCCCGGTACGGGAAACACGCTGAATTCAACGCCTTCCGAGGACAACTCTTCCAGAAGGAAGGCCGACCGTTCGGGATGCCGCCCTGTCACCACCAGAGCCCGGCGGCCCAGTTCCCAAGCCAGTTGACCGGCCTGCCGGCGCACCCCCGGGCCGAACACAATGCGGCCGGGAGCGGTAAATTCAAAGGGGCGGTTCAATGCGGGCGCTCCTTACCACTCCGCATCCGGCGGATCCAGGTTGCGGTACTTCACGCTCGACCGCGGCTCCGCCATCATCTCCGCCACCGTGTCGCGCCATTTCTGGTAATGAGCCGTTTCCTTGTGGGCCGCCGGCGCCTCGGGTGTGCGATAGCACTCCACCAGCACGAACCGCGCCGGATCGTCCGCCTGCTGCACCACGTCGAACCGGGCGATTCCCGGCTCCCGGCGGCTCGCCCGCGCATTCAGAATGGTCGCCGTGCGAAACGCCTCGACAGCGTCCGGCTTCACATGAACATGGACATGAACAACCAGCATCAGTCACCTCCTCAGGTCGTTTGCCAGCATAACCGGCTCGATCCGTCGGGTCAATTCCGGCGAATACGCGTCTGGTGCGCCGCCAAAGCCAAAGCGGTTGATTTTCCAGTCCCTGCGGGGAGCGGCACGGGAAAGAAGGGAAAGCGGAAGATGGTGGTGGGGGATGGATTCGAACCATCGAACTCATAGAGGGCAGATTTCCCGCCATGGCGGGCTCGCCTGCGGCGAGACAGTCTGCCGGATAGCGATCCACTCCCTCCCCTTGCCTGTTTTCAAATAAGTCTCACGTGCAAGCGCATCGGAATAGCTGGGGGTGGTTTCATGATAAACCAACTGCAACGGGCGCTGGTTCTTGGTTCGCTTGGCGCGACCGGCCTGATGATCGTGCAGCCGTTCGCGCAGATTACGCGCTGCGCCGGTGTAGTGCTTGCCATTCTGGCCAAGAAGAACATACACCCCGGGTGTTTCCGGAACCGTCGAAATCGCATGACCCGTCAGAAGCATGAAAATGGTGGTGGGGGATGGATTCGAACCATCGAACTCATAGAGGGCAGATTTACAGTCTGCTGCGGTTGGCCACTTCGCTACCCCACCGGGGACTTTTCGGACTCACGCGTCATGGTGGAGCGGAAGGGATTCGAACCCTCGACCCCTACGTTGCGAACGTAATGCTCTACCAACTGAGCTACCGCCCCAAGCGTCGTCCAAGGCAAATTGTCGAAGGCGGAACTTACCAGCCTCCGGGCTGGGGCGCAAGGATTTTTACGGACCGCCTTCGTCTCTGTATTTCCGGCGGGTTTGCCTGCTTGTGCCCCCCCCCCCCCGCTATCTGCTCCGAGGTCAAAAGATCGGAATGTTCCGGGCCACCATGTCCGCCACGATCTGTTCCATGGTGTAAAATCCCGGTCCTTTGTCCGCCAGCCAATGCGCCGCAAAGATCGCCCCCTGGCCGAACGCCGCGCGGTTGATGCTTTCATGGACCAGCCGGATGGTCTGGTTGGGCAGGCCGAACACGATTTCGTGTTTCCCCACGACGCCGCCCACCCGGATGGAATTCACGTGCCGGGTTTTCTCCAGGCCCAGCACTTCCGCGATTTTCATCGCTGTTCCCGACACCTCCTGCTTGTCCCGGAA
>JAXGNL010000072.1:0-4367 GCA_040768005.1 Kiritimatiellia bacterium
CTTCGCCAAGGCTTCGGCTGGCAAGCCAGCAGCTCGATCCGCGTGAAGGCCGCGCCTTTTGTGTGCCGTTTCCCCATCACAGCGCCTTGGGTTTCAACGTGCGCTTGCCGTCCACGTTTTCCGGCACGTAGAGCATCTGGACGGTTTCCTCCATGCCCCGGCGGTCGCTGCTCTGCGACCAGTACACGCGGGTGGTCACCTGGAACAGGCCCTCCTGCTCCTCATCCTCCGCGCCGAAATCCTCGATGATCCGCACCCAGCTCCAGCCGGACGGGCCGCCGGTGAACCCGCCGCTGTCCTGGCCCGCCGTGATCTCGTCCTCCAGCCGCAGGGGGTTCTCCGCCTCCACCAGCCCCAGCATGCGCCGGGCCTGCTCGTAGTTGCGCGCCTGCCGCACCACCGCCAGCGCCCGCGACGCCCCCTCCACCAGCGCCCCCAGCGCCGTCCCCAGCATCACCACCGCCAGCAGCACCTCGATCAGCGTCATGCCCGATTTCGTCCGTCCCGGCCCCCGGCCCTCCGATTTTGGACCTCGGACTTCGGACCTCGGACTTCGGATCTCTGCCCTACTCACGCTCCACCCGCGCCTTCCCCGTCACCGCATCCACGCGGATCCGGGCATTGCGGCTTTCGCCGTCGCCGATGCTCACCTCGTAGCCTTCGCACATGCCGTTGGGATAATAGCTGACGTAATGAATGCCATCCATCTCGTTCCCGCCGCGAAAGGACAGAATCTTCACCCCGTCTTCCAGCGACCGGGTCATGACCTGATTGAGAGCCGGCGGGGCTTCTTCCGGCGCCGGGGTGCCCCCGGACGCCATGACGCCCATCGTGCCGCCGGCCGGAACACCGCCCCCCACGCTGCCGAAAAAGGCATCCTTCTTAGCCCCCGGCTGGCCCTGGTCCACCAGTTCGATCGTCCCCTTGACCTCGTCGAACAGCACGGCCATGTACCGCTGGCCCAGCACCGCCTTGGCCTGGGCGTTCCGGTGCACCATCAGCAGCGTCCGCTGGGAATTGCGCAGCTTGGCGCCCCGGAACGACCGCGCAAACGCCGGAATCGCCACGGCGGACGCCACCCCGAGAATCACCACCACCAGCAGGATTTCGATCAGCGTAAACCCCGCGGTGCGCGGAATGCCCCCTGCTCTGCGCCTGTTCCGCTTCATGGCCGACCGCCCGCGCCCGGGTCCGACCCCGGCTATTTCACGTCATCCGCGCTGCCAAAGCTGCCATCCGGCCCCGCCGAAGCCACCGTATAGACGTTGCCTTGCTTGGTGTACTGGAAGTCGTTGCCCCACGGATCCTTCAGCGACTCCGCCTTGCGCAGGTACGGCCCGTTCCAGTTCGGCTCGCTCCCCTTCGTCATCAGATTGTTCAGGCTTTCCGGCAACCGGCCGTTGTCCGTCTCGTACAGGTCAATCGCCGTGCCGATCGCCCCGATGCTCGCCTTGGCGGCCGATACCTGGCTCTGCCCGACGCGCCCCCCCAGCCGCGGAACGGCCACCGCCGCCAGAATCCCGATGATCACCACCACCAGCAGGATTTCAATCAGCGTGAACCCCGCATCCCGTCGTTGAATCTCGTTCGCTTCTCTGTTCATCCTGGAACCTCCGTGCCATTCCGTCCATTTACGGCCCAACCTACCACATCCCTCCCGCTCCGCCCATCCCCTTTTTCCGTGACGTCCTGCCCCGCACTCCCGGCCGCCCCCCCCTTCCGACCCAAGCCCTTGCCCCGCCTCGCCCAACGGTGTTCCGTTTTTCCTCAGTGAATTTGGGGCTTGAAATGCCCGGCAAAGGGGGGAGAATGGCGCGGTATTTTTCTTTCCCTCGCGGAGTCAACTGATGAATTTGAAAAAACCATTAACGGTGGAAACGATCTGCCTCGACCTCAAGGGCGCCACCAAGGATGAAATCCTGGCCGAGATGGTGGATCTGCTGATGGCCTCCGGGCACATCCGCGACCGCGAAGCCGTCCTCAAGGCCATCACCGAGCGCGAAAAGCGCATGAGCACCGGCATGCAGAACGGCATCGCCATTCCCCACGGCAAGACCGACAGCGTGGACTGCCTGATCGCCGCCCTCGGCATCAAGCGTTCCGGCGTGGATTTCGGCGCCCTCGACGGCCAGCCTTCCACGATTTTCGTCATGACGGTATCCCCCGACAGCCGGACGGGCCCCCATATCCAGTTCCTCGCCGAAATCAGCCGGCCCCTCAACGACTCGGCCGTCCGCTCCAAAATCCTCGCCGCCACCAGCCGCGAAGAGGTACTGAAGCTTCTGATCGCTTAACGTCCGCACGGGGCCCTCCCATGCCTCCCGGCACCGACATCGATCCGATCGTCCGTTTCATTCTCCAGCTGGGCGTTCTGATCATTCTGACCCGCCTGGGCGGGTTCTGGCTCCGCCGCTGGCTGCGGCTGCCCGGCGTCCTCGGAGAGCTCCTGATCGGCATGGCCATCGGCCCCTACGCCCTCGGCCGCTTTTCCTGGCCCCTGATCGGCCCCCTGTTCGGCCTGACGGAAACCGGCGCCGTCTCCCCCGAGCTGCACGCCATCGCCACCTTTGCCTCCGTCATCCTGCTGTTTCTGTCCGGCCTCGAAACCGATCTGTCCACCTTCCTGCGCTATTCCATTGCCGGCACCGCCGTCGGCATCGGCGGCGTCGTGCTGTCCTTCGCCCTCGGCGCCGGCACCGCCGTCTGGTTCGGCCTTGCCTCCGGCTGGCTCGACCCCGCCGCCCTGTTCCTCGGCGCCGCCGCCACCGCCACCTCCGTCGGCATCAGCGCCCGCATCCTCTCCGAACGCCGCAAAATGGACTCCCCCGAAGGCGTCACCATCCTCGCCGCCGCCGTCTTTGACGACGTCCTCGGCATCATTGTCCTCGCCATCGTCGTCGGCATGGCCCGCACCGGCGCCGCCGGCACCGCCATCGCCTGGCGCCATGTCGCCGCCATCGCCCTCAAGGCCTTCGGATTCTGGATCGGCGCCACCGCCGCCGGCCTCCTCCTCGCCCGACGCTTCTCCCAGATGCTGAAGTATTTCAAGTCGCCCGGCGCCATGGCCGCCCTCGCCCTCGGCTGCGCCCTCCTCCTCGCCGGCCTCTCCGAAATGGCCGGCCTCGCCATGATCATCGGCGCCTACATCATGGGCCTCTCCCTCTCCCGCACCGACCTCGTCCAGGTCATCCAGAAGGAAATCGAAGGCCTGCAGAACATCCTCGTCCCCGTCTTCTTCGGGGCCATGGGCATGATGGTCAATCTCGGCGCCGTCTCCGGCGTGCTCAAGGTCGGCCTCGTCTATGCCCTGCTGGCCGTCGTCAGCAAGGTCGCCGGCTGCGCCCTGCCCGCCCTCTTCTGCGGCTTCAACCGCCACGGCGCCGTCCGCATCGGCGTCGGCATGCTCCCCCGCGGCGAAGTCGCCCTCATCGTCGCCGGCATCGGCCTGACCTCCGGCGCCATCGGCCAGGACCTCTTCGGCATCGCCATCCTCATGACCCTCGTCACCACCCTGCTGGGCCCCGTGCTCCTCGCCGGCAGCTTCGAAAACCCCGCCCCCGGCCTCCGGCAGCCCGAGGACGCCGCCAAAACCGAAGTCCGGCAGATCATCTTGTCCTTCCCCTCCCCCGACATGGCCGATTTCATGCGCGCCCGCATCGTCCGCGCCTTCCGGCAGGAGGAGTTCTACGTGTACCGCCTCTCCCCCGATTCCGCCACCTACCACATCCGCAAGGACGCCATGTTCTTCACTCTGGAATGCGAAGGCGACACCCTCGCCCTCCATGTCCCCGCCCAGTACGAAACCCTCGCCCGCCTGGTCATCGCCGAGGAAATGCTCACCCTGCGCTCCATGCTCCATCTGGCCCAGGAAAGCGCCAACCTCGATACCATGGAGCACGACCTCGTCGCCGACCTCTTCGCCGGCGGCCACCCGGACAAGACCCCATGAACCGCCCGCCGTCGCGCCTTACGATCCCTGGCGCCGCCCTCCTGCTGGCCGCCGCCCTCCTGATGCCCCTCTGCCCTCCCGCTTCCGCCGAGGATGACCCGCCCCCTCCCGACACCCTCCGCCCCGGCGATGCCCTCTTCGTTCGCATTGACCGCCTCGGCGGCCACCTCCCCGCCTACCGCGAAATCGTGGACTCCGACGGCGATATCGAACTGCCTTTCCTCGGCATGATGTCCGCCGCCGGCAAATCCATTCCCTCCCTCGAAGCCGACATGGCCGCCGCCTACGCCGCCGCCCGCCTCGCCTCCAACGCCGCCGTCCGGATCCGCTTCATCACCAATTTCGATCCCGCCCCCGACCGCGCCAGCCTCGTCAGTTCCTAATGCCCCCTCATCCCCGTCCCCTCCCCCGACGCTTT
>JAXGNL010000073.1:0-4340 GCA_040768005.1 Kiritimatiellia bacterium
GGATGATTGGAGGGCCGGCATCCAGGCCGGCCGGGTGTTTGGGAAGCAGGGGGTGAAAAGTTTGTGGACACAACGGGGACTGGGTTAGAGTCGAATGGCGCACATATGCATGAAGGACCGTCCAATTCCAATCCACCGCCGCCGGGGGCGGGGGATCGGGCGTTTTTGAAGGAGGCGCTGAGGCCGGGGGGGCGGGGGGCGGTGCAGGAGGTGGAGGACGGGGCGCGGGCGTGGCTGGCGATTTCCTCCTCGCGCGCGGCGAAGGGGCCGCTGATCGTGGTGATGGAGAGTTCGCTGGCGCTGGACCGGCTGTGCCAGGATCTGGCGACGCTGGGCGCGGGGGAAGCGGCGGCGCGCCTGCCGGCGCTGAACGTGGAGAGTTCGCGGACGGTATCGGGGCAGCCGTCGCCGGACGTGAGCGGCGAGCGGATGCGCACGTTGCAGCGCTGCCTGGCGTGGAAGGGGCGGGGGATCGTGGCGACGTGCATTCAGGCGCTGCTGGAGACCGTGCCGTCGCCGGAGCGCCTGCGGCGGCTGGGCGAGCGGGTGGAAGCCGGCAAGGAATACGACCTGGATGCGCTGAGCGAGCGCCTGGCGGCGGCGGGGTACGAGTTCGAGGTCGAGGTGCTGGCGAAGGGGCAGGCGTCGCGGCGCGGCGGGCTGCTGGACGTCTGGCCGCTGACGGAAGACTGGCCCGTGCGGCTGGAGTTTTTCGGCGACACGCTCGAAAGCCTTCGGCGGTTTGATCCGTCCGAGCAGCGGTCGCGGGAGGGAATCCGCGAACTGTCGATTCCCCCGGCGACGGAGGAGGCCGAAGAAGCGGAACAGGGGGACGTGACGGAATATTTTCCGGAGAACGCGTCGTTCCTGTGGATGGATCCGGAAGCCCTGCTGCATCATTTTGCCATGAGCGCGGAGCTGGCGGGGCGCGGCGGGCCGGACCGCTCCGCGGAGCGCGAGTTCGAGAACTGGCGGCTGGGAATCGCGAAGCGGTTTGCGGGGGGCGGGCAGCTGGAGGCGGGCGGAGGTCTGGCCGGGCGCGATCTGCGGGTGAAGCCGTGCGAAGGGCTGGCGGCGTTGTCGGCGCGGGCGGTGCCGGCGGACGTGCTGGAGACCGAGCGCGAAAAATGGCTGGAGACGCTGAAGGGCCGCGCGGCGAGCGGCTGGCGGATCGAGCTGTTCTTCGCAACGGAGGCCGGGGCGCGCCGGTTTGAAGAGGTGCATGGCCGCCTGGAGGGGTTCCGCCTGCGGCCGGGCGCGCTGAGCGGGGGCTTCGAGCTGACGGGCGCCAAATGGATGGCGGTGGCCGAGTCGGATTTCTACGGCACGCGCAAGGCGCTGCCGGCGCGCCGCCGGCCGGGCGGCGGTGCCGCGGCGCGGGATGCGACGGGCGAGCGGCTGACAGACTGGACGGACCTGCGCCCGGGCGAGCTGGTGGTGCACGTGGACCACGGCATCGGGAACTACCTGGGGCTGTATGAGATCGAGTTCGATGGACAGCTGCAGGAAGCGCTGGCGGTGGAGTATGCGGAGGGCGCGCGGCTCTACGTGCCGACGAGCCAGACGCATCTGCTGAGCCGGTACCTCGGGGTGGGGCGCACCAGGCCGCCGCTGCATGCGCTGGGCGGCAAGCGCTGGGGGAAGGAGAAGGTGGCCGCCGAGCGGGCGGCGAGAGATCTGGCGGCGCAGATGCTGGAGACCCAGGCGCGGCGGGCGGCGCTGGACGGACACGCCTTCGCGAAGGACTCGGCCTGGCAGCACGACTTCGAACAGTCGTTTCCCTATCCCGAAACCGGCGACCAGCTGCGGGCCATCGCGGACGTCAAGGCCGACATGGAATCGCCGCGTCCGATGGACCGGCTGATCTGCGGGGACGTGGGCTACGGCAAGACCGAGGTGGCGATGCGGGCGGCGTTCAAGGCGGTGGCGGACGGCAAGCAGGTGGCGGTGCTGGTGCCGACGACGGTGCTGGCCCAGCAGCACTACGAGACCTTCCTGGACCGCATGGGGCGGTTTCCGGTGGCGGTGGAGATGCTGAGCCGGTTCCGGTCGAAGGCCGAGCAGGCGGCGGTGCTGGCACGCGCGGCGCAGAAGAAGGTGGATGTGCTGATCGGCACGCACCGGCTGCTGCGTCCCGATGTGAAATTCGCGGACCTGGGGCTGGTGATCATTGACGAGGAGCAGCGCTTCGGGGTGGCGGCAAAGGAGCACCTGAAGCGCATGCGGGAGATGGTGGATATGCTGACGCTGTCGGCGACGCCGATTCCGCGGACCTTGTACCTGAGCTTGACGGGGGCGCGGGACATGAGCGTGATCCAGACCCCGCCGCGCGAACGGCTGCCGATCGAGACCTACATTGCGCAGGACAGCGACGAACTGGTGAAAGAAGCCGTGCTGCGGGAGGTGAACCGCGGCGGGCAGGTATTCGTTCTGCACAACCGGGTGCAGACCATTGACTGGATGCGCCGGCGGCTGGAGCGGCTGCTGCCGGGGATCCGGGTGGGCGTGGGCCACGGGCAGATGGGCGAGAAGGCGCTGGCGGGGGTGATGCACCGGTTCGTGCGCGGGGAGTACGACGTGCTGCTGTGCACGACGATCATCGAGAGCGGCGTGGATATTCCCAACGTCAACACGATCCTGATCGACCGGGCGGACCGGTTCGGGATGGCGGACCTGTACCAGCTGCGAGGGCGGGTGGGGCGGAGCAAGAACCAGGCGTATGCGTACCTGCTGCTGCCGCGGCACGGGGCGCTGTTCACGACGGCGCGGCACCGGATCCAGGCCATCAAGCGCCACACCAGCCTGGGGGCGGGGTTCAAGCTGGCGCTGCGCGACCTGGAGATCCGCGGGGCGGGCAACGTGCTGGGGGCGGCGCAGAGCGGACACATCGCGGCGGTGGGCTTCGATCTCTACTGCCAGCTGCTGAACCGCACCATTGCGCGGCTGAAAGGCGAGCCGGAGCGGCCGGTCATCGAAGTGGCGGTGCATTGTGATTTCCTGGACCTGACGCCGGACCCGGAGCGCGAGCGGGACGCGGCGGTGATTCCGCGGGGATACGTCGAAGACGAGAGCCAGCGGATCGGGATGTACCGCAAGGTGGCGGGAGTCTCGTACGAGCGGGAGGCGGACGCGCTGGCGGAGGAATTCCGCGACCGGTTCGGGCCGCTGCCGGCGGCGGTGAAGCGGCTGCTGGCGGTGGCGCGGCTGCGGGTGCTGGCGTCGGGCCTGGGGCTCAAGAGCCTGGGCACGGACGGCGACCGCCTGCTGCTGGGGAAGGGGCGGGATGAATTTCTCATGGTCAACGGCCGGCACATCCGGTTGCATCGTCATGGCGCCGACGAGCGGCTGGCGGAAATCGAGAAACGGCTGCGGCAGCTGGGAAACAGGAAACAAGAAAAAATCAATTAGCAGGAACTCACGAAACACAGGAAAACAGGAAAAGAATCAGGGAAGGGGAGAGGCGGGGATCACACCACGGATCCCGACCTCATAAGAGCCGGGACGGATAGACACGGATGGGAAACAGACAAGAAGCATGAATTCAATATCCAACATTCCACACCCGATATCCAATGATCAAGGGTGGCATGCAGGAGGCGTGAGATGGTGAGTCCGTGGCTGACGGGGGCGCTGGGGTGGGCGTTTTTCGGTCCGATCGGTGGCCTGCTGGGGTATGCGGCGGGGTCGCTGTTCAATGCGGCCCAGCGCGGGGACCGGACGGCGGGCGGGGCGGGCTCCGCCACGGGGCCGGAGGCGGCGCGAAACAGTTTCATTGCCAGCCTGCTGGTGCTGACGGCGGCGATGATGAAGGCCGACGGCCGGGCGACGAAATCCGAGCTGGAGGTGGTGAAGGCGTTTTTCCGCCGGCAGTTCGGTCGGGAGATGGCGCAGGAGGCGCTGGGGCTGCTGCGCGACCTGCTGAGGCGGGAGATCGCCACCGGTCCGGTCTGCGCGCAGATCCGCTCGCACATGAACTACTCGCAGCGCATGGCGCTGCTGCACTATCTGTTCAGCATCGCCCATGCCGACGGCGAACTGCATCCGGCGGAGGACCGTCTGCTTCGGCGGCTGGCGGCCGAGCTGGGCATTCGCGCGGGCGACAGCCGGTCCATTGCGGCGATGTTCGCGCCGAAGGCCGACCCGGACGCGGATTACCGCGTGCTGGAGATTCCGCGCAGCGCATCCGACGACGAGGTGCGCAAGGCCTACCGGCGCATGTCCATGAAGCACCACCCCGACAAAGTGGCGCATTTGGGGGCCGAGTTTCAGAAGTCGGCGACGGAGAAGTTCCAGCGGGTCAATGCGGCCTATTCACGCATTAAAAAAACGCGGGGAATGGG
>JAXGNL010000074.1:0-3762 GCA_040768005.1 Kiritimatiellia bacterium
GCAGCAGCAGCGGCGTCGGATCGGTCGGATAGTCGCGCTGGGCGTCGAGAATCGCGCCGGAGAGCAGGCCGGCCATCGCCGTCACGCCCAGACCGAACTGGAGCTGGCGGCAGACGACGCGCGCCAGGTCGAGGCCGGGCGTGCGGGCGGGATCGGGGCCCGCGCGCTCCTGCAGGAGGCGGCCGGCGGGATACAGCAGCAGCAGCGCCCCCAGCAGCGCGGGCGGCAGCCAGCCGGCCAGTTCGACAATCACGCCGCCGAACACGGTCCACAGCAGCGCGGGGCACAGGACGAGAAACAGGTAGCGCACGAGGAAATGGACGGTGGAATAGCCGCGCCGATACCGGTGGCCCGAGCGCCGCCACAGCCCCCACATCAGCGCCATGCCGCCCAGCGCCAGCCCCGCCCCGGCCCACAGCCCCGGCAGCGGCCGGTCCGGCGCCATCGCCGCCATCAGCAGCAGCGCCAGCCCCAGCGGCACCAGCCCCATCGCCAGCGTCTGCCGCGCCTGCACGTCCGCCAGCGCCGCGTTCGACGCCAGCGAGGGAAACCGTGTGGCCGGCTCCTTCATTTGCGCCAGAACGCCGGCATGAAAATCGCCAGCACGGTGTACAGCTCCAGCCGCCCCACCAGCATCAGCAGCGTCAGGATCGCCTTGCCCAGGTCCGGAAGCTCGGCGAAGGTCAGGGTCGGTCCCACGGCGGCAAACCCCGGGCCGACGTTGCCCATGCAGGTGATCACCGATGACGCGGCGGTCTGGATGTCGGGGGTCAGCGGAATCATCGCCAGCACCCCCACCAGCATCAGAAACAAAAACAGCGCCACGAACGACAGGATCGCCAGCAGGATTTCATCGCCAAGGAACTTGCGTCCCATGCGCACGGGAATGACGGCCTGGGGCTGCATGAACAGGCGAACCTCGCGGGTAACGGCCTTGAGCATGACCTGGATGCGGCCCACCTTGATGCCGCCGGCGGTGGAGCCCGCGCAACCGCCCATGAACATCAGCAGCACGAGAATGGCCTTGGCGGCGGCGGGCCACTGGTCGTAGTCCCCGGTGGTGTAGCCGGTGGTCGTCATGATGCTGGCGCAGGTGAACGCCGCTTCGCGCAGGGTACCGCCCCAGGGCGCCCCCGCGGCGGCGCGGGCGTGATGCAGCAGGCCCGTTCCCAGCAGCGTGGCGCCGGCAAACACCCCGAGCAGGAAACGGACCTCGCCGTCGCGCCACCACGGGGCGAACTCGCCGCGCAGCGCCCGGTAGTGCAGGGAGAAATTGATCCCCGCCAGCAGCATGAAGACGATCAGGACGCCCTCCACCGCCGCGCTGTCGAACGCCGCGATGCTGGCGGTGTGCGTGGAAAACCCGCCGGTGGCCATGGTGGTCAAGGCGTGGCAGACGGCGTCGAACCAGCTCACGCCCAGGGCGCGCAGCAGCAGCAGCAGCACGCCGGTCAGCAGCATGTACACGCCCCAGAGCATCTTGGCGGTGGACGCCACGCGCGGCTCGATGCGGTCCTTGGAGGGCCCGGGCATCTCGGCGCGGTAGAGTTGCATGCCCCCCACCCCGGCAAAGGGCAGAATGGCCACCACCAGGATCAGCACGCCCATGCCGCCGATGAACTGGGTCAGCGCCCGCCACAGCAGCAGCCCCTTGGGCAGCGCCTCGAGATTCGTCAGGACGGTGGCCCCGGTGGTCGTCATGCCCGAGATGGTCTCGAACAGCGCCGCCACGGGGGTTTCCGCCGCGCCGGCCAGGTAGAAGGGCACCGCGCCGGCCATGCCCGCCAGCAGCCAGCCGAAGGCCACCACGCCCAGGCCGTCGCGGCGCGACAGCTCGCGCGGACTGCGCGTGAGAGCCCACAGCACCGCCGCGGCCGCCAGCGTGCCCGCGGACGAACCGGCCAGGGCCTGCCACGCCGCGGCCGGCTCGCCGTGCAGGAAAGATACGAGACCGCATCCCCCCATCAGGGCCCCGACCACGGCCAGCAGCCAGGCAATGACATGGAATACACTCTTGAAATTCATCGGGGGGCCGCCCGGGCTGTTCCGTTCACGCGGTGAACAGCGCCTCCATCTTCGGCATTGCCGCCGGCAGGCAGTACGCCACCACGCGGTCGCCCGCCGCCAGCGCCAGATCCCCCGTGGCCGTTCGCACCTGCCCGCCCCGCAGCGCCGACACGATGATCACCCCGTCGGGAATCTGCAGGTCCTGGATCGCCTTGCCGGCCCATTTGTGCCCCGGGGACAGCTTCAGCTCGATCAGTTCGCCCGGCAGGCGCGCCAGGATCGCCGCGGCCTGCACGTTCTTGCCCCGCACGAAATGCAGGATCGAGTTGATCATGGCCAGGTGCGGGTCCACGATGCGGTCCAGCAGGCGCAGCTGGTTGACGATGCCGATGTATTCCTTCTTGCCCACCTGCGCCGCCGTGAAGCGCGCGCCGTACTTCTCCGCCACCAGGCAGCCGATGATGTTGTGCTCGTCGCTGCCCGTCGAGGCCACGTAGGCCATGTCCTCGGCCTCGCCGATGCCGGCGAGAGTCTCCTGGTCCAGCGCGTCGCCCTTGATCACCAGCGTCCGGTTGAGCTCCGCCGAGCAGAGATCCGCGCGGTCCTCGTCCTGCTCGATCAGCACGATCTGCATGCGGGAGCGCTCCAGCATCCGCGCCAGCTGCAGGCCCAGCTCGCCGCCGCCCGCGATCACCACGCGCTGAAACCGCTTGTGCTCGGGCCACGCCCACTGCATGAAGTCCGCAATGTCGTCGGGCTCCCCCGCGAAATACACGTCGTCGCCCACCAGGAAGGTCGTGTCGCCGTGCGGCGTCATCACGTCGTCGCCGCGCACCACGGCCACAAAGCGGATCTTCCGCAGCCATTCGCGGCTGGCGAAGTTCTTCAGCGAATAGCCCAGCAGGGGGCTGTCCATGTGCACCGACATGCCCACCGCCATCACCCGGTTGTCCAGCAGGTCGGCCACCTCGATGGACCCCGGCAGGCGCAGGACGTTGTACAGGTCCCGGGCGTATTCGTCGTACTGGTTCACCAGCCGGTCCACCCCCAGCCGCTCGAAATGGATGTGGCGGCTGGCGGAATAGGACGACGACGACACCCGCGCCACCGTCCGGCCCACCCCCCGCGCCCGGGCGAAGATGCACGCCAGGATGTTCGTGTCATCCCGGTCCGTCACCGCCACCAGCAGGTCCGCCCGCTCGATGTCGGCCTCCTCCAGCACCGACGGGTCCGCCCCGTTGCCGTGAACCGTCATCAGGTCCAGATGGGTGTCCAGCTCCGCCAGCGCCTCCTCGTCGGAGTCCACCACCACCACGTCGTGGTCGTCCTCGCAGAACTTTTCCGCCAGATGGGCGCCGGTCTGGCCCCCGCCTATGATCAAAATACGCATGGATGTCTCTTGGCCCTTGAACTGTCCACCCATTATCCAAATCCCCCCACCCCATGCAAGGGCGAAGGGACGGCAGGCAACGGGGTGAACAGCCGAATGAACCACAGAGGACCACAGAGGGGCACAGAGGAAATCCATGACCATCGAGGTCATAGGGCATGAAATCCATAACGCAAGAGGCGCAAGAGACGCAAAAGGGACGCAAGCGAAAAACCATGCCGCTACGGATGGAGCCGGGATTATACGGATTCGATCCCCGATTGGATTGGTTTGAATCCGTGCAATCCGTGAAATCCGTAGCTGGCTGTTCAGCTGTTCGATCCGCCGCGCCCAGCGGGCGCAGCTACAGCCCCTCCCCTTTTTCC
>JAXGNL010000075.1:0-3692 GCA_040768005.1 Kiritimatiellia bacterium
CCAGGTCAGAGGTCGGGAAACCGAATGGCTCGTCGGGGGAGGGATTTTCCACGGTGTGGAAAAATTTTTTCCATGGCGTGGAAAACCGGCGAAAACAGTTTCCATGGCGTGGAAAATCCGGAAAAACGGCCGGGGTGGAACCCGTCCCTCCAGAAAGCGTCCGATTGCCTGCGGGGAGCCGCTTGAGATGTTTCGACTGCGGCGCTGCGCGCCTTCGCTCAACATGACAGGGGGTCAGGAAATCCGGAAAACCGGTCGGGGCGGAGAAATGTCAGGGTTGTTCGAGGATGGCCAGGACGATCCATTGGCCGTCGAGGATGGGCTGGTAGGAGACCCGGGCGCCGGAGATTTCCAGGCACTCGCCGGGGGCCAGGCGCCGGGAGGCGATTTCGCGCCAGCAGGCGTGCAGCAGGTCGCCGGCTTCCTCGACGGGTTGGAGTTCGAGGCGGGTTTTCCAGGTTTCGGCGGTGCGGGGATGGTCGGTATCCACGACGATCCGGTGGACGGTGCGGGGCGGGCCGCCGTCGGGATCGGGCTCGGGCATGGCCCGGATGAGCAGGCCGCGGCGGCGGGCGGCGGCCTCGCCGGAGAAATCGCGGAGCATGTCCTGGAGGGTATTGAGGGTGATTTCGACGCCGACGACGCCGACGGAGCGGCCGTTGACGCGGAGGCGGCCCACGCAGCTGCACAGGAGAACGCGGGTACTGGCGTCGGCATAGGGATTGCCCCACACGGGCCGGTTGTCGGGGGCATGGATGGCGGCGAGATACCAGGGGCGGCGGGTGGGGTCGTAGTCGGGTTTGTCGCCGTAGCGGGAGTAGCCGGGGAAGCCGAGCAGCAGGCCGGTTTCGGATCCGGCCAGGGACCAGAGAATGTCGGGCCGGACGCGATGGACGCGGGAGAACAGGCGGTTGAGGCGGCCGAGGCGGGCGGCGGCGTTTTCGACGGCGGGGCGGGTGTCGGGTCCGCGGGCCCAGGGGGCGCGGACCACGGTGGGATAGTCCATGGAAATCCGGGTTTGATAGCGGGGGTTGGGGGCCATGCCGGGAGGGCGGGCGGCGGGATCGGCGAAGTCTTCATCGTAATAGAAGCCGTCGCGTCCGGCGGGGGTGGGTTCGCGCCAGGGCAGCTGGTCTGCCGGCAGGGTCAGGAGCTCGACGGCGGTTTGCTGGTAGAGGCGGGTGATTTGTTCGATGCCGAGCATGAACTGGCCGACGGAGCGGGCGCAGCCGGCGACGGAGGCGACGAACATGTCCTGTTCGTTGCGGATGGCGAGGGTGCGCTGCCGGAAGCTGAGGGCGGCAATGGCGGCCAGGCCGCCCAAGGAGAGCATTCCGAAGACGGAGGCGGCGGTGCGCCATAGGCGGACGCGGCGGGCGGAACGCCGGAGGCGGGTCTGGCGTTCTGCGATCCGGGCGGCGAGGCGGTCGGGGCCGGGGCCGGTGGGGGGCAGGCCGGGTTCGTTCAGCAGGCGGAGCTGGGCGCGGGCGAGGGTCAGATCGTCCTGGCGGATGGCGAGTCGGACGTGCAGGCTGAGCGCGTCGGCGAGGCCCTGCCGGGCGTCCTGGTGGTCCGGCCAGAGGGCGAGGGCCTGGCGGAAGCCGCCGATGCATTCGGAGAGGCGTCCGTAGGCGAGGGAGGCGTCGTCCTTGGAGAGATCCCGGAGGCGGTCGGACGAAGGCGGGGCCTCGGCGGGGAGGAGTTCCGCCTGGAGGCGGTCGAGGGCCTGGCGGGCGCGGCGGGTCACGGCGATGGATTCGGCGTGGGTCAGGCAGTCGGAGAGATCGCGCTGGAAATCGCGCACGTCGGCATAGCGTCCGGCGGGATCGGGGGAGAGGGCTTTCGCGGCCACGGGGAGGAGGGTCGGGGGCCAGCCGGGGAGGAGGGCCTGGGGGATGAGGGGCGGGAGGTCGCCGCGGGCGGCCTGGCGCAGGACGTCCATGACCTCGCGGCCCTGGCGGGGCGGCCGGCCGGTCATCAGCTCGTGGAGGATGCCGCCGAGCAGATAGATGTCGGCGGCGGGGCCGAGATCCGCGAGTTGGCCGCGGACCATTTCGGGGGCGATATAGGCGGGCGTGCCGGCCAGCTGGGGGGTCAGGTCGGGGAAGCGCCGGTATTCGTTGCGCTCGTCGAAGAAGAGGGCGAGGCCCCAGTCCATGACGTAGGCTTCGCCGAACTCGCCGATCATGATGTTTTCGGGTTTGAGGTCGCGGTGGAGGATGGCCTTGCTGTGGGCGTAGGCGACGGTGTCGCAGACCTTGAGCAGGATGGCGAGGTGGTCTTTCCAATCCATGCGTCCGGCGCGGGCTTCGACCGCCGGCCGGGAAGCCTCCGGAGCGGTATCGGGATGGAGCAGGTGGCTCCACGGGATGCCGTCGACCTTTTTCATGGCGAAGAACGGCCGTCCGTCGGGATCCCGGGCGAGGGCATAGATGGGGACCACGCCGGGATGGTCTAGGTGGGCGGTCATGAAAGCTTCGTGGGTGAATTCACCCGTGGCGGCCAGGGTCTGGCTTGTGCCCGGCTCTCCTTCGATCCGGCAGAGTTTGAGGGCGACTTCGCGCTTGAGGGCGAGGTCCTCGGCCCGTCCGACGATTCCCATGCCGCCGGCGCCGATCCGCTCGAGCCATTCATAGCGGGGAACCGGATCCGGCGCGCTGTCTTCCAGATCGCCGCGGGAATCCACGCGGAGCGAACGGCCGTGGCGTCCGATGGTTTCGGTGGGCAGGCGATCGGGATCGATTTCAAAGGCCGGGAAGGCTGCGTGGCCGCCGCGCAGGGTGACCTGGGGATCCGGGTGATCTCCGGGCGGGGGCAAGGGATCCGCCGGACCGGCCGGGCTGGAATCGGTGTTCATGGACTGTTCTCTAAACAGATCTTAATCCAAACCGCCGGGGAGGGAAACGGGAAAAGCGGAAGAAAACCAGAAAAAGAGGGGGGCAGAGGACAGAAGACAGAGGACAGAAGACAGAGGACAGAGGGCAGGGGGCAGGGGCGGGGTTGGATTTTCCATGACATGGAAATCTTTTTAGCATGTTTTCCACGCCATGGAAAAAATATTTCCACGGTGTGGAAAACGGGGGGCGGGGGAGGCGGATATGATTGTTTTATAAAACTGTCATTTTTCGGGTTTGGGGGCGGCGGGGCTGGAAGCCGCCGGTTCATGGGATCAGAGGCCGAGGGTGCGGGAGATGGCGTTGGAGGGGCCGAGGAGGACGAGGGTGTCGTCGGGGGCGATGGCGGTACGGGCGTCGGGGAGGAGGGCGTCGAGGGTGCCGTCGGGGGAGCGGCGCTTGATGAGCAGGACGCGGATGCCGAGGGTGTCGGGGAGGCGGACGTCGGCGAGGGTTCTGCCGTGGTAGGCGGCGGGGGGTTCCCACTCGGCGAGGTGGAAGCCGGGAGCGATGGGGAGGGGATGGCGGGAGAGCCGGGAGAGTCCGCCGGTGAAGGCGCCGGGGGCGTCGGCCTTGAGGATTTCCTCCTGGTAGGCGGAGAGGACATCGGGGTAGGCGAGGGTGCCGAGGAGGCGGGGGGCGTCGGCGGACTGGACGACGGGGATTTCCTGCAGGCGGATGGAGGCGAAGCGGGCGAGGGCGGCGGAAAGGGTGTCATCGGCCTGGACGTGGGGGATGTCGCGGCGCATGACGTCTTCGGCGCGGAGGATGTCGAGGAGCTGGGGCGGGGAGAGCAGG
>JAXGNL010000076.1:0-3650 GCA_040768005.1 Kiritimatiellia bacterium
GGGGGCGGGAGGGGTTGTCAATGGCGAAGCCGACGGGAGATCCCGGAGGGGTGATCTGCGATTAGGTGCATCCAAATGGGGAATCAGGCGGTGTGACGGTCATCCCGAGCGGAGTCGAGGGATCTCGGCTTGGTCCCGCAGGCCGGCCATTGGGATGGGGCCGAGGTATTTCGACTCCGGCGCTGCGCGCCTTCGCTCAATATGCTTGAACGTGCGCGCCTAATCGCCGATGCGGCCATCCGCAGGGGGTCCCGGCCGATCGCCTCCCGGGGGAAGGCCCGGACCCCGGAATGGCTCAGGCCGGCGGGGCGTCGGCAGCGGGTGCGTCGGCCGGCGGCGGTTCCTCGGCGGGGGCCGGCTCCATGTCCACCAGGGCAATGACCACGCGTTTGCGGCCGTCCGGTTCCTCGTCCTCGGAATAGGTTTCGATGTCCGGGCAGTCCTTGAGGGCCTGATGGACCAGGCGACGGTCCATGGCATTGAGCAGGGGCATGCGCCAGGACTGGCCGGTCTGCCGCACATGATCGAGGGCCTCCTGGGTATCGGCCAGCAGCTTTTCGCGCCGCCGCGCGCGGTACTGTTCCGTATCCACCACGCAATAGGGGGAATCCTCGTATTTCCTCGACAGCATGCGGTTCAGCAGGAACTGGACGGCATCCAGCGTCTGCGCCGTGCGGCCGATCAGCCGGCCGGCCTCCGCGGTGAGGATCTGGAACTCAATCTGGCCGTCTTTCTCGGCGGCTTCCAGCCGGGCGTCCTGGAATTCCAGCAGCCGGAGAATGTCCTCCAGAATGGCCTGCGCGGATTCGATGTAGTCTGGCATGGTGGGTTGTGAGCTCATGGTTGTTCTTTCGCCGTTTCCACTTTTGTCCCAATGTTGTATGCTGACGGATCATGAAAGACCAGAGAATTTTGACCGAACCGTCCCGGACGGCCGGGAGCGGACAAGCCCGGCGCGGCGGTCTGCGGACGCTGCCGGGGGTGATGCTGCTGGCCCTGGGGTTGGTGTGCGCGGTCTGGGCCTACGGCCATTTCCGTGCCGAAGCCCGCCTGCGCCGCGCATCCCTGCGCCTGGTGCAGCTGGTGGAAAAGGCCGAAGACGAGACACCGGTGGCGATGGGGCTGGCGGCGCACCGCCTGGGCCGGCAGCTGGCCGACGCGGCAGTGCTGGAGTACGGCGATGACGGGCCCGTCGCAACGGGCCGCCGGGACATTGTGCAGCTTTTCACGCAGATCCGCTCCCTGCTGGCGCGGATCGCGCTGGACGGGCCGAAGGCGGCGGTACGGTCGTCGCGCCGGGGAGAAATCGTTACGCGGGTGGCGGCGCGCTACCGGCTGGTACCGGAGACGGGAAGCGCCGAAGAAGGGGAGGGGTCGGCGGAGCTGACCTGGCGCAAGGGCGAGGACGGCTGGCAGATCGAGCGGGCGGTGATCCGGGCGGAAGACGGCGCGCGGTTTCCGGGGAACTGGTGATGAACACCGTCCGGCTGTGGATCAAAGCCGTCCGTCCCTATGCCTATTCGGCCAGCCTGATCCCGGTGGCGATCGGCGGGCTGCATGCCCGGGCCGCCGCCGGCGTGTTTTCGGGGCTGCGCTTCGGCGTGGCGCTGGCGGCGGGCCTGCTGGTGCACACGGCGGCCAACCTGTGGAACGATTATTTCGATTACCGGTCCGGGGCGGATCGTCTGGGCGGGGGGGAAGGCAGCGGGGTGCTGGTTCACGGCGAAATGACGCCCGCCCGGGTTTTCCGCGGGGGCGCCCTGTGCGCGTTTCTCGGCCTGCTGGCGGGGCTCTGGCTGGCCAGCGAAACCGGCTGGCGGCTGGCGTGGCTGTTTCCCGTCGGCCTTGCCGGCGCCCTGTTCTACTGCGCGGGGCCGCTCAGCCCCAAGCATCGGGCTCTGGGCGAGGTCTGGCTGTTTCTGATGATGGGCGCCGGCATGACGCTGGGCGGGGGCATGGCCCAGACCGGGCACTTTTCCTGGGGCACCATCGCCGCCGGCGTACCCGCCGGCCTGCTGATGACCCTGCTGCTCTACACCAACAACCTGCGCGACCTGGAGACCGACCGCGCCGCCGGCCTGCGCACCCTGCCCATGCGGATGCCGCCCGCCCGGGCCCGGGCGCTGGCCGGCGCGTTTCTGGCGGGAGCCTACGGCCTGACCCCGCTGCTGGCGGCCGCCGGCCAGGTCCCGCCCGCTGCCCTGCTGTCCCTGCTGACGCTGCCCTGGGCCGTCCTCTGGTACCGGCAGGTCCGGAAGGGACCCGTTAACGAACGCCACGTCAAAGGCATCGCCATGCTCCACCTGGGCTTCGGGCTGTTGTTCGCCGCCGGCCTGTGGATGGGCGCATGACATGAAAGGACCGAATCCATGACCCATTCCCCGGCGGAAGACCTGCTGCGCGACCTGATCGCCATTCCCAGCGTGAATCCCGAACTGGACGGCAGCGAAGACCGCCGCGGAGAGCGGCGCCTGGTGGATTGGCTGGAACCGTGGTTTGCCGAGCGCGGATTCCGCACCCGGCGGATCGAAGCGACTCCCGGCCGTCCCAATCTGGCGGCGACGGCCGGCTCGGACGACGCCCCGCGCACCGTGCTGTTCGAGTCGCATCTGGACACCGTCGGCGTGGACGGTTTCCAGGGCGATCCGTTTGCCATGCGGGAAGACGGCGGCCGGCTGTACGGCCGCGGCGCGTGCGACACCAAGGGACCGCTGGCCGCTTTCCTGGCGGCCCTGGACGACGAAACCCTGGCGGCGGTCTCCGCCGCCGGCGTCCGGCTGGTCTGGCTCGGCGCGATCGGCGAGGAAACCGGCAACCTGGGCGCCGAAGAAGCGGCGGCGGCCGGCCTCCGCGCCGACGAGTGCATCGTGCTCGAACCGACGGAAGGGCGGATTGTCCATGCCCACAAAGGCGCCTGCTGGTTCCGGGCGGCCACCCGCGGCCGCGCCGCCCACGGGTCTGATCCGGCCCGCGGCGACAATGCCATCCTCAAGATGCCCGCGGTCTGGCGCGCCATCGAAGAATCCGTGGCCGCCGCCGCAGAGGCCTTCACGCATCCCGATCTGGGGCCGCCGACCGTCTCGCTGGGCACCATCCGCGGCGGCACGGGAATCAATATTGTCCCCGACCGCTGCGAGATCCAGGTGGACCGCCGGTTTCTGCCCGGCGAAAGCTGCGACGGCATTCTGAAGGATCTTCACCGGCGGCTGGCCGATGTGCCCGGGGGGGTGGAGATCCGCCTGGTCAAGGAAGGCCGGGCCTTCCACACCGATGCCCGGGCCGCCCTGCCGCGGCGCCTGGGCGCGGCGCTGGCGGCGGCCGGCACCGAGCCGGCCTTCGAGGCGGCGGCCTGGTGCAGCGATGCCGGAGTGCTCGCGCCCGTCTGCGGCCAGACCGTGGTCTGGGGCCCCGGCTCCATCGCCCAGGCGCATACCGCCGACGAGTTCATCGAACGCGCCTCCCTGCAGGCCGGAACGGAAACCCTCCGACGCTTTCTGCGCGGTCTCGGCTCGGAACCAGCCGGGTAACCCGCCGGGCGATCCGAAAAACAGACCCGGCGATTGAACCACAGAGGGCCGCAGAGGGGCACCGAGGGGGAAACAGTGGACGACCTCTCGCCAAGCCCGCAAAGGGTGACGGGATACAGGGAA
>JAXGNL010000077.1:0-3503 GCA_040768005.1 Kiritimatiellia bacterium
GGAGGGCCGAGGGCCGAGGTCCGGCCATTAACCACGAACCACCAACCACCAACCACAGACCAACCACTATCCGGCCGTCGGGGGGCAGAAAAAAGGCCCCGCGGGGGCGGGGCCGGGGGGCGAGAGGAGGGTTACTCCTCGGGCGGGGGGGGCATGTCATCGGGCATGATGTCGCCGGGGAGGGGTTCCTCCGGGGGCGGCGGCGGGGGCCTCATGCCGCGGGGGCCGCGGTCGGGGCGGCCTTCACCTTTGGCGCGTCCGCCCTTGGCGTAGGGGAAGTCGTCGAAGGCGGCGGGGCGGCCGGGGCGTTCGCCGGCGAGCAGGCGCTGGATCTGGTCTTCGATGATCTCGTCGCGGCGCTCGCGGGCGTCTTCGATGCGCTCCTTGAGGGCGGTGAACCGCTCTTCGGCCTGGGCCAGGCGTTCTTCCTGGTGGGCCTGCATGCGGTCGGCGACGGCACCGAGTTTGGCGCGGATCTGCTCCACCAGTTCGGCCTTGCGGGTCTCGTCGGTTTCGACGCGAGCGGCGCCGACGAGGTCGCGGATGGCCTGGTGTTCGGCGCGCATTTCGGCGCGCATCTCGTCAGAGACGGGGCCGCCGCGCATTTCGCGGCCGGGGCCCCGGTCTTCGGGGCCGCGCATGGCCTTGCCGGCCACGGGGCCGGGGCCGGTTCCATCGCAGCCGGGGGGAGGGCCGCCGTGCTGGGCGGAGGCGGTGCCGGCCGCGAGGGCGGCGATGGCGATCAGGGTGAGGGTCTTGTTCATGGTCGGGTTCCTTTCGGGGTTGTTTTACAATTCCGCAAATCCGAACGGGTCTTCGGCGGAGAGGGCGGTGAGCAGGTTCTCGAGTTCGGTGAAGTCGTCTGCGAGCGGGTCGGTCCAGTCGTCGGCGGTGCTGCTGTCGTTGGCGGCCGGGGTCTCGGAGCGGGCGAGTTGGGTTTCGGAGGAGGGGCTGCCGGCGCGGAACAGCTGGATGCCGAGGAGGAGGGCGAGTGCGGCGGCGGCGGCGAGGGCGGGTTTCCAGGCGGGGTGGAAGGCGGGGCGCGGGCGGGCGGCGGTTGCCAGGCGGGCGGCGATCCGGGCGGCGGCATCGGGGGAGGGCCCGGGGGCCGGGGGGATGGCCCGGGCGAGGCCGCGGAGTTCGTCGCGGCGCCGGCGGGCGTCGGGGTTGGCGGCGAGTTCGGCGTCGAGCGCGCGGCGCCGGGTTGGCGTCAATTCGCCGGACTGTTCAAGGAGGAGGAGGTGTTCGAGCCGGGCGGGGGTCATGGGGCGGTCTCCTGGAGTTCGCGGTAGGCGGGGCCGAGGGCCTTGCGGAGTTTTTCGAGGGCGTACTGCATGCGGGCGAGGGCGGTATTGACGGAGGTGCGCTGGAGGCGGGCGATTTCCTTGAAGGGCAGGCCGGAATCCATGCGCAGCCAGAAGACTTCGCGCTGCTCGAGGGGCAGGGCATTGACGGCGGCTTCGATCTGGCGGCCGAGGTCGCGTCCGCCGGCTTCGAGGGCGGGGGAGAGGGTGGCGGCGGGGATGGTGTCGCCGAGGAAGATGCCGCTGTCGGGGAGGGGGGCGTCGAGGGAGCCGTCGGGTTTCCTGCGCCGGGCCTGGTCAATGATCAGGTTGTGGGCGATGCGGAAGAGCCAGCCGGAGAAATTGCGTTGACGGAAGAGGTTCATGTGCCGGATGGCGCGGACCCAGGTTTCCTGGAACCACTCGTCGGCCTGGCCGGGGTCGGAGGCGAAGCGGTGCAGGAACGAGAAGAGCGGCCGCTTGTATCTGCCGACCAGTTGGCCGAGGGCTTCCGCGTCGCCGCGTCGCCAGGCTGCCAGGAGTGCTGCATCGGTGGGGTCCATCGAGGGGGGTGGGTGGGGTTTGGCTTTCATGACAGACAACGGATGAGGGGGCGGGTTTATTGTCCGGATTTTCCATGGCGGGGAAAAATCAGCAGTGAGATTCAGAAGACAGTAGTCAGGAGAGGGTCCGAAGCGAAGCAGGAAAAGAGGAAAAGGCGAAGAGAGGAAACTACGAAACACTCGAAAGGCGCGAAAAAAACAAATGGAAAGGGGGGGAGCAGCCGGAGAAGGAACTACGAATCAAGCGAATGACACGAATGGGGGGGACGAAAGGCAGGGGGGGATATTCAACAGAACAATATCCAACCATCAAGGGGACAGCCGGACAGCCGTTAGCTACGGATCCCGACCTCTTGCAGAGTCGGGACGGATGGACAGGAAAGGAGGAAGAAGGAGCGAGGCCGGAGGGCCGAGGTCCGGCCATCGACCACCAACCACCAACCACCCGCCGCCGGCCACTGCCGGGGGGCGGGATCAGAAGTGGTGGACGAAGCGGAGGTTGAGGCGCTGTCCTTCGGGGCGGTTCTGGGCGTCGAACTCGACGTAGGCGTTGGCGAAGAGGTGATTGTCCTGATTGAAGCTCCAGAGGGCGCCGGGGCCGATGGCGAAGACCTGCTCTTTTTCACCGCCGGTGTCGGCGCCGTTGGCCTGGCTGTCGGTGATCTGGCGGAAGGCATAGCCGTTGAGGCCGACGCGGAGGCGTTTTTCCAGGACTTCATAGGCGGCGGCGAAGTTGGCGTGAATGGCCTCGCCGGCCTGGGTGTCGGCGATGCCGGAATCCGGGGGTGTGTTGGGGGCGTTGTTTTCGTCGTTCCAGAGATAGTGGAGGCGGCCGGAGAGGGTCCATTTGGGGGAGAGGAACCAGGTGGCGGCCCAGTAGGGGTTGAGGCTGACGACATTGGCGCCGGGATTGATGGAGCGGGTCTTGTCGTAGTCGCCGGTGGGCAGGATGGTCTGGAGTTCGATGCGGTGGGCGAAGACGGGGCCCTGCTGGCCCATGACGACCCATTGGATGTAGGGGCCGATCAGGAGGTCGCCGAGGCCGTCCTGGGCGGTGAGCGGGGTGCCGTCGGCATCGAGGTCGAAGGCTGCCGCGGGCAGGATGAGATCGAGGCCGATGTTGGCGCCGCCGAGGACGGGGGCGGGGTGCTGGACGAGGATCTGGGTGAGGCTGATCACGGCGTCGAGTTCGGGATCGCCGGGGAAGGGCAGATCGGGGAGATGGCCGGCGTGGTAATACTGGACGTACTGGGCGGCATAGAGGCCGGGACCTGCGGGGGGAATGCCGTCGAGGAAGCTGGTGAAGCCGAGATTGACGGCGGGCTGGTCGTAGGCGGGGGCGGCGGTGACGGCGAGGAGGGCGGCGAGGGCGGCGACGGAGAGAAGGCGATGTTTCATGATGGGGGCTCCCGGGGTGTTTCTTTAATTAGAAACACAGCATGCCCGGGACGGCGGGGGGAGGCAAGAAGGAAAATAGAAAAAAAGGAGGGAAGATGGAAAGAAGGTGAACTACGAATCGAACGAATGACACGAATGGGGGGAGGGGACAGAGGACAGGGGACAGAGGACAGGGGACAGGGGACAGTCGAAGCAGGAAAACAGGAAAGAGGAGGGACAGGGGGCAGAATATTCAATATTCAACAGAGCAATATTCAAC
>JAXGNL010000078.1:0-3412 GCA_040768005.1 Kiritimatiellia bacterium
ACCAAGCGGACGATCCGGTGCTTTGAATGCGGATATGAATTCCAGCTGTCGGGCACCACGCGGACCATCTACTGCTCGAAATGCCGCGAAAAGATCGACATGGGCGATTACGTCATTGACCGTCCCTGGTCCGAGGAAATCAAGACGGGGGGAAGCGTCCTCATCCGGCCGTCCGGGCGGCTGGAGAATGCGCGCATCCAGGCCGGCAACGTCATCCTCGAGGGCGACATGGACGACCGGTCCACCATTGAATGCACCCAATGGCTGGAACTGGGCGGGCAGGCGAATCCGAATCCCCGGCAGCTTACCATGCGCAATCTGCGCATCGCGGCAGGCAAGGAGATGAAGTTCAAGTACAAGCTGCAGGTGCATCATCTGGAACTGCTCGGCACCCTGGAAGCCGACGTGGAGGCCGCGGGGCTGGTAAGCATCCGCGAAGGCGGCCATCTGAAAGGGACGGTGCGCGGCGCGCATCTGCAGGTGGAGGAGGGCGGGGGGCTGTCGGCGCGGGTCTTCATCTGGCCCCAGGGGAATCCGCTGGCTCCGGAGGCGTGATCGGCGCCATGGGCGGACACATCCACGTGGCGGGAGTGGCGGGGGTCGGCATGAGCGCCCTGGCGCAGGCGCTCGGCTGGACGCATGACCGCGTCACCGGTTCCGACCGGCTCCTGGATCGGGGGCATTCCCTGCCCGTGCTCGATGCCCTGCGCGCGTCCGGCGTGGAGCTGGTCCCGCAGGATGGCTCCGCGGTGAATGCGCAAACCGAGGCCGTGGTGTACAGCACGGCGCTGGAAGAGGGGAATCCGGATTTCGAAGCCGCGAGGCGCGCGGGGGTGCCGTTGCGGCACCGCGCGACGGTGCTGGCGGAACTGGCGAAGGGGAAAACGGTTCTCGCGGTGGCCGGAACGGCCGGAAAAACCACGACCACGGGCATGCTGGGCTGGACGCTGGAACAGCTCGGCGCCGACCCGACGGTCATCAACGGCGGCGCGCTGGTGGACTGGGCGGGCCCCGGGCGGGTCGGCAACGTGCGGCGCGGCGGGCCCGACGCCCCCTGGGTGGTCGAAGTGGACGAAAGCGACCGGTCGCTGCTGAATTTTCACCCGGAGTGGTCCATTCTGACCAATATCTCGCAGGATCATTTCACGCTGGCCGAGGTGCAGAACCTGTTCCGGACCTATGCGGCGCAGGTCAAGACCGGCATCGTGTGCGGCGAGGGGGTGGCGACTGTGCTGGGATCCCTGACGGCACCGGTGGCGGAACTGCCGGAGCCGCCGGTTCACACCGGCGGCGAGTGGGCCGTTCCCTGGCGCGGGCAGCGCCTGTGCGTGCCCCAGCCCGGTGCGCACAATGCCTTGAATGCCCTGCTGGCCGCCGAACTGTGCGTCCGGCTCGGGCAGGATCCCGCCGGCACCGCGGCGGCGCTGGCCCGGTTCGGCGGCATCCAGCGACGGCTGGAACGAGTGGACAGGGGCGGTCCGGTGCGGGTGGTGGATGATTACGGGCACAATCCCGCCAAGCTGGCGGCGGCCTGGACGGCGCTGTCCGATCCCGGACGCCGCATCCTGGGGGCGTGGCGCCCGCATGGCTACGGACCGCTGCGCGCCATGCTGGAGCCGCTGACCGATGCCCTGGCCGGGGTTTGCCGGCCGGACGACAGGTTGTGGCTGCTGCCGGTTTATGATGCGGGCGGAACGGCCGACCGCTCGATCCGGTCCGATGCGCTGGCGGCCCGGCTGCGGGATCGCGGAGTGGCCGTCGAAGTGGCGGAGAACCTCGATGCCCTCGGTGCGGACATGATGCGCGAAGTCCGCCCGAGCGACACGATTCTGGTCATGGGCGCGCGCGATCCCCAGCTGCCGGTCTTCGCCCGGGACATGGCGGCCCGCACCGCCGGTTTGAATAAGGAGAACGAATGAACCCGACATCCGACTTTCCCGTTTCGACGGATGAAACCGTCCTGTTTGACATGCGGCCCGCCGCACGGGCGTACATCGGTCTGATTGCGTGGGGCATTCTGCTGCTGCCGTTTTTCCTGATCGGGCTGCTGCTGCTGCTGCGGGCCTGGTACCTGGTGGCGGCCACCCGCTACCGCCTGACCACGCAGCGCCTGTTTGTGCAGCGCGGCCTGGTGGCCAAGCACCTGGAAGAAGTGGAACTGTTCCGCGTCAAGGATGTCACCCTGCGACAGGGGGTGATCGAACGCCTGATGGGGGTGGGGCGCGTCATCGTGCTGTCCACCGACGACACCGCGCCGCGGCTGGTTCTGGCCGGCCTGCTTGATCCGCTGCGGGCCAAGGAACAGGTGCGCACGGCGTTTCGGGAGGCCCGCCGGCGCGAGGGCATGCATACGGCGGAGTTCATCCACTCGTAGAAAAAGTCTCCTTCACCCGGCCGCCACGATGTGCTAGCCTGCCGGTTCATGAACTCGTCTTTTCTCGCCCGCACACCGCTGTTCGATCGCCTGGTTCAGGCCGGCGGCCGGATGGTGGATTTTCACGGGTGGGAAATGCCGGTGCAGTTCGGCGGCATCCTGTCCGAACACCGGGCGGTGCGGACCGCCTGCGGGGTGTTCGATGTCTCCCACATGGGACAGGTTTTTCTGTCGGGGCCCGATGCCCACCGCCTGGTCGAGCGGCTCAACTGCAACCGGATGAGCCGGGAGCCCGGCCGGGGCACCTATTCGCATATGCTGGCCGATGACGGCGGCATTCTCGACGATGCCATCACGTTCTGCCTGGCGCCGAACCGCTTCCTGGCCATTGTGAACGCGGCGACGGATGAAACCGATTTCGACTGGATGCAGCGGCAGGCGGAGGGGATTGACGTTCAACTGGACCACGCCAGCTCCCGCTACGGCATGCTGGCGGTGCAGGGCCCGAACGCTCCGGCCCTGGTGGCGGAATTCTTTCCCGGCACGCGGGACATTCCGCGCTTCGGCGCGGCCGGGATCCCGTACGGCGGCGAAACGGCCATTGTCATGCACACCGGCTATACGGGGGAAGACGGTTTCGAGGTGGCGCTGTCGCCCGAGGGCATCGGCGCCTTCTGGGATGAGTTGATGGCGCACGGCGGCCGCCACGGGCTCGTGCCCTGCGGTCTCGGCAGCCGGGATACCCTGCGGCTGGAAGCGGGATATTTGCTTTATGGCGCGGATGCCGATGCCACGCGCACCCCCTACGAGGCCAACTGCGGCTGGGTGGTGAAGATGCAGAAGGACGACTTCATCGGGAGGGAGGCTCTGGCCCGCCGCAAGGAAGCCGGGTTCACGGAAAAGCTGACCGGGGTGCGTCTCCTGGGCCGGGGCGTGCCGCGTGCCGGCTGTTCCGTTTGGCAAGGAAACCGGCCGGTGGGCACGCTGACCAGCGCCACCTTCGCCCCCAGCCTGCAAACCGGCATCGGCGTCGGTTAT
>JAXGNL010000079.1:0-3368 GCA_040768005.1 Kiritimatiellia bacterium
CGCCGCGCCACCCGCTTCTTCCGGGACACCGTCGCCGCCTTCGGCTGGCAAACCGAAAGCACGGAACTCGACGTCATGAACTGGTCCAGCGACGGCGCCCTTCTCCAGGCCGGCGGCCGCACCTTCCCCGCGCGCTCCAGCCCCTACTCCCGGGGCTGCTCCGTCCGCGCCCCGCTCGTCTTCGCTTCCTCCCTCGCTGAACTCGACCCCCTGGACGCCGGCGGCAAGATTCTGGTCCTGCACGGCGAAATTGCCCAAGAACAGCTCATGCCCAAGAACTTCGTCTTCTACAACCCCGACGAACACCGGCAGATCATCGCCCGCCTCGAACAGCAGCAGCCCGCCGCCATCGTCTCCATCACCGGCCGGAACGCCGCCCTTGCCGGCGGCCTCTATCCCTTCCCCCTCTTTGAAGACGGCGATTTCGACATCCCCTCCGTATTCCTCTCCGAAGAAGAAGGCAACGGCCTCCTCTCCCTCGCCCGACAAACGGCGGCCCTCGAATCCCGTGCCGTCCGGATCCCCTCCAAGGCCTTCAACGTCGTCGTCCGCAAGGGAAATCCCGACGCCCCCCGCATCGTCCTCACCGCCCACATTGACGCCAAACTCGGCACGCCCGGCGCCATCGACAACGCCACCGGCGTCGCCGTCCTTCTCCTCCTGGCCGAACGGCTCCGGGACTACGCCGGCCCCTACGCCCTCGAAATGGCCGCCTTCAACGGCGAAGACTACTACGCCGTCCCCGGGCAAATGGACTACCTCCGCCAAAACCAGGGCCGCTTCGGCTCCATCGCTCTCAACATCAACATCGATGGCGCCGGCTACCGCAACGGGCCGTCCGCCTTCTCGTTTTTCGACATCCCCGAACCCATGCAGGCCGCCGCCCGGCGCATGCTCGACACCTTCGCCGACACCGCCGAAGGCCCCCTCTGGCCCCAGGGCGACCACAGCATCTTCGTCCAGCAGGGCTGCCCCGCCCTGGCCGTTTCCTCCCTGTGGCTGCTTCAGCACATGGACAGCCAGGACATCACCCATACGCCCAAGGACAACCTCGACATCGTGGATCCCCGCAAAGTCGCCGCCATCGCCGAAGCCCTCGACTGGTTTCTGCACGCGTCGACTCACGGCTCAACTTGAGCACAGGCGCCGCCACCGCGGGATCCGGGCACAATCTCAATGGCCAGCCGGCGGGACCAGGCTGGGATCCCTCGACTCCGCTCGGGATGACCGTCACACCGCCTAATTCCCAATTTAGATGCACCTAATCGCAGATGCGCCTCTGGTCGCGCGCTCTCGCGCCGCTTGCCAAGCCCCATCGGCCGTGCTAGGCTTCCTTTTATATGCCTCCCCATGTTCTTCAAGCCCTGCTCTCCCGCATCGGACTGGCGCTGCTCGCCGGCGTCCTCGCCGCCATCGTGCCCATCGCCCTGCGCAAGGCCCGCTTCGAAGCCCACGTGGGCAAGCGCGTGTTTCTGTATCTGCTGGCCCTGGCGGCCCTGATCGTGTTCGGCGTCTATGGCTGGTACCTGGTCTCCCGCCATCTGCCCGAAGCGGAACCCGCGCCGGAACCGATCGAATATCCCGCCACGCCGCCCGGCCCCTGATTCCCCTGCGGACCGGCTACTCTCCCCGCCGCGTCCACATGTTCAGGTGGCGGAATTCCGGGAACTGGCGATACTCCAGCAGCCCCGCCAGGGAGCGGTGCACGCCGGCCAGCCCGGCTTCATCCAGCGCCGCCGCCGGATTCAGCCCCCCCAGCACCACCAGGCCCGTCCGGCCTTCCCCTGCCGGAATGCCGTACAGCGGCTGGCCGGGCAACCCGATCGCCAGAATGCCGTCCAGCCCGATCAGGCGAAGCTGATCCCGGATTTTCAGCACGGCCGGCAGCGCCCCCGACGGAAATTCCCGGAAACTCGCCCCCACCAGGCCGTTTCCCGTCTGCTCGCAGCGCCGGACGCTGGTCATGCGGGCCCGGATGAACAGTTCCAGCGGATCCTGGGTGGTCCCGCCGTATTCCAGCAGTTCGACAAAGCGTGCCGGCAGCCGGTTGCGGAATTCCAGCAGGCCTCCGTATCTCGACGTCACCGGAATGCCCTCTTTCAGCAGGATGCCGTTCAACGTCACGCTGCACACCGTCACCAGCGCGATTTTCCCCTTCGGCACCCGCTCTCCCCGGCCCGCATCATACACCTCCCCCGCCCGCCGGATCAGCAGCCGCGAGCCCATGCCCAGACGGGCCGCAAACACCGGCCGCACGATCCCGATCGCCGCCTGCTCGTCCCGGGCGGACAGCAGGGTCGTGTTGACCACCAGCGTGCCGGCGCCCGCGCGGAGTCGAAACCCCATCCGGTACGTCAGTTCGTCGATCTGCCCCGAGACAAACGCCATGCGCTCGATGACATCCCCCTTCTCCACCTCCGCCGCGCCTTTGGCGGTCAGCCGGCGCCCCGCCCGGCGGCTGTGCAGTTCGGTCAGCCCCTCCCGGTCCAGCCGCAGCAGATGCAGCCGGATGCTGCGTTCGCTCAACTCCACCCCCCAGCCCCGGAGCCAATGCGCGATTTGCGCGGCCCCCGCCGGTCCCTCTGCCCGATGCAGCACTTTCAGAATCCGCTGCTGTATGTCTCGGCCTGTCCATTTCATGAGTGTTGACCTCGTTCGGGCTGGTCCCGCCGAAACCGGCAGGTAAAAAAACCCTCCGGTCTCCTGCCGGTTGTTGGCGACCTGAATCCACCCTATACGGCAATATTGCCGTAATGACGAATAAATATTTTCACGATGTATTGAACTTTCGAGCCTCATGCCTCATTTTTACGGCCAACTATTACCGGCCAAAACAAAACGCCGGTCTATTCATAAGGAGATCCCGATGAGCTACGTCCAAGAGGCATTGACCCAGTTGCAAACCCGCAACCCCGGCGAACCGGAGTTTCTCCAGGCCGCCCGGGAAGTGCTCGAGACGCTTGAACCTGTCGTCCAGCGCCACAAGAAATACCAGCAGGGTCGCATCCTGGAACGCCTCGTCGAGCCCGAACGCCAGATTCTGTTCCGCGTGCCGTGGATCGACGACGCCGGCCAGCCGCACGTCAACCGGGGCTTCCGCATCGAATTCAACAGCGCCATCGGCCCCTACAAGGGCGGTCTGCGCTTCCATCCCTCCGTCAACCTCAGCATCCTGAAGTTCCTCGGCTTCGAACAGATCTTCAAGAACTCGCTGACCACCCTGCCCATGGGCGGCGGCAAGGGCGGCAGCGACTTCGACCCCAAGGGCAAGTCGGACAACGAAGTCATGCGCTTCTGCCAGTCCTTCATGACCGAGCTCTGCCGGCACATCGGCCCGCATACCGACGTGCCCGCCGGCGACATCGGCG
>JAXGNL010000080.1:0-3299 GCA_040768005.1 Kiritimatiellia bacterium
CCGCCCGAACGCGCTCGATCTGATGCGCGACGGCGATGCCGGCTGGATCATCAACGTGCCCTCCGGCTGCCAGCCGCAGCTCGACGAAGTGAAGATGCGCACCGAAGCCGTCCGGCGCGGCGTGCCGATGACCACCACGCTTCGCGGGCTGCGCGCGGCGATTGACGGGCTGCGCACGCTGGCGGCGCATCCGGAATTCGAAGTGCTGTCCCTGCAGGAATACCACCGGGCCACGGTCCGCAAGGGGAAACCGTCATGAGCGCGATCTCCCGAAACTGGGCGGAGCGGCGGGAACGGCGCGCGTTTCTGGCGCTGGCCGATGGCACGGTGATCCGCGGCTGGTCGTGCGGGGCCGCCGTGGACCGCCTCGGCGAAGTCGTCTTCCATACCGCCATGACCGGCGTGGAGGAAATTCTGACCGATCCGTCCTATGCCGGGCAGATCGTTGTCCTGACCATGCCGGAAACCGGCAATACCGGATTCAACGGCGAAGATCACGAATCCGCCGCGATCCAGGCGGCCGGCCTGGTGGTTCGCGAAATGAATCCGCCCTCCAACTGGCGCACGCGGGAAACGCTGCCGGAAGCCCTGTCGCGCGGGGGGGTGCCGTCGCTGGCCGGGGTGGATACGCGTGCGCTGACGATCCGGCTTCGCGACGGCGGCACGCAGAAAGCCTTCCTGTGCGCCACGGGCGCCCTGTCGCCGGAAGAGGCCATCGAAAAGGCCCGCGCGTGGGAAGGGCTCGACGGACAGGACTACGCCTCGAAGGTGTCCACGCCGTCGCCCTATGACTGGCCGTCGGAGGCCCCGGCGGACGCTCCGCTGGCGGTCGTGCTGGACTTCGGCGTCAAGCGCAACAGCCTGCGCCTGCTCGCAGAGCAGGGATTCCGGGTCCGGGTGCTGAATGCCCGGAGTTCCGCGGCCGACGTGCTGGCGCTGAATCCCGCGGGCGTTCTGCTGTCCAACGGTCCGGCCGACCCGGCCGCGCTGCCGTATGCCGTCAAAACCATCCGGGACCTGCTCGGACGGGTGCCGCTGATGGGCATCTGCCTGGGACATCAGCTCCTGGGACTGGCGCTCGGAGGAAAAACCCGGCGCCTGGCCTTCGGCCATCACGGCGGCAACCATCCGGTGATGGACCTGCGCACGAAAACCGTCGAAGTGACCTCCCAGAATCACAACTACGTCGTGGATCCGGACAGCCTGGATCCCGCGGCGGCGGAGATCACGCACATCAGCCTGAACGACCGCACCGTGGAAGGATTGCAGGCCCAAAAATTCCCGGCCTTTTCCCTGCAATACCATCCCGAAGCCGCGCCGGGCCCCCGCGATGCCGTGGCGGCGTTTCTCCGCTTCCGGACCCTGGTCGGTTGACTTCCACAGTTCTTACCGACTCCCGGACGCACCCATTGATCTGCTTCCTGCGGGTTGCCGTTCCGGGATTGATGGGCCGCCGTCGTTCGACCGGGCGCATCTGCGATTGGGTGCAAGCTCGGGTCATATTGAGCGAAGGCGCGCAGCGCCGGAGTCGAAATCACTTGTCCCGCCGCCGCGGGATCTGGGCACAATCCCGATGGCCAGCCTGCGGGACTAGGCTGAGATCCCTCGACCCTCCACGGGCGGGCAGGCAAGGCTCGGGATGACAGCCATACAGGACCACAAGGCCGTTTTGAATCGGCATGCACCAAATCGCAGATGCGCCCCGTTCGACCCGGCGGGCGCAAACCGGATTGACCCGGGTGGGGCGGGATGGTTTCATGGGGTCTGCCGGGGCAGGATCCCGGCCGGGAGCCCAAGAGATGAGTGCAGTCCATTACGCCAAGCGAACCAGATTGTCCGCCCGGCTGCGGCTGGGAGAGAAGCCCTGGATTATCGGATGCGTCGCGACGGAATCGCGCCTGCGGGCCTGCGCCCGAAAGGCGCCGGCCGATTGCGACTGGCTGGAAGTCCGGTTGGATCTGACGGGGTTGTGCAAAGGCAAATGGCTGGAATGGTGCGCGGCGGCGCAGGCGCGCGGACGCCCGGTGCTGCTGACCATCCGGGATTCGCGCGAAGGGGGGAAATGGAAGGGCCGCGAGGCCGACCGGCTGGCGCTGGTGCTGGAGGCGCTGCCGGTGGTGGCCGGGGTGGACATGGAAATCGGCGCGCATGCGCTGATGACGGTGGCCAAGGCCGCCCGTCTCTGCGGGGTTCAGGTGGTGGGTTCGTTCCACGACTTCAAAGGAACGCCCGATGCGAAGACGCTGCGGGCGGTGGAAATGCGGGGACGTCAGATGGGCGCGGACGTGGTGAAGATTGCCGCAACGGTTCGTTCCGCCGCCGACCTGGCGCGGCTGATGGCGCTGCCGGCGCAAGCCCGCGGGCCCTTGTGCGTGCTGGGGATGGGTGCGCGAGGGGCGGTTTCCCGGGTGGCGCTGCCCTGCGCCGGCTCCTGCCTGGCCTATGGGGCGCTGGATGCCGCCACGGCACCGGGACAGCTGTCCTGCCGGGAACTGGCCCGGGAACTGGCCCGGTGGGGAGTCCGGAAGCGCTGACTCCGCCCCGGGGATCCTCCCGCTTGGCGGTTCCGACGGCAAGAGGATTGACAATTCCGGGCGCAGGGGATATTTCCTCACCCCGTTATGGCTAGTGAGGTCAAGATACCGCTGGGCGACCGCTCGTATTCCATCTGGATCGGCACAGGGGTGCTCAACCGGCTGGCGGAGACGGTACAAGGCCTGCGGGGCATGGTGGTGACCGACGCCCATGTGGCGGCGATCTATGGCGACCGTGTCAGGACGGCGCTGGGGCCGGACTGGGATCAAACCGTGCTGCCGCCGGGGGAATCCACCAAGTGCGCCGCCGCGTGGTCCGGGCTGCTGGAGCGAATGGCGGAGATCCGTCTGGATCGCCGAGCGGTGGTAGTGGCGCTGGGCGGGGGGGTGGTCGGCGATCTGGCGGGATTCGCCGCGGCGTCCTACATGCGGGGCATCCGGTTTGTTCAGATCCCCACGAGCCTGCTGGCGATGGTGGACAGTTCCGTGGGGGGCAAGACGGGTATCAATCTGGCGGCGGGGAAGAATCTGGCGGGGGCGTTTCACCAGCCGATGGCGGTGCTGGCGGATCTCGACACGCTGGCGACGCTGCCGCCGCGGGAGTTCGCGGCGGGCATGGCCGAGGTGATCAAGTACGGAGCGGCCCTGGATGAAGAATTCCTGGCCTGGCTCGAGGCGAATGCGGCGGCGGTCCGGGCGCAGGAGCCGGCGGTGCTGGAGCGCATGGTGGCCCGGTGCTGCGAACTCAAGGCGGCGGTGGTGGCG
>JAXGNL010000081.1:0-3163 GCA_040768005.1 Kiritimatiellia bacterium
GCTCGGCTGTTCGGCTGTCCGATCCAAAGCCGGAATGAACCACTGAGGACCACAGATCCCGACCTCTTGCAGAGTCGGGACCAAAGGGCACAGAGAAATGGCTGTTCGGTTCGAATCCGTGCAATCCGTAAAATCCGTAGCTCGGCTGTTCGGCTGTCCGATCCAAAGCCGGAATGAACCACAGAGGGCCGCAGAGGCGCACAGAGAATGGGTCCTGGATACCCCCCTCTCCCCCATTCGTGTGATTCGTGTAATTCGTAGTTTAGCTGTCCCGGCTGTCCTGTCCCCTATCCGTGTCCATCCGTGTTCATCCGTGGTTGGCTGTTCGGCTGTCCCGGCTGTCCGATCCGACGCGCCCAACCGCCAGCATCAGCCGGATTTTTGCACTTCCCCGCTCCCCGGGGCCTGTGGCACCCTTGCCGGCTTATGAACAAGACCATCACCATCACCCTCGAAAACGGCCAGAGCGTTCGCTGCCCCTCCCAGACGCTGGTGGGCGAACTGCTTCAGGAAACGACCGATCCCGCCAGCGGCCTGCCGTATCTCGGGGCGCTGGTCAACAACGAACTGGTCACCTTCGGCTACACCCTGGACATTGATTCGCACGTGCGCTTCGTCACCATGGCCGGCACGCCGGGCATGCAGATCTACGTGCGCTCGCTGTCGTTCCTGCTCGCCAAAACCGTCAAGGAACTGCATCCCGATGCCCGCTTTTCCGTCGAACACGCCCTGGGCCCCGGCCTTTACTGCGAATTCGAAGTCCAGGGCCGCCGAGGCGTCTCCCCCGAACAGGCCGCCGCCATCGAATCGCGCATGCGCGAGCTGGTGGACGCCGATCTGCCCATCCACCGCCAGCGCATGTCCTACATCGCCGCCATCAAGCAGTTCGCGAAGAACGCCCAGAACGACAAGGTCTCGCTCCTGCGCTTCACCAACACCCCCAAGATCGTCACCTACGTCTGCGGACACTTCTCCGACCTGGCCACCGGCCCCATGACCCGCTCGACCGGCCCGCTGCGCTTCTTCCGCCTCGTTCCCTACCAGACCGGCTTCGTCCTGCAGATGCCCACCCGCGACACCGCCCCGGAGATTCCGGAGTTCCGGCCCAGCCATGTCCTGACCGAAACCTTCCAGGAATACAACCGCTGGGGTCGCATCCTCGGCATCAACACCGTCGGACGCCTCAATGAAATCATCGCCGCCAACGAAATCCGCGATTTCGTCAAGGTGGCCGAGGCCCTGCACGAGAAGAAAATCGCCGCCATCGCCGACCAGATCGCCTCCAATCCGTCCGTCAAATGGGTGCTGATCGCCGGCCCGTCGTCCTCCGGCAAGACCACCTTTGCCAAGCGCCTGGCCATCCAGCTGCGCGTCAACGGACTGCGCCCGGTCACCCTGGGCACCGACGACTACTTCGTGGACCGCGCACACACCCCGCTCACCCCCGAGGGCGAGTACGATTTCGAGCACCTGCATGCCGTGGACGTGCCGACCCTGAACCGCGACCTGGCCGATCTCGATGCCGGGCGGGAAATCCAGCTGCCCACCTTCGATTTCCACAGCGGCACCCGCACCTACAAGGGCCGCACCATGAAGCTCGACGACGACCAGGTCGTCGTCCTCGAAGGCATCCACTCCCTGAATCCCGAGCTGACCCCGGGACTGCCCGATCCCCGCAAGTTCCACATCTATATCTCCGCCCTGACCCAGCTCAACCTCGACAACAACAACCGGATCCCCACCACCGACAACCGGCTCCTGCGCCGGCTGGTCCGCGATCACCGCTACCGCGGGCATTCCGCCACCCGCACCCTCGAAATGTGGCCCAACGTCGGCCGCGGCGAACGCGCCTGGATCTTCCCGTTCCAGGAGGAAGCCGACGCCGTCTTCAACTCCGCCCTCGACTACGAGCTGGCCATCCTGTCCGTCCTGGCCCGCCCCCTGCTGTCGGAGATCAAGCCCGACCAGCCCATCTACGCCGAAGCCCGGCGCATGCTCGAATTCCTGTCGCACTTCCTGCCCCTCGCCGCGGACGTGCCTCCCCCCACCTCCATCATCCGCGAATTCGTCGGCGGCTCGGACTTCGATTACTGATCCCCGTGCCGCGTCTCGCCATCCGTTGCCGCGTTCTCCCCGCCCTCCTGGCCGTCCTCCTGCCGTGTGCCGCTCCCGCCGCCCCGGCGCCGGAGGCAATCGCCCTTGTCCGCCAATACGTCGCCGAAGAGCTGCACGGGGATCTCGAGGCCCTGGCCGGCGTGGATCTGGCCGCCCTCGAAGGCCACCCGCTCTACGGCGCCCCGGGCCGCCCCTTCGACACCGACGACTGCAATCTCGTCCGCGCCCTGTTCGATGTCCTCTATGCCGATGCCCTGCCGGGTCTCTCCCTGCCCGAGATCGGAACCGGCCGGGCCTATCGCGGCGACACGCTCAACACCTTCCACACGCTTTTCGGCCGCCCGATCCCCGGCCGGCCCGGGCGCTTCGCCGGGCTCGAACGCCATTCTCCCTCCGACGAACTCCGCGCCCGCGCCGCCGCTTTCCACCGCACCTATCACACCCTCGGCAATCTCGCACCGCTTCCCAACCGCTCCCTGGGGCGCCTCACGTTCAACACCTATCGCGGCACCCATCCCCAATGGCGCGACGCCTTCCCCGCCTTTCTCGAGAATCTCCGCCTGGCCCTTCTCGCCGACCCCGCCGCCGACCCGACCCTCTGCCGGCTCGTCGAACTCAACGCCGACGCCTTCCGCGGATTCCGCACGCCGGACGGGCCGGCCCGCTTCGCCCGCCTCCTCGATCTCGACGACTATCTGGATCCCGCCACCGGCCTGCCGATTCCCCATTACGCCCCCAACGCCCACTTTCTTTCGCAAAGCGACGACGACTACTTCGCCTCGGCCGACCGCTATCTCACCGTCGCCCCGCTCCTCATCCAGCGCCGCGCCGCCCGCATGATCGCCCGCCTCCGAACCCTTCTGTGACGGGGTTGGTGGCGGATGGTTGGTGGTCAGTAGTTGGTAGTCCTCACTTGAATATTGGAAATTCCCTGTTGGACATTGAATATTGACTTCCCCCCGCCCCCTTTTCCCGCCCTCCCGACATCGGACCTCGGACTTCGGACCTCGGCCACCCCCCCCTCCCCATCCCTCCCCCTTTTTTCGTC
>JAXGNL010000082.1:0-3086 GCA_040768005.1 Kiritimatiellia bacterium
CGCATGACCCCGCGCGCGGTCACGCGCGGTCGCGTCTGCAGAACCGGGAGTCGGCCCGTTGCCAGGAGCGCGGGAACCCGCTATAGTTCCGGAAGAGAAACAGGAGATTGTACACATGAAAAAAATAATTCCCTTTCTGCTGATGGCGGCGCTGGCCGCGGGCGCTTCTGCCGCCGAACCGGCCGCGCCTTCCCCGACGGCCCTCGACCGGGAAATCGGCGACCTGACCGACCAGGTCCGCCGGAACGCCGACCAGCTGGCCGACCTGCTGGAACGGGTCGACCGGCTGGAGCAGCGCATGGGCGAGAGCTTCCAGCCGCCCTCGCCGTTCAATACCGTCGAGCGGCGCCTCGACGACCTGGAGCAGGATGTCGACCGCCTGAAACGCTGACGGTCCGCCGGCCGCGATGAAATACCTGGACTACTACGCCGTCCTCGGCGTGCCGCGCGACGCCGGACCGGACGTCATCAAGAAGGCCTACCGCAAGCTGGCGCGGCAGTACCACCCCGACGTCAACCGGACCGGGGAGGCCGAGGCCAAATTCAAGGAAATCAACGAAGCCTACGAGGTGCTCTCCGACCCCGAGAAACGCAAGCGCTTCGACGCCCTCGGCCGCCACTGGAAATCCGGACAGGACTTCACCCCGCCGCCGGGCTGGGGCGGATTCGAAGGCGCCAGCAGCGGCCCCGGCGGCATCCATTTCGAATTCGGCGGGACCGGCGGCGACTTCAGCGACTTCTTCTCGGCGCTGTTCGGCGATCTGGGCCGTCCGCGCGGCGCCCGCCGCGGCGGCAGCCCCTTCGGCGGGTTCGGGGGATTCGAGGGCATATCCGGCGAAGCCTTCCAGCCCCGCGGGCAGGATTTCGAAGCCAATCTGACCGTATCGATCGAGGATCTGGTCAACCGCGAACCGAAAAGTCTGTCGCTTCAGGTTCCGGACGTCCGGCCCGACGGAACGATGGCGCACAAGGCCCGGACGTTCCAGGTGCGGATTCCGCCCGGCGCCACCGAGGGCACGCGCATCCGGCTGTCGGGCCAGGGCCACGCCGGCGGCAACCTGTACCTGAACCTGCACGTGGCCCCCCATCCCCTCTTCCGCCTGAACGGCCACGACCTGGATCTCGTCGTGCCCATCGCCCCCTGGGAAGCGGTGCTGGGAGCGAAAGTGCGCATCCCCACCCTCGAAGGAAAGGCCTCGCTGGCGATTCCGCCGGGCACCCAGGGCGGCGCACGCCTGCGGCTGGGAGGCAAAGGCCTCCCCGACCGCCAGGGCCGCCGCGGCGATCTCTATGTCACCGTGCGCATCGCCATCCCCGACCGCCCCACCGCGCGCGAAAAAGAACTCTTCGAGCAGCTTGCCCGCGAATCGCCCTTCCATCCCCGGCCGGAATGAAAATGCCGCAGCCCCGCAGCCCGGGTCCGCCGTCGGCGCGAGGGCAGGGCAAACACATCCAAGCACTCCGAAATCTGCATCGGACCGAACAGCCATCTAACGCAAGAGACGCAATTGACGCAAAAGATGCGCAAACGCCGGAGGGTAAAATCGGCCATGGCGTCCATTTTGTGGAAGTGGAGGGTTGGTTTTCTGAAAAGCGCCAAGAGAAGAAATCATTTCGATTGTATTTCAGCTGAAAGGGTTCGGCGTTTGCGCTCCTCTCGCGCCGCTTGCGCCCTTTGCGTTGAATGGATCGGAAGATTCAGATGCGTTGGCCCTGGGCGCGCGGGGGGGGTTCGTTGACATACGCGCAAACGCTTTGGTAAAAGTGGCCTCGTGTCCAGTGGCATTTCCATGGCAGCCCGGATTTCCATCGCCCGGAGGCGGTGCCTGACGATGTTGGGCGCGCTGGCAGCCGCCTCTGCCCTGGCCGCGCCGCCGGCCGCCGGCCCGGCGCTGCGGGCGGAAATCCTCCGTGTGGACCGTTCGTTCATTCCCAGCCAGGCCACGCCCATCCCCGGCGCCGGCGTGCGCGCGTTCCGCGATCCGGCCGCCGGCTCCGCCGGCAGCGAGCAGTTCGACGTTCATTGGCTGGCGCCCCCGCCGGGCATTCCGCCGGGAGCCGTCCTCCTGCTGGAGGCCATCCATACCACAAGCCCGGCGGTGCAGAATCAGGTGCGGCCGTTGCCGGGACGCTCCGCCGGACGGATGCACTCCACGCTGACCATTCCCGCCGGCGAGGTGGAACGCGCGGGCCGGGTGCGCTCCTGGCGCATCAGCGTGGCCTGGCGCGGACGCATTCTGGCGCGGCAGGCGTCCTCCAACTGGCCACGGTGACCCGACATGCCCCCTCCCCCTTCATCCGAAAACCAGATCCTGGCCGCCACGGTGGACCACTGCACCATGGTCGCGGTGATCGGCGCGGCCACCTTCCGCCTCGCTCCCGCCTTCCGGCAGGCCACCCAGGCCGCCCGCCTCGCCGGCAGCCATCTCATCGTCGTGAACATGCAGGCCTGCACCGCGCTCGACAGCACCTTCATGGGATCGCTGGCTTCGCTCGGCCTTTCCGGCCGGCAGTCCGGCGCCACCCCCGCCGTTCTCATCAATCTCTCCCCCCACCTGGCCGGCCTGCTCCAGGGCCTGGGCGTCAGCCGCATTCTGAAATCCTATCCGTCCGGCGGACTGCCCGACGGCATGGGCGACCTGTCGCGCTTCGTGGACAACCTGCACCCCGTGGAAACCGCCCCCCAGGCCCCCCGCGACATGGCCGCCCTGATGTACGACGCGCATGAAACCCTGACCCGCGTCGACCCGGAAAACATCCAGCGTTTCAAAGACGTGCTGACCTTCCTCCGCCAGGAAGCCGGACAGGGACCGGCCTCTCCGGCCGCCCCGGACACCTGAGCCATGCTGCGCCGCAGTTTCCGATTCCAGGCCGAACTGGCCGCCCTGGTGGACGCCGTCCTCGTGGCCGGAACCCTGCTCGCCGCCCTGGCCACCCACAAGGTGCTGGCCTGGCTCTTTCCCGACTGGTTCGCCACCTTCGACATGTTCTGGAGCAACGCCTGGATCTATGTGCTGGTGGTCCCGGTCTGGAGCTTCATTCTGGATTTCTCCGGCCTGTACCGGCAGTTCATCGGCCTGTCGCCG
>JAXGNL010000083.1:0-3062 GCA_040768005.1 Kiritimatiellia bacterium
GATGATCCGCGGCCGCACCACCCACTTGCGGTTGTGCGCCTTCCGGATGAAATACCGCAGCATCGCCTCCGTCACCTCGAAATCCGCGATCACGCCGGCTTTCATCGGACGAATGGCAATGATGTTCCCGGGCGTGCGGCCGAGCATGCGCTTGGCCTCCTCGCCGACCGCCAGCACGCGGCTGGATCCCTGCTGGATCGCCACCACGGAGGGCTCGCGCAGCACAATGCCCCGGTCCTTGACGTAAACCAGGGTGTTGGCCGTGCCGAGATCGATGCCGATATCGTTCGAAAAATAACCTAAAAGCCAGCTGAACATCTGGACTCTTTCCTATATATATTGAAATCGCCTTTCAAACCTGAAACCCCCGCATACTGCCCTTGCCCCTCTCCCACCGTCAAGCCCCAATCTCCGCACCCTTTCCGCACCCTTTCCGCGGCTTTTCCGCGCCCTCGACGCACACGTGCGATCGGGTCAAACCCGGAGTCAAGGCTCTCCCCCTCTCCTCCGTGTTCCCGACTTCCTGGCCACCGCCCCGCCCCCCCCCCCTCCGAAAAATGTTCCCGCCGGCCGGCTTTGCCTTGCACCGTTCCGGCCCATGCCCTAGAGTTCCTTTTTTGCCACACCTTCTGTCTGTGGCGTTGAACCGCGCCGGCGCCCCGGGCCGATGCGAAATAAAACCTGATGAACCTGGGCGCCTGCGCCCTTGATGGAGACCGGACATGACATTGAAAGAAGCCCTCGAGCAGTCTGCCCAGAAGCACGGCGACAAGGTCCTGATGAAGTACAAGCGCCTGGGCGCCTGGCAGACCCTGACCTACCGCCAGTTCCTCGACCAGGTGCGCGCCATCGCCGAATCCCTGGCCCGCGACTGCCATATCCGGCCCGGCGACCGCGTCGCCCTGCTCGGCGCCAACTCCCCCGAATGGTGCGCCATCCATTACGCCATCACCGGCCTTGCCGCCATCGCCGTCCCCATTGACGCCAAGCTCCAGGAACAGGAAGTCACCCACATCCTTTCCGACTCCGGCGCCGCCGTCCTCCTGCTGGACTCCGCCGGCGAAACCAACATCCTCGACATCGCCGGCCGCTGCCCCGCCATGCGCCATCTCATTCTCTACGGCGCCCAGCGCCCCTCCTTCGACAACGGCAAGACCAAGGGCCTCCAGATCCACGATTTCGACGAAATGCTCGCCCGGAACCAGGAGCACGCCCGGGGCCACGGCGCCGCCTACGACCGCCACCAGCCCCGGGAGGACGACACCGCCTCGTTCATCTATACCTCCGGCACCACCGGCCGCCAGAAAGGCGCCATGCTCACCCACGGCAACTTCACCGGCAATTTCGCCTCCCTGGATGCCGCCATCGAAATCCTTCCCGACGACAATTTCATGGTCATCCTGCCCCTGCACCACTCCTTCGCCTTCACCGCCTGCCTCGTCACCCCCGTCTGTTCCGGCACACAGATGAGCTTCGTCGAAAGCCTGCGCACCGTCGGCGAAAACATCCGCGAAGCCTCCCCCACCATCGTGCTCGCCGTCCCCCTCCTGCTCGAAAAGGTCTATGCCAAGCTCCAGGCCGGCGTCCGCGCCAACAAAGCCGCCAGCCTTCTCTGGAAGCTCGGCCTGCGCAACCCCGTCCGCAAGGGCATCCTCGAAAAACTCGGCGGACGCCTGCGCCTGATGGTCTCCGGCGGCGCCCCGGCCGACCCCCTGCTGCTCGCCGGCATCGAGGCCATGGGCCTCAAGGCCCGCGAAGGCTACGGGCTCACCGAGTGCTCGCCCGTCCTGACCCTCTCCCCCTTCGAGGAAGCCATCCGCCCCGGCTCCTGCGGCAAAATCCTGCCCAACGTCGAAATGAAGGTCTTCGACCCCAACGCCGAAGGCGTGGGCGAACTCGCCGCCAAGGGCCCCAACATCATGAAGGGCTACTACAACAACCCCGACGCCACCGAGGAAGTCTTCCGCGACGGCTGGTTCCTCACCGGCGATCTCGGCTACATTGACGCCGACAACTACGTCTACATCACCGGCCGCAAAAAAGCCCTCATCGTCAACCGCGAGGGCAAGAACATCTATCCCGAAGAAGTCGAAATGCAGATCAACCAGTCGCCGCTGATTCTCGAATCCGTGGTGCTGGGCTACCGGGATCCCGGCGAGGCCGTCGGCGAGCATGTCGGCGTCATCGTCGTCCCCGACGAGGAAGGCATCGCCGCGCTGGAAGCCGCCGAAAAGCGCAAGTTCAGCGAAAAGGAAATCGAGGCCCGGGTCCGCGCCGAAGTCAAAAAGCAGGCCGCCGCCCTCGCCGACTACAAGCACCCGCGCCGGATTCGCATCCGCTGGGAGGAATTCAACAAAACCTCCACCAGCAAGATCAAACGCTACCTCTACGCCATGGACGAAGCCATCGTCGAGTAGCGCATCCCCGTTGGGGCCGGGCCGGGACGAATCTGTCCCGGCCTTTTTTTCGCCACTGGAATGCCGGGACGCCCCGCCCGAGCCGATCACCGGCCGCCCGGCCGGGGCCGGCGCTCTCCGGCCCTACAGCCCCAATTCGCGCGGGCCGTCCCGCGCCGGCGCCGTCCACAATCCGTGGTCGCCCTCCGGCAGCGGCTGCAGGTCCGGATTGCGGTAGTCCCCCGGATTCAGCCGGTAGCGGTCGTAGAACCCGTTGTCGAACTCATACACCTCCCCCTTGCCCGGATCGTAAAGCCGCTCCTTGCCCAGCATGGCGTCCGATCGCTTCTCGGCCAGAATGTCATCCGACCGGTTCCGCGCCTGCCACGATTCCATGATCATCTCGGCCGTCTCGTTCAGCGTGCGCCCCGCCTCCGCCACGGCCCGGAACGCCTCCTCCGACCGCCTCCGGCAGCCCTCCGCGTACTCCGGATGAACCGCAAACGACGACAGCGACTCCAGCAGCGGCTTCTGCCAGGCGTCCAGTTCCCCCTTCGGCGCCGTGATGCCCGCCAGCAGGCAGCCGTAGGCCGTCCCGCCCCCCGGCCCCCCCCTCATCGGCATGAACGGCGCCGTGGTCAGCGAGAACAAACCCACCGCCGGCTG
>JAXGNL010000084.1:0-2959 GCA_040768005.1 Kiritimatiellia bacterium
ACCCCTGAACCTCTGAACCGTTGAACCGTTGACCCCGGGCGCATCTGCGATTCGGTGCACCCTTGGGGTCAACTTGAGCGTAGGCGCGCAGCGCCGGAGTCGAAAGTTCTGGGCAAAGTCCCGAAGACCAGCCTTCGGGACCAAGCCGAGATCCCTCGACTCCGCTCGGGATGACAGCCGGGACAGGCATACTACGAAAAGCGCGAAAGGCGCGAATAGGGGATCGGACAGGTAGGGCGAACCCTCCGGGTGAGCCGGGATCAAACAGCCTGTTCACCACAGAGGGCCACAGAGGGGCACGGGGGGAACAGCCGGCTTCGAGGGGTTGAACAGCCCACTCCGATCCTTGTCCCGGGCGAAGCCCCCCATGGATTTCTCTGTGCGCCTCTGCGGCCCTCTGTGGTTCATCCCGGCTGTTCACCCCTTCTCCCTGGGCTGTTTCTCGTTGTTCCTCTGCGCGCTCTGCGGCAACAAATCTTCGGCCGGTTCAGGGCTGTTTCTCTGTGCGCCTCTGTGGCCCTCTGTGGTTCATTATGACCCCCTGACCCCTCTTTTTAAGGTTGAGCGCGGAAGTGCGGCGGGACTAGACTGACCGGGAGTTTCACACGGATGGAATCATAAGGGAGAGACCGCATGGCGAATTGGATGGGCAATGGCGGGCCGGTGATCTGGCTGCTGCTGGGGTGCGGGCTGTTTGCGGCGCTGGTGTTTCTGGAGCGGCTGTTCAATCTGCACCGCGCGCAGATCGCCGCGGATGATTTTCTGAAAGGGGTGTACAACATCCTGAACCGCGACAATCTGGTGGAGGCGGCGGCGATCTGCGAAGAGGCGCCGGGGCCGGTGGCGCGGCTGGCGCTGGCGGCGGTGCTGCATCACGACGACACGCTCGACAACATCGGCCGGGCCATCGAAGACGCCGGCCTCGAGGAAATTCCGCGCATGGAGCGCGGCCTGGGCTGGCTGGCCACCTTTGCGCGCATCACGCCGCTGATCGGCCTGCTGGGCACGGTGCTGGGGATGATGGACATGATGCTGGCGGCGCGGCAGAACGCCCCGCTGGTGCAGGCCGCCGACCTGGCCGGCGGCCTCTGGGCCGCCCTGTCGGCCACGGCGCTGAGCCTCGTCATCGCCATTCTCGCCTATGCCGGCTACAACCTGCTCGTCTCGCGCATCGAATCCATCCTGCTGGACATGGAGCGCTCCGCCTCCGCCCTGACGAACTTCATGCGCCAGTGGAAACAGAACCGCGGGGCGCCGCCGGCATGAGGATTCCCGATCAGTCCATCCAGATGCAGTTCCGCAGCGTGCGGCGGCGGTTCACGGGCCGCTACCGGCGGTCCGTGGGGCCCATTGACGTGGTGGCGCTGCTGAACGTGATTCTGCTGCTGGGCATGGTGCTGTTCGCCTCCGAGCGTTTTGTGCTGCAGCCCGGCGTGCGGGTGCGCCTGCCCGAAGCCCCGTTTCTCGACGGCGCGCTGCCCGGTACGCGGGTGCTGACGATTTCCCAGGAAGGCATGCTGTTCTTCCAGGACGAGCGCATGGCGCCCGACGCGCTGGAAACGGCGCTGGCGCGGACCCGGGGCGACGAGCCGCTGCTGATCGAGGCCGACGAAGGCACGGACTACGGCACCTTGATCCGGATCTACGGCATGGCGGTCCGGGCCGGCATCCGGGAGGTGGTGCTGGCGACGCGGCCCCCGGCGGTGGCGCCCTGAGGGGAGGGCATGTTCCGCACGCGCATCATCGAAGATCCCGACCGGCGCTGGCGGCGCACCGGCCGCGCGGGCCGGCGCATGGCGGTTGTCGCGGCGGCCGCATGGTTCGGGATGCTGGCCCTGCTGCTGGGCACCGCGCGCGCCCCCGAACCGCTGCCCCGCATAACGCCGCCGCGGGTCGTCTGGTGGCCCGGCGCCGACCCGGCCGCCGGGGAAAACCCCGCGGCGGATCCGCGCGTCGCCTGGTCGCCGTCCGTGTTTGCGCTGCCCGGGCCCGCCGGGTTCAGCCACCGGCTGCGGCGCGACCGCGCCCGCCTGGCCCCCCCCGACCAGCCCCTGCGCCCCGGGCCCGCCTATCTCGAGGCAGACGCCTCCGCGATCCCCGTCGGAGATTCCGACCGCGCCGGCCTGCGATCGTTGCCCGCCGCCGGTTTCCCGCCGGCGTCGGCCGCCGCCCCCGTCTTTCCTCCCCGCGGCCCCGGGGACGATCCGTCCCGCATGGTGTTCCCCGACGGCTGGGAAGCGCGGCTGTTCTCCGGGGTGGACCCCGGATTCGGTGCCTGGTCCACCCAGGCGTGGAGCGCCGTCGTGGATCTGCGCTTCGATGCCGACGGCATCCCGCAGTCCGTGCTGCTGGTGCAGTCCAGCGGGCTTCCCGACGTGGACGCCCGGCTGGCGCGCAGCGCCCGCGGCTGGCGCCTGCTCGAGGCCGGCGCGCCCCGCCAGGGCCGCGTGGGCTGGTCCGGGGCCGCGCCGGCCCGCCTTCCGGAGGCCGCCCCATGATCGTCCTGCCGCTGCCCGATGCCGTCGTCGTGCTGCTCGCCCTTCATCTGGGCCTCCTGCTCGCCGCCTCCGTCTTCTACGCCCTGCGCCGGTTCCGCTGGACGCCCCGCCGCCGCGCCACGCCCTTCCTCTTCCGCTGTTCCGTCTGCGGCCACGTCTATCTCGACCGCCGCAACGTCCCCATGGCCGAATGCGGCAAGTGCGGCCACATGAACGAAAGCGTCAAGGGCCTCTAGCTCGGACAGCCGAACAGCCGGTTCACCACAGATCCCGACCTCTTGCAGAGTCGGGACAGAGGGGCACAGAGGAACAGCCAGCATCGAGGGGTTGAACAGCCCTCCCCGGCGAAGCCCCCCATGGATTTTCTCTGTGCGCCTCTGTGGCCCTCTGTGGTTCACCCCGGCTGGTTCAGACAATCTTCGACAGGATTACAGGATTTACAGGATTACGGTCAGGGGGAA
>JAXGNL010000085.1:0-2475 GCA_040768005.1 Kiritimatiellia bacterium
CCGGTGCGGTTGCGGGGCACGGTGACAGACATCACGGACATGGTGCGGATCCAGGAAGAGCTGCGCGCGCGGCAGGCGGAACTGGAGCGGGCGAAGGAGGCGGCGGAGGAGGCGAACCGGGCGAAGGGGCTGTTCCTGGCGAACATGAGCCACGAGATCCGCACGCCGTTGAGTGCGCTGGTGGGGTTGGCGCAGGTGATGGTGCGCCGGGCGGAGAACCAGAACCTGCCGGCGGATTTCCGGCGGCTGCTGGAGCGGATCCGGTCGGGGGGGAGCTATCTGGGGGTGATGCTGACCAACCTGCTGGACTTGTCGGCGGGGGAAACCGGCCGGATGCGGGTCCGGTGCGAGACGGTAGATCTGGCGGCCTGGAGCCATTCGCTGCAGGACCTGCTGGAGCCGCTGGCGGAGGCGAAAGGGGTGGAATTGCGCTGGCGCGACGAGACGCTGGCGGGACCGGAGGTGCAGACCGATCCGGTGCGGCTGGCGCAGGTGGTGATCAACCTGGTGCACAATGCCATCAAATACACGCCGGCGGGCCGTGGGGTGGACGTGCGGTTCGAGCGGGGGCCGGGCCGGCTGGCGCTGACGGTGGAGGACGAAGGGCCCGGCCTGCCGCCGGGCCGGGCCGTGCGTTTCGAGGCCTACGGGGAGGATACGGCGCAGGTGGCGGGTCCGGAGCACGGTGCGGGCCTGGGGCTTTATGTGGCGCGGATCAACACGGAAGCGCTGGGGGGGCGGATTTCGGCGGACAACCGGCCGGACGGCGGCGCACGGTTCCGCGCGGAATGGCCCCCCGGCGAAGAGGGAGAGGAAGATGAAAGCAGCGATCATTGACGACGAGGAAATCGACCGCCTCAACCTGCGAACCCTGCTGGAGGACCACGGGGATATCGAGATCGCGGGCGAAGCGGCCACGCTGGAGGCGGCAGTGGAGCTGATGGACCGGGAAACCCCCGACGCGGTTTTTCTCGACATCCACCTGGGGCGGCAGAAGGGGTTTGCGGCGCTGGAGCAGGCGGCGAACCGTCCGCTGGTGGTGATCACGACCTCGCATCCGCACTACGCCGCCAAGGGGTTTGAAATCGATGCCGTGGATTTCCTGCTCAAGCCGGTGGACGAAGCGGCGCTGGTGCGGGCGGTCGGCCGGCTGCGGAGGCGGCTGGCCGCGGGCGGCGTGAAGGAATCGCGGCTGGACCCCGGCGACATCCAGCTGTTCAAGGAAGCGGACGGTCTGCATCTGGCGACCGTCGGGGAGATCCAGGCGGTGGTGGGCGAGCGGATCTACACGCGGGTGCTGGTCCGCGACGGCCGGTCGTTCCTGCACAACCGGCCGTTGCGTGAATGGCGGCGCCTGCTGCCGGAGAAACTGTTCAAGGTGCTGGACCGGTCCGTGATCGTGAATCTCCAGGAAATCCGGGTCATCAAGGAAACCGGCCCGGAGGGGAGGCCGCAGATCGTGTTCCGAGGCAGCCCGCACCGGCTCGAGGTGGGGGAGAGCGCCATGAAGAGCTTGCGGCGGCTGCGGGACTGACAAAGGGGGCGGCAAGAAGGGGGATTCGGGGGGGGCATGGGGATGAATTCTGTCCGCCGGCACCCGGTGCCGTGTTCTTCGTTTTCAAGGACGGCAACGGCTGGAAGAGCCGTTACGGAGAAGCCTCCAACTATTCGGCAAACATTAATCAAAAGCGCTCTTAATTGAATCGTAACAGAATCCTAACATATTCTTATTCAATATGATATACGATTTGGACAAAAATTTAACCCCTTTGGAAGCCGTATCGGCCGTTTCGGAAGTCAGTAAAACCATTTATTGGCGGTTTCCCGTATGTTTTTTGCCACGAAAGGCAGAACTTTGCCGCTCAATTGATTTACGCGCATGTGACATGCGGTCATTGAGGGGTCGTTTCCGCCCGATGGAATCGAATGAAGAAACGGGCAGGCAGCAGAGGATGGATTCGGAGGCTCATGGCCGCCGCCATGGCCTGTGCGGCAATCGGACCGGCCTGGGGGGCGAACGTGCTGCAGACGTTCTACGTGGCCTTGCCCGAAGACGACATGCAGATCTCGCTGAACGCGATCGACGCGTACCGCGGCCAGATCGGCGACGAAATGCAATCGGCGATTTCGATGGTGGTGGGAACGGACGGGACTCTGATCTACTACGACCACTGGGAAGACGGGTACGAGGACGACGCGACCAGTCCGACGCAGACGACGAGCCAGGTGTGGGGGGATGCGGACCCGGGCAACGGGTATCCGCCGGGATTTCCGGGGGACGTGCTGGACGCGGGCGACGTGGTGCGGTTGGAGAGCACGATCGACGTGACGCGCAACAGTGTGACGATCGAGTACGACGGCCGCGACAAGGTGCTGGTGAACTATCCGATCGCGATGACGCGGGCGATGTACGCAGTGGTGCCGGGGGAGGTGCTGGCGGAGGCGATCGGGGTGTTCGACGCTGGGACGCACGGG
>JAXGNL010000086.1:0-2421 GCA_040768005.1 Kiritimatiellia bacterium
CAGCCCCCAGAGCGTCTCCAGTGTGCCCTGCATGGCGCCGGAAGGCGCGAGCGGATGCACCGAGGCAAACCCGTCCAGACCGGCGATCTCCTCGTTGACCCGCGGGTTGTATTTCATGGTGCAGGAGCCCAGCGGATAGAAATGGGTGTCGAGACTGAAGTTCAGCCGCGACAGTCGCGTATAGTGACGCACCACATCGAATTCGCTCAGCTCCGGCAGGCGCGGCGGACTCCGGCGGCAGACGCTTTCCGGCAGCCACGCGGAGGCCGGACGCGAAGACGGGGCGAACCGGAATCCCCGGCGGCCGGGAACGCTTTTCTCGATGGAAAGCTTTTCCGGGGGATTCATGAAAAGGCCCTCTCGACGGCCGCGACATAGCGGTCGATCTCGTCATCCGTTCGGGCTTCCGTCACGCACACCAGCAGGCTGTGTTTCATGGCGGAATACCAGGAGCCCAGCGGAACCCCGGCCAGAAGACCCGCCTTGAGCAGGGCCTGGCGGACGCGTTCCGCCGGCACCGGACACTCCAGCACGAATTCGTTGAAGAAGGGTTTATCGAAGCGCAACCGGAACCCCGGCAAAGCGCTCAGCCTTCCGGCAAGGCGGTGGGCTCCGTCCACGCACCGTTCGGCGGCTTCCCGCAGGCCTTCGGGGCCCAGCAGGGCCAGATGAATGGTGGCCGCCAGGGCGCAGAGCGCTTCGTTGGAACAGACATTCGATGACGCCCGTTCGCGGCGGATATGCTGCTCGCGGGCCTGCAGCGTCAGAACGAATCCGCGCCGGCCATCCGCATCGCTGGTCATCCCGCAGATGCGGCCGGGCAGCTGGCGGATGTACGGTTTTTTGCAGGCGAACAAACCCAGATACGGACCGCCGCCGTTCAGGGGATTCCCGAGCCCCTGCCCTTCGCCGACCGCCAGGTCCGCGCCCCATGCGCCCGGCGGCTCCAGCACCCCCAGACTGATCGGATCCGCGACGGCGATCAGCAACGCCCCGGCGGCATGCGCCCGTTCGGCCAGTGCGGGGCCATCCTCCAGCAGCCCGAAAAAGTTCGGAGTGGACACCACCAGCCCCGCCACGGTGCCGTCGAGACGCCGGGCGGCATTCTCCGGATCCAGCACCCCGGACGGGCATGCCAGTCTCTCCAGTTCCGGTTCGCCCTTCGCCTTGAATACCGTTTCGAGCACCTGCCGCCATTCGGGATGCAGCGATTCCGGCAGCAGGATTTTTCGACGTCCGGTGATGCGGGCGGCCGCGGCGGCGGCTTCGGCCAGCGCCGTGGCCCCGTCGTACAGTGAGGCATTGGCGGCCTCCATGCCGGTGAGCGCGCAGACAGAACTCTGGAACTCATAGATGGCCTGCAAAAGGCCCTGGCTGGCCTCGGCCTGGTACGGGGTATAGGCCGACAGGAACTCGCCCCGCCGCAGGAGGGACTTCACCGCCGACGGAATCACATGATCCTGCGCCCCGGCACCGGCGAAACAGATCAGCGGGCGGTTCTTTGCCGCCAACCCGCGGGCATGCGCCAGCAGCTCCGGCTCGGTCAGCGCCGCAGGCCAGTCGAATGCCTCCGTTCGCAGCGCTGCCGGAATCTGCTCCAGGAGCGCCTCCATGGAGGGCGCTCCGATGGCCGCCAGCATATCGGCGCGATCGGCTTGGGTGTGGGGGGAATACATGACAGAGCTCGGAATTCAGAGGTCAGGGAAAACCGTTGAGTCGCCGTTTGCCCGGTTCCCTGCCCTCTTACTGTACGGTTTTCCGGTAGGCCTCGAAATCCATCAGGGCGTCGAGATCGGCGGGATTCGACATCCTGATCTTGAAAAACCACCCTTCGCCGTGGGGCGACTGATTGACCAGCGCCGGATTGTCCACGAGGGCATCATTGACCTCGATGACTTCGCCCGAAGCCGGCGCCATGAAATCGGCCGCGGCCTTGACGGATTCGATGACGGCGCAGGCCTTGCCCTGCGTGACCGCCGCGCCCGCCTTGGGCAGTTCCACAAAGACAATGTCACTGATTTCCTTCTGAGCGTAGTCGCTGATGCCCACCGTGACGACCTCGCCTTCGGCAAACGCCCATTCATGGCTTGCCGCAAATCTGCATTGTTTCTCATCAAACATATCCGTTCCTTTCCAATCGGTTCTCTGTTCTCGTTTCGTGTCGTTCGTGTGGTTCGTGGTTTACCGGCTGTTCACGGTTTCACACGCTGTTTTTCCTGAATGGGCCGCGGACGGTTTCGGCTTCGATCCGCTTGCCGTGAATGTCCACCTCCACCCGGGTGGCGGGCGCCCAGGCCTCGGGGGCCAGATAACCGACGCCGATACCGGTTTGCAGGCTGGGGGCGAAGGTGGCGCTGGTCAGCGTACCCACCGGCCGGTCCCCTTGCCAAACGGAACAGCCGGCACGCGGCACGCCCCGGC
>JAXGNL010000087.1:0-2384 GCA_040768005.1 Kiritimatiellia bacterium
GGCGGTGACGGGGGTGTGGTCCTGCATGAAGTGGAGGGCGGTGCCGCCGGCGAGGATCATGCCTTTCACGCCGAGCTCGCGCAGATTGTCGCGGGCGGCCGGCAGGCTGGCCGGGCGGAGGAATTCACACAATTTCATAGATGGCTCCTTCAAGTGGGGGCTGAATAACGGGGGGGAGTATAGAGGAGGGGGAGGGGGATGCAAAAGCGAAAAATAGGAACCGGGCAGAAGCGGCAGGGCTGCGTCAAAAAAGGTGTTTTCAGAACCGTCCGGCTCGGCAGGGATGCCTCGCCCTACCCTTTCCGGGAAAGGGCGGGTGGGGTAGGGCGAATCGTCCCCGATGAGCCGCTTTCTTGACGCAGCCCTGGCAGAACCGGGCAGGACGGAGCCTGCCCCTCGTGTGCCCAGCATGGGCGTGAACTCGTCAACTGAAAGGAGTTGGCCGGAAAGCAGTGACAGCAACCGTAGCGAAAGACAAGGCCGTGCCCGCGAGGGAGCGAGCTGAAAGAAGTCCGTAGCAAAGGCGCGACCGCAGGAATACGAACAGGCAGTGAGGCTCGATCTGGGCGATGAGCGTGCGAGAGAACGCGAAATCCAACCGTCACCGAAAGCCAGATCGGGTAGAGCCTGGCGGCGCGGGCCGAAAGTTCACGCACCTTACCTGGGGAGGCCTCCGGGGTGAGAGTCCTGGAGGAGTCAGCAGAGGCCGTAGTAGTGAAGATAGCCGTCGAAAGGCGGCAGGAGCGAAGGGCCGAAGAACCAAGAGAGTGCAGCAGCCAAGGAGACTCGAACGGAGAAGCGAACAGGAAGCCGAAAGGCCGGGAGACCGCCGGGAGGCGGCGTCCGGGCGCGGGAAGGGGCTGTCCGGTGGCTACCGGGCAAAGCCGACCAGCGGCGTCCAAGCCATCCGTTCGGCGCAACGAGGCGCGAGAAGATGCACAATGGAGAGAACATGGAAGCGGTATCGCTCGAAACGATACTGCAAGCCGACAACCTGACGGCGGCGTGGCGGGCGGTGAAAGCCAACCGCGGCGCGGCCGGGGTGGATGGGATGGGCGTCGAGCAGACGCAGGCCCACCTGAAGGAACATTGGGGAACGGTCGCGCGGAAGCTGCTGGCGGGCGAATATCGCCCGGCGGCGGTGCGCGCGGTGGAAATCCCCAAGCCCCACGGGGGCGTGCGGACGCTGGGCATACCCAACGTGCAGGATCGATTGATCCAGCAGGCCATCCACCAGCAACTGTCTCCGCTGTGGGAAGCGGAGTTCAGTGACCACAGCTACGGCTTTCGGCCCAACCGGAGCGCACACGATGCGATTCGGGCGGCCCAAGGCTTCGTGAAAGCCGGGAAGACGTGGGTGGTGGACATCGACCTCAAGGGCTTTTTCGACGAGGTCAACCACGACCGGCTCATGCGGCTGGTGGGGCAGAAAGTCCGGGACAAGCGCCTGCTTCGGCTGATCGGAAACTACCTCCGTGCGCCGATGCAGACGCCGGACGGGCGCAAGCAGAAACGGCAGAAAGGCACGCCGCAAGGCGGCCCGCTGTCGCCGCTGCTGGCGAACATCTATCTGGACGAGCTGGACAAGGAGCTGGAGAAGCGGGGCGTATCGTTCGTGCGATATGCCGACGACGTCGCCATCTTCGTGTCGAGCGAGCGTTCCGCCGAACGCGTGCTGGCCAGCGTGGTGGCTTGGATCGAGAAGCACCTTAAGGTGCCGGTGAACCGGGACAAAAGTGGGAGCGGACCCACGGACGAGAGCGCCCTGTTGGGCTTCCGGCTGTACTCGGACGGGCGCGTGGGCGTCGGCCCGAAGTCCATCGGGAAGCTCAAGGCGAGGGTGCGCGAACTGTGGAACGCGCAGCAAAGCCTCACGAGCAACCAGTTGCGCAAGCAATGGCGGGAATACGTCTGCGGATGGTGGAACTACTTCAAGGTCGCCGACTGGCGGCGCGAAGTGGAGCGCCTGAGCGGGTGGATCCGCCGGCACATGCGCAAATGCTTCTGGGTGCGCTGGAAAACCCCGCGCGGGCGAATCAACGCCTTGAAACGCCTTGGCGTCCAAGGACGGTCGCTCGGTCTCGGCTACACCGGATTGGGGGCGTGGGCGATGGCCCGGCATCGGGTCATGCACCAAGCCCTCAAAGTCTCCACGCTGAATCGCTACGGGTTCGTCGTTCCGTGGGACTTCGCAGAGGCACCGGCGTGACCTCTGCCGGGTTCAACCGCCGGATGCGGAAAACCGCATGTCCGGTGGTGTGGAAGGGACACGGGGTGCAATCCCCCGTGTCCCCATCCGATCAAAGATGGATCGGAATGGAGCCGGGACGCCCCCGTCCCGGTCCGGTGTTACGCAACCGTACTGGCTTTGCAGGGCGTCTGAT
>JAXGNL010000088.1:0-2258 GCA_040768005.1 Kiritimatiellia bacterium
GCCAGCGCGTCCTCCCAGTAGCCGATGGCATCCACCAGGCGCAGGTCCAGGGCTTCGCGGGCGGTGAACAGCCGGCCGTCGGCCAGGGCGCGCACCTTGGTCGTGGAGAGGTTCCGGCCCTCGGCGACCAGTTCCACGAAGCGGTCATGCATGGCGTCCACGGAGGTCTGCAGCAGCCGGACCTGCTCGGGATCCACCGGGCGGAAAGGGTTGAGCATGTCCTTGTTGCGGCCGGACTTGATGGTGGTGTCGGTCACGCCGAGCTTTTCGCCGAGCCCCTGGATGTTCAGCGTCTGCATCAGCACGCCGATGGAGCCGACCATGGCGGTGGGCTGGGCGACGATGCGGTCGGCGGGCAGGGCGATGTAAAACCCGCCGGACGCCGCCAGGTCATGCACGAGGACCGTAATGACGCGGCCGTCCCGGCTTTCCTTGAACCGCATCAGCTCGCGGTGGATTTCGTCGGAGGCGGTGACTTCGCCGCCGGGCGAATCGATTTCCAGCAGGATGCCGGCGACCTCTTCATCCTGCCGTGCGGCGCGGATCTGGCGGAGGGTGGCGTCGACGGGGTCGGTGCTGCCGAAGAGTCCGCCGTCGAGCTGGCGGGTCAGAATGCCGGTAAAGGCGATGCGCACGACCTTGGCGGTGCCGGCGCCCCAGGAATGGGTCTCGGCGAAGGACGGAAATTCGTCCTCGCCCTGCGTGGAGGGGCCGGAGCGGGAAGAGCCGGCAAGGACGCCGACGGCCGCCAGATTGATCAGCAGGCTGAGGCCCAGGATGGCGGCGAGGGCGGCAATGGCGGCCCAGAAGGGCCAGTGGCGGCAGGCGGGGCGGCTGGGATTCATGACAATTCCTCGTTTCATGCGGGGAAACATCCTAGCAGGCCGGGGCGGCCAAGGGAATGAAAAGCGTAGAGCGGCTTGCAGAACTCCACCGGGCAACACGGAGGTTGCCCCTCCAGGGGCGAAAACAGGCCGGAGCGAAGGATTTCTGGAGGGTCGGGCTCCGTCCCGACCGGCTTGGCGGGAGTTTTGCAAGCGGCTTGAAATTTTGGGATTCAGCGGGGCGGCGGGGTGGAGTAGGGTAGGTCCCATGCATATGGCCTACTACGTCACGGCGCACGGCTACGGCCACGGGGTGCGGTCGTGCGACATTCTCACGGCGCTGCTGGCGCGGCATCCGCACATCCGGGTGACGGTGACGACCGACCTGCCCGAGGCATTCCTGCGCAGCCGCCTGCAGGGAGCGGACGGGCGCCTGAGGGTCCGTCCGGGGGCCTTTGATGTGGGCATGGTGCAGAAGGATTCGATCCGGGTGGATGTGGACGCGACGCTGGACGAGGCGCTGGAGCTGGCGGCCGAGCGGCCGGTGCTGGTGGATGTCGAGGCGGAATTCCTGCGGGGGGAGGGGGCGGACCTGGTCGTGGCCGACATTCCGTCCATTCCGCTCGAAGCCGCGGCGGAGGCCGGCCTGTCGGCTGTGGCCGTCGGCAATTTCTCCTGGGACTGGATTTACGCGCCGTTCGCGAAGCGCGATCCGCGCTGGCTCCGGGTGATCAACCTGTTCGAGCAGGGCTACCGCCAGGCGCGCCTGTTGCTGAAGCTGCCGTTTTCGCCGGCGATGCCCGTATTTGCGCGGCACGTGGACATTCCCCTGCTGGCGAAACCCGGCCGCGACCGCCGCGCCGAGCTGGCCGCCGCGACGGGGGCGGACCCCGCCCGCCGCTGGGTGCTGCTGTCCTTCACCACGCTGGACTGGAGCGAAGACGCGCTGCGGCGCGTCGAGGCGCTGGAGACGGTGGAATTCTTCGCCGTGAAGCCGCTGGACTGGCCGGGGCGGCGGAACATCCATGCCGTGGATCGCCGCCGGTTCGGGTTTTCCGACGTGCTGGCCAGCGTGGATGCCGTGGTGACCAAGCCGGGGTTCGGCATCCTCAGCGACTGCGTGGCCAACGCCAAGCCGATCATTTATGCCGAGCGAGAGGATTTCATTGAATACCCCCTGCTGGAGCGGGAGCTGAAGCGATTCCTCTCCAACGTGCACATACCGGCGGCCGACCTGTACGCCGGACGGCTGGGCGAGGCGCTGGGGGCCATCGTATCAGCGCCGCCGCCGCCCGAAACCTTGCCGGGCGGCGGGGCGGAACAGGCCGCCGACCTGCTGGCGAAGCTGGCCTGACGGCGCGGCGCGGGGGGGGAGTCAATATCCAATGTCCAACAACATGCCTGTCCAACTATAACTGAAACAACTGCAACTGG
>JAXGNL010000089.1:0-2202 GCA_040768005.1 Kiritimatiellia bacterium
AGACTGTTCTCCCCCTTTTTCGTTTTCTGCTATTTTCGCAATCCCGGTCAAGAACCCGATCCCGGCGTCTGGTGTACTGGGCGGCGAAAACCAGGCAGCAAGGCGAATTACCGATGGACCCCGACCAAATCAACGCCGTGAAACGGATGCAAGGCTTCATCGAAGCCCACCTGGCCGAGCCCGTCACCCTTTCCGGCCTCGCCCGCGCCGCCCGCTATTCCCCGTGGCATGCCGCCCGTCTCTTCAAGGAATACACCGGCCGCTCTCCCTTCGACTACATCCGCCAGCGACGGCTCTCCGCCGCCGCGGACCGGCTCTCCGGCTCCCCCTGCAAGGTGGTGGATGTCGCCTTTGATTTCGTCTTCGATTCCCACGAAGGCTTCACGCGCGCCTTCACCCGCCAGTTCGGCATGCCCCCCCGCCAGTTTCGCCGGAAAAAGCCGTCCGTGGTCCTGTTCATGCCCGACCGCATGCGCAGCTATTACCCCCCCGAAACGAAAGGATCCGCCCCCATGAAATCCAAGACCGAAAAACCCCAGTCCCAGGTTGTGTTCGTCCAGCTCGTCAACCGCCCCGCGCGCAAGATGATCCTCAAACGCGGCAAGCGCGCCACGCACTATTTCGAATACTGCGAAGAAGTCGGCTGCGATATCTACGCGCGCCTGGGCCAGATCAAGCAGGCCATCCACGAACCCATGGGCCTGTGGCTGCCGGATCGCTTCCGCCGCCCCGGCACCTCCGTGTACGCCCAGGGCGTCGAAGTCCCCGCCGATTACGCCGGACCCGTCCCCGAAGGATACGACATCCTGGACCTGCCGCCCTGCACCCTGATGGTCTTCCAGGGCCCGCCCTTCAACGACGACGACTTCATGCAAGCCATCTCCTCGCTCTGGGATGTCATGAAAACCTACCAGCCCGAGCTCTACGGCTACGAATGGGACGACGATGCCGCCCCGCGCTTCCAGCTCGAACCCGTCGGCTACCGCGGCTACATGGAAGGCCGCCCCGTCCGACGCCTCGGCGCCGCCAAATCCCCCGCCAAACCCGCCGCCAAACGCCCCCGTTCCCGCAACGCCTGATCCCCATACGGAATTTCCGCCTTGCCCAACCGGCCGTTGCTTCCGTCGCGTTCTCTGCGATGAATCCGTTTTTCGGTTTTGAAAGGAATCCCCATGAACCTGTTTCGGTCTCTTGTCCTGTTCTTGTCCCTGCTCCTTCCCCTTACCGGCTGCGGCCACGCTGACCGCGCGGATGCGCCGCAGACGCCCGTCGCCAGGCGCATCCCGTTCGGCGATCATGAGGTGTATTACGAAATCCACGGCCAGGGCCATCGCACACTGGTTTTCATCCACGGGTGGACCGGCAGCCTGGAGGTCTGGAAACACCAGCTAGGGGCCTTCCCGGGGTATCGCAGCATCGGCGTGGATCTGCCCGGCAACGGCCGCAGCAGCCGCATCGAAGAGACTCTCTACACCCCGGAACTTTTCGCCAACGCCGTTCGCGCCGTGCTGGATGCCGAACAGGTGGACCAGGCCTTTCTCTTCGGCCACAGCATGGGATTCGCCGTCACCGAAGTCTTCGCCTCCCTCTACCCGCACCGCTGCCTGGGCATCGGCGCCATTGACGGCGCCCATTTCGAAGTCTCCGCCGAACCCGGCGGCCCGGAAAAATTCCGGCAGGAAATCGCCGGATTCGCCGGCAGCATGACCAACGAAGCCGCCCGCGAGGCTTTCATCCGGATGCTCTTTCTGCCCGATACACCGTCCGCGCTGAAAGACGATATCCTTTCCGCCAGCCGCACCGTCCCGCTGTCCATCGGCCAGGCCATGATCGCCGGCGTTGGCACGGACTGGAAGTACTTCCTCCCCCGGGCCGTCCACCTCCCCTGTCTGGCCGTCTATTCCCCCGCCTACGGCCTGCCTCCGACCTATCGCGACGACTTTGCCCGCTGCTTCCCGCAGGTCGAGTATCACGACGTCCCCGGCGTCAGCCACTTCTTCATGCTCGAAATCCCCGACCGGCTCAATTCCCTCATTGCCGCCTTCATCGAAAAGCCGTAACCCCTGCCCTTCCACCCCGGGCGTATCGGCAACTCGTTGCCGCTCGGGTCTACCGGAGCGCAGGCGCGCCGGCTCCAGTCCGGACGTCCCCCCCCCCGTCCGGGCCATCCGTGTAATCCGTAGCTTGCTGTCCCGGCTGCCC
>JAXGNL010000090.1:0-2076 GCA_040768005.1 Kiritimatiellia bacterium
GCGGCTTCGGAAATCAGATCGCCGGCGCCGGGCCCGGCGAGGCCCGCGCCGAGCAGCCGGCCGGTTCCGGGGTCGGCAAGCAGCTTGGTGGAGCCGTCGGCGCGGTCGAGCGTGAGGGCGCGTCCGCTGGCGGCCCAGGGGAATTTGGAAACCTTGACCTCGATGCCGCGTTCGCGGGCCTCGGTTTCGGTCAGGCCGACCCAGGCGATTTCCGGGTCGGTAAACACGACGGCGGGGACATGCCGCGAAACGTGCGCGGGGCGTCCGGCAAGGCGCGCGACGAGGGCCCGGGCTTCGTGGGTGGCCTTGTGGGCCAGCATGGGGTTGCCGGCGGCATCGCCGGCGGCGTAGATCCGCGGCTGGACGGTGCGGCCCTCGGCGTCCGCGGGGATGAACCCGCGATTGTCGGCGGCGAGGCCCGCGCGGTCGAGCGCCAGTTCGCCGGTGTTCGGCCGGCGGCCGACGGCTACCAGGATTTTGGCAAAGGGCTCGCTGCGGGTTTCGCCGGTTTTGAGGTCTTCCAGGGTGGCGCGCAGCCCGTCCGGATCGTCGGCGATGTCGGCCACGCGGGTGTTCAGATGGAGGGCGTGGAACCGGCTGCGCAGGCGCTTGGCGAGGGGCACGATGAGATCGCGGTCCGCGCCGGGCAGCAGGCCGCCGGTCATTTCGACGACGGTCACGCGCGAGCCGAGGGCGGCATAGAGCGAACCCAGTTCCAGGCCGATATAGCCGCCGCCCACGACGAGGAGGGAGGGGGGGATTTCCGGGAGGGCCAGGGCGGCGGTGGAGTCCCACAGGCGGGGGTGGCCGGCGGGGAATCCCGGAGGCCGCACCGGGACGGAGCCGGGGGCCAGCAGGAGGGTGTCGAAATCCAGGGGGCGGACCGTGCCGTCGGGGCCGGTCAGCTGAAGCTGTGCGGGCGACGCCAGGGCGGCCTGCGCGTGGAGGACGGAAATACGGCGGGCCTTGGCCAGCTGGGCGAGGCCGTTGGCCAGGCGCGCGCTGACGGATTCCTTCCACTCGCGCAAGGCCTCCAGACGGATGGCCGGCGGGGCGAAGTCGAGGCCCAGGGCGGAGGCCTCGCGGGCATCGGAGAGCAGGCGGGCGGCATGCAGGAGGGATTTGGAGGGAATGCAGCCGCGATGCAGGCAGGTGCCGCCCAGGGCATTTTCCCGGTCGATCAGGGTGACGGACAGTCCGAGATCGGCGGCGAGGAACGCGGCGGGATAGCCGGCGGGGCCGGCGCCCAGGATGGTCAGTGAGGCGGGAGGGGGCATGGGGCGGAGCGGCGGTGCCGGGCCGGGCGTCCGCTAGCGGACCAGTTCCCGTCCGAGCCGGAAGGCGGCCCGGGTGTAATGGTCCACGGTGCGTTTTTCGATGGCGCCGGCGTAGAGGGTGTCGAGCAGGCGGGCGTTGAGCATGGTTTTGCAGAAGTCCTTGATCAACGGGGTGGCATCGTCGCAGAACAGGCGCATCCAGGGCGGGACGACGCCGGTGCTGAGGATGGCGACGGCCCGGCGCTTGCGGGTGCCGCGGGGGGTGGGGACGCCTTTCATGGGGAAGTTCCCCGGCTTGGCGAAGACGAAGCAGCAGCGTTCGACGAAGGTCTTGAACAGGGCGGTTTCGTTGCCCATGTTGATGGGGGTGCCGATGATATAGGCGTCGGCGGCGTCGAGGACCGGATAGATGGCCTGCATGTCGTCCTGAATGACGCAGCGGGCGAGAGGCTTGGACGGGTCGTCGTCCCGGCAGGCCATGCAGTTGCGGCAGTATTCGATGTGCTTGTCGATCAGGGTGATTTTTTCGGCCGTGGAGCCGGGGCAGGCCTCCAGCGCGCCGGCGATGGCCCGGTCCACGAGCGTGTCAATCGTGCGTCCCTTTCGATAGCTGGCCATGATGGCGACAATGTTCATGCAAGCCTCCGCTCTGTTGCACGGAACCTAGCCGTTTCGGGCGGGGGATGACGAGTCCTTTTTATGGCCCGGTGTCCGGACGCCGGGGCGGTGACGGCCCGGTCAGGCGGGTTGCGCCACCGCCTGCCGCACGGCGTTTGCCAGCGCGTCGCGGGAGAAGGGC
>JAXGNL010000091.1:0-2025 GCA_040768005.1 Kiritimatiellia bacterium
GCTTTGAGACCCTGATGGTGGATTACCAGGGCAATATCGGCGGCCCCAACGCGATTCCCCGGTGGTTCGACACCGAATACAAGATCATGGAGGACATCGCGTCGAGACTGCCGGATCCGTCGGTGGAAGGCCGGATCCTGCTGTTCACCGAACTGGAGCCGTGCCGGAGCTGCTGGGGCGTGATGAAACAGTTCCTGGCGATCTACACCAACATCGAAATCGAAGTGCTTTACAACTGGCCGTGAGCGACTCCCCTCCGGCTGCCGGCCGGCCGGGCCACACCACAGGAAAGGACAAAAACAAAATGAAAAAACGGCTTAGGATTCCAACGATGGGAATGGTGATCGGCCTTTTGCTGGCGGGCATCGCCCAGGCCAAGCCGGCGGAGGACGCCTATGATCCGGTGCCGGGGGTGCGGCAGCCGGCCATGCGGCGCGTGGTGATGCGCTGGGATTCCAACGTGCTGGCGCGAATCGAGTTCACCCGCGGCAAGCTGCCGCCGCAGTACCGCGAGCGGTTCAATTTCGCCTGGGCGGTGGCCAAGATCGACGGACTGGACAAGACGGAGTACTTCGCCCACAGCGGAATACAGAGTCTGGACGATTTTTCCTCGCAGGAAGCCCGGAAGCTGGAAGGGATTTCGGTGCGGCCGGAGAAGGGGCGCTACTACACCCTGTGCGTCAACCAGAACGACATTGTGGACGGGCCGAACTGCTGGCAGCGCACGGTGGACACGGAATACAAGATTCTCGAGGATCTGGTGTCCCGGCTGCCGGACACGTCGGTGAAGGGCCGGCTGAAGCTCTATACGGACCTGCCGCCCTGCGCGAGCTGCTGGAATGTCTTCAAGCAGTTCATGGCGGAATACACCAACGTGGCGGTGCAGGTGCTGTACAAGGTGAAATGACGGGAGAGGAGGGGGCGGCGAACCGCGCCGCCCGCCGCCCGCCGGTTGCGCGTCGGAAATGCGCGGCACGCGGCTGATGTGCCTTGAATCCCGGGCGGCGGAACGGTAGGGTGACACCATGCAATCCAGCTATTATGAACTCCGCTGTGCGGTGGTGGAGATGTTCTACGAGACTCTCCGGGAAGAAGGCTACACCATCGGACAGGCGACATCCCGCTGTCTGGTGGAATTCCGCCGCGAAGTGCAGGGCGGGGGACAGGACGGCTTGATCGTGCTGAGCGTGCTGCTGTCGCGGGTCGCCCGGCATGAACCGGCCGCGTTGGGGGATTTCCAGCCGGAAGTGTCCGCCTTGCGTGCCCTGGGCAGGAAATCCGTTTGCTGGAAGGGGCTGGAATCCACGGCCCGCGAGCGCATCAAGGAAGATGTTCGTTTTGTGAGCGAGAAAGCCGGGGCGTAAGGTCTGTCCGCGGCGGGGGTCCCCGGCGTTTCGGCGCAGGGCGGATGGCGAAGCCATGGATCAACGCCCCTCCGGGTCATCCCGGAGGGGCGTTGATTTGCGAGGCGGGAAGGATTACACGAGGCCCTGGTCGAGCATGGCGTCGGCGACCTTGACGAAGCCGGCGATGTTGGCGCCGACCACGTAGTTGCCGGGCTGGCCGTATTCCTTGGCGGTTTCGCAGGCGCTGGTGTGGATGGACACCATGATCTGGCGGAGCCGGGCTTCGACTTCGTCGCGCGTCCAGTTCAGGTGCATGGCGTTCTGGGCCATTTCGAGCCCGGAGGTGGCGACGCCGCCGGCGTTGGCCGCCTTGCCGGGGCCGTACAGGATCTTGTTTTCCAGGAAGATATCCACGGCCTCGGGGGTGGAGGGCATGTTGGCGCCTTCGGAGACCAGCTGGCAGCCGTTCTGGATGAGGGCGGCGGCGTCGGCGCCGCTGATTTCATTCTGGGTGGCGCTGGGGAACGCGCAGTCGCAGGGGATGCTCCAGGGCGCCTGACCTTCCAGATAGCGGCAGTTGAATTCCCGGGCGTAGTCGGCAATGCGTCCGCGCTTGACGTTCTTCAGCTCCATGACGAACGCCAGTTTTTCGGCATCGATGCCGTCGGGGTCGTGGATG
>JAXGNL010000092.1:0-1966 GCA_040768005.1 Kiritimatiellia bacterium
GCATCCGGGTTCGAGCGCCGCATGAAGTCCACTCCGAACAGCACGCGCAGGATGTGGTTCACGCGATAGTCGTCATAGGGATTCGCGCCCAGGCGCCGGGCCAGGTCATCGGCATCCGGCAGCCGGGCGAGAGCCTCGGCGGAAACCTGCAGGGGGCCGGGCAGGGAGGTCATGGTCTCCGCCATGCAGCGGGCGGCCAGGGCCTGTCCGCGCAGGGTGAGGTGCACATGGTCTCCGGCGCCTTCATGGCCGGTGGCGCCCAGCGGGGCGGCCTGGCGGAACCGTTCGGCCACGTCGGCGAGGGGGGCGCCCATGCGGCGCGCGGCGGAGCGGATGGCCGCCTCGGTCTGCGAGGTCGGCCGCCAGGGCAGGGTGTCCAGATCGCGGGCCGTGAGAAACGCTTCGCGCGCGCCGGCGCGATCGCCGGCGGTGGCGAGGGCGCGGCCCAGTCCGAACCGGGCCCGGGCATTGCGGGGGGCGCATTCCGCGGCCCGGCGGAAGGCGTCCGCGGCGGCGGCGGGCTGATCCGCCAGCCGGGCTTCGCCCTCCGCCAGGAGCCGCTGCGCTTCGGCCCGTTGCGCGGGATCGGCGCCGGTCTCGTCCTCGGGGCCCAGCGGGGCCAGGCCGGCTTCGTTGCTGGCCGTGGTGCACACGATGGCCGGGACGCCCGCGGCGCGGGTATGCGCGAGCATGGCGATCAGGTTTTCCTCCAGATTCCGGGCGGCGGCGGCGCGCAGGGGGGACTCCGGCGGAATCGCCGCGCGCCCCATCATTTCCTCCATCAGGGTCCGGCGGCCGTCGCTCTTCGGCCGCAGGGCTTCGTTCAGGGTTTGAAAGAGGGCCGAACCGCGCAAGCCGCGCAGGATCCGCAGCGCGCGCGGCGGCAGGCGGCCCGCGGCATTGAGCGATCCGGTGCCGTACGCCCCGAAGAATTCATTGTTGCCCACATAGAAGATGAACAGGTCCGGGTCGTAGCGCAGCGCGTCGCGCACCTGATAGACCAGGGGAAAGCTCGCGACGGCCGTGGTGCCCAGGTTGATTGTCTCCACCGTGCGCCCGGGCCAGGCGGCCTGCAGCATCTCCTGCAGGAACGCGGACATGGACAGGTTGCGCGGCTGCGGATAACCCTTGGCCGCCGACTCGCCGACCAGGAAGATGCGCACGGTTCCCGCGGGCTTGGGCATCCGGAAATTGGTTTGTTCGGCGTAGCCCGGCCGATCCGGATTGGCGAAGAAATACGGCTTGGACGCCGCCGGCTCCACGAGGCAGAGCGTATCGCCGGTCGGCAGACGGCCCGCCGCGCGCAGGAAGGGCGGATATCCGCCCCGGCCCCCGATCCGCAGGCCGCCTTCGATCGCGCCCAGCAGCAGGAACGGCAGGGCGACGGCGGCGAGGCGGAAGGCCCGGCGTCTGGCGGGCGGCAGGGGAGTAAAAAACCTCCGGCCGCCGTGACCGGCGCCGGAGGCGGAAGGAGTGGGGTCGGTGCGGCCCATTTACCGCCGGCGGCGGCGCAGGCCCAGCACGGACAGAACGCCCAGGCCCAGCAGCGACAGGGTGCCGGGTTCCGGAATCGCGGCAACACCGTAGGAACTCAAGCCGTTGCCGCTGACCGACGACACATAGGCCTGATCCCATGCCGTGACGCTGATGTTGGGATTGGACAGCGCATCGATGGCGGTATCGGTGCCGCCGCCGCCCGATGAATACACGTCGAAATAGAAGGTGTCGCCTTCCCCCAGGCCCAGGGTCGCCAGGGGCACGGAGTAGTCCAGGGTGCTTTGCGACCCGCCGGCAAACGAGTAGCTGCCCATCGTGCCCAGGTCCCATGTCGCGCCGTTGTACGACCACAGCTGGGCGCCGCCGCCGCCGTCCACCCAGGAGCCGATCCAGAAGTCCATGCCCCCGATGGGCGAGTCCAGGGTGATGGGCCGGCCCCAGCCGTTGTCCGTCGTGCTGCCCGAGCCGC
>JAXGNL010000093.1:0-7123 GCA_040768005.1 Kiritimatiellia bacterium
GCGCGTTCTCTGGATGTCCGCAACGCCCGTCTTGCCCCATTTGATCGTGAGTGTGAAAGGACTGTCCGTGTCCATATCGTAGTGCCAGGCATCTGAATCATTGAAGTCTGGCGCACCGATAACAGAGAGGACGCCTTCAGGCCGCATGCCCTTTTTTACGTCAGATGCGTGGTCGACTCTGCTGTGAGAAAGGGGAGTAAGATTGAACGTGTGCTCATTGCGGTAGTCCTCGAAGTGAACATCGAAGGTTGTGCAGGCGTATTGGTCGGGCGGTCTGCCTAAACGGCGGAGGGAGAGATGGACTACGCGTCGCATGGTCATCTCCTGCCAATCTGACGGATCAACGCCTCCCTCCTGTGGCTTGTACGCGGACCAGCCGGTGACAGATGACCCGCTGTAGGTCGAATCCTGGAGTTTCTGAAGGAGTGGCACCGCTTCTTCGATGCCCAGCCTTCCCGCAAGGTACGCGGCCTTGAGGACAGGCCATACTTCATCACAACAGTCTTCTGTCTCCCACTTCTTACGGGTTGTGATACCGTTTGCCAGTTCGCGCAGAACGAATGCTTTCTCATGGGAATGGCATGCCGCTTCGACGATGTCGTCTACGGGCACCTGTGCGCCCTTCTCCACATCTGATATGATCCGTCTGCCCCACCAGGGGCGGATTACGAACAGGCGCTGCTGGCCTGCGCGGACGAAATACCATGTTGAGTACCCGGCCCACATGGGGCCAGCGGTCGTATTGTGAACATATTGCTCCCTCTCATCTGCGATGAACGCATCCTTCAGGATATCCAACGTGCCGGTGTCCTCGCCCGTGGGCGCCACAAAGATCAGATCATCCCATCCCGTGGCGATCACGACCCAGCCATCGTTGTCTACATAGAGTGCTCTGCAAGACCCCTCCTGTTCGCCTTGATTGCGTTTCCATAGCGTTTTCTTTGCTTGGAGATCGGTCAGGGTGTAGGCGAAGTCTCGTGCAAAGGGTTTCTCCCAGTTTCCTCTCTTGTTGTCAGGGGATTTGGCTTCGACCTTGTACCGCGCGTTTTCCGACAAAGCGTGAGTATCAGAATAGAAGACATCGGTCGCATGTGCCGCAAGGGCACACAAGGCAATGGACAAAGTGAGAAGTATGGGCTGTAGTCTCATCATGGTCTCGCTCCCGAAGGGGACCCGGACCTTGCGGCGGGCGCCCTGGGTTCCATTGTTCGAACCCGTTTTCATGATGGGGCCTGTCGGATGTCGGAGGACAGATGACGGAGGACGGAGGGCGGAGGATGGAGGACGGAGGTCCGCGGTCCGATGTCCGACTAACCACCAACCATCATCCACCAACCAACGGCCACCAACCAACCGTTTCAGCCGAGGTGGACGGTGGCGTGGCGTTCACGGCCGTCGTCGAGGAGGTGGATTTTGCCGTCGGGCTGTTCGATGCCGTCGAGCCAGAGGTGTTGCGTGCGGGTGGTGTCGGGGCCGGTTTTTACGAGTTCGACGTGGTAGAAGGTGTTTCGGTAGCGGTAGGTGAGTTTGAATTGGGTCCAGTCGGTGGGGAAGAGGGGGGTGAAGGAGAGGGTGTCGGCCTGGATGCGGATGCCGAGGAGGTGTTCGACGTAGAACTGGTAGAGCCAGGCGGCGGAGCCGGTGTACCAGCTCCAGCCGCCTTCGCCCTGGTGTCCGTCGGCGGTGTAGATGTCGGCGGCGAGGACGTAGGGTTCGAGTTTGTAGCGGGCGGCGGCCTCGGGGGTGTCGGAATGGCGGACGGGATTGAGGAGGCGGGCGAGTTCCCAGGCGCGGTCGGTTTGCTTGAGGGCGGCGCAGGCCATGGCGACCCAGACGGCGGCGTGGGTGTATTGTCCGCCGTTTTCGCGGACGCCGGGGACGTAGCCTTTGATGTAGCCGGGGTCCCAGGGGGCGGAGTCGAAGGGGGGGGTGAAGAGGCGGACGAGGCCGTTGTCGCGGTCGAGGAGGCGGTCGAGGGCGGATTGGAGGGCGGTGGCGGCGCGTTGGGGATTGGCGCCGGCGAGGACGGCCCAGCTCTGGGGGAGGGAGTCGATCCGGCATTCGGGGGATTGGGCGGAGCCCAGCGGGGTGCCGTCGTCGAAGAAGGCGCGGAGGTACCAGTGGCCGTCCCAGGCGTGGGTGTCGAGAGCGGTGGCGAGGGTTTCGGCGGCGGCGGTGCATTCGTCGGCGAAGGGGGTGTCGCCGCGGGCGGCGGCGAGGGGGGCGAAGTCGAGGAGGACGCGGCGGAGGAAGAAGGCGAGCCAGACGCTTTCGCCTTTTCCCTGGTGGCCGACGCGGTTCATGCCGTCGTTCCAGTCGCCGGCGCCGATGAGGGGGAGTCCGTGGGGGCCGGCGGTCCGGGCGCGGCGGATGGCGCGGACGCAGTGGTCGTAGAGGGGGGCGGATTCGTCGGTGGTGCGGGGGAGGTCGTAGACGGATTCTTCGTCGGGGGTGAGGGGGCGGGCGTCGAGGAAGGGGGCGGGTTCGTCGAGGACGCCGGTGTCGCCGGTGGCGGCGACGTAGCGGGCGGCGACGTAGGGGAGCCAGAGGAGGTCGTCGGTGATTTTGGTGCGGACGCCGCGTCCGACGGGGGGGTGCCACCAGTGCTGGACGTCGCCTTCGCGGAACTGGCGGGCGGCGGAGGCGAGGAGGTGTTCGCGGGTGAGCCAGGGGCATTCGTGGAGGAAGGCGAGGGAGTCCTGGAGCTGGTCGCGGAAGCCGAAGGCGCCGCCGGACTGGTAGAAGCCGGTGCGTCCCCAGAAGCGGGCGGAGAGGACCTGGTAGAGGAGCCAGTGGTTGACGAGGAAGTTGAGGGAGGGGTCGGGGGTTTCGACGTAGATGCCGCCGAGCTGGCGCTGCCAGAACTGCCAGACTTCTTCGAGGGCCTGGCGGGCGCCGTTGACGCCGCCCTGCCGGCGGAGGATGTCGCGGGCTTCGTTTTCGGAGGCGGCGGCGCCGAGGGAGAAGGCGATGCGGATGTCGTCGCCGGGGGGGATTTCGAAGGGGGCGAGGAAGGCGGCGCAGGGGTCGAGGGCGGCGCCGACGCGGTTGGAGAGGCGTTCGCGGCGGAGGGCGGCGGGGTCGGCGAGGGTGCCGTTGCGGCCGATGAATTCGAGGCGGTCGGCGGTGAGGGTGCGGTCGGCGGCGCTGCAGTGGAAGAAGGCGACGCGGTCGGCGAAGTCGAGGTGGAAGGGGTTCTGGGCGAAGAGGGCGCCGCTCTGGGGGTCGAGGCGGGTGACGACGTGCATGGCGTTCTGTTCGCGGCGTTCGCCGAGGACCCATTCGACATAGGCGGCGACGGAGACGCGGCGGGGGCGGTCAGAGGTGTTGCGCAGGACGAGGGAGGTGAATTTGACGGGGGCGGAGAGGGCGACGTGGACGGTGGCTTCGCAGGCGAGGCCGTCTTCGGTGCGTTCGAAGACGGTATAGCCGTGGCCGTGGCGGCAGACGACGGGGGAGCGTCCGGGGGCGGGGGCGGGGCGAGGGGGACCAGATGCGGCCGGTATCGTCGTCGCGGATGTAGAGGGCTTCGCCGGGGGGGTCGGAGACGGGGTCGTTGTGCCAGGGGGTGAGGCGGAACTGGTGGGCGTTTTCACTCCAGGTGTAGGCGGAGCCGGATTCGCTGACGACGGTGCCGAAGCCGGGGTTGGCGAGGACGTTGACCCAGGGGGCGGGGGGGGAGGTGCCGGGGGGGAGCTGGAGGATGTATTCGCGGCCGTCGGGGGTGAAGCCGCCGATGCCGTTGAAGCATTCGAGCCGTCGGAAAGGGAGGGGGGCGGGGGGCCTGGGCTTGGCGGGAGGGGGTTGGGCGTCGAGGTCGGGGATGTCGGGTTCGGGGACGACGCGGCGGTCGATCTGCTCGGCGAGGGTGCCGTAGCGGTCGCTGAAGACGAGGCGTGCGACGGCGCGGAAGAGGAGGCGGTCTTCTTCGGGGACCTGGTCGATGTTGCGGACGAAGATGCCGCCGGGCTGGTCGAGGAGCTTGCCTTCGGTGCCGGCCTGGACGAGGCCGATGATGGAGTCGAGGAGGTTCTGGCGGTAGCCGGCGTAGGCCTCGGACCAGATGACGAGGTCGGCTTCGAGGCCTTTCTGGCGCCAGTAGGTGTGGGCCTGGAGGAGGCTGCGGACGAGGTCGAGGTTGGCCTGGTCGGTGATGGAGAGCAGGACGATGGGGCGGTCGCCGGAGATGCCGTAGCTCCAGAGGGCGGACTGGTTGCGGCGGTTGGCGGCGATGACGCTGGCGCGTCCGCGGCGGTGGGCGCTGGCGTAGAGGAGGGAGCCGGCGAGGCGGGCGTAGTTCTGGACGTCGGCTTCGCTGACGCGGAGCTGGTGGAGGAGGACCTGGCTGCGGGTCCAGGCGAGGGAGAAGATGCGTTCGGGCATGCGGGGATCGTGGCAGCGGTCGACGTAGGCGGCGACGGCGTCGCGGTCGGGGGCGATGCCGAGGAAGGCGTTGACGCGGATGGTTTCGCCGGGCTCGATGCGGACGCGGTAGCGGATGGCGGCGGCGGGATCGAGGACGAGTCCGGCGCGGTCGGGGAGGGGGCCGGGGGAGTCGAGGGCGGCGGGGTTTCGCAGGGAGCGCCCGCGGCCGATGAAGGCGGCGCGGTCGGTTTCGAAGGTGGGCCCGCGCAGGACGGTGCCGCCGGCGACGAAGAGGGTGTGGAAGAGCCAGGGATGGGTTTCGCCGTCGGCGCGGGGGCGTCGGGAGAAGACGAGGGAGGCCTTGTCGCGGGCGGTGAAGGCCTGGACGAAGAGCTTGTGGAAGGCGGGGTGGGCGGCTTCGCCGCGGCCGTTGAGGAGGACGACTTCGGCGTAGGAGGTGATTTCGACGGTGCGGGCGCGGCGGGCGAGGTTGGTGAGGGAGAGCTGGCGCAGTTCCATGTCGTCTTCGGGGCAGACGGCGATCTGGAGGCGGTTCTGGAACTGGTGGATGGCGGAGTTGAATTCGGCGGTGCCCTGGGAGAAGACGGCTTCGTAGCGGTCGAAATCGGGGGCGAGGGGCTGGAAGGCGGGGGACCAGGCGCGGTCGGTGTCCACTTCGCGCAGGAAGAAGAAGAAGCCGTGGGCGTCCCGGGCGGCGTCTTCGCGCCAGCGGGTGAGGTCGAGGTCGTTCCATCGGGAGTAGCCGGCACCGGCGTTGGTGACCATGACGTGGTAGGCGCCGTTGGTGAGGAGGTGGACTTCGGGGACGGGAGTGTCGGGGGTGTCGAAGACGCGGTACATGGCCTGGAAGGAGTCGTCGGAGCGGCCGCCGGCGGTTTCGGCGACGGCGGCGGTGGCGCGGACGCGGGGGCGGGCGAGGGGGATGCGTTCCTGGAGGAGGAGGAGGCAGGACTGAAGGTGGGGATCGGCCATGAAGCGGCGGGGCATGGGGCGGTCGTGAAGCAGGTGGTCGAGGGCGAGCAGGCTCATGCCGCTGTGGTGGGCCATCCAGGAGCGGACGATGGCGAAGGGTTCGCCGGCGGGGACGCGGGCGGGGGTGTGGTCGATGGCTTCGTAGAGGCCGAAGCGGCCGACGGCGCCGTCGGCGGCGAGGCGCCGGAGGTTGCGGGCGGCGGGGCGGGGGGCGACCATGAGGGCCATGGCGGCGGCGTAGGGGGCCATGACGAGGTCGTCGGCGAGGCCGCGCTTCATGCCGAGGGTGGGGATGCCGAAGGGGCGGTACTGGTAGATGCGATGGGTGTCGACCTGGTTGTAGCCGGATTCGGAAATGCCCCAGGGGATGCCGGCGCGGCGGGCGTAGCGGATCTGGCGGCGGACGGATTCGCGGCAGGTTTCGTGCAGGAGGGTGCCGTCGTAGGAGGGCATGACGAGCATGGGCATGAGGTACTCGAACATGGAGCCGCTCCAGGAGGCGAGGACGGGGGCGCCGCCGCCGGGGGCGAGGCGTCGGCCGAGATGGAACCAGTGTTCGAGGGGGAGCTGGCCGCGGGCGACGCCGACGAAGCTGGCGAGGCGGCATTCGGAGGCGAGGAGGTCGTAGTAGCCGGGGTCGAGCACGTGGGATTCGAGGTTGTAGCCGATGGAGAGGAGGTGGCGTTTGGCGTCGTAGAGGAAATCGAGATCGTTGTCGGCGAGTTCGGCGCACTGATCGCGGAGGGCGTTGAGGGCGGCGATGCGTTGGGCGGCGCGTTCGGCGGCGAGGCGGAAGTGGCCGGCCCAGCGGTCTTCGCCGGGGGTGCCGGGGGGCAGGAGGGATTCGCGGCGCTGGTGGAGGGTGGCGAGGGCGCGCAGAGGGGGGAGGGTGTCGAGTTCGCGGCGGGCGGCTTCGGGGAGCGCGGAGGGGTCGTCGGCGGCCCACGGGGCGAAGCGGCGCAGTTCGCCGGCGAGATCGTCGATCTGGGCCTGGAGGGCGTCGCGCCAGAAGGCGGTTTCGGGATCGGGGGCGAGGGCGTCGGCCAGCGACGCGGCGTCGGCGGCCAGGGTATCGAGCAGGCGGAGGCTGTCGCGGAGGCCGGGGGGGGCGTCGGCGAGGGCGTCGCGCCAGCCGCGCACGGCGCGGAGGGCGCGCTGGATCGCGTCGGGATCGAGGGAGCGCCGGCGGGCGGCGGCGTGGAGTTCTTCGAGGAGGACATCGGCGGTATCGGCGAGGCCGTCGCGCCAGGCGGGGGGCAGGACGGGGGCGTCGAGGCATTCGGCGAGGCCGGCGCGCAGGACGATGAGCATGCCGGTGAGGTTGCCGCTGTCGACGGTGGAGACATAGAGGGGATGGAGGGGCTTGAGGGAGCGGGTGTCGTACCAGTTGTAGAAGTGCCCGCGGTAGCGTTCGAGGCGTTCGAGGGTTTCGAAGGTGCGGCGGATGCGGTCGGCGAGGCGGCCGGGGGAGAGATAGCCGAAGTCGGCGGCGGCGAGGGTGCCGGCGAGGGCCATGCCGATGTTGGTGGGCGAGGTGCGGTCGGCGGCGGCTTCGGGGGATTCCTGGAAGTTGTCGGGGGGCAGCCAGTGGGTGCCGGGGCCGGTGAAGTGGTCGAAGAACGCCCAGGTGCGGCGGGCGATGCGGCGGAGGAAGCGGCGCTGGGCGGCGTTGAGCGGGTTGCGGCGGGGGGGGCGGGTGACGCTGATGGCCCAGCCGGCGACGGGAGAGAGAAGCCATGCGCCGCAGAGGGCGAGGAGAATGGGG